>JAJYYH010000019.1 GCA_021801255.1 Pseudomonadota bacterium
ACTTCGCTACCCTCATCCATGTCTCATCCCCTGCGCTAAGGAAGGGCCCGCCCCATGCGAGCAACCCTCGCTGCATGCGCAGTATGGAACGAGAAACCTTCATCAGCACGGACATGCGGTCATACCAGTACCATCTCAAACGATTGCACCAACGGCGGCAATTTCGGTACCGGCCGCAGCGACTTCGGCAGCGTCGGCTACAGCGGCCCCATCGGAGGCAGCCCGACGCCGGTTCCGGAGCCCGCATCGGGGCTTCTCCTCCTCACCGGCCTGATCAGCGTAGCAGCATTGAGGGGGATGAGGACGTAGTAATACCCACCGCCCGAAATCATGACCCTTGCATGATTGCGGGCGGTGGGTATCACGCGCCGGGTTGGCGGGCGCAAGCGCGCCAAATAAAGACCTATACCCCGTTCACGCCAGGATCCGAAAATCCTTGGGCGAGATGACGCGGAAATTGTCTGATACTTCGTCGCAATGGACGTGCCACTTTCTCGGCACCTCCTCGCGCGGGAACGTCAGGATCGCATTGCGGAAATCGGCGAACGTCGCATGACATCGGTTGTGGGTGATGGGCTGATGCGTCAACCCCCACGGCCGTTCGATCGGGTCGAGATGTGGACAATAGGCCGGGATGAAGTGGAGCTTGATCCGACGGCCCGGCTGCCTGGCCGCATCCACCGTCGCCGCCTCCAGCATACGGGTCTGGCCGGTCTCAAGATCAATCGTGCCGTGAATGTTCAGGCGGCCGGCGCCGCCCTCGTAGCCAAAGCGCGCCAGCCCCTCGATCCCGTCTTCTTCATACAGCCGATGCCAGGTACGGCCGATGCCAGGTACGGATGGTGTCGTCGTCCAGCAACAGCACCTCGGCGATCGCCGCGCAACTCATCCCCGCATCCAGCAACACCAGCGCGTTCGCTCGCCGGGCCAGACGATGCGCGGCCGACCCGTCCCGCGCCAACTCGGTCAGAGCGTGAAAATCAATCGAACTTGAAAAAGAACGCCCTCTGGAAATATTGGTGTTTTCCCGTCGATTCCCGGGCGGGACGGCATTCTTTTCAAACCCTCAGGCGTGGCCGGCGACCGGCATGTCGAGCGGGTCGTTTCCGGTGGCGCGCGCGAGGGCGGCGAGCAGGCGGAGCGCTTCCGGCCCGCCGAGGTCGTTGAGCAGGCCGCCCTCCATTTCCTCGGCGAGGATTTCCGCCTGACCGGCCACCGTTTCGACGGCGCGGCGCAGGGCCTCGCGCGAGAGGATCAGTTGCAGGTCGTCAGAGAGCAGGTTCCAATCAACGAGCATGATAGGGCTTCGTCCCGGTATTTGCCCTTCTGGCGTGGGTGGCGAGCGCCGCCGAGGCGGACCGCTCGATCGCGTGGCGCCAGTGTCGCCGAAGGGCGTTAAGGAGTGGTTTTCGCCGGGCGAGAAATTTCATAAAGCGCGATGGCGGCGGCGGCGGAGACGTTGAGGCTTTCCATCCCCCCCGACCGCGACAAGCCGGGCATCGGCAGGCCGGCGATCTCGTCGCAGGTCTCGCGGGTGAGGCGGCGCAGCCCGGCACCCTCGCCGCCGAGCACGAGGGCAACCCGCCGCCCGGCGAAGGCGTCGCCGGAGAGCGCCGGGCCAGCGGCGTCGAGCCCGACCGCCCACAGCCCGGCGGCTTTCAGCGCGACCAGGGTACGCGAAATGTTGACCGCGCGCAGCAGCGGCACGCGTTCCAGCGCGCCGGCGGCGGCCTTGGCCATGGTGCCGGTCTCGGCCGGGGCATGGCGCTCCTGGACGACCACGAAGGCCGCGCCAAAGGCCGCGGCCGAGCGCAGGATGGCGCCGATATTGCGCGGATCGGCGACCTGATCGAGCACCAGCGCCGGGCCGGGGCGCTCGAGCACGCTCGCCAGCGGCGGCGGCGCCAGCGGGTCGGCGAGCAGGGCGATACCCTGATGCGCGCCCTCGGGCCCGAGCAATTGTTCCAGCCGGGCGCGCTCCACGCGCTCGGGGGCGAGTGGCCAGGGCGGCGGCAGGCGTAGCGCCAGCGCCGCCTCGGCTTCCTCGGTCAGCAGTAGCCGGCGCAGCCGCCGCGCCGGGTTGGCCAGCGCGGCGGCGACGGCATGCGGACCCACCAGCCAGAGCGTGCCGCGCGGCGGCTCCTCGGGGCGCGGGGCGGGGGGACGCGCGGGGCGGAACGGGTGCCCTTCCGGCGCCGGCCTAGTGGGCTGCGCGAAGGGCTTCGCCGGCGGGAATCGGCGCTCGCTGCCCGGCGTTTCACCCTGCGTGCCACGGGGAGGCGCGCCACGGGAGGGCCTGGAATCGCGGTTCTTGCCCGAATGCGGACGGTGCGGCGGTTTCATCGCGCCTCTATAGCTTTCCCCGTCCATGGCGACAAATTTATCCCTGACGCGGCGAGGATCCTAATTTGCTTCCACCAAATGATTCGCCGTTTTGGACAAGAAAACCAGGGTCGCAGGCGAGGTTTGCCACGGTTGGAGTGCTAACCCGGGTACTCATATTCCTCGTTATCAAACTTCTCCCACTTATGGTCAGGTAATGGCACATCGAGTTGACCTCTCCATTTTCGGATAAAGCCGACCTTGCGAATCGTGCCGCCTTCTGGAAGGTCGGAATACTTGATATAGCCAGCGAAAAACCAATTCGTTGTTTGGATCCTATCCGTGTTGAAATCCTTGCCGGTCCAAAAAGTCATATCCTCCCCGGACCGCAAAACGTCGGCTCTTTTCTCAGTCTTGAAGTAAATCTCTTGCGCTCCGCTAGTCCATGGATAGTCCCCTTCCCATACCCGAATTCCGATTTCTCGGATATGGGCTGGAGAAACGCCTTCATTGTGGAAGGTCATTTGGCAGGGAACCATATGGTCGCCGGTCATGTCTTTCAGCCTGATCTTGCAGGCGCGAATCACGAGTTTTGGCCGGTGCGTGGCCCGAAATTCTTCGCGGGCGAGTTCGATCTGGCGGCCAATGAGCCGCGCTTGACGCCAGGAGACCCAGGCTAAGACGATTGTGAAGAGAGCTATGAAAATGGTCGCAATCGCGGTCGCTGCGCCATTGTGGGCATCGATCCAATGGAGCAAGCGCGCGAGCTGACTCATGGTGAATTGGCTCTGGGATGGCCTCTCATGCTCTCATAGCGGCTGCCGACCACCCCGACAAACCCCGGCTCGCAGGGCAATCGGGGGAAGGAGCGTGTATAAGGCCAGGGGTTTCACCCCTGGACCCGAGCAAAGGCGGAGCCTTTGCAATCCCTCCCATGATGCGGGTCTGGGGGCGCTGCCCCCAGTGGGTTCCAACGGGGAGAGGGGGGCAGCGCCTGGCTCTTGTCTGATCCAAGGCGGGCTTTTATAGCCTTGGGCATGGCAACCCAGGCAGACGCTTCCCCGGCCGCCGCCGCGCTTGCGCGCCAGGCCGAGATCCTCGCCCGTCCCGCCACCCCCGAGCGGCGCCTCGCCAATGCCCTGCGCGCGCTCGCCATCGACGCGGTGGAGCGCGCCCGGTCCGGCCATCCCGGCCTGCCGATGGGCATGGCCGACGTGGCGACGGTGCTGTGGACGCGGTTCCTGAAATTCGACGCCGCCGATCCGCGCTGGCCCGATCGCGACCGCTTCGTGCTCTCGGCGGGCCACGGCTCGATGCTGCTTTACGGGCTGCTCCATCTCACCGGCCATGCCGGCATGGGGATCGAGGTTCTGGAGCGCTTCCGCCAGCTCGACTCGGCGGCCGCCGGCCATCCCGAATACGGCGCCCATCCGGCGATCGAGACCACCACCGGCCCGCTCGGCCAGGGCATCGCGACCGCCGTTGGCATGGCGCTCGGCGAGCGGATGCTGGCGGCGCGCTTCGGCCGCAGCCTGGTCGATCACCGCACCTGGGTGATCGCCTCCGACGGCGACCTGATGGAGGGGATCAGCCACGAGGCGGCCTCGCTCGCCGGCCATCTCCGCCTCGACAAACTCACCGTGCTCTACGACGACAACCACATCTCGATCGACGGCGCCACCTCGCTCGCCAATAGCGACGACGCGCTCAAGCGTTTCGCCGCCTATGGCTGGGCGGTGAAGCGCATCGACGGGCACGATCCGGCGCAGATCGGCGCTGCGCTCTCGTTCGCGGTGCGCTCGAAGAAGCCGACGCTGATCGCCTGCCGCACCATCATCGGCTTCGGCGCGCCGCACAAGGCCGGCACCGCCGCCGTGCATGGCGCGCCGCTTGGCCCCGACGAGGCCGCCGCCGCCAAGGCGCTGCTCGGCTGGACCGCGCCCCCCTTCACCATCCCCGAGGATATCGCCGCGCCCTGGGCCGCCGCCGGCGGCCGCGGCGCCCCGGCGCGGCGCGCCTGGCTCAAACGCGCGACCAGGCACCCCCAGCGCGGCGAGTTCGAGCGCGTGCTGGCCGGGCGGCTGCCGGAGAACTGGCAGGAAAGGCTCGCCGCGCTCAAGGCCGAGATCGTGGCGACCAGGCCGAAACTCGCCACCCGCCAGTCGGGGCAGAAAGTCCTTGAGGCGCTGCTCCCGGCGATCCCCGAGCTGATCGGCGGCTCGGCCGATCTCACCGGCTCCAACCTCACCGAGGTCAAGGGCATGAGCGAGGTCACGCCGGGCAATTTCGCCGGCCGCTACCTCCATTTCGGCATTCGCGAGCACGCCATGGCGGCGGCGATGAACGGCATGGCACTCTCGGGCGGCCTCATTCCCTATGGCGGCACGTTCTTCATCTTCAGCGACTATCTCCGTCCCGCCTTGCGGCTTTCGGCGCTGATGCACCAGCGGGTGATCTATGTCCTGACGCATGACAGTATCGGGCTCGGCGAGGATGGGCCGACGCATCAGCCCGTCGAGCAGCTCGCGAGCCTGCGCGCCATGCCCAATCTGCTGGTGCTGCGCCCGGCCGATACCATCGAGACGGCGGAGGCCTGGGAGCTTGCGCTGCGCCGGAGTGACGGCCCGAGCATCCTCGTGCTGAGCCGCCAGAGCCTGCCGACCTGGCGCGGCGATAGCGCGGAAAACCGCTCGGCGCGCGGCGCCTATGTGCTCGCCGAGGCGGAAGGCGCGCGTCAGGCGACGCTGATCGCCTCGGGCTCCGAGGTGACGATCGCCATGGCGGCGCGCGCCCTGCTCGCCGCCGAGGGCATCGCCACCGCCGTGGTCTCGCTGCCCTGCTGGGAGCTTTTCGCCCAGCAAGACCCGGCGTATCAAAACGCCGTCCTCGGCAGCGCGCCGCGTTTCGGCATGGAAGCCGCCGCGGGGTTCGGCTGGGAGCGCTGGCTGGGGCCGGACGGCGTCTTCATCGGCATGACCGGCTTCGGTGCCTCGGCGCCGGCCGAGGATCTCTATCGCCATTTCGGCATCACCGCCGAGGCTCTTGCCGGGGCCGTGCGCAAGCGGCTAGACAAAGGCTGAGGGACGTCTCGTTCAAGAAAGGTTTTTTCCCCCATGGCGACGAAGGTTGCGATCAACGGGTTTGGGCGCATCGGGCGGCTGGTGCTGCGCGCCATCGTCGAAAGTGGCCGCGACGATCTCACCCCGGTTGCGATCAACGATCTCGGCAGCCCCGAGGCCAACGCCCATCTGTTTCGCTATGACAGCGTGCATGGCCGCTTTCCCGGTGAGGTGACGGTCGCGGGCGATGTGCTGCGGATCCGCCAGGGCGGGCGCGAATGGGGGCCGATCCGGGTCTCGGCCGAGCGCGATCCGGCGAAACTGCCCTATTCCGGCGTCGATGTGGCGATGGAGTGCACCGGGCATTTCACCACGCGCGAGGCGGCGGCACAGCTCCTCGGCGCCGGCGCCCGCAAGGTGCTGATCTCGGCGCCGGCCGATGGCGTGGACGCCACCATCGTCTATGGCGTCAATCATCAGACCCTGACGCCGGCGATGACGGTGGTCTCGAATGCCTCCTGCACCACCAACTGCCTCGCGCCGATGGCCAAGGTGCTGCACGACGCCTTCGGCATCCTGCGCGGCTACATGGTGACCATCCATTCCTATACCGGCGATCAGCGCACCGTTGATACGCTGCACAAGGATCTGCATCGGGCGCGGGCGGCGGCGGTCTCGATCATCCCGACCACCACCGGAGCGGCGCGCGCCATCGGCCTCGTGATCCCCGAGCTCAAGGGCCGGCTCGACGGCACGGCGATCCGCGTGCCCACCCCCAATGTCTCGCTGGTCTCGCTTGACGTGAACCTCGCCCGCGCCGCCGATGTCGCGGCGATCAACGCGGCCTTCCGCGCCGCATCCGAGGGCGCGATGAAGGGCATCATCGGCTACAACACCGAAAAACTGGTGAGTGTCGATTTCAACCACGTCGCGGCCTCGTGCAGCTTCGATGCGACGCAGACCTGCGTGGTCGATGGCGCGCTGGCCCGGGTCATGGGCTGGTACGATAACGAATGGGGGTTTTCCAACCGCATGGCCGACACCGCCGCTCTGCTCGGCAGTCTCTGATCCCCGCCGCCTTCAGGCCCCCACCGGGTAGAGCGGCGGCGGCTTCAGTCGGCGCTCCGGCACCCCTGTCTCCGGCATCACCAGCAGGGCGAGCAGCGTGGCCACGGCGCCTGACGCGGCGAGACCGAGAAAAGCCGCCCTGGTGCCGAAATCATCGGCGATGACGCCGGCAAAATAGGTACTGAGGGCCGCGCCGATCCCGCCGGCCAGCCCGACCACCCCCATGGCGACGTTGAAGCGGCCGGAGCGGTGGCTCAAATCGGCGACGATCAGCGGCGTCAGCACGCCATAGGCGGTGCCGGCGACGCCATCGAGTATCTGGAGCACGAGCACCAGCCCAGGTGTCGCGACGATAGCGAAGGCTAGGGCGCGCAACGGTAGGGCGGCGAAGCCCAAGACCAGCAGAATTTTTCGCCCCCAGACCCCGGCGAGGCGGCCGGTGAGGGGCGAGAACAGCGCCACCACGACCTGCGGCACGACGATCGCGGCGGCGATGATCAGGCTCGCCCGCGTGCCCGAGCGCCGTGTCATCTCGGCGCCCACGAGCTGCAGCATGGCGGCGTTGGAGAGTTGGAAAAATACCGCGCAGGCGGCATAGGCAAGCAGCCTGCGGTCGAGCAGTACCTGGTTAAGCGGCGTGCTCTCGGCGCGGCGGGCGCGATGCACCTGATGCGGTGTGGCCGCCGGCAAAAGCGCCAGCGCCGCGATCGCCGGCAGGCTGAGGCAGGCGGCGAGCACGAACACCGAGCGATAGGAAATATAATAGCCGACCGCCCCCATCGCGCCGGCGGCTAGCCCATTGCCGATCGAGCCCCAACGGGCATTGCGCCCCATGCGCTCGCCGATCTCGCGCTCGCCGACGATCGCAATGCTGAGGGCGGCGATCGCCGGCACACTCATCGAGGTCGCGAAACTGTGCAGGATCTGCGAGAGCAGCACTTCCGGCAGGCTCGGCGCCACCGCCATCAGCGCCGCGCCTAGCATCAGCCCGACGGTCGCCAGTGCGAGGGCGAAGCGGCGGCTGCGCATGGCATCGATCAGCGCGCCGGCCGGCACCTGGCTTGCCATCAGGGCGATGGTGCCGACCGAGAGGACGAAGCCGATATCCTTCTGCGTCCAGCGCGCGGCGGTGAGATAGACCACGATGAACGGCCCGAAGCCCGATTGCACAGACGCCTGGAGAAAATTGATCAGATCGAGCGCGTAGCCGCCTGAGCGGGCACCGGCCGGAGAATGCGGGCGCCGGGGTGCCATGGCGGGCGGTCAGGGCTGCGCGGGCGGCGTGGCAGGCGGCGGGGCGGCGGGCGGCGGGGCGGCGGGCGATGGGGCGGCGGGCGATGGGGGAGGGGCGGGAGGCGAGGTGGCGGCGGGCTTCGGCGCCGCGACCGCCGCCGGATTGCTGGCGCCTTCTTTGTAATCTGGCGTCGCCTTGATCTGATCGGCGGTGAGATCGAGCATGACCGGGCTATTGGGCTTGCCGGCGGCGAAATGCAGGCTTTTCCAGTCCACCGCGATCTTGCGGTTGCCGATCCCCATATAGCCGCCGAAATCGATCACCGCGGCGCGCGGGTGGCCCCGCTGATCGACCAGCACATCGATGATCCGGCCGAGTTGTTCGCCCTTGGCGCTGACCACTTCGGCGCCGAGCACGCCAGCCGCCTCGCCCGGCGCGAGATGGCGGACGGTGACTGCTGGCGCCGGGGTGGGGGCCGGCGCGGGCGCCGGCACCGGCGCCTGGCCGCCGCCGAGCAGCAACCCGCCGAGCACGGCGGCGCGGGCGGGGTAATAACGCCACCGGCCGCGCCCGGGCGCTGCACTCACGGGCGTTGTCTTTCAGGCCGAGCGATTGCGCACGAGATCCTCCACCACCACCGGATCGGCGAGCGTCGAGGTATCGCCGAGACTGTCGATCTCGCTGGCGGCGATCTTGCGGAGAATCCGGCGCATGATCTTGCCGCTCCGCGTCTTGGGCAGGCCGGGCGCCCACTGGATGGCATCCGGCGTCGCGATCGGGCCGATCTCCTGGCGCACCCAGGCGATCAACTCGCGCTTGAGCGCCTCGCTCGGCTCCTCGCCGGTTTTCAGCGTGACATAGGCATAGATGCCCTGTCCCTTGATATCATGGGGAAAACCTACCACCGCCGCCTCCGCCACCTTGGCATGGGCAACCAGCGCGCTTTCGACCTCGGCGGTGCCGAGGCGGTGGCCCGAGACATTGATCACGTCATCGACCCGTCCGGTGATCCAGTAATAGCCATCGGCATCGCGCCGCGCCCCGTCGCCGGTGAAATAGAGGCCAGGATAGGTGCTGAAATAGGTCTGCACAAAGCGTGGATGATCGCCGAACACCGTGCGCATCTGCCCCGGCCAGCTATCGGCGAGGCAGAGATTGCCCGTCGCCGCGCCTTCGAGCACATGGCCCTCGGCATCGACCAGCACCGGCTTGACGCCGGGCAGCGGCAGCGTCGCCGAGCCCGGCTTCTGGGCGATGGCGCCGGGCAGCGGGCTGATCAGAATGCCCCCGGTTTCGGTCTGCCACCAGGTATCGACGATCGGGCAGCGCTCCTCGCCGACCACACGGTAATACCACAGCCACGCCTCCGGGTTGATTGGCTCGCCGACGCTGCCGAGGATACGCAGGCTACGCCGCGAAGCGCGCCTGACCGGCGCCTCGCCTTCGCGCATCAGGGCGCGGATCGCGGTCGGCGCGGTGTAGAAAATATTGACCTGGTGCTTGTCGATGACCTGCCAGAACCGCCCGGCATCGGGATAATTGGGCACCCCCTCGAACATCACGGTGGTCGCGCCATTGGCGAGCGGGCCATAGACGATATAGGTGTGGCCGGTGACCCAGCCGATATCGGCGGTGCACCAGTAGATTTCGCCGGGGTGATAGTCGAACACCAGATCATGGGTGTAGGCGGCCCAGACGAGATAGCCGCCGGTGGTGTGCAAAACGCCCTTGGGCTGGCCGGTGCTGCCCGAGGTGTAGAGGATGAACAGCGGGTCCTCTGCCCCCATCGGTTCGGCCGGGCAGTCAGGCCGGGCCGCGGCAAGCAGGGCGGCATAGTCGTGATCGCGCCCTTCCCGCATCGGCACGTCGGCCCCGGTCACCGCGACCACCACGACATGCTCGACCTCGGGGCAGGATTGCAGCGCCACGTCGGCATTTGCCTTGAGCGCCACGCGCCGCCCGCCGCGCCGGCCCTCATCGGCGGTGATGAGCACGCGCGAGCCGCAATCGTTGAGCCGCCCGGCCAGGCTGTCGGGCGAGAAGCCGCCAAACACCACCGAATGGATGGCGCCGATGCGGGCACAGGCGAGCATCGCGACGGCCGCCTCGATGACCATCGGCAGATAGATCGTCACCCGGTCGCCTTTCTTGACGCCGAGGGTTTTCAGGGCATTGGCGAGCTGGCAGACTTCCGCGTGCAGGGCGCGATAGGTGATGGTTTTGTGCATCCCCGGATCGTCGCCCTCCCAGAGGATCGCCACCTGATCGCCGCGCGTCGCGAGGTGGGCATCGAGACAGCAGGCGGCGGCGTTGAGCACGCCATCCTCGAACCACTTGATCGTGACGTCGCCAGCAAACGAGGTATTCTTGATCCGCGTCGGCGGCTTGATCCAGGGAATGCGCCGGGCCTGCTCGGCCCAGTAACCCGCCGGGTCGTGCGCCGCGCGTTCGGCGTGCGCGCGATAGGCGGCGGCGTCGAGATGGGCCTGGCGCGCGATTTCCGGCTTTACCGGAATGATCATTTCATCCGACATGACGACGTTCCTTCCTCAGCCACTGTCCCCGGCCCGGAAGCGCCTGACTTCTGGGCCGGGCAGGGGATCGAGCCCCCTATTCAGCACCATCTGGCGTGGTCTGTTAATAGGCGAGGAACCGATCCTACGCGGGAGGGTTCCGCGCGCCGAATTCCGGCGGGGGAGGGCTTCCAAGCCGACGGTCGTTCTGGCATGTATGTTTTGCCCCTGGCATGGCCATTCGCGCCAGAGGGGGCAATGACGGCGCAATCTCTCTCTCCCCGGGTGCGAAATCCCGGATCATCTGACAAGGAAATGCCCCGGATGCTCTTGGCCGAAATCATCGTCATTGCCTGTGGCGCGCTGGCCATCGCCTATGGCTGGTCCACCGCCCGCCACGTGCTCGCGGCAAGCCCCGGCACCGCGCGCATGCAGGAGATCGCCGGCGCCGTGCAGGAAGGTGCGCGGGCCTATCTCAACCGGCAATATACCACCATCGCCGGCGCCGGGCTGGTCATCATGATCCTGCTCGCGATCACCCTTGGCCTGCACGTCGCGATCGGGTTCCTGATCGGCGCGGTACTTTCGGGCACGGCCGGCTATGTCGGCATGAATGTTTCGGTGCGCGCCAATGTGCGCACTGCGGAAGCGGCGAAAAGCGGGCTCGCCGCCGGGCTTTCGCTCGCCTTCCGGTCGGGGGCGATTACCGGGATGCTGGTGGTCGGTTTGGGATTGCTGGGCGTGACGATCTATTATCTCATCCTGCGCCACGGCATGGCGGGCGATGATCTGCGTCCGGTGCTGGAGGCGATGGTGGCGCTCTCCTTCGGCGCCTCGCTGATTTCGATCTTTGCCCGTCTCGGCGGCGGCATCTTCACCAAGGGCGCCGATGTCGGGGCTGATCTCGTGGGCAAGCTAGAGGCCGGCATTCCCGAGGATGACCCGCGCAACCCCGCCGTCATCGCCGATAACGTCGGCGACAATGTCGGCGATTGCGCTGGCATGGCGGCCGACCTCTTCGAGACCTATGTCGTCACCGTGGTCGCCACCATGCTGCTTGCGGCGATCTATTTCGTGCCGCCGGTGCGCGACAAATTGCTTTTCCTGCCGCTCCTGATCGGCGGCGTGTGCATCGCGACCTCGGTGGTCGGCACCTATTTCGTCAAGCTCGGGGCGAACGGCAATATCATGGGCGCGCTCTACCGTGGCCTGATCGTCACCGGCGGGCTCTCGGTGGTGGCGATCGCCATCGTCATCGCGCTCTGGATCGGATTCTCGACAAAAATCCCGACTTCGGCCGGGTTTTCCGTCACCGGCTTCGATCTCTTCATCTGCACGCTGATCGGGCTTGCGGTCACCGGGCTTCTGGTGTGGATCACCGAATACTACACCTCGACCGAATACCGCCCGGTGCGCAGCATCGCGCAAAGCTCGACCACCGGGCACGGCACCAATGTCATCCAGGGCCTCGCGATCTCGATGGAGGCAACCGCTTTGCCGGTGATTGTGATTTCGGCCGGCATCATCTGCGCCTCGATCACCGCCGGTCTTTTCGGCATCGCCATCGCCGCGACCACCATGCTGGCGCTGGCCGGCATGATCGTGGCCCTCGACGCCTATGGCCCGGTCACCGACAATGCCGGCGGCATCGCCGAGATGGCGGATCTGCCGAAAGAGGTCCGTGTCACCACCGATGCGCTGGATGCCGTCGGCAACACCACCAAGGCAGTCACCAAGGGCTATGCGATCGGCTCGGCGGGGCTCGCCTCGCTGGTGCTGTTCGCGGCCTATTCGCAGGATCTCAAGCATTATTTTCCAACCCTCGATATCCATTTCGCTCTGCAAGACCCCTATGTCGTGGTCGGCCTCTTCATCGGCGGGCTGCTGCCCTACCTGTTCGGCGCGATGGGCATGACCGCGGTCGGGCGCGCGGCGAGCGCGGTTGTGGTTGAGGTGCGGCGGCAGTTTCACGAAATTCCCGGCATCATGGCGGGCACGGCACGGCCGGAGTATGGCCGCGCCGTCGATCTGCTGACGCGCGCTGCCATTCGTGAAATGATCCTCCCCTCGCTGCTGCCGGTGCTGGCGCCGATCGTGCTGTTTTTTGTCATCGACGCGATCGGCGGCCGCGCCGCGGGGTTCAGCGCGCTCGGCGCGATGCTGCTTGGCACCATCGTCACCGGCCTCTTCGTTGCGATCTCCATGACCTCGGGTGGTGGGGCCTGGGACAACGCCAAGAAATACATCGAGGAGGGCCATTTCGGCGGCAAGGGCTCGGAGGCCCACAAGGCCGCCGTCACCGGCGATACCGTGGGCGACCCCTACAAGGACACCGCCGGGCCGGCGGTGAACCCGATGATCAAGATCACTAACATCGTGGCCCTGCTGCTGCTCGCCATTCTCGCGAAATGGCTCGCGCCGTGAGGCTAGGGAATGGCTGCCGGGCTTCGCCGGTGCCGTGATCCGATCAGCGCGCGAGGCCATGCCTGGCTGATAAAATTTCCCGACCGGGACGCTGCCAGCCGGTGAGCATGTTGGCGATTCGCAGCCGCAGCGCGGTGGGTTCGGTGCAAGCGGGGAGGGCGAGCAGGCCTTCTCCGTCGCTCCAGCGCCAGGCATCGGCGCCCTCCTGCTCGATCGGGTAGAAGCCGGCGCGCAGGCAGGGGCTGTCCAGCGGCACCAGCGTCTCGTTGAGGAAAATCGCCGCGATCTGCGCCCCGAGCGTGCGACAATCCATCGTCTCGGGATCGCGCCCCGCCGGCACGCCGGGGCGCGAGAGGATGCGCGCCTCGCGCGCCCCGGCGGGGAGCAGGAAGCAATGCCAGCCGCCCGCGCGCCGCACCGCCTCGCTCCGCCGCCCGGCCACGCGCACGTGCAGATCGGCGTCTTCCGATGCGCCATAACCGAGTTCGGCAACCCGGCCGAGCAGCTGCCGCCGCGCGGCGAACAGCCGCTCCCCGCCCAGCACCAGCGGCACGCAGGTCGCGCTCCAGTGGCGGGGGGAAAAATCGGGATGCAGCGCCAGCGCCCCGGCATTCTCGAAGGCCCCGCGGTTGCCGGTGTCGAGATAGCTCTCCGAGGGCAGATTCTCCGAAAACAGCACCGCGTGCTGGTCAAGCTCGACGTGGAAATACTCGACCCGCTCGACCCGCTCGCGGATAATCGTTGCGCCGTTGACGAGAAACTCCGCCGGGATCAGCGCCCCCTCGATATAGAGCGCGTGCCCCGGCGAGACCCACAACCCCCGCCCCGGCACGCCGGGGGCAAGGGCATCGGGCAGGATATGGATCGGGCACACCGTCTCGGGGCGGGGATGACGGGTGAGATCGATCCGCCGCCGCCCGACCCAGCGCACCGGCCGCGCGCCGCCGCCCCGCACCACCACCTCATCGCCCACCGCCAGCGCCTCGACGGCAATCTCCCCCCGCTTCGTGCGAATGCGCGTGCCGCGCGCAAAGCAGGCAACCGCGAAGCCGAGGACGTTGAGTTCCGTGACATCAACCGGTGTGACCGGATTTTCCACGCCGAGCATGGTGGTGGCGTCGAAAGAGTCAGGTCCGGCGGAGGGTGCCCAATCGGAATAGTCGCTCGCGGTCGCGAAATTGTTGAGGTCGGTCGTGCCGTCATTGATCGAGAAATAGGCCGGCGCGCCACCCACCAATTCCGCGCTGCCGGGTGCGGCATAGCGGAAAAGATCAAGCACGCTGTAATAACCAGCCGTGTCGGGTGGGGCAACGACGCCCGAAAAACGCCCGAGCGCGTGGGTCAGTTCATGCTCGGCGATGCCGATGAAATCGGCCTCGTTGGGCACCGCGCGGTCGGTCGTGCTGTAATTGTAATCGGGATAGGTGCTGCTGAAACCGACATAGCCGTCGATCTCGCTGCTCCTGGCCGGGAGCAATCCCCAGGCTTTTTCCTCGGCCGGGGAAATCAGGAAATCGCTGCTCCCGGCTGGGTTGGTTTTGGGAAGATCGGCAATGGCGGCGGCATCGGTCGGCGAACTGACATTATCCTTGAGAAGCGCGATCAGTTGAGTGTAGCTCAGCAGCGGACCGGAGGAAGTTCCGCCCAGGCTGTCATAGCCGGTGATCGGCGTGCCGTCATACTCGCCCCAGCCCACCGCGATATTCACGGTGATCGGGTCGGTGATCAGGGCATCAAGATAATCCGCCGCCGCGGTCAGCGCGACCTTGAAGGCGGCCGGCGCGGTGGCGACACTGGGGTCGAATTCAAGGTTGATATCCATGGCTTCTTTTCCCGGCCACCACCACGACAGAGCTTAGGGAGCGTGCGCCTTCCTGTAAAGAAAAAGTAAGCGGGGTGCTACAACGCTAGCGCGGCGGCCGAATAGAATATTGTGGCAGGCAACAAACGGGCGAGCAATAATATTAAGAAATTCATAGGGAAAATCGAGAACTGAGGAATGGGATCGCTATGATGGAAAAAAGAGAACGCTTACGCCGCGTTGTTATCGTCTGTGCACATTTTGCGCGAAACCTTGCATATTATCGCGCGGGTCGCACAATGATAAATGAGAGAAGCCCAGAGTTTTGGAAGACAGTCAGCGGTAACTTCCTCGATCTGGTCACGCTTGAATGGTGTAAGCTTTTTGCGGAACCCAAAGGGAATCACTCATGGAGAAAAGCCGTGAGCGATCCCGTTTGCTTCGAAAAGAAGCTCCTTCGTTGCCTTAATGCATCTGGGGGAAAATTTTCTGGCTACATAAAGGAAATGCGTGACTATCGTGACAAATTCGTTGCTCATTTAGACGACTTGCGGGTCATGAATATTCCATGCTTCGATTGTGCTCTCAAGGCAGTCATCTTTTATCACCGCCACGTCGTGGAAAGAGAGGCCAACGAAAACGACCTCACGTTCTTGCCTCGCAATCTCGCGGACTACTACTGCTTGTCCTACAAGGAAGCCAGTGCGATCTATAATACCAACCTTGCAGCCGCTGGTATTAGCCCGAAGCGCTCTCCGGCAAACACGCAGCGATGAACGGGGGCAGCTGGAACGAGGCGGCGTGGATTTCCGGGCTCCAGTAGCGCGTGGTCCCGAGGATGCCCGCCGTCTCGGCGCGCACGCGCAGTTCCGTCGGCGCGAGGTCGGCGAGCCCGGCCGCTTTGGCGGCGAAGCCGAGTGTCATGAAACCGCCCGCATAGGTCGGCACGGCGGCGAGATAGGCGCTGACATGGGGGAAGAACCGGGCGCGGCGCGCACTCGTCTCGCGCAATTCGTCTTGCTGCATGAAGGGCACGCCGCACTGGTTCACGACAATGCCACAGGGCGTCAGGATGCGCGCGCAATGACGGTAAAAGGAATCGGTGAACAGCACCTCGCCAACGCCGATCGGATCGGTGGAATCGACGATGATGACATCGAACGAACCATCCGCCGCCCGCGCGACGTAGTCGATGCCGTCGCCCACGATGACCTCGGCGCGACGATCATTCCAGGCGTCGCCAGCGATGTCGGGGAGAAATTCCCTGGCGAGACGGATGACCTCGCCATCGATCTCCACCATCACCGCGCGCGCCACGCCGCGATGGCTCAACACCCGGCGTAGCACCCCGCCATCGCCGGCGCCGATGATCAAAACCCGCCCCGCCGCGCCGTGGGCGAGCAGCGGCACATGGGCGATCATTTCCTGATAGACGAACTCATCGGCCTCGGTGATCTGCACCACGCCGTCGAGCAGCATGACCCGGCCGTGCCTCGCACTCTCGAAAATCATGATGTCCTGAAAAGCGCTTTTGACGCGCGCGAGTTCGCGCACGACGCGGAAGCGCTGTCCCCAATCGGGATAGAGCGTCTCGTTCAACCAGACATCGGCGCTCATGGTCAGCGCAGAATGCCGCGGCGGCGCTCGTCGAGATCGACGCGCGTCGGGCGGAAGGCGGCGCGCAGCACCGGCACCGAGCGATAGGGATCGCATTTGCCGCACATGAAAATATCGATCGCGGCAAAATCGCGCTCCGGCCAAGTGTGGATGGAGATATGGCTTTCGGCCAGCACGACCACCCCGGAAACCCCGCCATTGGGCGAGAAATGATGGAAATGGCTGTGCAGGATGGTGGCGTCGGCGGCCTCGGCGGCGGCGCACAGCGCCCGCTCGATCGATTTGGGATCGCACAGATGATGCGCGCCCCAGAGATCGACCAGAAGATGCGTGCCGGCGAAACGTTCGCCGTCGCGCTCGACGAAATAATCCTTCGGCCCCAGATCGGCGCCAGAAAAATCCTGGTTGCTGCTCGGAGTGTCCGAGACCATCCCCAGCGGGCTGAGTGCGTCCATCGCGTACCCCTGTCCTACCAGCAGACGGCCTGTTGGGCGATCGCCCCCTTGGGCCAAGAGGGGGGGGGAATAAGCGATGGCGGCCCGCCACGCAAGACCCAATTTCGCCGCTCCGTTATACCGACCCCCGGGTCATCGGCTGAAGGGTATTTGGGAGGAACCAGGGCTTTGCCCTGGACCCACTGGGGGCAGCGCCCCCAGACCCGCATCATGGGAAGGATTGCAAAGGCTCCGCCTTTGCTGGGGTTCAAGGGGCAAAGCCCCTGGCCTGCAAACGCTCCAGAATTACAAAAATACCTCCTCTCAGAACAACCCCTCGATCGCGCCGTCCGGGCCGAGGCGAATGGTTTCGGCGGCGGGATGGCGTGGCAGGCCGGGCATGGTCATGACCTCGCCGGCCAGCGCCACGACGAACCCCGCCCCGGCGGCGAGGCGGACCTCGCGGATCGGCAGGATATGGCCGGTGGGCGCGCCGAGCTGGGTGGGGTCGGCGGTGAAACTGTATTGCGTCTTGGCCATGCAGATCGGCAGATGGCCGAAGCCGGCGCGCTCGAACGTGGCGAGGCGCTTCCTTGCCGACTCGGCGAACGTCACGCCCCCGGCGTGATAGATGCGCTTGGCGATGGTGGTGATTTTTTCCACCAAGGGCATCTCGGGGGCATAGAGCGGCGCGAACAGCGCGGTCTTCCGCGCCAGGGTCGCGGCCACCACCTCGGCGAGCGCAGCCGCCCCCGACGCGCCCTCGGCCCAGTGGGTGCAGCGGATGGCGGGCACGTCGAGCGGGCCCAGCGCCGCCTCGACCGCCCTATATTCCGCCTCCGCGTCGCCCGCGAAATGATTGAGCGCCACCACCACGGGCAGACCGAAATTCCGCATGTTCTCGACATGGCGGAGCAGATTGGCGGTGCCGCGCGCGACCGCGGCGGCATCCGCGCGGCCAAGATCGGCCTTGGCCGTGCCGCCTTGCATCTTGAGCGCGCGCAGCGTGCCGACGATGACGACGCAATCGGGCGCGAGGCCGGCCGAGGGGCATTTGATGTCGAGGAATTTCTCGCCCCCGAGATCGGCGCCGAAGCCGGCTTCGGTGACGACGATATCGGCGAGCTTCAAGCCGAGCCGCGTCGCAATGACCGAGTTGCAGCCATGGGCGATATTGGCGAACGGCCCGCCATGCACCAGCGCCGGCGTGCCTTCGAGGCTCTGCACCAGATTGGGCATCAGGGCGTCGCGCAGCAGCACCGCCATCGCGCCCGGCGCCTTGATTTCGGCGGCGCTGACGAAGCCGCCATCGGCGCGGGCGCCGATGACCATGCGGGCGAGGCGCGCTTCCAGATCGGCGCGATCGGCGGCGAGACAAAAAGCCGCCATCACCTCGGAGGCCACCGTGATATCGAACCCGGCCTCGCGCGGCGCGCCATTGGCGATGCCGCCTAGACCGGTGATAACGCCGCGCAGGCTGCGATCGTTGAGGTCGAGGGCGCGGCGCCAGGTGATGCGGCGCGGATCGAGCCCGGCTTCGTTGCCCCAGTAGAGATGATTGTCGATCATCGCCGCGAGCAGGTTGTTGGCGGCGGTGATGGCGTGAAAATCGCCAGTGAAGTGGAGATTGATCTCCTCCATCGGCGCGATCTGCGCCCGTCCGCCCCCCGTCGCGCCGCCTTTCTGGCCGAAACAGGGGCCAAGGCTCGGCTCGCGCAGACAGATCATGGCGCGCCGGCCGATGGCGTTCAGCGCATCGGCGAGCCCGATACTGGTGGTGGTCTTGCCCTCGCCCGCCGGGGTCGGGCTGATGCCCACCATCAGCACCAGCGCGCCATCCGGGCGCCCGGCCTGGCTGGCGATGAAGTCGAAATCGATTTTCGCCTTGTAGCGACCATAAGGCTCGAGGGCTTCGGCGGGGATGCCGGCGCGGGCGGCGATTTCGGCGATGGGGCGGAGTTTGACGCGGCGCGCGATCTCGAGATCGCTCGGGAATGACGTGCTCATGGCCGCGATTTGACACGGCGCGGCAGTGAAAGCCACCCTTTTGTCAGCAACGCGGCACCCGCGTTACCAGAGAGGGCCGACGCGGCGCGGCGCGGCGCCACGGCGGCAGGCGCCGGGATCCTCGGTGAGGCGGAAATCGGCCCGCGCCGCGCTGAAAAGCGGGCTGTAGAAAGGGTCGGGTGACGCAAACAGGCCGGGCCAGCGCGCGGCGAGCGGCGTGAGTTCGGCTTGCCCGAGGGCAACCGGCGGCGCGCCATGGTGGCGGAGCGGGAACAGGCCGCAGGCGAGCACGCGGAGGCCGCGCGCGCGGAGGCGCAGGCATAAATCGAAAGCAGCGAGCCCACCCAGTGCGGGCGAGAACCCGCCCACCGTCTCGAAAGCGGCGCGCGGCAGCATCAGCGCGGCGCTGGAGGCGCAGCGCACGTCGCGCGTCACCGTCAACCCCCTGCCGGGGCCGGGGTTGCGCGGACCGCCGGCGAGATAGGCCTCGTCGCCGCAAAACGCCGGCGCCGCCCCCAGCGTGCCGCCCACCACCCAGCCCATCTCACGCACCTGATCGTCGGGCGTGAGCAGAAGGGGGGTGGCGGCGCCAATGCCGGGGCGCGCGGCCAGCGTAACCAGTCGGGCGAACCAGTCGTCACCGGCCAGCGGCGCGATCGCTTCATCCAGAAAAAGCACGAAATGCGCCCCCCGCCCGGCGCGTTTCAGCGCCTGATTGCGTGCGGCCGGATCGGCGGCGCATTCGACGACCCGATAGGGGCGGGCGCCGGCGCTCGCTGCGAGGCTGGCGCCCAAGGCGTCGGCGCGGCCCGAGCCGTCGCGGGCGATGACCACCAGGATCTCGCCCCCGACCTCGGGCCAATGAAGCGCGCACTGATCATGCACCAGGCCCGGCATGACACGGGCGGGCAGGCCGGCGCGGGCGAGATGGCGGGTGATCGCCGCGCGCCGCGCCTCCTCCCGCACTGCGCCGAGGGCGGCGGCGCGGCCCAGCAGATGGCGGCGCTTGCGATAGAGCACGCGTGGCAGATGGGCGATGGCGCGGGCGCGTTCCAGCGCGCGCAGCACGAACTCCGCCTCCTCCGCCCCCGCCCAGTCGCGATCGGGGGGCAGGGCGGCGCGGGCGAGGCGGGTGGTGAAAAGCAACGGGCGGAACATGGCGCGCCGGGCGAGGAAGGCGTCATGGGAAAAAGCGGTATCGGCAATGATCATGGCGACGTTGTCGAGCGTCTCATCGGCAAGCGCGGCATCGGCGATCACCAGATCGGCCTGGCTTGCGGCGGCGGCGGCCAGCAGGTGGAAGACGGCATCGGGGGTGAGCGCGTCGTCGTGGTCGAGCAGCGCCAGATGCGTGCCGGTCGCGGCCCGCACGCCCTGCGCGAAGGCCGCGCCGAAGCCGCGCGGACGGCGGTTGCGGCGCAATTTTATGCGGGAATCGTCCGCCGCTGCTTCGCCGAGCAGCCGCGCGATCGCCGGATCGGTCGAGCCGTCATCGACCACGACGAGTTCAAATGCCCCCGCCCACTGGCCGCGCACGCTGGCGATGGCCTCGGCAAGCCACTCCGGGCGCGGGTTATGGACGGTCATGACGAGGGACAGCCGCAAACCCTCCGTTTGGGCCGCGAGCCGGGCCTGGAGCCGGGCCGCGAGCCGCGCGGAGAGGCGGCGGTTGGCGCCCTTGATGAAGGCGGTGATCGCCGGATTGGCGTGGGCGCGTTGCGGCGAGCCGGCGAGGACATCCGCGCTGCCGGCGAGGCGGGCCGCGAAAGGTTGCATTGTGAGTGCCGCGGCATTGAGCGGCAGCGGCAGGCGGAAGCCGCATTGCCGCCCGGCCAGCCCCGCCGCCTCGACATCCGGGCGGGGCAAATCGGCTGGGCCGCGCGCGATGACCTCCTCTCCGCTTACGATCTCGATCTCGAGCGGAGACGCGGGATCGACGAGATTGAGCGCCCAGCCGATGGCAACCCCCTCCTCGATGCGCTCGAAGCGCCCGGCGAAACCGGGCAGAACCGGGGCGGGCAGGGGGCTTCCCACCAGCTCATGCCCGCTCTCGGCGAGCACCACGCGGAGTGCCGGTGGTGCCGCGAACATTGCCAGCGGGCGCGGCGTGTAGGGCAGCAGAAAACCGCCGGCGCCGTTGCCGATCCCGGAAGCGGCGAGATCGGGGCGCGGCTGATCGGCCGAGGCGCGCGCCACCTCCCTCCCATCCTCCAGCAGCCGGACGCTGAGCCCGCGCCCCGGCCGCGCGAGATCGACCGCCCAGCCGCGAAGGCCGTTTTCCATAAACCGATCGACATAGCCGGCGAGCCCGATGTCCTGCGCGGTGAGCGAGAGAGAGACGTCGTCGCACGCGGCGCCGGCGATGACCGGGGTGAGAAGGCTCGGCGCGCCGAGCGGGGCGAGGCGGGTGAGGGCGATCGCGAAGCGATAGAGCCCGGCTGCGTCGCGCTGAGCAAAACCACGCCCGAACACCCATTCGCCCGCGGCGATCTCGACCTGGAGCGCCGGGTCATAGGGCAGGGCGAGGCGGAACGCGCCGGCCACTACCCGGCCGGCCTCGCCCTCGCCCCAGCCGAAGGCGAGGAGGCGAAGGCGATGGTGCGGGGCGAGCGCCAGCGGCGCCGCCAGCACGCTTGCGCCGTCCGACAGGCGCAGCAGATCAAGCCGCCAGCCGAGCCGATGCGCTGGCAAGGGGAAGGCGAAATCGAACGCCGCCGGCGCGGCCTCGGGGCGCGGTTGCAGCGCGATCGTGCCGATCATCGCGCGATCGAGCAGCACGGCGAGCCGGGGCGGGCCGCTTTCCGCCGCCCCGGCCAGCAGCGCCGCCGGCAGCCGGCCGGTGACCCGCCGATCCGGGCCGATCGCGACCGCGGCGCGGGGGCTCATCTCGCCGGTTCGGCCGGTTTCGCCCGCGGGGCCGAACCGATCGCGAACTGCGCCAGCAGATCGCCGAGATGGCCGATCTCCTCGAGCCGCAACCCGGCCGGCGCGGCCAGCCGCTTTGCCCCGCGTGCGAGATGGCGGGGCAGCGAGGCGCCGGCAAAGCCGAGCTTCGCCGCCTCGCGCAGCCGCGCCTCGGCCTGCGCCACCTGGCGGATCTCCCCGGAAAGCCCGACCTCGCCGAAATAGACGTGATCGGGCCGCGTCGGGGTATCGCTGCTCGCTGAAATCAGCGCCGCCGCGACCGCGAGATCGGCCGCCGGCTCGCTGATGCGCAAGCCGCCGGCGATATTGAGATAGACGTCGTTGCCGGCCAGCCTGAGGCCGCAGCGCGCCTCCAGCACCGCCAGCAGCATGGCGAGCCGCCCGCCATCCCAGCCGATCACCGCCCGCCGCGGCGCGCCCCCGGCATTGGGCGCCAACAGCGCCTGCACCTCGAGCAGCACCGGGCGGGTGCCCTCGATCCCGGCGAACACCGCCGAGCCCGCGACATTGCCGCGCCGCTCGGCAAGGAACAGCGCCGAAGGATTGGCGACCTCGGCGAGGCCGTGATCGGTCATCTCGAACACCCCGATTTCATCGGTCGCGCCATAGCGGTTCTTGACGCCGCGCAGGATGCGAAACTGATGGCCGCGCTCGCCTTCGAAATAGAGCACGGCGTCAACCATGTGTTCGAGCACCCGCGGCCCCGCGATGGCACCATCCTTGGTCACATGCCCCACCAGAACCAGGGAAAAGCCGATGTTCTTGGCCAGGCGGATCAGCTCGAAGCCGGAGGCGCGCACCTGGGTCAGCGTGCCGGGGATGGCATCGAAATTGTCGAGCCACATGGTCTGGATCGAATCGATGACCACCAGGCCAACGCCGCGCCGGCTCTCCAGGGTCGCGGCGATATCGGGCAGATGGGTCGCGGCGGCGAGTTCGAGCGGCGCCGCGGCGAGGTTGAGCCGGCGGGCGCGCAGCCGCACCTGCTCGACCGACTCCTCGCCGGTGATATAAATCACCTCCTGGCCGCTGGCGGCGAGCCGGGCCGCCGCCTGGAGCATCAGCGTCGATTTGCCGATGCCGGGATCGCCGCCGACCAGGGCCGCGCCGCCCGGCACCAGCCCACCGCCGAGCACGCGATCGAACTCGGCAATGCCGGTGACAAGGCGCGGCGGCGGCGGCGCGCTGCCAGCCAGCCCGACCAGCGCGATTCCCCGCCCCGGCGCGGGCGCGCGCCCGAGAGCGGCGGGGCGGGCGGCGGCAACCTCCTCAACCAGGCTGTTCCACGCCCCACAGGCCTCACATCGCCCCACCCATTTGGCGGCAACCGCGCCACACGCCTGACAGACAAACCGAGTTTTTTCCCGCGCCACCATCGCCCGGCCCCTCTAGCACGCGCCGTGCGTGGTAAGAAGGCAAGTCCAGGGGCTTTGCCCCTGGACGGGATATAGCGATCGTCAAATCGGCTCCCAATTTGGCAGCACTCACGGGCTTGTGAAGAGTGGGTTTGGTATTGGTTGCCTGGCTGCCGCCTTGCGGCGCGGTTGCGGTTCGGGCGCATTGGGTATGCCGAGGCCATTGAGATCACCATCTTTGCTTGCTTGTCTCAGCCGGGCAAGCAGCTTTCCGGTGGGTTGACGCTGGCCGGACAATATACGCGAGAGATGCCCGTCATCGATACCGATGCGTTTGGCGAACTGGCGTAGGCCGACATTCTGGCAGCGTTGACGGATGAGCGGTAGGATGTCTGTGGCAGATGATTGGCTTGCTGTGACCTGACCGGCGCGGGCCGCGAGCCTGGCGAGTTCGGCATCCGGCAATGATTTGCGCCCGGCGAGGATGTCGCAGAGATGGCGACGCGACCATTGCGTGATGGTGGCAAATTTTCCCATGCCGATTGCCTTGATGGCCTCTCGGATGGTGTCGCGCAGGCGCTCGCGGTCGGCGGTGACAAGGCCGTATTCGTTTTGGGCTTCCGGGTCGAGACCAAGGAAGAACTGCTCTTCCCAGCGATTGGCCTCTTTGCCGATCAAAGCAATCGAAATGGCGCGGAGATGCCGCCGCTCGGTTGGGCCGCGATCGGTGAAGGCGCCGTGGTGGAATTTCGCTTCCGGGTGGAGATGATAGCGGACCAGAGCTTGCCGGTAGGTCTTGAGCTGACGGCGTGGCACGGGCGCGCCGG
>JAJYYH010000015.1 GCA_021801255.1 Pseudomonadota bacterium
GGCTTCGGCCCGCCCGGTTACCCGACCAAGCCGCTCGTCAGCTACCAGGGTCTACCAACAACTCCCTGGATGGATCCTCCCTCCACCGGTGAACCGCGCCGTCGGGGCGCACTGGATGATGTGGGCTTCTCTTCGCATTTCGGCAGCATTCCAGACCGCCTCGGCGAGGGCGTAGCAGGTGACGGTTGAGCCGTCGCGGTTGTGACGCCGCGTCGCGCGAAGGTATAGGCCGCATTCTTGGCATGTTACCACAACAATGTTAAAAAATCAGGCTCTAATGCGCCGCCATCGCCATGCCGATCGCGGCGAGATCGACCTCGGCGGCGCTGCTTTCATAAGCGATCCGCCCGCCCGCCATCACCAGGATGCGGTCGGCGAGTTCCTGGATTTCATCGAGATCCTCGCTCACCAGCAAGATCGCGACGCCACGGTTGCGCGCGGCCATCAGGCGGGCGCGGATTTCCGCCGTGGCGGTGAAGTCGAGCCCGAAACAGGGATTGGCGACGATCAGAACGCGCACCTCGCCGGTCAACTCGCGCGCCAGGATCGCGCGCTGGACGTTGCCGCCGGAAAGCGCGCCGAGCCGAAGATCGGGATCGGGCGGGCGGACATTGTAGTCCTCGATCCGCAGCATCGCTGCGGCACGCATCGCGGCGCGATCGAGCCAGATGCCGCGGGCGGCGAAAGGCGGCACATCGAAATCGCGAAGGGCGAGATTTTCGGCAACCGTCATCCGCGCGACCCCGGCATTGGCCAGCGGCTCTTCCGGTAGACAGCGCACGCCATAGCGCCGAATTTCTGCACGCGTGAAACGGAATGGCTGGCCATCGATGCGGATCTCGCCCGCTACTGCCCGACGCTGCCCGGCCAGTACTTCGACCAGTTCGCGCTGGCCGTTGCCCGAAACCCCGGCGATGCCAACGATCTCTCCAGCGCGAACCGAGAGCGAAACCCCATCGAGTGCCGCGACCCCATCATCGCGGATGGCGGCAAGAGCTTCGATTTTGAGCCGGGTTTCCTGAGATGGTGCCGTGTTGCGATCGGTGCGCGTTGCCGCCGGCATGGTGCCGACCATCATCGCTGCCATCGCCGCCGGCGTCAGATCGCGGACGGCGCCGGCGCCGGCGAGCCGCCCGCGCCGCAGCACCGTCACCGCATCGGCATAGGCGGTGACTTCGCGGAATTTGTGCGTGATCATCAGCACGGTGAGCTTATGCGCCTCAACGAGATCACGGAGAAAGCGCAGCACTTCGTCCGCTTCCGTTGGCGTCAGAACCGCCGTCGGTTCATCGAGGATAAGAAAACGGCAGCCGAGATAAAGAAGTTTAAGAATTTCAACCTTCTGTTTCTCACCGGCGGCAAGCGTCGCAACCCGACGATCGAGGGGCACTCGAAACGGCATCCGTGCCATGAAATCCTCAAGGGCTCGCCGTTCGGCGCGCCAATTGACGATCGTCGGAATTTTTGGCCGCGCCATCACCATGTTTTCCGCGACCGTCATGCCGCCGACGAGCGTGAAATGCTGATAGACCATGCCAAGGCCAAGCGCGCGCGCAGCGCGGGGTCCGTTGATCGCGACCTCGCGGCCATCGAACAGGATATCGCCTTGATCGGCGCGGTAGCTTCCGATGATGCATTTGACGAGCGTGCTTTTGCCGGCGCCGTTCTCGCCGAGCAGCGCGTGCAGCGTTCCGGCTGGGACACGCATATCGACGTCCGCGAGCGCGATATTGGCGCCGAAGCGCTTGCTCATGGCGGCGACTTCGAGCGACGCGGCGCCGGATGCCGTCATGACATGGTCGCGCCCAGGGCCGCGAGCAGGGCCGTACTGTCGGCGACCGCGCCGAACACGCCGCCCTGCATCGTCACCATCTTGAGAGCTGCGAGATGATTGCCGAGATCGGTCGCGCCGGTTCCATCGGCGAGGATCAGGCACTCGAAGCCACGATCATTGGCTTCTCGCATCGTCGTGTGCACGCAGACATCGGTGGTGATGCCACAAAGAACGAGATTGGTGAGGCCGCGCACACGCAGCATGAGTTCGAGATCGGTCGCGCAGAACGAGCCCTTGCCCGGCTTGTCGATGATCACCTCGCCGGCGAGCGGCGCGAGTTCGGGAATGATCTCCCAGCCCGGCTCGCCGCGCACCAGAATGCGCCCGCAGGGGCCGGGATCGCCGATCCCGGCGCCGATTCTCTGCGAGCGCCAGCGCTTGTTCGCCGGCAGATCGGAGAGGTCGGGGCGATGGCCCTCGCGGGTGTGGAAAATTGCAAATCCCTGCGCGCGCATCGCGGCGAGCACGGCGGCGATCGGCGTGATCGGCGCCCGCGTGAGCGAGAGATCGTAGCCCATCTTGTCGACATAGCCGCCGATGCCGCAGAAATCGGTCTGCATGTCGATGACGATCAGCGCCGTCGTCTGCGGCGACAGCGTCCCGTCATAGGGCCAGGGATAGGGATCGGCGGCAACGGTCGCGAGAGACATCGCGCAGTTCCTCGTTCGCTCAGGATCGCGCGGCGGGCGGGGGCGGAAAGCCACAGCTCGTGCCATCGACGATCGCGATTTCGTCTTCCCAGGGCAGGCGATAGCGGCCAGCGGCGAGATCGGCCATGTAGGAATAGGGGCAATCCCGCGCGCCACCGGCGACGGCGACATAGCCGCGATGGCCGAACTGATAGATATTGTTCTCGACGCCCCAGAGGCGTCGCGCCTCGCGCACGAGATCGGGGCGCAATTCGGCGGTGATGATCTCATCGGCGCGGCCATTGCCTTCGACCAGAGGCAGGCCATCGAAATTGACGAACATCCCTTCACCCATCGAATTGAACGTGCCGTCACTGCCGGCAAGACAGACGCTCGCGGTGTACATGAGATTGCAAAATGCGTTGGCTTGATTGGTGATTTTCCAGGCATGCCGGATCGGCGCGGTATAGCCCGCGGTGCGCAGCATGATCTCGGCCCCTTTATAGGCTGCCTCGCGCGCCATCTCCGGGAACATGCCGTCATGGCAGATGATCAGCGCCATGCGCGCGCCGTTCGGCCCGGTAAATACGGGGATGCCGAGATCACCCGGAGCCCAGGGTTCGACCGGCACCCAGGGGTGAAGCTTCCGATAGTAAAGCTTTTCGTTGCCGTCAGGGTCGAAGACGAGACCGGCGTTCCAGGGATTGCCAGCGGGATTGTGTTCCATGATCGAAAAGCAGCCCCAGATGCGATGGGTGCGGCAGGCATCGCGAAACGCGGCGACCTCCGGCCCGTCGCGCCGACACATCAACGCCGGCGCGGTGTTCATCGACAAGCCATGCAGCGCGTATTCAGGGAACACGACCATATCCATGCCCGGCAGCGCCCGCCGCGCCTTGCCGACGAGGGCGACGATGCGGCGCGTCTGCGCTGCGAGATCGGCCGGCGTCTCGACCACCGGCAGCGCAAGCTGCACAAGGCCGATGACGACGCCGGCGGGGGATTTGTTCAGACCGCCAAGACCGCTCATGCTTTTGCTCCGTTCCTTATCTTCAATGCATCGCACCCAATTCACCAGGCGCGCTGACGCGCGTACCGCGACGTGAGGCGCTTGCGATCATGATCGCGAGCGTCAGCGCGTAGGGCGCGGCGTTGAAGAGATAGGTGCCTTGATGCACGCCGATCGACTGCAGCGCGGGGCCCAAAGCGCCGGCGGCGCCGAACAGGAGGGAGGCAAAGAGACAGGCGAGCGGACGCCAGCGCGCGAAAATCACGAGAGCGACGGCGATCAGCCCCTGGCCACTGGAGAGCCCCTCATTCCATGACCCGGGATAATAGAGCGAAAGAAAGGCACCGCCGATGCCGGCCAGAGCGCCGCCCGCCATCGTCGCCCAGAGCCGCACCCAAAGCGGCGCATAGCCCATCGCGCGCGCCGCCTCGCTGCTGTCGCCGACGGTGCGGAGCACGAGACCGGGCCGTGTATTGGCAAGCCCCCAGCGCAGCACGAAGGCGAGGGCGACACCGATCAGGAACAGCGGGTTGATGTCGAGGGCGGCGCGAAGCGGTGCGAACTGGCAAGTGGGGCAGACATGCAGCGCCGGCAGCATCGGCGCGCGGGGCTGGATCAAGGGTTTGCCGAAAAAGAACGCAAGCCCAGTGCCGAGCACCATCAGCGCGATGCCGACCGCGATGTCGTTCACACGCTTGAGGCTGCAGAGCCCGGCGTGGAGCGCGCCGAGCAGCGCGCCGACGAGTGCTGCGGCAAGCACGCCGAGCCAGGGCGAGCCCGAAAGCAACGCCGCGCCATAAGCGCTCATCGCGCCACAGACCAGCGTGCCTTCGAGGCCGAGATTGATGCGCCCGGATAATTCGGTCAGGCACTCGCCGAGGCTCACGAACAAAAACGGCGTGCTCGCGCGGATGGCGCCGCCGAACAGCGCGAGGGCAACGCCGGCTGCGCCGAGATCAGCCATCGCGTGGCTCGCCCCTGAGGGAAAGCGGAAGCGGAAGCCAAAGCCGACACCGAAGCCGAAGCCGCCCGGAAAACGTCTCGGCGGCGAGTACGGCGATGAAAACGAAGCCCTGCAGCACCGCAACTGTCGCGTCCGGCAGATCGAGATGGCGTTGCAGCAGCCCGTCGCTCGCCGCGATCCCGCCGAGAAGGAGGGCGACCGGAATGATCGCGAACGGGTTGTGGCGGGCAAGAAAGGCGACCAGGATGCCGCTATAGCCGTAGCCGGCGGCGAGCGAGGCGGTGGCGCTGCCTTGGACGGCGGCGACCTCGACCGCGCCGGCGAGCCCGGCACTGGCGCCAGCCAGGGCGCAGGCGATCAGGATCAGCCGCCCGACATCGATCCCGACCATTTGCGCCGCGCGTGGATTGCCGCCATTGACGCTGGCCGCGAAGCCGAAGCTCGTCCGCTGCATGAGAACGCCGGCGGCAACGCAGAGAACCAGCCCGAAAGCAAGGCCTACATGCACCGATAGCCCCGGGATCTGACCGAGCATGAGGCCGGGCGCGAGCGGCACCGTCGAGGGTTTGTTGAGGCTCAATGGGTCGCGCAGCACCCCCTCGACGAGCTGGTTCATCACCGCGATGGCGATGGTGTTGAGGAGGAGCGAAGAAATCGTCTCGTTGACGCCGCGCCAGAAGCGCAGCGCGCCCGGGATCATCAGCCAGAGCGCGCCCGCCGCCATGCCGCCCGCGAGCATCAAGGCCTGCGCGAGAAGGGCGCCGCCGGCGCTTCCGGCGAGGCCGGCGAGCGTCGGGCCGATCACCGCGCAGGCGAGGCCGCCGATCACCAGCGCACCCTCGCCACCGATCACCATGAGGCCGACCCGCGCCGGGAGCGCCATGGCGAGGCCGGTGAGCAGCAAGGGCGAGGCTTTCTGCAGCGTGTTCTGCCACGAGAACCAGGTGCCGAAGGCGCCGCGCCAGATCAGCGCCGCCGCCGCCAGCGGGTTGACCCCGCAGGCTGCGAGAAAGGCGCCGAACGCGAGCAACGCGACCGTCAGCGCGAGGAGCGGGAGCGCCCAGGCCTCGGCGATCCGGCCAAGCCAGCGGCCCCGCATCCCGGGCTGCACGCCAAGGACAAGGGTGAGGGAGGTCATGCTGGCCCGCGCCCCGTCTTGCCGCCGTCAGGTCTTGCCGATCACGCCGGCGGCGAGCCAGTCCATCTTTTCGAGCCAGAGATCGGTCTGGCCGTGGTCGACGCCGGCTGCGATCACCTGCTTGCCGGTATTGTCGGCAATCGGCCCCTTGAAGATCACGAAATCGCCGGCGATCAGCTTGGCCTTCACCGCATCCGCCTCGGCGCGTGCCGCCGCCGGCACCATGGCACCATAGGGCGAGGTTTTGACGATGCCCTCGCGCAGGCCGCCACGCACGAAATTCGGCAGCGGTTTGCCCGCCTGCATTTCGGCAACGAAATTACGATAGACCGTTGCCCAGTTCCATTCCGCGCCGGTGAGATAGCCCTTGGGCGCAAGTGGCGCCTGGTTGACGTGATAGCCGCAGGTGTAGAGCCCGCGCCCTTCGGCGGTCTGGATGGTGACTTTCGGGCTGTCGACATGGCAGGTGACGACGTCGATGCCCTGATCGGCGAGTGCGTTGGTCGCTTCCGCCTCCTTGACCGGCATCGACCAGTCGCCGGTGAAGATCACCGTCGTCGTGATTTTGGGATCGACCCGCTGCGCGCCGAGGGTAAAGGCATTGATGTTGCGCAAGACCTGCGGGATCGGCTTGGCGGCGACGAAGCCGAGCTTCTTCGTCTTGCTCATATGGCCGGCGACGATCCCCGAGAGATACTGGCACTCATCAATATAGCCGAAATAGCTGCCGGCGTTCTTAGGGTCTTTCTCGGTCCACAACCCGCCGCAATGGCGGAATTGCACCTTCGGATATTTCTTCGCCTCCTGCAGGACGAAAGGATTATAATAGCCAAATGAGGTCGGAAACAGCAACGCTGCGTCGTCCAGTTCGATCATGCTGTCCATCGATTTGACGACATCGACGGTCTCGGGGATGCGTTCTTCTTCCAGCACCTTCACCCCGGGCATTTTCTTGACTGCGGCGGCGCCCTCGGCATGGGCCTGGTTGTAGCCGTAATCATCCCGCGCGCCGACATAGAGGAAGCCGATTTCGAGCGTGCCGGCCGCGCCGGCCCGGCGGCCCGGGGCGAGGGCGGCGGCCAGGCCGCTGGTCATTGCGAGCAGGGCCCGCCGGGAAAGAGGGCGTACAACGGGGCGCAAAAAATAGGGACCGAGAGACATGTCTTTTCCTCCGGCATGAGTGCCTCGCGGCAAGCGGGACCGCGCTTTGACGACGTCAAAGCGGGTGGAGGTATTCAAATCCCGTGCCAAATGGTGAAGCCGAGGGCGCAGCAGCGGCTGTCGGCAGCTTGTATGCAATCTTGGATACATTGCACAAAATTTGCGCGTATAATGCCACGAATCGGGCAAAACGTCGTGCGACGAGGCCGGTGCTGAGGGATTCGGTCCGGGGGTGACCTGCGTCGCGCGAATGGCCTCGTTCTTGTATTCCCCCGCTTATATTCCCCGACCGGCGGCGATGGCGCCTGGAGACCACGATGCAAAAGGAGACGCAGATGACGATACCCTCCCCCTGGCCACGGCCATGGCGCTGAGCCTCGATCTCGCGCAGCTCGGCGCCGCCTACGCCGCCGGCGCGACGACACCGCTCGAGGTGATCGACGAAATCCTGTGCAGGATCGAGGCCGCCGGTGACGATCATGTCTGGATCAGCCGCCGCAGCGCCGAGGATCTCCGCGCCGAGGCAAAAGCACTGGCGGCTCAGGCGGTGCCGACGCGCGGGCCGATCTATGGCATCCCGTTCGCGGTCAAAGACAATATCGATGCCGCCGGCCTCGCCACCACCGCCGCCTGCCCGGCTTTTGCCTATCAGCCCGCGCAGTCGGCGCCGGTGGTCGCGCGCCTCGTCGCCGCCGGGGCAATCCTGATCGGCAAGACCAACCTCGATCAGTTCGCGACCGGCCTCGTGGGCGTACGCTCCCCCTATGGCACGCCGCGCAACCCGTTCGATCCGGCGATGGCGCCGGGCGGGTCGAGTTCGGGCTCGGCGGTCGCGGTCGCCGCCGGCTTGGTCAGTTTCGCACTCGGCACCGATACCGCCGGCTCCGGCCGCGTGCCCGCCGCTTTCAACAATCTCGTCGGCCTCAAGCCGACCCGCGGGCTGATCAGCACGCGCGGCGTCGTCCCCGCCTGCCGCTCGCTCGATTGCGTCTCGATCTTCGCGCTCACCGTCGCCGACGCCCGCCAGGTGCTCGCGGTCGCCGCCGGGTTCGACGCCGCCGACCCTTATAGCCGCGCCGCGCCGCCGGGATTTTCCCTCGTCCAGCGCCTGCCGGCGCGGTTTCGCTTCGGCGTGCCGGCGCCGGCGGCGCGGGTGTTCCGCGGCGATCCGTCCTCGCGCACAGTGTTCGAGCAGGCGATCGCCGACGCCGTCGCCGCCGGCGGCGAAGCCGAGGAGATCGATTTCGCGCCCTTCGCTGAGGCCGCAGCCCTGCTCTATGGCCCTTGGGTTGCCGAGCGCAGCACCGCCCTCCGCGTGATCTTTGCTGATCACCCGGAGGCGCTACACCCGGTAACCCGCGAGATCATCGGCGCCGGGTTCGCCGAAAGTGCCGTCGATCTCTTCGCCGCCCAGCATCGGCTCGCCGCCCTCCGCCAGGTGACGGCACCGCTCTGGCAGCGCCTCGCCTTCCTGCTCGTCCCCAGTGTGTCGGGCGCCTTCAGCCTCGCCGAGATCGCCGCCGAACCGATCGCGACCAACAGCGAACTCGGCCGTTACACCAATTTTACCAATCTTCTCGATCTCGCGGCGATCGCGATCCCGGGCGGGTTTTCGCCCGCGGGCTTCCCTGCCGGCGTCACGCTGATCGGCCCCGCGTTTCATGACGGCGTGCTCGCCACCTTCGCCGAACGGCTGCACCGCGACGCCGCTCCCACCCTCGGGGCGACCGGCGAGCCCCAGCCGGCGGCCGCGCCGACGCCGGCGAGCGCCGCCGTCCATCCCGAGATCGAGATCGCGGTGTTCGGCGCCCATCTCGCCGGCGAAGCGCTGAACGCCACGCTGGTCGGCCTCGGCGGCCGCTTCCGCCGCCCCTGCCACACCGCGCCCTGCTATCGCATGCTGGCGCTGCCCGGCGCCATGCCGCGCCCCGGCCTGGTGCGGGTCGGCGTCGGCGGGGCGGAGATCGCGGGCGAGGTCTGGGCGTTGCCGAGCGCCGCCCTGGCGCCACTCCTCACCGGCATCGCGCCGCCCCTCGGGCTCGGCACGGTCGCGCTCGAAGGCGGCGCGCCGGCGTTCGGGTTCATCTGCGAAGCGGGGGCCGCGGGCGAAGACATCACCGCCTTCGGCGGCTGGCGCGCCTATCGCGCCGCGCGTCGATGACGCGCGCCGCGGCTTTCGCCACCCTGGCAGCAGTGATGGCGCCACAAGCCGCCGTGACCCGTGCCTATGAGCTCGCGCATCAGCTCGCCGACGCCATCACCAGCGGCGCGCTGCCCGCGGGAACGCGGCTTGACGAACACGCGGTCGCGGCCCGTTTCGCGGTGTCGCGGACACCAGTGCGCGAGGCGCTGCGCCAGCTCGCCGCCGCCGGGCTGATCGAACGCCGGCCCTATCGCGGCGCCGTCGTCACCACGGTCTCGCCATCACGGCTCGCGGAAATGTTCGTCGCCATGGCCGAGATCGAAGCGGTCTGCGCCCGGCAATCGGCGCTGGCGATGACGGCGCGCGAACGCCGCGATCTCCGCGCCTTCCACGCCGGCATGGCGGCGCTGGTGCGCGCGGGCGACCCGGTGGCCTTCGCCGAAGCCAATATCGCGTTTCATGAACGGATTTATGCCGGTGCGCATAACGCTATGCTGGCCGATACCGCGCGGGCGCTGCGCCGCCGGCTGATGCCCTATCGCCGAGCACAGTTCCGCACCCTCGGCCGCCTGCCGCGTTCACATGCTGAGCATCTCGCGGTGACGCAGGCGATCGAACGTGGCGAGGCCGAGGCGGCGGCCCGCCTGATGCGGGCGCATCTCGGCCTCGTCGAAGCAGCCTATGGCAGCTTCGCCCATGCCGCGCCGGCGGCAACGCCTGAGAGCGTGATGACCGATCAGATTGATAGTGGATACTAACACCAACCCGCCTAAAGAACCACCCATTCGCGGGTCCAGATCGTTTTGATCTGGTGTGGCTCTTCGGATGAACCCAAAACTTTACCTGCGGGTCACGGCCAGCCAGAAACACTCGACAAGGAAGCGCCTCCCGGGTGGGGGCACTGCTCGGGCTACGCTCTTAGGAAACGTCTGAACAGCGCAATACCGCACCTTCGTATAACCGAACTGGCGCTTGAGAACCCGGAATGGATGCTCGACCGCCGATATGCGCCTTCATCCCAAAATGCCATTGGTTGCCCTTCTTGCTCGACGTCATCTCCGGGTCGCGTTGGCGAGCTTCGTTCTTCGTCGAGGGCGGCGCGGCAATCAGCGTCGCGTCCACGATGGTGCCTTCGCGCAAGATCAGGCCTTGGTCCGTCAAAAGCGAGACAACCTCCTGGAACAGGCTCTCGGCCAATTGATGCGCCTCCAGCAAATGGCGAAAGTTCAGGATCGTCGTCTCGTCCGGCATGCGGCTCTCGCCCGCGTCCAGCCCCTTGACGCGGCGCAGCACGGGGATGTCGTGCAGCGCTTCCTCCATCCCGGGGTCCGAATACCCACACCAGTGCTGCAAAAAGTGGATCCACAACATGGCGCTCAACGGATAGGGCTTGCGGCCTTTCCCGGCGAGCGGGTAGTGCGGTTCGATCAGCGCTTCGAGCCGGCGCCATGGCACCACGCGTTCCATCTTCGCCAGAAACGCTTCCCGGCGCGTGATTTTCCGCTGCTTTCAAAAGCCCTCATACGCGGCAAAACCGCGCTGCATCCAGGGCACTCCTCTTGGCCAAAGCCAGAGAATCATACCAAAACCGCATCGTAAAGGACGTTTTCCGAGTTTCCCTAATGCCGAAGCGAAAGAACGGCGGCACGTCGCGACGCTTTCAGAGATGCTCGGATAGAGATAAAATCAATAATATCAATGGATTGCGATGGCGGAGGGAGGGGGATTCGAACCCCCGGTACGGGTTTACCCCGTACAACGGTTTAGCAAACCGCCGCCTTCAGCCACTCGGCCACCCCTCCGGCGACCCGATCGCGGAGTCTTCTCCTCCTAGGTCACTCGCCCAGCCGCGTCAATTGCCGGGGCGCGCGGCGAGGGTGGCGGCGATGCGCGCGGCGAGACGGCGGGCGAGCGCCTCTTTCGGCATGCGCGGCCAGGTTTCGGCGCCCTCGTCCGTGATCAGGAACACCGCGTTCTCCGCTCCACCCATGATGCCGCTTCCGGGGGAGACGTCGTTGGCGAGGATCCAGTCGCAGCCCTTGCGCCGGCGCTTTTCCCCCGCGTGTTGAGCGACGTGCTCGGTCTCGGCGGCGAAGCCGATGACCAGGCGCGGGCGATCGGGGCCGGGGGCCGCGAGGGTTGCGAGAATGTCGGGATTGGGCGCGAGCCGAAGCGCGGGCGGCGTGTCCGACGCGGTTTTTTTCATCTTTTGCCCGGCAATACCCTCCACCCGCCAATCGGCAACGGCGGCGGCGCAGACGGCGATATCGGCGGGCAGCGCCGCCCGCACCGCCGCCAGCATCTCAGAGGCGGTCTCGACATGGCTCGTGGTGAGGCCAGGCGGGTCGGGCAGGGCGACCGGGCCGCTCACCAGCGTCACCCGCGCGCCGAGGTCGGCGAGGGCGGCGGCGATGGCGTGGCCCTGGCGGCCGGAGCTGCGATTGGCGAGATAGCGCACCGGGTCGATCGGCTCATGCGTCGGCCCGCTGGTGACGATCGCGTGCCGCCCGGCAAGCGGTTTTTCGTCCTCAAGCAGTGCTGCGATGGCGGGGAGGATCGCCGCCGGCTCGGCGAGCCGGCCCGGGCCGTATTCGTGGCAGGCCATCTCGCCCGCCTCGGGGCCGATGAAAGCTATGCCACGGGCGCGGAGGGTGGCAACATTCGCGACCGTCGCCGGATGCTGCCACATCCGCACATTCATCGCCGGCGCCACCAGAACCCGCTTGTCGGTTGCGAGCAGCAGGGTCGAGGCGAGGTCATCGGCCAGGCCAGCGGCCATCTTGGCCATGAGATCGGCGGTCGCGGGGGCCACGACCACCAGATCGGCGGCGCGCGAGAGCTGGATATGGCCGATCGTGGCCTCGTCGGTGAGTGAAAAAAGATCGCTGTAAACCGGGCTTTCGGCCAGCGTCTGGAGCGCCAGGGGTGTCACGAACGCGGCGCCGGCCCGGGTCAGCACGGGCGTCACGCCAACACCTTCCGCGCGCAGCAGGCGGACCAGCTCAAGCGCCTTGTAGGCGGCGATGCCGCCCGCGATGATGAGCAAAATCCGCCGTCCCCGAAGCGCCATCAGAGCCGCCAGCCGGAATGGATGGCAACGATCCCGCCCGTGAGGTTGCGGAAGCCGACGCGGGCGAACCCGGCGTCCCGCATCATCGCGGCCAGCGTCTCCTGATCGGGAAAAGTGCGGATGCTCTCGGCGAGATATTGATAGCTCCCGGCATCACGCGCCACGAAACGGCCGAGCCTCGGCAACACGCCGAACGACCAGGCGTCATAGGCGGGCGCCAGGGCCGCCACCTGGAGGCGGCTGAATTCAAGGCAGAAAAACCGCCCGCCGGGGCGCAAAACGCGCCGCGCCTCGGCGAGCACGGCGTCCTTGTCGGTGCAGTTGCGCAAGCCAAACGCGATGGCGACGCGCTCGAAGGTGCGGTCGGGGAGCGGCAGCGCCTCGGCGTCGGCGACAAGAAAATCGAGCCCGCGCACGATCCCCCGTTTGAGCGCCCGGCCACGCGCGATCGCCAGCATCGCCGGGTTGATGTCCGAGAGCAGCGCCGCGCCGCCCCCGCGCCGCAGCCAGCCGAAACTGATATCGCCGCTGCCCCCGGCGAGGTCGAGCAGCCGCTCGCCGCGATGCGGGGCAAGGAGGTCAAGGAAGATGCGCTTCCACACCCGTTGCAGCCCGAGCGACATCAGATCGTTCATCAGGTCGTAGCGCGGCGCGACGCTTTCGAAGACGGCGCGCACCATGCCCTTCTTGGCTTCGCGCGGCACGGATCGAAAGCCGAAATCGACGGTCTTGGGGGTGGGATTGTCGCTCATCATGGAGCGTGTATAGCCTTCCCCACATCATGCCGGAACTGCCCGAAGTGGAGACCGTGATGCGCGGCATGGCGGGGACGCTCGCCGGGCGCGTGATCCGCCGCGCCGAGCTGCGCCGCGGCGATCTCCGCCGCCCGGTGCCGCCCGGTCTCGCGGCAAGCCTCCAAGGCGCGCGGGTGATCGGGTTTCGCCGGCGGGCGAAGTACATTCTCATGCGGCTGGCGGGCGGAATGAGCGTGATCTGGCATCTCGGCATGTCGGGACGGGTGGTGCTGCGCCCGCCCGGGGATAACACCCCCGAGCCGCGCCATCTCCATCTGCTGCTCGAGACCGATACCGGCTGGCGGGTCGGGTTGGTCGATCCGCGCCGCTTCGGCCTGCTCGACCTCGTTACCACCGCCGAGGAGGACAGCCATGCGCTGCTGGCGGGCCTCGGCCCCGAGCCGCTCGGGGACGATTTCACCCCGCCCGCGCTCGCCGCCGCGCTCGCCGGGCGACAAACCCCGATCAAGGCGGCGCTGCTCGATCAGCGGGTGGTCGCGGGGCTCGGCAACATCTATGCAGCCGAAGCCCTCTATCGCGCCGGCATCAGCCCGCAACGGCTGGCCGCGACCATTCCCGGCGCGCGCGCCTCGCGCCTGGTGCCGGCGATCCGCGAGACCCTTCGGGAGGCGATCGCGGCGGGGGGGTCGAGCTTCAGCGACTACGTCCAGCCCGATGGCGAGCTAGGCTATTTCCAGCATGCCTGGCGGGTCTATGGCCGCGCCGGAGAAGCCTGCCCCACCTGCCCCGGGCGTCCGCGCTGCGCCGGCATCCGGCGGGTGGTGCAGGCCGGGCGGAGTTCGTTCTATTGTCCCCTCCGGCAACGCTGATGAGAGGAAACGTGAGATGGCCGAGATGATCCTGATTGAAACCCACGGCAAGGTCGGGCTGATCCGCCTCAACCGCCCCGCCGCATTGAACGCGCTCTGCGATCCCTTGATGGCGGAACTCGGCGCGCAGCTCCTGGCTTTCGACGCCGACCCGGCGATCGCCGCGATCGTGCTCACGGGGTCGGAAAAAGCCTTTGCCGCCGGAGCGGATATCAAGGAGATGCTGCCCCGGCGCTACCCGGATGTGCTGTTCAACGATTTCATCACCCAGTGGGAGACCATCACGCGGATCAAGAAACCGGTGATCGCGGCGGTCGCCGGGTTTGCCTTGGGCGGGGGCTGCGAGCTGGCGATGATGTGCGATATCGTCCTTGCCGCCGATACGGCGAAATTCGGCCAGCCCGAGATCAATCTCGGGGTCATCCCCGGCGCCGGCGGCACACAGCGCCTGACGCGCGCGGTGGGCAAGGCGAAGGCGATGGAAATGATCCTCTCGGGGCGGATGATGGACGCCGCCGAGGCCGAGCGCGCCAATCTCGTCGCCCGCGTCGTGCCCGCCGAGCAGCTCATCCCTGAGGCGCTCAAGCTCGGCGAAAAACTCGCGACCCTCTCGCCAGTTGCGCTGATGGTGGCCAAGCAGGCGGTCAACCGGGCCTTCGAGACCACGCTTTCCGAGGGCGTGCGGGTCGAGCGCTCGCTGTTCCTGCCGCTGTTCGGCACGCCAGATCAGCAGGAGGGCATGGCGGCCTTCGCCGAGAAGCGCAAACCCCGCTTTGGCCAGAGCTGAGCCTGCGCTCGCCCTCTCCCGCGGCGGGATCGCGCGGCTGATCCCGCATCAGGGCGCGATGTGCCTTCTGGAGCGCGTGATCGCCTGGGAGGTGGGGCGGATCGTCTGCGCGGTCGTGGCGCCCGAGGCGCCCGATCACCCGCTGCGCCGCGCGGGCGCGCTCTCGGCGCTCGCCGGGGTGGAATACGGGCTCCAGGCTGCCGCCCTGCATGGCGCGCTCCATGATGGGGCACCGCAGCAGCCCGGATTCCTCGCGGCCCTCAGCGATGTCACCCTCGCCGTCGAAACGCTCGATGGGCACGGCGCCCTCAGCGTCGAAGCCGCGCTTTTGCATGCCGATGGTCGCGGGCTGATCTATCGTTTTTCCCTCGGTTGCGGGGATGGCGGGAAAATTCTGCTCGCCGGGCGGGCGGTGATCGTGCTGCCGGCGCGCGCGACGGAGCCGCCATGAACGAGGCCGCGCCGCGCCGCGCCCTGGTCACCCGCGCCCTGGTCACCGGCGGCGCGAGCCCGATCGGGGCGGCGATTTGCCGCCGGCTGGCCGCCGATGGGTTCTTCGTCATCGTCCACGCCCACACCGCGACCCCCGCCGCCGAGGCGCTCGCGGCAAGCCTGAACGGGGCGGCCTGCGCCGCCGATCTCACCGAGTGGGAGGCGAGCCGCGCCGCGTTCGAGGGCGTGCTCGCCGCCCATGGCCCGGTGCAGGTGATCGTCCATAACGCCGGCATCCATCAGGATGCCCCGCTCGCGGGGATGGATTTTACCACCTGGCGGCGGGTGATCGAGGTGTCGCTGCATGGTTTTTATGCCGCGGTGCAGCCGCTTTTGCTGCCGATGATCGGCACCCGCTGGGGGCGGATCGTGGCGATCTCCTCGGTCGCCGCGAAGCTTGGCAATCGCGGCCAGAGCAACTACGCCGCCGCCAAGGCCGGGCTCGAGGGCGCGGTGCGCGCCCTGGCGCGCGAGGTCGCGAGCCGCGGCATCACGGTGAACGCGGTGGCCCCAGGGATCATCGCAAGCCCGGCCACGGCAAGCTTCACCGCGGCCGAAATCGCCGCCCTGGTGCCGATGAAGCGCCGGGGGAAACCCGAGGAAGTGGCCGATCTCGTGGCCTTCCTCGCTTCCGACCGCGCCGCCTACATCACCGGCCAGACGATTGCGATCAATGGCGGGATGGCTTAACCCGGTTCATGCCGCGTGGCAGCATCCGCGTCAGCACGTCGTCGCGCCAGAGGAAATGGTGGATCAGCGCCGCTGCCGCGTGGAAGGCGGCGAGGGTGAGGATCACGATCGCGATCGTGCCGTGGATGTCATTGATGCGATGGGCGAGCGCCTTGCTGGCGGCGAACGGGGCGGGGATGGTGAAAAGACCCGGCACGCCGAGCGGATCGCCCGCCGCCCAGCGGTTGAGCGGCCCGGTGACGGCCATCGCCAGCAGCAGCCCATAGAGTGCGCCATGCACGGCGCGCGCCGCCAGCGCCAGGAGCCGCGCGCCGGGCGGAGGGGCAAGCCGCCGTCCGGCGGTCAGGCGCCAGAGCAGGCGCGCCAGCAGGACCACGATGAAAAACAGCCCGAGTCCGACATGGAGCCATTGCAAGCCATGGCGGAGCGCGGTCCCGCGCGGCAGGAACCCCCAGATCTGGGCGATGCTCCAGAGGCTGAGCACCAGCGCCACGGTCAGCCAGTGAAACGCGATGGTCGTCCGGTCATAGACGGGGGGGACCATGGCTAGCTGCTGCCAATGGCGATGCCGACGGCGAACACCAGCGCGCCGCCGAACGCCACCTGAAACGCCGCGGCGACAGGCGAGGTGTCCATGTAGCGCCAGCGCACCCAACTGATAATCGCCAGTTCCACCACCACCACGGCGATGGCAATCGCGGTTGCCGTCCAGAAGCGCGGGATGAGATAGGGCAGGCTGTGGCCGAGCCCGCCGAGCGTGGTCATCGCCCCGGTGATCACCCCGCGCAGGAAGGGCGCGCCGCGCCCGGTGAGGCTGCCGTCATCCGAGAGCGCTTCGGCAAAGCCCATCGAGATGCCGGCGCCGAGCGAGGCGGCGAGGCCCACGACGAAGGCGTTCCAGGTCTGGCCAGTGGCGAAGGCGGCGGCGAAAAGCGGCGCCAGCGTCGAGACCGAGCCATCCATCAACCCGGCGAGGCCGGGCTGGACATAGCGCAGCACGAAAAGCTGGCGGACGGTTTTTTCCTCCTCGGCGCGCACCCCGCCGGTGAGGTTTTCCGCCAGCAACTGCTCGGCCTTGTGCTCGTGCTCGCTCTCGGCCTCGGCGAGATCGCCGAGCAGCTTGCGGATCGAGGCATCGCTGCTGCGGCTTGCGGCCTGGCGATAGAAGCGCTGGGTCTCCATCTCCATCAGCTCGGCCTGCTTGCGCACGGTATCGACGCGCAGATCGCGCATCTGCCAGACCGGCTTGCGGGCGATGAAGCCGCGCACGTCCTGGCGGCGAATAAGGGGGATATGTTCGCCGAATTTCTGCTGAAAAAGCTCGATCAGACGCCGGCGGTGTTCGTTTTCCTCCTGCGCCATGGCGCGGAACATATTGGCGGTGGCGGCAAAATTCTCGCGCAGCGCCTCGGCGTAGTCGGTATAGATGCGGCTATCCTCCTCCTCGTTGCTGATCGCCAGCGCCAGGATCTCGCGTTCGCTAAGCTCGGAAAAATCTCGCATGTCGCGCCTCGTCTCAATCGCCTCCCGCGCGCGTCCATGGGCGGAAAACGGAGTGAAACGGCAGATATCGTTTCGCCCTACCTTTTGCAAGCCGGCGAAATCACCGGCGGGGTGAAGTTTTTACTGCAAGAGGGCAGGATTTTACCAGATAACGCGAATGATTTTCATTTGTAATACTAGGACGCGCCTCAGAGCCTGAAAATCAATCGAACTTGAAAACGAACGCCTTCTGGAAACATCGGGCTTTTTTCGTCGATTTCCGAGCAAGAGGACTTTCTTTTTCAAATTCTCAGTGCAGCTTCACCTCGGGATCGCTCCCTCGATCGAGGGCGCGGGCCAGCGTCTCGATGATCACCCGGCGCGCCCCGTGCAGCGCGTATTCGTGCATTTTATAAAGAGAACGATACATCAGGCGCGCAAAATACCCCTCGATGAACATGTGGCGCCCGACCAGGAAGCCCATCAGGCTGCCGACCGTACTATAACGGCCGAGCGAGACCAGCGAGCCGAAATCGCGATAGACGAAGGGGCGCAAGGGCTGGCCAGCGAGAAGGCGCGGCAGTTCGCGGAACAGATGCGCGGCCTCTTGATGCGCCGCCTGGGCGCGGGGCGGCAGCGGCGCGGTGTAGCCCGGCGGCTGGCAGGCGCAGCAATCGCCGAGCGCGAAAATCGCGGGATCGCGCGTGGTTTGCAGCGTCTCGCCCACCACCAACTGATTGAGCCGGTTGACCTCCAGCCCGTCGAGGGTGGCGAGAAAATCCGGCCCCTTCACGCCCGCCGACCAGACCACGAGCTCGGAGGCGATGAACGTGCCATCGGCGAGCCGCACACCCTCGGCGGAGACTTCGACCACGCGCCCTCCCGTGCGCACCTGCACGCCCAGTTTTTCGAGCAGGCCCCGCGTCGCCTCGGCGATGCGCTCGGGGAGTGCTGGCAGGATGCGCGGCGCCGCCTCGATCAGGGTGAGGGCGATATCCCTGGCCGGATCGATGCGGTCGAGCCCGTAGGCAACCACCGCGCGGGTGGTGCGGTGCAGTTCGGCGGCAAGCTCGGTGCCCGTCGCGCCGGCGCCGATGATCACGACGTGGAGCTGCCCCGGCCGCACCGGGCCGGGCTGGGTCTGGGCGCGGATGAAGGCGTTGACCAGGCGGCGGTTGAAGCGGCTCGCCTGGTCGGGGGTCTCCAGTGGCACGGCGAATTGCGCCGCCCCTGGCGTGCCGAAATCGTTGGTAACACTGCCCACCGCCATGATCAGGGTGTCATAGCGGAGCACCCCGGGGGCGGTGATCTCGCGCCCCTCCTCGTCGAAAACCGCGGCGATGGCGATCTCGCGCCGCGCCCGATCGAGGCCGATCATCGCGCCGTAGCGATAGCGGAAATGGTGCCAGTGCGCCTGCGCGAGATAGTTGAGGTCGTGTTCGGCGCGATCGAGGCTGCCGGCGGCGACCGCGTGCAAGAGCGGCTTCCATAAATGGGTGCGCGCCTTGTCGATCAGGGTGACGCGCGCCCGCCCTCGGCGCCCGAGCCGGTCGCCGAGCCGGGTCGCGAGCTCCAGCCCGCCCGCGCCGCCGCCGACGATCACGATATGATGCGGCCCCTCCTCCCCCCGCTGCTCCGCCATGCCCCCGCCTCTCCCTCGATGGCCGACCGATAACAGATTACGATGGCGCGCGGGGCATTCTTTTCAAACGCTCACGGATAGACCTGGCCGATCTCCCACCCGCCGGCGCCGCGCGTAAAAACCAGGCGCTCATGCAGGCGGAACGGCATGTCCTGCCAGAACTCAAAAAGCTCGGGCACCAGCCGCCAGCCCGACCAGTGCGGCGGGCGCGGGATGTTTTCCTCGCCAAAGCGCGATTTCATCGCCGCCAGCCGCGCCTCGAGCACGGCGCGGCTCGGCAAGGGCCGGGACTGGTCGGAGGCCCAGGCGCCGAGGCGCGACAGCGCCGGGCGGGTCGCGAAATAGGCGTCCGCCTCGGCGGCGCTGACCGGCTCGACCGCGCCCTCGATCCGCACCTGCCGGCGCAGGCTCTTCCAATGGAACAGCAGCGCCGCCACCGGGTTGGCGGCGAGTTCCAGGCTCTTGCGGCTCTCCAGATTGGTATAGAATACGAACCCCTGCGCATCCGCGCCCTTGAGCAGCACCATCCGCGCCGAGGGCCGGCCCTCTGGTGTCGCGGTGGCGAGCGTCATGGCATTGGGATCGTTGGGCTCAACCGCGCTCGCCTCGGCGAGCCAGGCCGTGAAGCGGTGCAGCGGATCGGTCATGTTCCTGGAATCCTCGTTCGCCATCGATGCTCTCCTTGCTCGCCCGGCTTCTGCGCTATCATGCGCAACCTGCCAAGCCTGCCTCTTGCCCTTGATGGCCAGCCTGTGTCACCTGATGCAGCCGAGCCAAGCAACCACCGCGGGAAGATCGCCCATGTCGGAACCTCACGAGAAAAGCTTCGCCCCTCCCCCGGCCGCGGGCACCTTGCTCGCCGGCCGCCGTGGCATCGTGATGGGGGTCGCCAACGACCGCTCGCTGGCCTGGGGCATCGCCAATGCCTGCGCCGCGCAGGGCGCGGAACTGGCCTTCACCTTTCAAGGCGAGGCGCTGGAGCGCCGGGTGCGACCGCTGGCGGCGAGCGTCGGCTCCGATCTCGTGCTGCCCTGCGACGTTGCCGACGAGGCCAGCATCGATACCGCCTTCGCCGGCCTCGCCCGGCGCTGGGACGGACTTGATTTTCTCGTCCACGCCATTGGCTGGGCGGATAAATCCTACCTCCGCGGCCGCTATCTCGACACCCCGCGCGAGGCGTTTCTCCAGGCGCTCGATATCTCGTGCTACAGCTTCACCGCCGTTGCCCGCCGCGCCGTGCCCCTGATGCGCCCCGGCGGCGCGCTGCTGACGCTGAGCTATCTCGGCGCCGAGCGGGTGATCCCGCATTACAACGTCATGGGGGTCGCCAAGGCGGCGCTCGAAGCCTCGGTGCGCTATCTCGCGGCCGATCTCGGGGCCGCCGGCATCCGGGTGAACGCGATCAGCGCCGGGCCGATCAAGACGCTGGCGGCCAACGGCATCGGCGATTTCCGCTATATCCTGCGCTGGAACCAGCTCAACAGCCCGCTTGAGCGTAATACCACCATCGAGGATGTCGGCGGCGCCGCGCTCTATCTGCTCTCCGATCTCGCCGCCGGCGTCACCGGGGAGGTGCATCACGTCGATTGCGGCTATCACCTGGTCGGCATGAAAAACCCCAACGCCCCGGATATCGCAACCGTCACGGATTGAGCGGCACGTGTCGCATAACAGCTTCGGCCATCTCTTCCGGCTCACCACCTGGGGCGAGAGCCACGGCCCCGCGATCGGCTGCGTCGTTGATGGCTGCCCGCCGCGCCTGGCGCTCACCGAGGCCGATATCCAGCCCTTTCTCGACCGCCGCCGCCCCGGCCAGTCGCGCTTCACGACGCAGCGCCAGGAAGCCGATCAGGTGCGCATCCTCTCGGGCGTGTTCGCGGGCCAGACCACCGGCACCCCGATCGCCCTCGTCATCGAGAACACCGATCAACGCTCCAAGGATTACGGCGAGATCGCGACGCGGTTTCGCCCCGGCCATGCCGATCTCGCCTACGAGCTGAAATACGGCATCCGCGACTGGCGCGGCGGCGGGCGCGCCTCGGCGCGGGAGACCGCGACGCGGGTCGCCGCCGGCGCCATCGCGCGGAAGCTGCTCGGCGCCCGTGTCATCATCCGTGGCGCCCTGATCCAGCTCGGCCCCGAGCGCATCGAACGGGCGAACTGGGATTGGGCGGAGGTCGAGCGCAACCCGTTTTTCTGCCCCGATGCCGCGGCGGCCGCGCGCTGGGAGGGCTATCTCGACGCCGTCCGCAAATCCGGCTCCTCGGCGGGCGCGGTGGTCGAAGTGGTGGCCGAGGGTGTGCCGCCGGGGCTCGGGGCGCCGGTCTATGCCAAGCTCGACGCCGATCTGGCGGGGGCGATGATGGGCATCAACGCCGTCAAGGGCGTCGAGATCGGCGATGGTTTCGCGGCCGCCCGCCTGCGCGGCGAGGAAAACGCCGATGAGATGCGCATGGCGGCTGGCACCGTGGTGTTTGGCTCCAACCACGCGGGGGGCATTCTCGGCGGCATCTCGACCGGCCAGCCGATCGTCGTGCGCTTTGCCGTGAAACCGACCAGCTCGATCCCGACGCCGCGCCTGAGCGTCGATCGCAACGGCGCCGAGATCGAGGTCGCGACGCGCGGACGGCACGACCCGTGTGTTGGCATCCGCGCCGTGCCGGTGGGGGAAGCGATGATGGCGCTGGTGCTCGCCGATCATCTGCTGCGCCACCGCGCCCAGAACCCCGACGCCCCCGAGACCGCCCGCCTGCCGCGCAACTAGAGCGCTCACGTTTATTTGATCTTATCCCGCGCATCCGACCCTGGCCCGGCTACGTAATGTCAGGGTGGGCAAATCAATCGCACCTGAAAAGGGGAGCCTATTGAAAAGATTGATTTTACCCCATTGATTTGCGGGCGCGGGGGGGATTCTTTTTCGACCTCTCAGCGGGACAAGGCGCGCGGCAAGGCATGCGGCGACGATAGGGTGCGGGCGGGACAAAATGTCTGAACGGGCGGGATTGCAGGCTTTCGTGGACGCCATCGGGCGCGCTGCCTGGCAGGCGCGGGTGGCGGAGCTGGAGGCGGCGATCGCCGCGGGGCGACGGAGCGGACGGGCGGTGCTCCAGCGCCATGCGCTCGAACTCGCGATCGCGCGCATGCTGCGCCAGACGCAGCCGTTGCTCTCCGCGGCGGAGCGCGAAATCGCTCGCCTCTCCGGCCTGATCGTCGCACATCTCGGCAGCCTCGCCCCGCGCCGGCGGGCGCGGCTGCAGGCCGAACTCCAGGCGGCGCTCCACTTCCCGCACGCGCTCACGCCGATCTTTCATCACATCCGCGTGGCGGAGCGGCTCCGCGCGCGCGGCTTCGCGGTTGCCTTTTCCGGCCTTGATGTCGAGGCCCCGCTCGATTTCACCGTCACGCGCGACGGGATTGAAGCGGAGGTGGTGTGCGACGTCGTCTCCGCCGAGGAGGGGCGCGATGTGCCGCGGCGGGCCTGGCTGCAGCTCGCCGACCGGATCGATGCCGATCTGCAAACCTGGCTCGCCGCGCATCCCGGCCGCTATCTTCTCAAAATGACCTTGCCGCGCGGCTTGCGCGCCGCGGCCGGCCAGGAAACCGCGACGCTGGCGGCGCTGCATCAGCGCATCCGCGCGCTGCTGGAGGGCCAGCGTCGCGCCGACCAGGACGAGGCGGCGCTGCTCCGCCTCGATCCCCTCATGCTCGCCGGTGCGCAGGCCGATGAGATGGGCCTGATGGCGCAATTGCGCGGCGAGTTCGGGCCCGAGGCGCATCTTTCCGTCACCCGCGCCAATAAAGGGGTGCTGGTGATGGCGGCGCGCGCGACCCGCGAGGACGATGTCGCGGCGGCCGTGCGCCGCCGTCTCGAAACCCTCTCGGGCTCTCGCCTGAGCGGTGCGAGGCCGGGGATTCTGGCGATGTTCCTCGAAGACACCGACCTCGCCGAATGGCGCGCCCTGCGCGAGCATTTGCGGCTGGAAGGCGAGGCCCGGCAGTTCCTCACCGCGCCCGCGGCGCGCGGCGTGATCGCGGTGAGCTGCGCCTCACGCGCCGAACTGCTCGGGCTCCCCGCGCCGCACGCCGCGAGCGAGGGGGAATTGCGCTTCCGCAACCCCTCCCATCCCGCCGCCCGCAGCGCCGCCCTGGCGCCGGCGATCCTCTCGGCCCATTGAACCGCGCCCCGCGGCGGCGGGGATGGCAAAAAGCCGCTGTTACGTTTCATCACACGCGCGCCGCGCGCCCGCCCGCGCGCAGAGATGACGAAGGGCGCAAGCGGGCCTATATGGATTAATGCGCCGGAAGCTTTTGGCTGCGGCAAGCTCACCAGCAGGATGATGCGCATGGCTCTCTCGCCCAGGAAAATACTGCGCCTTGCTGTCCTCGGCGCGTCCCTCCTGAGCGGCGTCGGCCTCGCCACCCTCGGCGTCCTCTTGCTGCTGCGCGATGCCCCGGCCGGTGCCGCGCCGGCGCCCGAGGCGCCGCCGGCGGTGCCGGTGAATGTGGCGACGGTCGAGACACGCGATATGCCGGTGGAACTCATAGGCATCGGCAATGTCCAGGCGCTCTATGCCGTGCTCGTGCGCGCCCAGGTGACCGGCTATCTGCAAAGCGTCAACGTCGCTGAGGGGCAGATGGTGAAGAAGGGCGATCTCATCGCGGTCATCGACCCGCGCCCGTTCCAGGCCGCGCTCGATCAGGCGCGCGCCCAGAAAGCCCGGGACGAGGCCAATCTCGTCGCCGCCGCGCGCGATTTCGAGCGCTACAAGGTGCTCGCCAAGCACGAATTCCAGTCCTGGCAGAATGTCGATGACCAGCAGGGCACGGTCGGCGCCCTGCGCGCCTCGATCCAGGCCGACGATGCGGCGATCGAGACGGCCGCGCTCAATCTCTCCTTCGCCCACATCACCTCGCCGATCGATGGCAGGGTGGGCTTGCGCCAGATCGATCCCGGCAATCTGATCAGCGCCAACCAGACCAACGGGCTGATCTCGGTGACACAGATCCAGCCGATCACCGCCGTCTTCACCCTGCCCGAGGACAATCTGCCGCGGGTGATGGACGCGCTCGCCAGCGGCCCGGTCAAGGTCCGGGCCTACACCTCGGATAACCGCACGCTGCTCTCCGAGGGCACGCTGCTCACCCCCGACAACCAGATCGACACCTCCACCGGGACGATCAAGCTCAAGGCGATCTTCGCCAACGCCAACAATCATCTCTGGCCCGGCCAGTATATCGAGGCACGGGTCGAGGTGAGCCGGATCGGCGACGCGATCACGGTGCCCGAGGTCGCGGTGGAGCGCGGCGCCGACGGGCTTTTCGCCTTTGTTGTCAAACCCGACCAGACGGTCGCGATGCGCCGGGTCGCGGAGACACTGGAGCGCGACGGGATCGCGGTGATCAGCAAAGGGCTTGCGCCCGGCGAGGTGGTGGTGGTGAACGGCCAGTCCCGGCTTGCCGAGGGCATGAAGGTTGCGGTGCATGGCGCCGCCGCTGACGGCGCCCGACGCGATGGCGGCTGAACGACGCCGATGAGCATCTCGACCCCGTTCATCCGCCGTCCGATCGGCACCTCGCTCTTGATGGCGGCGCTGCTGCTCGTCGGCATCGCCGCCTACCCCTTTCTGCCAGTGGCGCCGCTGCCCAATATCGATTTCCCGACCATCGCCGTCACCGCGCAATTCCCCGGTGCCAGCCCCGAGACCATGGCGGCGACGGTGGCGACGCCGCTTGAGCAGCAATTCGCCAATGTTCCCGGCGTCAGCCAGATGACCTCGATCAGCGTGCTTGGCTACACGCAGGTCATCCTGCAATTCGACCTCAACCGCAACATCGATGGCGCGGCGGGCGATGTGCAGGCGGCGATCAACGCGGCGGGCGGGCAATTGCCGAAAAACCTGCCAAGCCCGCCGACCTATAACAAGGTCAATCCCTCCGATTCACCGCTGATGATCCTGGCGATGCAATCGGACACGCTGCCGATCACGGTGGTCGATGATTACGCCGAGAATATCGTCTCGCAGCAGCTCTCGCAGATCTCGGGCGTGGCGCAGGTGCTGGTCGCCGGCCAGCAGAAACCCGCCGTGCGGGTCAGGATCGACCCGGCCAAGCTCGCCGCAATGGGCATGACGCTTGAGGATGTGCGCACGGCGTTGACAGAAACCACCGTCGATAATCCCAAGGGCAGCATCGACGGGCCGCAACGCTCCTTCACGCTTTTTGACAACGACCAGCTTACCCACGCTGCGGAATATCAGAAAGTCATCGTCGCCTATCGCAATGGCGGGCCGGTGCGCGTGCGCGATATCGGCTCGGCGATCGATGGCGCGCAGAACCGTGAACTCGCGGCCTGGCAGAATAGCAAGCGCGGTATCCTGCTCGTCGTCTTCAAGCAGCCCGGCGCCAATGTCATCGACACCGCCGAGCGCCTCAAGGCCAAGCTGCCGCAGCTCCAGCGCGCTTTCCCGCCCTCGATCCATCTCTATACCATCGCCGATCGCACCCAGACCATCCGCGCCTCGGTCGACGATGTGGAATTCACCCTCGTGCTTTCGCTTGCCCTGGTGGTGATGGTGGTGTTTCTGTTCCTGCGCACGTTCTGGGCAACAATCATCCCGAGCATCGCCATTCCGCTTGCCATCGTCTGCACGTTCGCGGTGATGTACGCGCTCGGCTACAGTCTCGACAATCTCTCGCTGATGGCGCTCACGATTGCCGTTGGTTTCGTCGTCGATGACGCGATCGTCATGCTGGAAAACATCTTCCGCTATATCGAGGACGGTATGCGCCCGATGGAAGCGGCGCTCAGGGGGGCGGGCGAGATCGGCTTTACCATCGTTTCGATCAGCCTGTCGCTGGTGGCGGTGTTCATCCCGCTTTTGCTCATGGGCGGCATTATCGGGCGATTGTTCCGCGAATTCGCCGTGACGCTGTCGATGGCGGTGCTGGTCTCGGGCGTCGTCTCGCTGACGCTGACGCCGATGATGTGCTCGCGCTTCCTCCGCCATGAAACCCGGCACGGCATGTTCTACAACGCCATGGAGCGAGTGTTCGGCGCGATGGTCGGGTTTTATGCGCGCACGCTCGATATCGCGCTCCGCTATCGTTTTATCATGTTGCTGTCGTTTCTCGCCACCGTCGCTTTTACCGTCTATCTTTATATCGTGATCCCCAAGGGATTTTTCCCGCAGCAGGACACCGGCCTCATCATCGGCATGGCCGATGGCGCGCAAGATGTTTCGTTCGACGAGATGTATCGCCGCCAGGAGGCGATCAATGACGTCGTGCGCCGCGATCCGAGCGTCGACTCCTTTGTCTCCTTCGTCGGCGGCGGCGCGGGGGGACAGACCGTGAGCACGAGCCGCACCTATATCAGCCTCAAGCCCTGGGGGCAGCGCAGGCTCACGGCGCAGCAGGTGATCGAGGGGCTACGACCGAAGCTTGCGGAGGTGCCGGGCGTGCGGCTCTATCTGCAGGCGGCGCAGGATATCCGGGTCGGTGGGCGGCTGTCGCGCACGATGTATGAATACACCCTGCAAGACCCCGATCTTGGCGAGCTTTATACCTGGGCGCCCAAGGTCCTCGCGCGGCTGCGGAAAGTCCCGCTGCTCCGCGACGTCGCGACCGATCAGCAGATGGCGGGCACCACCGCGACCCTGGTGATCGACCGCGACAAGGCGGCGATGTATGGCATCGAGCCCCAGCAGATCGATGATGTTCTCTACGATGCTTTTGGCCAGCGCGAGGTCACGCAGTATTTCACCCAGCTCAATTATTACTATGTCATTCTCGAAGTGCCGCCGGAGATCGAAGGGCGGCCCGATACGCTCGATCTGCTCTACGCCAAATCACAGAGCGGCGCGGTCGTCCCGCTTTCGACCTTCATTCACTATGATACGGCAAAACTCGCGCCGCTTTCGGTAAGCCACCAGAGCCTGTTCCCCTCGGTCACCATCTCCTTCAACCTTGCGCCCGGCGCGGCTTTGGGCGACGCGGTCACGGCGATCAACGCGGCCGAGGCGGAACTCGGCATGCCGGCAACCGTGCAGGGAAGTTTTCAAGGCACGGCGCAGGCTTTTCAAGCTTCGCTTTCCAGTCAGCCCTATCTCATCGCCGCCGCGCTGATCGCCGTCTATATCATTCTCGGGGTGCTCTATGAGAGCTACATCCTGCCGCTCACCATTATCTCGACCCTGCCCTCGGCGGGTGTCGGCGCGCTGGTGGCCTTGCTGCTGACCCATAACGATCTCTCGGTGATCGCGATCATCGGCATCATTCTGCTCATCGGCATCGTCAAGAAGAACGGCATCATGATGGTCGATTTTGCCATTCATGCCGAGCGTAACGAAGGTCTCGCGCCCTTGGCGGCGATCCGGCAAGCCTGTCTGTTGCGCTTCCGCCCGATCCTGATGACGACGATGGCAGCCCTCCTCAGCGGCCTGCCCCTGATGCTGGAGCATGGCATGGGCTCGGAACTGCGCCGCCCGCTGGGGGTGACGATGGTGGGCGGGCTGCTGCTGAGCCAGATTTTGACGCTCTATACGACGCCGGTGGTCTATCTCTATCTCGACCAACTCCAGCATTGGCTGGCGCCGCGGCGCAGCACGCGCGTGCCGCGACTGGCCGAGAAGATGGGTGCCAGCGCCGATTGACGGAACCTGGCCCGCCGGTGGGGATTGCTCGGGCGCGGCGGTTCAGCCGAGGCGGCGGCGAACGACCAGGCCGAGGCCGATGAGGCCGGCGCCGAGCAGAGCGAGCGAGAATGGCTCGGGTTCGGCCTGGGTGTTCGCCGGGTTTGTCGCGAGCGTGCTGCCGCCCGCGCTTTCGCCCCGGCCATGGGCGAGGATTTCCCATCCGGTTCCGGTCGCGGCGGCGAGCGTGATGCTGGCGCCGGGCCGCTCCACGCCCTGACCGGCGCCCCCGGATGGAGCGGCGAAGGCGAGCGCCACGCCGGCCAGCAGAGCGAGGGCGGAAGCCGGAAGGAGGGAGCGTAGCGACATGGCGAACTCCTGCGTGTTTGCGAACCGAGGCGCTCATCGAACGCCAGGAGTTTATCGCCGCCGCAGAAAATGTCAATAATGTTAAAAAAATTCTATTTATATCTTTCATATCTGTGTGCAATAATTTTAGAACAATGTATTTGTTTTTATACAATTTTCCTCTGCATGCGCTAAAAATTCTAGAAAATAATTATAGCGCCCATAATATGATATATGAAAACAAATTGCTCTGACCGCATGGCGCGATCAAGGGGGCAGACGGTCCCCGTGAAGCGGCGCGGAGCGTCCTTGCGAGCGGCTCGGGCCGAGCGCGCCGGGAGCTTCTAGCGCCCGGCGGGAGCGGCGAATTTCTCGGCGATCGCGCTCGGCGCCTCGGCGAGATGGTCGAAATGGCGGCGGTAGGTGCCGAGGCCCATAGTCTGCGAGCGCAATTCGATGATCAGGCCATGCAACTCGGCTTCGGGCAGCAGCGCCTCGACCTCGTCCCAGCCCGGCCAGCCGGGTTTTTCGGCATAGCCGAGGATGCGCCCGCGACGCGACGAGATCAGCCGCTGCGCGCTCGCGGTGACATCGTTGGGAAGAGCGATGGCGAGGTGGTCGATCGGCTCCAACAAGACCGGGTCGGCCTTCGCCAGCGCTTCCTGGATCGCCATGCGGGTCGCCGTCTTGAACGCCAGGTCGGAGCTATCGACGGTATGGAATCCGCCATCGACCAGCGTCACCGCGATATCGACCACGGGAAAGCCGAACACGCCCTTCGCGAGCGTCGCCGCCGCCGCCTCGCCGACGGCCGGAATGAACTGGCGCGGCACCACGCCGCCGGTGATGCGATCGACGAACAAGAATCCCTCGCCCCGCCCGCGCGGCTCGATTTCCAGGGTAACATCGGCGAACTGGCCGTGGCCGCCGGTCTGGCGCTTGAAGCGGGCGTGCTCGCGCACCGCGCGGCGGATGGTTTCTTTGAAGGCGACCATCGGCCGGCGCGTCACGAGGCGGAGGCCATAGGCCTTGGCCAGCCGCTCGAGCGCGGCGTTGAGATGGATTTCTCCCTGGCCGTGCAGCACGGTCTCGCCGGTTTCCGGATTATGCTCGATGGTAAGCGCGGGATCCTCCTCGGCGATTTTCTGCAGGGCGCCGGAGAGTTTCACTTCATCCTTGCGCTCCTCGGGAGCGATCGCGAGGGCGTGGACCGGGGCGGGTGGCGCTGGCCAGGGCAGAGTTTCAGCCGTGCCGCCATTGGCGGTGAGCACCGCGCCGGTGGGCGCGCCTTCCAGCCGCCCGAGCGCGACCAGCGCCCCTGCCCCCGCCTCGGCGATTTTTTGCAGCTCCTCGCCCAACGGGCGCTGGATGCCGCCGAGCCGCGTCCCGTTCAGGCTCATGCCCTCGCGCACCACGCCGCGCCAGATCCGTGCATAGGAGAGTTTGCCGGCGTGCCCGGCATGCAGGGTCTTGAAAACCTGGGCGAGCGGCGCATCACCCGCGGCGATGCCGTGTCGACGCGCGGTCAGGGCGGGATCCGGCGCGTCGTGGCGGAGCGCCTTCCACAGCCGCCGCACCCCCTGGCGGCGATCGGCGGCGCCGAACAGCACCTCGGCGATCGCACCCATCGCCTCGCCGCGGCTGAGCTGGTGAAACACTTCCTCCGTCGTCGGCTCGATATCCTCGAGAAGTTTTTCCAACAAGGCGTCGTCATGGTCGGCGAGGGTCTCGAGCAAGCCGGCGCGCGCCTCCCGTTCGCGCGCAGCGATCGTGGCGGGGAGCGCGATCAGCTCCGAGGCCTCGCCGGGGCGATAGCGATAGGCGCGCTCGCTCACCACATCGACATAGCCGGTGATCCGCTCGCCCTCGCGGATCGGCACCTCACGCAGCACGAGTTTGGCCAGAGCGAGTGCCTGCAGGGCGGCGAGCGTGTCTTGCACACGCCCGGTGAGCGTATCTATCCGGTTGATGAACACCAGGTAGGGTGTACCGGACAGGGCGAGCGTGCGGAGATAGGGAAAAACGGCGCGGGCCCGCGCGGGGTCGGGATCGACGACGAGGACAGCGAAATCGACGATTTTGAGCGCCGCCTCGGTCTCATGAAAAAACTCGATCGACCCCGGACAATCGAGCAGGGACCAGGTTTCGCCAAGGAATTCGGCCCCGCCCAGGGCGAGGCTGGTACTCGCCGTGCGCTCGCGCGTGCTGGCGCGCTTGGGGGGTGTGCCGGCGGCGCTGAGCAAGGCCTCGAACAGCGTCGTCTTGCCGCTGCCATAGGGGCCGATAAGGGCGGCGGAGCGAGAGCGCGGCGCCATCATCTCGGACATATCGCCTCCCTGCCGGTAAATCGCGGCGTTGGTTCGCGCCGCCGCCTCCCGGGAAGATCGGACGCCCGGAGCACGCAACGCCCGGTGAGCCTTGCCTAATTCGCAACATCAGGCAAGCCCGGCGGCGCTATGGAGCGAGCCCGTCGCGGCCGGGGGTGGCTCAACTCCCGGTGGGTGGACGCAGATGGCCGGCGCGCACGCCGGCGATGGCGTTATTCAGGATGGCCTCGATCGCCGCCTCGTTGAGCGTCTGCGACAATAACCCGAGCGCCCCGCCCAGCAAGGCGGAAGCGATGGAAAGCTCATCGACATGCTTTTCCATGAGAAACTGGATGGCATGATCGATCACCGAGCCGGCCTGGCCGAGATCGGCGGGGATCGGCCCGTCCGCCGCGCTGTCCTTGTCCGGTCGCTCGCCCATCCCGCCGATCCTCCCTCATGCCATGAGACCACATTTCAAACCGCCGCCACATCCGCGCGCTCGCGGGCGCGGGCCTGCATCGCCCAGAGTTCGGCATAGCGGCCGCCCCGCTCGAGCAGCGCCCGATGCGTGCCGCGCTCGGCCACCTTGCCGGCCGCCAGCACGATGATCTCATCGGCATCGACCACGGTCGAGAGGCGATGGGCGATGACCAGCGTGGTGCGGCTCTGAGCGAGGCGACGGAGCGCGGTTTCGATCTCGCGCTCGGTTGCGGTATCGAGCGCGCTGGTGGCCTCGTCAAGGATGAGAAGGCGCGGGTTCTTGAGAATGGTCCGCGCGATCGCCACGCGCTGGCGCTCGCCGCCCGAAAGCTTGAGCCCGCGCTCGCCGACCCGCGTCGCGTAGCCCTCGGGAAGCCCCGTGATGAACTCATGGATTTGCGCCAGCCGCGCCGCCGCCTCGATCTCGGCCGGGCTGGCCGCAGGCCGGCCATAGGCGATGTTGTAGCCGATCGTGTCGTTGAACAGCACGGCGTCCTGGGGCACCACGCCGATCGCCGCCCTGAGGCTCTCCTGTGTCAGGTCGCGAAGATCATGCCCGTCGATCAGCACCCGCCCGGCGGTCGCGTCATAGAAGCGGAACACGAGGCGCGCGATGGTCGATTTTCCCGCCCCCGTCGCGCCGACGATCGCGAGCTTGCCTCCCGCGGGCAGCGAAAAACTCACCCCGCGCAGGATCTCGCGTGACGGTTCATAGCCGAAATGGACATTTTCGAAGGCCAGCGCCGCCGGCGCCGCGGCTTGCGGCAAGGCGATCGCGTCCGGACGATCGGTGATCGCCGTGGTCTCGGCAAGCAAGCGGAACATCTGCTCCATGTCCACCAGCCCTTGCTTGATCTCGCGATAGACGAAGCCCAGCATGTTGAGCGGCTGGTAGAGCTGCATGAGATAGGTGTTGACGAGCACGAAATGGCCGAGGCTGACGCGCCCATTGACGACATCGGCGCCGGCCATCAGCATCACCGCGCCCAGACCGAACGCAATGATGACGCCCTGGCCGAAATTGAGCGCGCTCAGCGTCACCTGCGATTTCACCGCGGCGCGCTCATAGGCCGCGAGCGAGGCATCGAAACGACGCACCTCATGCGCCTCGTTGCCGAAATACTTGACCGTCTCGTAGTTCAAGAGGCTGTCCACCGCCTTGGTCTGGGCATCGCTGTCCATGGCGTTCATGGTGCGGCGGAAGCGCACCCGCCGGTTGGTGAGGGCGAGGGTGAATGCAATATAGAGGAGCACCGCGCAAAGCGTCACGGCGGCGAAGCGCCAGTCGAACATCCGCCAGACAATGGCGGTGACCAGCAGCACTTCGAGCAGCGTCGGCAGGATATTGAACACGGCGAAACGCAGCACCTGCTCGATGCCGCGCATGCCGCGGTCGATGGCGCGCGCCAGCCCCCCGGTGCGCCGCTCAAGGTGAAAGCCGAGCGAGAGATGATGGAGGTGGATGAAGGTCTCGCGCGCGACCCGGCGCACGGTGCGCTGCTGCACGGCGGCGAAGAGGCCGTCGCGTAACTCGCCGAATCCCGCGGCGGCGATACGCATCAGGCCGTAACCCAGGATCAGCGCCACCGGCAGCGCCGCGACACCGCCGCCCTTGGGCGCCAGGATATCGACGGCACGGCTATAGAAAACCGGCACCGCGACGGTCGCCACCTTGGCGGCGATCAGGCTCGCCATCGCCAGCGCGACGCGCCCCTGCGCCGCCGGTTCGCCGCGCGGCCAGAGCCAGACCAGCAGCGAGGCGATAGTGGCGAGCGAGGAACGGGACGCGGGGGGAGCGGTGCGCATGGATGATCCTCGCATGTGGCACGACGCCCCCCGGTTGCAAACCCCACCCTCTCGCTGGTCTGCCCGGCTTCATCTGGGCAAAGCCGCGCCAGCCCCCCATCTCAAGGGAATGGAGGGTCTCTTCCGTCACATCGCGCTCTGCAACAACGCCCACCTGCCCGGCGCACGGCGGCGCTTCCTGCTCGGCGCGCGGCATGTCGGCTGGATCATGCCCGACCTCGCTCACCGGCTCCTGGCGTTTCCCGCGATCCGCGAAACGCCCGAGGGTATCGTACTCGCCACGCCCGAAGCCCTGCCAGCTATCGCCGCCGCTCTCGCCGCAAGCGGGCATTTCGCCTGGCGCGGCGAGGCGTTCGATGTGCGCGCCGCGCCGGGCGGACCGCCGCAGGCCCGCATCGATCGCGGTGCCCTGCCGCTGTTCGGCATGATCGCCGAGGGCGTGCATGTCAACGGGCTGGTGCGGCGCGGGCGCGATATTTTCCTCTGGGTCGCACGCCGCTCGGCCGACCGCCCGCTCGATCCCGGCAAGCTCGACCATCTGGTGGCGGGCGGGATTCCCGCCGGGCTCGGCGCCAGAGAAACCCTGATCAAGGAAGCCGCCGAGGAAGCCGCGATCCCGCCCGAACTCGCCCGTCGCGCGCTGCCCGTCGCCACCATCGACTACGCCATGGAACGCCCCGAGGGGCTGCGCCGTGACCGGCTGCACTGCTTCGACCTCGAACTCCCGGAAAATTTCCGCCCGCGCGCCGCCGACGGCGAGGCCGCCGGCTTCGACCTCATCCCGCTCGCCGCGGTGCTGGAAATGGTGGCCACCAGCGATGCCTTCAAATTCAACGTCAACCTGGTGCTGATCGACCTCTTCCTGCGCACCGGCCTGATCCCCGCCAACCCCCGCCTCCGCGCCGCGCTCAGCGCCGGCAAGGTTTAAGGCAAGGGGCGCCGCCCCTCGACCCCGCCAGGGACAGAACTCCCTGGACCGAGGGGAGGGGGTCTGGGACCAATGACCCCAGCGGGTCGAGGGCAGAGCCCTCGCCTTAAACTTCCGGTTGGGCGGCGGTGGCGATGGCGATTTCCTGTGGCTCGCTCGGCTGATCGCCGGTGCCTGGCGCGGGCTCGCCGTCCTCGGTATCGAGGTCGAAGGTCCGGCGTGGCGGCAGCTGGCCGTTCTGCTGCTGTTGCGCCTGGGTCATCGCGTTGAGGATGCGAAAGTAGTGTTCAGCGTATTGAAAATAACTCTCGGCCATCACCCGGTCGCCGGAGCTGGTCGCGTCGCGGCCGAGCTGGAGGTATTTCTCGTAAAGTTGCTGCGACGTGCCGCGCAGGCGAAGATCGGGGCCGTTGCTGTCGAACACGTGGTTACGATTGAGCGGCACGCCGCCCTGGTGGTGGCGGATGGTACCTCCCCCGCTCGCGCCATTGCCGCGATGGTTGCGCCCGCGCATTCGTTTGATATTCATGTTGATCGTCATGCTTTCCTGTTCGCAGCCCCGGCCCGCCGGGCGAACGGCACTTCGCCGCCGTTTCCGGAGCCTCGGGAAAAGTTCTATCGACATGGCTTCCGCCCCGCCCCCACGCCCCGGCCAGTTGATTCGGTCTCAACCGTCGGCCTTCGGCATGGACAAGAGCCAACCTTCCAGGTCGGCCCCGCGACGCCGCGAGACCCTAGCCGCAAGCCGCCGGTTCGCCAATAGATTTTTCGTCGTCGGTACTATTTTTTATAGCCGCTGCGGCATCGTTGCCACAGCGACGGTGCCGGGCGCGCCGGCAGCGCCAAGCACCAGGGCGCGGGGAATGCCGGCGAGATCAGGCCGCGCCGTGATGGCGCAAAGCCCGGCCGCGTCGGCGAGCCCGGAGACCGCCGATAACTGCCCCTGGCCGAGTTCAAGAACGGCAACCCCCGCCGGGGCGAGAAGGGCAGGCAACGCCGCGAGCACGGCGCGATAGGCGGCCAGCCCATCGGCGCCGCCATCGAGGGCGAGGGGAGGGTCAAACCGCGCGACTTCGGGCTCCAACGTGGCGATTTCGGCGCTGGCGATATAGGGCGGGTTGCACAGCACGAGATCGAACCGGCCGGCGATCGCCGTGCCCCAATCAGCGCAGAGGAACGCCGCCCGCCCAGCCAAGCCAAGTGCCGCGGCATTGCGCGCGGCGCAGCGGCAGGCGCTTGCGGCGCGGTCGACGCCGAGGCCGAAAGCGGCGGGGAATTCGCGCAAGGCGGCAAGCAGCAGGCAGCCTGAACCGGTGCCGAGATCGAGCACGCGGGTGACCTCGACGCGGCGCGGAAGAACAGCGAGGCTGGCCTCGATCACGGTCTCGGAATCGGGGCGTGGGATCAGGGTGGCCGGCGCGAGAGCGAGAGAAAAGCCCCAGAACTCCCGCCGGCCGAGGATCCGCGCCAGCGGCTCGCGCGCGCGGCGGCGGGCCAGGAGAGCGGCAAGGGCCGGCGCCGTAACCGGCTCATCGCGCCGCCGCAGCAGGGTTTCCTGATCACAACCGAGCGCGTGGGCCAGCAGGAGCCGCGCCTCAAGCCGCGCGGCCTCGATCCCCGCTTCGGCGAGCCGCGCGGCGGTTGCGGCGAGCTGGGCCGAAACTGTGGCCGTCAATTTCCGCCATTGCTTGAGGCTTTGCCAGGGGCGAGCTTTTCCTGGATTTTATTACCCCACTCGTCGAGCTTGTCGCCCGTCTTGTGCGCCGCCTTGTCGAGCGCCGCGCCGGTCTTGCCGGCGGCCTTGCCGACCGCCTCGGCCGCGTCGTTGCCCCATTGGTCGAGTTTTTGTCCCGCCCGCTGCATCACCCCCTCATCGGCGCGCCCGGCGAGCGGCGCCAGGGCGATCGCCAGCGACGCCAGGAGCGCGCGCGAAGCGCGGCCTCTCCGCAGCGCGAAACGGTTGGTCTCAGCCCAAGTCATCGCTAAAATCTCCTCACTCCGCCAGCTTCGCGGCCGGCTCGCTCCGCCCCCCGACCCGGGCCCTTCTTGCGGCCTCGGTCAGGGAGAGATAATGCGCGAGCACGGCATCCGGCGCGCCATCCTGCATGACGCGCCCCTGTTCGAGCCAGATCACGCGGGAGCACCATTCCGCCACGACATCGTGAAGATGGCTCGACAACACAAGTATGTCAGCGCCCCGCACGAGGGTTTCAAGACGGCCCCGCGCCTTGTCCATGAAATTGGCGTCGCCCGCAAGAAACCACTCATCCATCAGCAGCACTTCGGGATGGATGGCGGTGGCGAGCGCGAAGCCGAGCCGCACCACCATACCGGAGCTGTAGGTGCGGAGCGGCAGGTCGATGAATTCGTCAAGTTCGGCGAATTCCCGCACATCTTCCTCCATGCGGCGGATGGCGGCGCGGTTGAGGCCGGCATAGAGGCCGCGCAGCGCGATATTCTCGCGCCCGGTAAGTTCGGGGTTCATGCCGAGATTGGGATCGAGCAGGGCATTGAGACTGCCCTCGACGCGCACCGCGCCCCGCACCGGCTCATAGATGCCGGCCAGCGTGCGCAAAAGCGTCGTCTTGCCGGCGCCGTTGCGTCCGACGAGGCCGAGCCGGTCGCCGGGGCCGAGCTGGAAGGAAACATCGCGCAGCCCCTGCACCACCACCCGGCGATGTGCGTCCTTGCCAATGCGCCCGCCCGAGGCGGCGGCGAAAACCGCCCGCTTCAGGCTGCGCGCGCTGCCGTGATAGAGCGGAAAATCGACCGAGACATGATCCGCGATGATCGTCGCCATGGCCTCAGAGCCTGAAAATCAATCGAACTTGAAAACGAATACCCTCTGGAAACATTGCTTTTTCCGATCAATTCCGGGGCACGAGGGCATTCTTTTTCAAACTCTCAGACCCAGAACGCGAGACGCGCGCGCACGCGGGCGAAGAAGACCCAGGAGAGCCCGATCAGCGCCGCCGAATAGGCGCCGGCCGAAAGCCAGATCGTCGCATCCGGCAGGCCGCCGAGCAGCGGCGCGCGCACCAGTTCGAGCAGTGAGTAGAAGGGATTGAAGGGCAGCCACTCGGCGCCGTGGTGGATCAGTTCGGGCCGCCAGATCACCGGGCTGACGAAAAACGCGATCTGCATGACGCTGCCCATGATCGGCGGGATGTCGCGAAACCGGGCGCAAATTGCCGCCAGCGTCATGGTGAGTGCCAGGGAATCGACCAGCCAGAGCGCGAAGCCAGGCAGCGCCAACAGCCCCACCCGCCCCGGCCAGGCGGCGAAGAGCGCGAAAACCACGACGATCACGACAATATTATGGCCAAGCACGATGACATTGCGCAGCACGATGCGCGCCGCATAGAGGCTGAACGGCATACGGACGGCGCGGATCATCGCCTCGTTTTGCGTGAGACCGAGGCAGGCCTCGGCGACCAGCGTCTGGAGATAGCTCCAGAGCACCAGCGAGAGCGCAAGGAAGGGGAGATAGTCGCGCAAGACCATGTGGAACAGCGCCGCGTAGAGAAAGCCGAGTGCCGCCACCATCACCGCGGTCGAGAGGGTGAGCCAGAGCGGGCCGAGCATCGAGCCGCGATAGCGTCCCTTGACGTCGAGCCAGGCCAGCGTGGTGCCGAGCCGCCAGAGGCGCGCCGCCTCGGCGAGATCGGCGACGGCCTGGCGCTGGCGGGCGCGAAGGCCGCCTCCGGCGGTGAGATCGAGCGCGCCGCGCGCGCCCTCAAGGCGGAGTGAGGGCGGCGCGGCCGGGCTGCGGGGTACGATTTCGTTCATCCCCGGCCGGCTTAGCCGAGCCCGGCGGGTTCCGCAACCGAACGTCCCCGCCAGCCGTTCCCCCTCTAGGCCTGGATCGGGGCGAGCCGGGTGCGCTCGCCGCGGATGATGGCGACGCGTTGGCCGGGACGGAAATTGTTCTCGTTGGTCTGGACCACGGAAATCGTCGTCCCGTCATCCTGGCGGATGATGAACTCGATCGCATCGCCCCTGTTGAGCGAGCTTTCGGCGACATTGCCGGCGAGCCCGCCGAGCAACGCGCCACCGATGGCGCCCAGGATATTGCCGCGGAAACTGTTGCCGCCGATGAAACTGCCGGCCACGCCCCCGAGCGCCGCGCCGCCGAAGGTGCCGACATCGCTGCTGCCGCCTTGGACGACGACATTGCGCATCGAGACGATGGTGCCATAGGTGACGCTGGCGGTGCGGCCGACGCCCATGCCGCTATAAGTGCTGTTGGCCGGCGTGCCGGTGCAGGCGGAAAGCACCAGGGGCGCGAGCACGACCAGCGCCGCCGCCAGCACGCGCCAGGGAAGCGATCGGGGAGGAAAGACGAATGCGCGCATGAAATCCGCACTCCTGTTGCGAGGTTCGAGATAGATATCCCGGCGCCGCTCGTCCAGAGCGGCCGGGCGGACAATTCACGGCCCCAGGGCAGTGAGGCGACGAAGTTTCTTGCGCCGGGAGAGAGCTTTGGTCTAAGGGTTTAGAGCTTGTTTCTCATCAAACTTGTCAGCGCGCCGTAGAGGCAGGGCGCGGGCAGGTTTTCCGGTCGCTGGCTTGGGCGGTCGCAGAGCGCGGGGGGGTTGCGCGCGCATGGCAGTGTCTGGTTTCTGGCGGCGGTTTTGTCGTTGCATGCTGGTGCTGGCACCCGTGGCTCTCGCGGCCTGCGCCGGCCATCCGACGACCAGTGCGCGGCAGGAAGCGGCGCGGTATGCCGCCGAGGCGCGGCGTTCCTACCCGGCGCCGGGCCCGCCGGGCGACCCGTGGGGACCCTATATCACCGAGGCCTCGCAGCGTTTCGACGTGCCCGATGTCTGGGTGCGCTCGGTCATGCGCGTCGAGTCTGGCGGGCATGAATTCCTCGGCGGCCAGCCCATCACCTCGTCGGCCGGGGCGATGGGGCTGATGCAGGTGATGCCCATGACCTACGAGACGATGCGCGCCCGCTACGGTCTCGGCGCCGACCCCTATGATCCGCACAACAACATCCTCGCCGGCACCGCCTATTTGCGCGAGATGTACGATTTCTATGGCACGCCGGCCTTCCTCGCCGCCTATAATGCGGGGCCGCGCCGGCTCGATGACTATCTCGCCGGACGCGGCGCGCTTCCCGACGAAACCCGGCGCTATGTGGCGATGATCGCGCCGGCCATCGCCGGCACTTGGCCCAATAACCGCTCTCCGGCCGAGCAGCTCGCCTATAACCGTATTCCCGATGCCATCCCGCCGGGCCGGCGCGGCAGCAGCTCACGCCTTTTTGCTTGGACACCGCCGGCAAGCCCCGTGCCACCCCCGGCCGGGTCAGGTGGGCACTCGCTGCTGGCGGCGAACGCCGCCCTGCCCACCCCACCGCCGCCCGCCCGGTCGCTGCTCGCCTCGTCACGTGCCGCGAGCAGCGGCGCGAGCGGATTTCATCTGATCTCGGAGGCCAACGCCGCCCCGCTCCCCGAGCGCGCCGGCCCCGCCACCGGCGACTGGGCGATCCAGGTCGGCGCCTTCGCCGATCCCGAGCAGGCGCGCGCGGCGGCGCACGCGGCGCGCATCGCCACCCATCTCGCCGCCGGCCAGCCGGTGGTGGGCACCGTCCATCAGGCGCGCCTCGTGCTCTATCGCGCCCGGCTCACCGGCCTCTCGCGGGCAAGCGCGATCGAAGCCTGCGAGCGCCTCGCGCACGGCAACACGCGCTGCATCGTGCTCTCACCGGATGCGCAATTGTGATCGGCCCCGCCCCGCCCGACCCTGAACCGTCACGTGCGCGCCCGGAGCGGGGGGTGTAGAGAGCGTTCCGCCCGCCAACAGCCGCCGGATTTCCCGCGATGCCGCTCCTCCCTCCGATTCCCCGCCGCCATCTGTTCACCGCCTCGGCCGCAGCACTCTTGCCCGCCGTCCCGGCGCGGGCCGCAGCACCGGGGCTGCCCTTCCTCCTGGTCGGTGATTGGGGGCGGCGCGGGGAGGATCATCAGTCCGAGGTCGCCCGCGCGATGGCGGGCACGGCGAGCGCGATCGGCAGCCGCTTCGTGATTTCGGTCGGGGATAATTTCTATGAAGACGGGGTGCGCGGGCTGCGCGATCGGCACTGGCGGGAATCGTTCGAGGATGTCTATGCCGCGCCCGCGCTCCAGACGCCGTGGCATGTCATTCTCGGCAATCACGATTATCGCGGCAATGTCGAGGCGCAGATCGCCTATTCCGAGGAGAGCCGGCGCTGGAACATGCCCGCCCGCTATTTCACGCGAAGCGAGACACTCGGCGATGGCGGCGAGGCGGAATTTTTCTTCCTCGACACCTCGCCCTTCATCCGCGCCTATCGCGGCTCACGCACCCGCATCGATGATCAGGATCCGGCCGCCCAGCTCGCCTGGCTCGACGCCGCGCTAGGGCGTTCGCGGGCGGGGTGGAAAATCGTCATCGGCCATCATCCGCTCTATACCGCGCTCGGCGGGCCGGGCCATGACAAGCCCGATCTGATCGAGCCCATCGAGCCGATCCTGCGGCGCCATCGCGTGCCGATCTATATCAATGGCCACGATCATTCGATGCAGTATGTCGAGATGAACGGCATCGCCTATGTCACCTCGGGAGCGGGTTCGGCGACCTATGAGACCGGGCCAGCGCGGCGCTGGGGATTTGCCAGCGGCGCGCACGGATTTCTCGCGGCCGAACTTGATCCAGACACGCTGGCGCTTGCCTTCATCGCCGAGGACGGCAAGACCCTATTTTCCCGCAGCGTGCCGCGGAGCGGGGGGTTCTGATTTTTTCGCGGGCAGGCGGGTTTTTTGACCAAACCCCCGGCATTGGAGCAAAATTCAGTCCTGGCGATAGTTTGGCGCCTCGCGGTCAACCGCGACGTCATGCACATGGCTCTCGCGCAAGCCGGCGCCGGTGATGCGGCGGAAGCCGGCCTTGGCCTGTAGCTCGGCGATGCTGGCGCTGCCGGTATAGCCCATGCCGGCGCGCAAGCCCCCCACCAGCTGATGTACCACCGTCGCGACCGGCCCCTTATAGCCGACCCGGCCCTCCACGCCCTCGGGGACGAGTTTCAGGGTATCCTTGATCTCTTGCTGGAAATAGCGATCCGCCGAGCCCCGCGCCATGGCGCCGATACTGCCCATGCCGCGATAGGATTTATAGGAGCGGCCCTGATAGAGAAACACCTCGCCCGGCGCCTCATCAGTACCGGCGAGCAGGCTGCCGATCATTACGCAATCCGCCCCCGCGCCGATCGCTTTCACGATATCGCCCGAGTTGCGGATGCCGCCATCGGCAATCGCCGGCACGCCCGCCGCGTGGCACGCCGCCGCGGTCTCCAGGACGGCGGAGAATTGCGGCATGCCGACGCCGGCGACGACGCGGGTCGTGCAGATGCTGCCCGGGCCGATGCCGATTTTCACCGCGTCCGCCCCGGCCGCGATCAGGGCACGGGCGCCCTCGGGGGTCGCGACATTGCCGGCGATCACCTGCACGGCGTTGGAGAGCTGCTTGATCGCCGCGACCGCGGCCAATACGCCGGCGGAATGGCCATGGGCGGTATCAACGACGATGACGTCGATCTCGGCGGCAATCAGCGCCCGCGCGCGGGCATGGCCATCCTCGCCCACGCCGGTCGCGGCGGCGACGCGCAACCGGCCGAGTTCGTCTTTATTGGCGAGCGGATGCGCCTGCGCCTTGTCCATGTCCTTGACGGTAATGAGGCCGATGCAGCGATAGGCGTCATCGACCACCAGCAGCTTCTCGATGCGATGGCGATGCAGGAGATGGCGCGCTTCCTCATGGCCAACCTCGGCGGTGACGGTGACCAGATTCTCCCGCGTCATCAGCTCATAGACCTTGAGCGCGGGGTCGGTGGCGAAGCGTACGTCGCGGTTGGTGAGGATGCCGACCAGGCGGCGGGTGTCGCGCTCGACCACCGGCACGCCGGAGATGTGGTGGGCTGCCATCAGCGCCCGGGCCTCGGCCAGCGTCTGGTCGGGATGGATGGTGAGGGGATTGATCACCATGCCGGATTCGAATTTCTTGACCCGCCGGACATGCGCCGCCTGGTCCTCGATGGAGAGGTTCTTGTGCACGACGCCGATGCCGCCATGCTGGGCCATGGCGATCGCCATCGGCGCCTCGGTCACGGTATCCATGGCCGCCGCGATGAGCGGGATGTTGAGGGTGATCTCGCGGGTCAGCCGGGCGCGAGTGTCAGCCATCGCCGGCAGCACCTCGGAATAGGCCGGCACGATCAGCACGTCATCGAAGGTCAGGGCTTCGCTGATGCGCGCGCCCAAGGGGCGCTCGGAGAGGCGCTCGGGGGGGCGTTCAGGGGCGGTGGGGCGTTCGGGAGGGGCGGCGGGGGTGGGCGTGGGGAACGTGTCGGGTGCCATGGCGGGAGACCTTTCCGCGACTTTGGCAACTCCCCTTAGCGATCCCGCCCCGCCGGCGCAAGCACCGGGTTGGCCGAGCAAGGGCGGGGTCGCTTGACAGGGAGGGGGTGGACCGGCTTGATCCGCCGGCTTTTCCACCCCCAGGGAACCCTCTTCGCATGGCGCAACGCAAACCCGGCGGCCTGCTCGAAAACGTGAAAACGATCGTCTATGCCGGACTGATCGCGCTTGCCATTCGCACGTTCGGGTTCGAACCGTTCAATATCCCCTCGGGCTCGATGATCCCGACGCTGCTCGTCGGCGATTACCTCTTCGTCTCGAAATACAGCTACGGCTATTCGCATTTCTCGTTTCCGCTCTCCCCGCCTTTGTTCTCGGGGCGGATTTTCGGGCGTTTGCCCGATCGCGGCGATGTCGCGGTGTTCAAATTGCCGCGCGACGGCAGCACCGATTACATCAAGCGCATCATCGGCCTGCCCGGCGATCGCATCCAGATGCGCGCTGGCCATCTCTACATCAACGGCGCCGAGGTCACGCGCGAGCCCGCCGGGGATTATACCGTGAGCGATGACGGGCCGAGCATCGTGCTGCAACGCTATCTCGAAATCCTGCCGGGCGGCGTCGCGCATTATATCCTCAAGGCCTCCGATGACGGGCCGCTCGACAACACCCAGGAATATCTCGTGCCGCCGGGCTATGTGTTTGCCATGGGCGACAACCGTGACAACAGCCTCGACAGCCGGGTGCTCAACGCGGTGGGCTTCATCCCGCTCGAAAATCTGGTGGGTCGCGCGCAATTCATCTTCTTCTCGATCGATGCCGAATATCCCTGGTGGGAGATCTGGGAATGGCCGCTCGAAATCCGCTGGAACCGGCTATTCACCGGCATCCATTGACCGCGCCGCTCAACGCGGCGCTGGGGCATCCATTGACCGCGCCACTCAACGCGGCGCTGGGGCATCCATTGACCGCGCCGCTCAAATCGGCGCTGGGGGGCATCCACTGAGCGCCGGGATGGTGGACGGGCTGGAAGCGGCGGAGGTGATTCTCGGCCATCATTTCACCCGCCCCGCGCTGCTGCGCGAGGCGCTGACGCATCGCTCGGCGCTTTCCGGGCGGCATCGCCGCGCCTCCAATGAACGGCTGGAATTCGTGGGCGACCGGGTGCTCGGCCTGGTGATGGCGGAATGGCTCGCCGAGCGCTTCCCCGACGAGCAGGAAGGCGCGCTCGGCCGCCGCCTCGCTTATCTCGTCTCGCAGCCGGTGCTGGCCGAAATCGCAACCGCCTTGGCGCTCCCCGCCGCCCTCGCCATTGCCCCCGGCGAGGCGCGAGCGGGAGTGCGCAAGCGCGCCAGCGTGCTCGCCGATGCCATGGAAGCGGCGATCGGCGCGCTCTATCTCGATGCCGGTCTCGCCGCCGCCCGCGCTTTCGTCCGCCGCGCCTTCGAGGCCGCTATGACAGCGCAGGCCGAGCCGCCCAAGGATGCCAAGACCGCCTTGCAGGAATGGGCGCAGGGCCACGGCTTGGCGCTGCCGCTCTATGAGGTCACGATGCGCGAGGGACCGCCGCACGCGCCGGTTTTCGCGGTGCGGGTGAGCGTCGGCGGGCGGAGCGGGGTCGGTCGCGCCGGCACCAAGCAGGCCGCCGAGCAGGCGGCGGCGGCGGATCTGCTGCGCCAGATCGGGGCCACGCCATGACCACGCGCTGCGGCTACGCCGCCATCGTGGGCGCGCCGAATGCCGGCAAATCGACACTGCTCAACCAGATTGCCGGCGCCAAGCTCTCGATCGTCACGCCCAAGGCGCAGACCACGCGGTTTCGCATACTCGGCATCATCATGCGGGGCGAGGCGCAAATCCTGCTGGTCGATACGCCGGGGATTTTTGCCCCGCGCCGCCGGCTCGACCGGCTGATGGTCCAGGCCGCCTGGAGCGGGGCGGCCGACGCCGATCTCGTGCTGCTCGTCGTCGATGCCCGCACCGGGCTCGGCGAGCCGGTCCGCGCCATCGCCGAGGGCCTGGCCGGGCGGCGGGTCTGGCTGGTGCTCAACAAGATCGACCTCACGCCACGCCCCAAGCTCCTGCCGCTGAGTGCCACCCTGCACGCGCTCTTGCCGTTCGAGCGGAGTTTCATGGTCAGCGCGGCAAGCGGCGATGGCGTCGCGGCGCTGATCGCGGCGATCGCGGAAGCGATGCCGGAAGGGCCGCATCTCTATCCCGGGGACGACCTCACCGATCTCCCCGACCGGCTGCTCGCCGCCGAGATCGTGCGCGAGCAGATTTTTCTCCAGACCCACGAGGAAGTGCCCTACGTGGTGACCGTCGAGACCGAGCGCTTCGAGACCCGCGCCGATGGTTCGCTGCGCATCGAGGCGATGGTCTATGTCGCCCGCCCCGGCCACAAGGCCATCGTGATCGGCGAGAAGGGACAGCGCATTCGCGAAATCGGCACCCGCGCCCGCGCGGTGCTCGCGGAACTGCTGGAGCGCCCGGTGCATCTTTTCCTCCACGTCAAGGAGCGCCCGGGCTGGGACGAGGAGACGGCGCGGCTCCGGGCGATCGGCCTTGAGGAGAAGCGTTAGGCAAGGGTAAAAAATCCTCCCGTGGTGACCCTCACCACGCAACCAAAGCGGCAACCAAAGCGCCGAGGAGAACGACCAGCCAGGGCGGCGCCTTCCAGGCGGTGAGCGCGAGAAAAGCCGCGAGTGCGAGGCCGAAATCGGCGGGGGTGGCGATCGCGCTGGTCCACACCGGCGTGTAGAGAGCGGCGACGAGCAGCCCGACGACGGCGGCGTTCACCCCGCGCAGCGCCGCCTGCACGGCGGCCAGCCGGCGGAGATCGTCCCAGAACGGCAGAATCCCGATCAGCAGCAGGAACGACGGCAAATAAATCGCCGCCAGCGCGATCAGCCCGCCCAGCCAGCCATGCGGCGCCGGACGCATGGCGGCGCCGAGATAGGCGGCGAAGGTGAAAAGCGGGCCGGGCACCGCCTGCGCCGCGCCATAGCCCGCGAGAAACGCATCATTGGAAACCCAACCTTCCGGCACCACGGCACGCTGCAACAGCGGCAGCACGACATGGCCGCCACCGAATACCAGCGCGCCCGAGCGATAGAAGGCATTGACCAGCGCCGCCAGATGATTGCCAGTGGCGGCCAGCAACGGCAGGCCGAGCAGCAGGGCCACGAACAGCACCAGCGCCGCCACCGCCAGCCGCCGATCCAGCGTAAACCCCAGACGGCCGGCTGGCACCGCGCCGGGAGCGGCGAAAAGCCGCCAGCCGATCAACCCGCCAAGGATGATCGCCGCGATCTGGCCGAACGCCGAGGGCACGGCGAGTGCGAGGATGGCGCTGGCCACGGCGAGGCTCGCGCGCGGGCGATCGGGGCAGAGATTACGCGCCATCCCCCAGACCGCCTGGGCCACCACCGCGACGGCGACGATCTTGAGCCCGTGCAGCCACGGCGCGTGGCCAAGATCGCCGAGCGCCCGCAGGCTGGTTGCAAAAATGATAAGGGCCGCCGCCGAGGGCAGGCTGAAGCCGAGCCAGGCGGCGAAACCGCCCGCCAGCCCGGCGCGCAGAATGCCGAGACTGACCGCGACCTGGCTGCTCGCCGGGCCGGGCAGAAACTGGCAGAGCGCCACGATATCGGCATAGCTCGGCTCATCGAGCCAGGCGCGGCGGGCGATGAACTCGGCGCGGAAATAGCCGAGATGCGCCACCGGCCCGCCGAAACTCGTCAGACCAAGCCGGAGAAAAATCCGCAAAACCTCGGCGGCACTGCCGCGCGACCTTTGACCCTCGGTCGCGGAAACCGCGCCTTCCGTCATCGCGAGGCGTTACGGCGCCGCCGCAGGCGCGCTCTCGGGCGCGATCTGGTGGTTCGCATAGAGCTTGCGAAGCGTCGCCTTGGAAAGCTTGCCGGTCGCGGTGTGCGGCAGATCCTCGACGATGATCACATCATCAGGCAGCCACCAGCGCGCCACCTTGTCGGCGAGAAAATCGCGCATGTCCTGCCGGGTGACCACTTTGCCCTCCTTGCAGCGGATCAGCAGCAGGGGCCGCTCGACCCATTTCGGATGAGGAATGCCGATCACCGCCGCCTCCAGCACGTCGGCGTGGCCGATCGCGGCATTCTCCAGCGCGATCGAGGAAATCCACTCGCCGCCCGATTTGATGATGTCCTTGGCGCGGTCGGTGAGCGTGACATAGCCGTCGCTATCGATGGTCGCGACATCGCCGGTATCGAACCAGTTTTCCGCATCCACCACGACGCCGCCCTCGCCCCGGAAATACCCCGCCGTCACCCACGGCCCGCGCACCACGAGATGGCCGACGGCAACCCCGTCACGCGGCAATTCCTGGCCCGCGTCATCGACGATGCGCACCTCGACGCCATAGACCGGGCGGCCCTGCTTGGCTTGGATATCATAGCGCGCCTCGCGGTCGAGGCCAGCGTGTTTGGGCAGCAGCCGCCCGATGGTGGCGATCGGGCTGGTTTCCGTCATGCCCCAGGCATGCAGGAGAAAGGCGCCGAAATCGCGATCGAAGCGGGCGATCAGGGAGCGCGGCGCCGCCGAGCCGCCGACCAGGGCGCGGTCGAGATGGAAGACGCCGAGATCGAGTTTGTCGCGGTTGCGGTCGATATAGTCGAAAAATCCGAACCACACGGTCGGCACGCCGGCCACGACATTGCACGCCTCATCGCGGGTCAGCGCGAAGAGACTCCCGCCATCAAGCTCGGCGCCGGGAAAAACCAGCTTCGCCCCGCACATCGCCGCAGCGAAGGGCAGCCCCCAGGCATTGGCATGAAACAGCGGCACCACTGTCAGCACGCTATCCATGCAGGAAAGGCCGAGCCCGTCCGCAGCAGCCGCGCAGAAGGAGTGCAACAGCAGCGCGCGATGGCTGTAGAGCACGCCTTTGGGATTGCCCGTGGTGCCGGATGTGTAGCAGAGGATGGAGGCGGCGTTTTCATCGAGATCCGGCCAGGAAAATTGAGCGCTCTCGGCGGCGAGCAGTTCCTCGTAACAGAGCAGATTGGGCAGATCGATGGCCGGCATGTGCGCGCGATCGGTGAGCGCGATATAGCCGCGCACGCCCTTGATGCGGGGCGCCAGCGCGCTCACCAACGCGGCAAAACTGAGATCGAAAAAAATATACTGATCCTCGGCGTGTTCCAGCATGTATTCGATCTGCGCCTGAAACAGCCGGGGGTTGATGGTGTGCAACACCACGCCCGAACCGATCGCGCCGAAATAGAGTTCGAGATGGCGCTGCGTATTCCAGGCGAGCGTTGCAACCCGCTCCCCCTCGCGCACCCCAAGCCGGGCCAGCGCATTGGCCAGCCGCTTCGCCCGCCCCTCCACCTCGCCCCAGTTGGTGCGAACCACCGGCCCCTCGACGCTGCGACCGACGATCTCGCGCCCCGCATGGTTGCGCGCGGCATGGGTGATCAGCGATGAGAGCAAGAGCGGCGTGCGCTGCATCAATCCTTGCATCAGTTTTCTCCCCGCACTCATGCCCCGGTGGTTCCCGGAGCCCTGTTTTTTTCAGCGTGTGAAAATCAATCGAATCAGCGTCCAGTCAGAATCCGCTCGATCAGCTGCTTGACGGTCGGGATGAATCCGTTCGAGTAAAATGGGTCGGTTGCAAAACGAAAACCGTTATGCCCGCTGAACATCAGGTTGTGTTCGACCGAGCGCGGATCCTCGCCATCGTGGGCAATGCTCTGCAAGGTTTTCTGGATGCAGAAGCTGCGGGGATCGGCCTTCTTGCCGTTGCTGTATTCGGGCGGATGCTCACTCCAGTTGGAGAAGCGGCACTGGCTGAGGCAGCCCATGCAGGCAACCTGGTCGGCAACGATCTCGCGCGCTTTCTCGGGGGTGACGAAAATCAGCGTATTATCGGGCGTGCGCATCGCCTCGGAAAAACCCTCGACCACCCATTCCCGCACCCGGGCGAGATCGGGCGGGGTGAAATAGACGATGCGCCGGCGCGGCCCGACGCCATATTCCGCGACATGCTCGCCGACCGGCTCGGTGGTATAGGCCACCTGACGCTCGTTCCGCTCGCGCAGTTCCTGGATGAAGGCGTTGTTCACCGCGCTCGAATAGAACCCGGTCGGGCTGAAGTGATTGAGGAAGACATCGCCTTCCTTGAGCGTCAGCAGCTTCTTTTTCCACGCGTCGCTGATCGGGCTTTCCTGGGTCAGCAGCGCCCGCGTGCCGAATTGAAAGGCGACCGGGCCAAGCTCGGGATTGTCGATCCAGTCCTGCCACTCCTCCAGCCACCACACGCCGCCGGCCATGATGATCGGGGTTTCACCGAGGCCGAAGCTGCGCATCAGCTTGCGCAGCGCCAGCACCCGCGGATAGGGATCCTCCGGCCGACTCGGGTCCTCGCTGTTGGAAAGCCCATTATGGCCGCCGGCACGCCAGGGGTCTTCGTAGACCACGCCGCCCAGCCATTCGGCGGCCTTGCTATAGGCGCGCCGCCAGAGCGCGTTGAAGGCGCGCGCCGAGGAGATGATCGGGTAATAATGCACGCTGAAGCGGGCGGCGATGTCGGACAGGCGATAGGGCATGCCGGCGCCGCAGGTCAGGCCGTGGATCAGCCCCCTCGCCCCCTCCAGAACCCCGGTGATGACGCGCTCGGCGCCCGCCATTTCCCACAAGATATTGGCGTGGATGCGGCCTTGCCCGCCGGCCAGCTCATGAGCCTGGCGCGCCTGGTAGATGCCGCCGCGAATGGCGAAATCGATCAGCTCCTCGTGACGCTCCCGCCGCGTATGGCCATGATAGACTTCCGGGATGGCGCGGCCCTCGGCGTCATGGATATCGGCATTGACCGCGCTGAAGGTGCCGACGCCCCCGCTTGCCGCCCAATTGCCCGAGGACCAGCCATTGGAGACGGAAACGCCCTTGCCGCCTTCCACCAGCGGCAGCACCTCCACCCCCCCCATGCGGATCGCGTTGATCGCCTTCATCGCCGCCCTGCTCCCTCGTCTCAGCATTGCAACCACTGGCCCGTGAAGGCAAGACGTCGCTGAAGCGCTGCCCTCCAAGCAACGCCCGCCCAGAGCGATACTCTGGCGCGGGCGGCGTCGGTCGATCAGTCAGCCATATGCTCGGCCTCGCCGCGCTCACGGCGACCGCCTTTCGGCCCGACCTTCTCGGAAATATCCTCCCCGGTCGCCTGATCGACGACGCGCATCGAGAGCTTGACCTTGCCGCGTTCGTCAAAGCCGATCACCTTCACCTTCACGGCGTCGCCGACATTGACGACATCGGAGGTCTTGGCCACCCGCCCGGCGGTGAGTTCGCTGATATGCACAAGACCATCGCGCGAGCCCAGGAAATTGACGAAGGCGCCGAAATCGGCGGTTTTCACCACCTTGCCGGTATAGATCACGCCGATCTCGGGCTCGGCCACGATGCCCCTTATCCAGTCGATCGCCTTTTGCGCCTGCACCGGGTCGGTCGCCGCGATCTTGATCGTGCCGTCATCCTCGATGTCGATCTTGGCGCCGGTCTGCTCGACGATCTCACGGATCACCTTGCCGCCGGTGCCGATCACCTCGCGGATCTTCTCCTTGGGCACGCTGATCATGGTGATGCGCGGCGCGGTGGCGGCGACGTCGCTGCGCGCCAAGGTGATCGCTTTCGCCATCTCGCGGAGGATGTGCAGCCGCCCCGCGCGCGCCTGATCGAGCGCGATGCGCATGATCTCGGGCGTGATCGAGGTGATTTTGATGTCCATCTGGAGGCTGGTGACACCCTGTTCGGTGCCGGCGACCTTGAAATCCATGTCGCCGAGATGGTCCTCATCGCCGAGAATATCGGAAAGCACGGCGAAACCGCGCTCCTCCTTGATCAACCCCATGGCGATCCCGGCCACCGGGCGGGCGAGCGGCACGCCGGCATCCATCAGCGCGAGCGAGCTGCCGCACACCGTCGCCATCGAGGAGCTGCCATTGCTCTCGGTGATCTCGCTGACCAGGCGAATGGTATAGGGGAATTTGTCCTTGGCCGGCAGCAGCGGGTGGATCGCGCGCCAGGCAAGCTTGCCATGGCCCACCTCGCGCCGGCCGGGACTTCCCATGCGCCCGGTTTCGCCCACCGAATAGGGCGGGAAATTGTAGTGCAGCATGAAATGCTCGCGATATTCCCCCTCCAGCGCGTCGATGAACTGCTCATCCTGGCCGGTGCCGAGGGTGGCAACACAAAGCGCCTGGGTTTCGCCGCGGGTGAAGAGCGCGCTGCCATGGGCGCGCGGCAGCACCCCGACCTCGGCCATGATCGGGCGCACCGTACTGGTGTCGCGGCCATCGATGCGCAGCCCGGTATCGAGGATGGCGGCGCGCACGATCGCGGCCTCGAGATCCTTGAACAAGGCCCGGGCGTGCTCGAGATCGACGCCATCCGACGCCGCCAACTGGGCCATGACGTCTTTCTTGACGGCCGCCACCTTCTCCTGGCGCACCTGCTTGATCCGCTCGCGATAGGCGTCCGCCAGTGGCACCCGCGCCAGGGCGTCGATCTGCCCCGCCAGCGTCGCCTCCGCCGGGTTCCCGACGGGCAGATCCCAGGGCTCGCGCGCCGCGTGCTCGGCCATCTCGATGATCGCGCGGATCACCGGCTGGAACGCCTGGTGGCCGAAGGTGACGGCGCCGAGCATCACGTCCTCGGAGAGTTCCCTGGCCTCGCTCTCGACCATCAGCACCCCCTCGTTGGTGCCGGCAACGACCAGATCGAGCGCCGAGTTCTCGCGTTCGGCGGGCGTCGGGTTGAGCACATACTGGCCATCGACATAGCCGATCCGCGCCGCCGCCACCGGGCCAAAAAAGGGAATGCCCGAAAGCGTCAGCGCCGCCGAGCAGCCGATGAGGGCGACGATATCGGGGTCGTTCTCGAGGTCGTGGCTGAGGACGGTGGCGATCACCTGCACCTCGTTGCGGAAGCCCTCGGGGAAAAGCGGGCGGATCGGCCGGTCGATGAGGCGGCTGGTCAGCGTCTCGCGCTCCGAGGGGCGACCTTCACGCTTGAAATAGCCGCCCGGAATGCGCCCCGCGGCAAAGGCCTTTTCCTGGTAGTTGACGGTAAGCGGGAAAAAATCCTGCCCGGGCTTGGCGTTGCGCGCGCCGACCGCCGTGCATAGCACGATGGTATCGCCATAGCGCGCCATCACCGCGCCATCGGCCTGGCGCGCGATCTTGCCGGTTTCGAGAACCAGCTTCCGCCCACCCCAGTCGATTTCCTTACGGAATTGATTAAACATGCTCTTCATCGTCCTTCAAACAGAGACGCGGAACGGGCGGGCGATGAGCGGGCGATCCGAAACCCTCGATGCAGGCCGGCGTCTCGGGTCGCACGGCCTTCGCTCCGCCGCGGCGGAGCTATGAGCCATGCAACCGGAGGCGCCGCTCTGAACCCGCATCCTGAACCTGCCGCGGGTGTGCGGATCAGCCAGCCGATATTCCGCCGCGATCGCGGCGGCCGGGCGCCTTGCCCGGCCAGTTGCTCCACGCCCCATGGCGTGGAGGTGGCGCCGATCGCCGCTATATAATCGCTGCGACCGGAGACGCCAAACCCATCACCGACGCAGATTGAGGCGGGCAATCAGCGCCTCATAGCGTGGCGCGCTCTTGCGCTTGAGATAATCCAAGAGACTGCGGCGCTGCCCGACCAGCATCAGAAGGCCACGCCGGCTGTGGAAATCCTTGGCGTGGGTCTTGAGATGTTCGGTGAGGTTGACGATCCGTTCGCTCAGCAGCGCCACCTGAACTTCCGGGCTGCCGGTATCGCCGGGATGCGTCGCATAGTCGGAAACCAGCGCCGTGCGGCGCTCGGGCGTCATCGACATCGGATACTCTCTCCTTGAGCGGGGTTACAACAAGCGCTCGGGCCTGAGCCAGCCATCCTCCAGCCGGCACAGCCCGATCACGCGCGTCCCCGCCATGGCCCGCACCAATCCCCCTTCAGGGTCGGCGGTCATGGGAATCCGGCCCATCAGTGCAACCAAGCTGATCGCCTGGCCGTGCATCAGGCCGTTCGTCTCCGCCTCGGTCAAGGCCAGCGCCGGGATGTCGGCCAGCGCGGTCGCGACCGGAAGCAGGAGATCCGGGGAAGCGGCCTCGGTATCGCCGTTTCCCGCGATCTTGTCCAGTGGAAAAGCCATGCTCTCGTGAAACGGCCCGACGCGCAGACGGCGCAGCGCCGCGACATGGCCGAGCGTGCCGCAAGCCCGCGCCAGATCGCGCGCGAGGCTCCGCATATAGACACCCTTGCCGGATTCGACCTCGAACACCACGCGCTCGGCGTCCAGCCGCTCGATCAGCTCGAACCGATCGACCCGCGCCGGTCGCGCCGCCAGTTCCGGCGGGCGGCCCTCGCGCGCCAGGTCATAGGCGCGCGCGCCCTCCACCTTCACCGCCGAGAAAACCGGCGGCACCTGCATGATCGCGCCACGAAACGCCGGCAATGCGGCCTCGATCGCCGCCGCATCGGGCCGCACCTCGGAAACCCCGACCACCTGGCCGTCGGCGTCATCGGTGTCACGCGCCTCGCCGAAACAGAGCGTGAAACGATAGAGCTTGGTGCCATCCATCACATAGGGCACGGTCTTGGTCGCAACCCCGAACGCCACCGGCAGAACCCCCGTGGCCAACGGATCAAGCGTGCCGCCATGCCCGGCCTTTTGCGCATCAAAGCGGCGCCGCACCCGGTTGACCACGTCCGTGCTGGTTACCCCCGCCGGCTTGTCCACCACCAGCCAGCCATCCAACATCCGTCCCCGCCGCTTGCGCATCACCGGGCCCCGACGCGAAGGCAGGAAACTAAGGCCAGGGCGCTGCCCTGGAGCCGCTGGGGGCAGTGGCCCCAGGCCCCCATCCTGGAGGTTTGCCCGAGAGGGGCGCAGCTCGACCGTCGGGCAACGCCCCTGGCCCCACCTTCGCGCCTCATGCTCAGTGCCGATCGAGGTCGCGGGCGACCGTGGGGGAGCGCAGGAGGGAATCGATTTCCATGGCGTAGTCGAGGGAGGTGTCGGGTTCGAAATGCAGGTCGGGGGCGAATCTCAGGCGGAGAGCCTGGGCGATCTGGGCGCGGAGATAGGCGTGGGCGTGTTCGAGGGCGGGCAGCAGGGCAGCCGCGTCGGAGCGGCCGAGCCGGCTGAAAAACACCGTGGCGTGCCGCAGATCGGGGCTCATTCGCACCTCGGTCACGGTGATCTGGGCGCCGGCCAGCGCCGGGTCACGGAAGCCGCCGCGGGAAAAAATCCCGGCGAGCACGTGGCGGATTTCCTCGGCGACGCGCAGTTGCCGCTGGCTCGGTCCGGCGCGCTTCATGCCGCGACCAGCTCGGTCTCGAAGCACTCGACAACATCGCCCTCGCGCAGGTCGTTGAATCCGGCGAAAGAGAGGCCGCATTCATAGCCGCGCGCGACCTCGCGGACATCATCCTTGAAGCGCTTGAGCTGCGACAGCTCGCCCTGATGGACCACCACGCCGTCGCGGAGCAGCCGCACCCCGGCGCCGCGCCGCACCACGCCCTCGGTGATCATGCAGCCGGCGACCTTGCCGACCTTGGTGATCTCGAACACCTTGCGGATTTCGGCATAGCCGAGGAACTTCTCGCGCGCCTTGGGCGCGGTCCGGCCACGCACCAGCTTCTCGATATCGTCGGCGACCTCGTAGATGATGCTGTAGTAGCGCACATCGACGCCCTCGCGGCTGGCCAGTTCGCGCGCCTGGGCGGTGGCGCGGACGTTGAAGGCGACGACCACCGCTTCCGAGGCCTTGGCGAGCTGGATATCGCTTTCGGTGATCTGGCCGACCCCGGCATGCAGCACCCGGACCTTGACCTCCTCGGTGCCAATCTTGACGACGGTGGCCGAGAGCGCCTCCGCCGAGCCCTGCACGTCGGCCTTGATGAGGACGGCGACCTCTTTCTGCTCGCCGGCCTGGATGCGCGCCAGCATCTGATCGAGCGTCCCGCGCCCGGCGGCGACGCCGGCATTGAGCTTCTCGCGCGCCTTGCGCTGGCGGAATTCCGAGATCTCGCGCGCCCGCGTCTCGCTTTCGACGGCAACCAGCGGCTCGCCCGCCACCGGCACGCCGGCGAGGCCGAGGATTTCCACCGGCGTCGAGGGGGATGCTGCCTTCAGCGGCTGGCCGCGATCGTCGAGCATGGCGCGCACGCGGCCCCATTCGGCCCCCGCCACGACGATATCGCCCTGGCGCAGCGTGCCCTTCTGGACCAGGACGGTGGCGACCGGGCCGCGGCCGCGATCGAGCCGGCTTTCGATCACCGCGCCCTCGGCGGGGCGATCGGGGTTGGCGCGCAGGTCGAGGATTTCCGCCTGGAGCAGGATCGCTTCCTCGAGCTTGTCGAGCCCGGTGCGCTTGAGCGCCGAAACCTCGACTTCCTGGGTCTCGCCGCCGAGCGATTCGACGACGATCTCGTGGCTCAGCAGTTCGTTGCGCACCCGATCGGGCCGAGCGCCGGGCTTGTCCATTTTGTTGATGGCGACGATGATCGGCGCGCCGGCGGCCTTGGCGTGGCGGATCGCCTCGATGGTCTGCGGCATCACCCCATCATCGGCGGCGACGACCAGAATGACGATGTCGGTCACGCCGGCGCCGCGCGCGCGCATCGCCGTGAAGGCCTCGTGGCCCGGCGTGTCGATGAAGGTGATCCGTTCGCCCGAGGCCAGCTGCACCTGATAGGCGCCGATATGCTGGGTGATGCCGCCGGCCTCGCCCGCCGCGACGTCGGTGGCACGGAGCGCATCGAGCAGCGAGGTCTTGCCGTGATCGACATGGCCCATCACGGTGACCACCGGCGGACGCCGCAGCAGATCGGTGTCGGCGTCGGCCGAGCCCACCAGGCCCAGCTCGACATCGGCCTCGGAGACACGCTTGACGCGATGGCCGAATTCCTGAACCACCAGCTCGGCGGTGTCGGCATCGAGCGTCTGGGTGATGGTCGCCATCACGCCGAGCTTCATCAATGCCTTGATCACCTCTGGCGCCCGCGCCGCCATGCGGTTGGCCAGTTCCTGGACGGAGATGTTGTCCGGCAGCACCACTTCGCGCACGACTTTCACCTGATCTGAACGCAGCCGGTCGAGTTCCGCCTGACGCCGCTCGCGCTCACGCTGGCGACGCACCGAGGCGAGCGAGCGTACCCGTTCGTCCTCGCCCTCGAGCGCCGCCTGAACGTCGATGCGAGCGCCGCCGCGACGGCGATCCTCGACGATCTTCTTGGGCGCCGGCACTTGTGGCTTGCGCGCCGTGGCGGCAAGGCCGGAGCGACGCGCCGGACGGGCCTCTTCCTCGTCCTCGCCACGCGCGGCGCGGAGCCGCAGCGTTTCGGTCGGCGCCGCCGGCTTCGCCGTGGCCGCGCCGCTGCGGGGCGCGGCACGGCGCGGCTCCTCGGCGGATTTCCGGGTGGCGGGCGGCGGCGCGGCGGCGGCGGCCTCGGCCGCCTGGCGCGATTGCGCCTCGGCCGCGCGCTGCGACTCTTCCTCGGCGGCGCGGCGCGCTGCCTCCTCGGCCGCCTTGCGCGCTTCGTCCTCGCGGCGCCGCGCTTCCTCGGCAGCGGAGAGGATCGAGATCGTCTCCTGCTCGCGCCGCTCCGCCTCGCGCCGCACCTGGTCGCGCTGCTGCTCGACCAGGGCGCGCTGGCGCGCGGCAAGTTCGGCCGCGGTCAGGGCGCGCCCGGCACCGGGCGCCGGGCGGCTGGAAGACGTCGCGCCACCGCCGCGTCCCGGCTCGGCGCGTGGCGTCGCCGCCTCGCCGGGGGCCGAAGGCGCGCTCGGCGGCGCCGGGGCGCGCTTCTTGCGGACCTCGACCTGCACCACCTTGGAGCGGCCATGGCTGAAGCTTTGACGCACTGAGCCGGCATCGACCGTGCGGCCGATTTCCAACCGCCCGCTCGGCCGGAGCGAAAGCCGCCCCTTGCCCTGATCCTGATCGTTACTCTCGGTCATTGACCCGTCCGTCTTTCATTGCCCGCTCACCGGCCAGCCGCCTTGCAGGCCAGCCAGTCGCTCCGCTTCAAGCCGTATCGTTTCCGCCAGCCGCCCCGGCGTCAGGGCCACATGCACGGCGCGCTCGCGGCCGAAAATGCGTCCCAGCGCCGCCGCCGGCAACGGCTCGATCACCACCACCTCGGTCGCTGCGCCGAGAAACCGCGCGCGCTCCAGGGCGCTGCCGTCCGAGGCCTCGACCAGCAGCCCGGCCCGGCCGGCCAGCAACCAGCCGCGCGCCTTCTCGAAACCCGCCACCGCCTGCCCGGCGCGCCGCGCCAATCCCAGCAGCTCACCGATCCGCGCCGCCAACCCCGCCGCCACGCGCTCCCCGAGATCGACCGGCACCTCGACCGGCGCCCGCGCCGCACGAGCGAAAACCCCCCGCTTGCGGGCGGTTTCTATCACATCCCGCCGCGCGCTCAACCACATTCCCCGCCCCGGCAGCCGTGCCGCGAGATCGGGCACGAGGTGGTGCCCGGGCGCGACGACGAAGCGGATCATCCGGGCTTTCTCCCCCCGCGCGCGCGTCACCAGACAGCGCCGCAGCGGGCCGGTCTCGGTCGCCTCGTCGCTGGCCTCTTCCAGAGCGTCAGGCGTCTTTCTTCTCCTCTTCGCCGGCGAACCAATGGGCGCGCGCGGCCATGATGATCTCGCTCGCCCAGGCATTGGCGGCGGCGTCGTCCATCTCGCCCTTGCCCACGATCTCGATCAATTCGTCGGCGGCGAGATCGGCGAGATCGTCGAGGGTTTTCACCCCCTTCTCGCCGAGCGCGACGAGCATCGCCGGGGTCAGTTGCGCGATCCCCGCGACCTCCTCGCTGACCCCGAGCTGCTGGTGCCGCTCGGTCAGTTCGGCGTCGCGCCGGGTGAGAAACGCCTCGGCGCGACGGATCAGCTCGGTGGCGATGGCCTCGTCAAACCCCTCGATCTCGGCCAGTTCCTCGAGCGGCGAAAAGGCCAGCTCCTCGACGGTCGTGAACCCTTCGGTGACCAGCAACCCGGCGATCACGTCATCGACATCGAGCGCCTCGACGAAGAGGCCCGTGCGGCGGCGGAATTCCTCCTGGCGACGCTCGCTCTCCTCGGCCTCGGTGAGGATGTCGATGTCCCAGCGGGTGAGCTGGCTGGCGAGGCGCACATTCTGCCCGCGCCGGCCGATCGCCAAGGATAACTGGTCATCGGGGACGACGACTTCCACCCGTCCCGCTTCCTCGTCCATCACCACCTTCGTCACCTCCGCCGGTGCCAGGGCGTTGACGACAAAAGTCGCCGCTTGCGGGCTCCAGGGAATAATGTCGATTTTTTCGCCCTGTAGCTCCTGCACCACCGCCTGGACACGCGAGCCGCGCATGCCGACGCAGGCGCCGACCGGGTCGATCGAGGAATCGCGCGAGATCACCGCCATCTTGGCGCGTGAGCCAGGGTCGCGCGCCACCGCCTTGATCTCGATGATGCCGTCATAAATCTCCGGCACCTCCTGGGCGAACAGCTTGGCGAGGAAATTGGGGTGGGTGCGCGAGAGAAAAATCTGCGGCCCGCGCGGCTCGTTGCGCACGTCGTGGATATAGGCGCGCACCCGGTCGCCGTTGCGGAAACTCTCGCGCGGGATCAACTCGTCGCGCCGCAGCAAGGCCTCGGCGCGGCCGAGATCGACCATGAGATTGCCGTATTCGGTGCGCTTGACGGTGCCGTTGACGATCTCGCCGATGCGGTCCTTGTATTCGTCGTATTGCCGCTTGCGCTCGTATTCACGCACCCGCTGCACGATCACCTGCTTCGCGGTCTGCGCCGCAATACGGCCGAAATCGATTGGCGGCAGGGGATCGACGAGATGGCCGCCAAGCTCGATATCGGGCTTGAACTTGCGCGCAATGTGGAGCGGGATTTGCGTCTCCTCGTTCTCCACCGTCTCGACCGCCTCGGTCCAGCGCGACAGATGCACCTCGCCGGTTTTCTTGTCGATAGTGGCGCGGATGTCCTTCTCATGGCCGTATTTGGCGCGGCCGGCCTTCTGGATGGCCTGCTCCATGGCCTCCAGCACCTCGTCGCGTTCGATCGATTTCTCGCGCGCGACGGCATCGGCCACCAGCAGCAGTTCGGGGCGGGCGATCGCGGTGTCCATGAAAAAACCCTTTCAGTTGATCTGGGGGGGATGGGCAGTAGCGGCGATCAGCGCGTCGGTGAGCACGAGGCGGGCACGGCGCATCCCGGCGCGCGGCAGCGTGACCTCGGCACCATCCTCAAGACGCAGCCGCGCGGTCTCGGCATCGGCGCCAAGCACGACGCCGCTGAAGCGCTTCTGCCCGTTTTGCGCGACCGCCATCTCGACGCGCGCGAGATGGCCGGCAAAGCGGTTCCAATCCCGCGCCCGCGTCAACGGCCGGTCGATGCCGGGCGAACTGACCTCCAGCGTCCAGGCCCCCGTCATCGGATCCTCGACATCGAGCAGCGCGCTGAGCGCGTGGCTCACCGCCTCGCAATCGGTGAGCGCGAGCAGGGCGCCATCGGCGCGCTCGATCATCACCTGCACAGTCGGCCGCTCGCGCCCGATCACCGCGACACGCACCAGCTCATAGCCCATGCCCTCGAGCATCGGCGCGACGATGCCCGCAAGCCTCGCCTCAAGGCCGGTGTGAAAGGGACGATCCTGGTGATCTTTGCGCGCTTCTTCGACCAAAACAAAAAAGGCGGCCCGCTAAGGCCACCCCCCGTAGCATTGCGGAGAATGTCTGTTTATCACGGCTGACATAGCGCCGCGACCGGCCCGACGCAAGGGGGGCGGGTCTGGGGGCGCGGCCCCCAGCGGGTCCAGGGCGGCGCCCTGGCCTTAATGCCGCATTCCTATCCCAGCGCCCGGTTCTTCGCCGGGGGGGGTCATTTTCCGGGAGCAGCCATGCCGTCCCCGTCCATTTCTCCCTCGCGCCGCAGCCAGATCGCGCTCGACTGGCTGAATTTCCTGATGGCTGATGTGCGCGATGGTGTTGGTCCTTATCTCGCGGTGTTTCTCAAAGGCCAGGAACACTGGCCGGCGGGGGCGATCGGCGCGGCGATGGCGATGAACAATGTCGCGACCGCTCTCGCGCTGATCCCGGCCGGTCTGCTGGTCGATGCCCTGCGCTGCAAGCGTCTGCTGTTCGGCGGCGCTGGGCTGTTCGTTGCCTTCAGCGCTGCTCTGATCGCGCTATTGCCGCATCCCGCCATCGTTTTTACCGCCGAGGCGGCGCTCGGCGCGGCGGCCGCGTTTCTGCCGCCGGCGCTCGTCGGCATCAGCCTCGGCCTGGTCGGGCCGCGGGCCTTGCCGGCGCGGATCAGCCGCAATGAGGGGTTCAACCACGCTGGCAATCTCGCCGGCGCGCTGGTGATCGGCGTCGTCACCCGCTTCGCCGGGCTGCCCTGGATTTTCTATCTCGCCTGCGGCTACGCCATCGCGAGCGCCGTGGTGGTGGCGCTGATCCCGGCGCGCGAGATCGATTACGATGTCGCGCGCGGCGCCGCCGGGCCGCACTATCCGGCCTTGCCGCTCTCATCCTTGCTGTGGCGGCGCGATCTCATGGTTTTTCTCATCTCGGTGACGCTGTTCCATCTGGGCAACGCCGCCATGCTGCCGCTCGCCGGCCAGGTGCTGGCGGCAACCCATCCGGGGAGCGATGCCGCGGCGATGAGCGCCTGCATCATCGTCGCCCAGGCGGTGATGGTGGTGGTGGCGCTGGTCGTCGGACGAATGGTGGCGCGGGGCTGGGGGCGCAAGACGATTTTCCTCATCGGCCTCGCCGTCCTGCCGCTGCGCGGGGTGTTGTTCAGCCTGGTGTCGAGCCCGCTCGGGGTGGTCGCGGTGCAGGCGCTCGATGGCATTGGCGCCGGCATTTTCGGGGTGATCGCGATCGTCATCGCCGCCGATCTCATGCGTGGCACCGGGCGGGTGAATGTCGCGCAAGGTCTGGTGGCGCTGGCGACCGGGCTCGGCGGCGGCGCCTCCAATCTCCTGGCCGGCGAGATCGCGCAGCATTTCGGCTATCCCGCCGGCTTTCTCGCTTTGGCCGGCGCGGCGATGCTGGCCTTGGTGTTCTTCGCGCTTTTCATGCGCGAGACCGGACCTCCAAAAAATGTGATGGCGCAGCGCGAAATGGGGCAGGAATGGGGCGGGGCTGGCCGCATTGTCGCCATTGCCCCTGTCCAGCCTGCCCCGCATGACGATCGCACCGCACCATGAGCCCCTCGCCACACAGCGCCCCTCGCGCCGCAGCCATCGCGGCCTCGATGGCATGCTGTTCCTGCTCGCCGATGTCCGCGACGGGTTGAGCCCCTTCTTGGCCATGTTCCTGCAAACCGTGCGGCACTGGCAGCCGGGCGCGATCGGGCTGGTTTTTGCGGTCAACAATATCGCGAGCGCGATTTGCCAGGTGCCGGCCGGCGTCCTTGTCGACCAGACGACGCGCAAGCGCCTGATGTTCGCGATCTCGGGCGCGATGGTCGCGCTCGGCATGTTGCTCATCGCCCTGGTGCCGGGCAAGCCGGCGGTACTGATCGCGTCCGTCATTATCGGCATGGCGCTCGCCGTGTTTCACCCGATCACCATCGGGCTCAGCCTCGGCCTCGTCGGGCGGCGGGGCCTCGCGGCCCGGGTCAGCCGCAACGAAGCCTTCAACCACGCCGGTAATTTCCTCGCCGCGCTGCTGATTGGCGCCGCCGGCTGGATGTTCGGCCTGATCTGGATTTTCATCCTGGCCAGCGTTTTCGCGCTCGGCAGCGCGGCGATGGCGGCGGTTATCCCGGCGCGTGAGATCGACCATCGTGCCGCCCGCGGCGACGCTTTGCCGGGCGCTGCCGCAACGCCGCTCGCGGATTTGCTGCGCCGGGGCGATCTGATCGCTTTTCTCGGTGTCTGCCTGCTCTTTTATCTCGGCAATGGCGCCATGCTGCCGCTGGCGAGTGAGACGCTGGCCGCGCATCACGGTGGCGGCGACCTGTTCGCGATGAGCGGCTGCATCATGGCGGCGCAATTGGTGATGACGATCGCTTCGGCGGCGGTGGGCCGCGCGGTGGTGGCGGGGATCGGGCGCAAGGCGATTTTTCTCATCGCCCTCGCCATGCTGCCGCTCCGTGGCCTCCTGCTGATGCTGTTCCATGACCCGCTCGCGGTGGTCGCGATGCAGGCGCTCGACGGCGTCGGTTCGGGGATTTTCGGCGTCACCAGTGCCCTGATCGCCGCCGATCTCATGCAAGGCACCGGCCGCGTCAATCTCGCCCAGGGCGCGGTGGCGCTCGCCGTCAGCCTCGGCGCCAGCGCCTCCAACCTCGCCGGCGGCCTGATCGCGCAGCGTTTCGGCTATGATCCGGCGTTTCTTGCGCTCAGCCTCGCGGGCCTCGCCGCCTTCCTCGGCTGCGCCACCCTGGTGCCCGAGACCGGACCGCGCCGCCGCCATGATCGGGGCCTGGGTCGGGGCTGGACCGCCGCCGCGTTGGGCGCCAAAATGGCGCTCACCGAAGCCACTGGGAGCTTCGCCAAATCATGAGCCAAGCTGACACGTCCCACGCCCACGCGACGCCGGATTGGAAAACCGCGGGCGTGCGGGTCATCCCCGGCCACGCGCTCGATCCCAACACGGCGCAGACGCCAGGGATGGAGCGTCAGGCGGCGATCAATTTCGCCCGCGTCGGCGCGCGCAAGATCTGGGCCGGCACGGTCAGCATCCATCCCAATGCCAAGACCGGGGCGCATCATCACGGCGCGCTCGAAAGCGTGATCTATGTCGTGCGGGGACGGGCCCGCATGCGCTGGGGCGAGCGTCTCGAATATGTCGCCGAGGCCGGGCCGGGCGACTTCATTTTCGTGCCCCCCTATGTGCCGCACCAGGAAATCAACGCGAGCCCCGATGAGACACTGGAATGCGTGTTGGTGCGCAGCGATAACGAGGCGGTGGTGATCAACCTCGACATCACCCCCGCCGAAGCGCCGGAAAACGTGCCCTGGATCGACCCGATCCACAAAACCTCCGATTGACGCAATGCGCCCCCTCGCCTAGCTTCACAGGCTGGCGAGGGGAGGAAGTCTTGACGGCAGCCGCGCTGGATTCCGCGCCCGCGATTGCGGCATTCGATCTGCGCGATCCACCGCCTGGATTCCTCGACAATCCCTATCCCTTCTACCATGAGCTGCGCCGTCTTGAGCCGGTGCGGCTGCTGCCCGATGGCAGCTACTTCCTGACCCGGCATGCGGATGTCATCGCCGTCTATCGCAACCCGAAACTCTTTTCCTCCGATAAAAAAATCGAGTTCCAGCCAAAATACGGGGCGAGCCTGCTCTATGAGCACCACACCACGAGCCTCGTCTTCAACGACCCGCCCCTGCATACACGGGTGCGTCGGCTGATTGCCGGCGTACTCACCGCGCGGGTCATCGCCGAGATGGAGCCGGGGGTGGAAAACCTGGTGGCAAACCTGCTCGATCGCGCGGCGGAGCGGGGGAAAATCGACCTGATCGACGATTTCGCCGCGCTTATTCCGATCGAGGTGATCGGCAATCTGCTCGATGTGCCGCATGAAGCGCGCGGGCCGCTGCGGGGCTGGTCGCTCGCCATTCTCGGCGCGCTGGAGCCGGCACCCGATGCGAACGCATTGGCGCGCGGCAATCGGGCCGTCGCCGAGTTCCTTGATTATCTCAGGGAACTGGTTGCCGCGCGGCGGGCCCGGCCGGGCGATCCCGAGCGCGACATCCTGACCCGGCTCATTCTCGGCGAGGCCGATGGCGAGCGGCTTTCCGAGGCCGAATTGCTGCATAACTGCATCTTTCTGCTCAATGCCGGGCACGAAACCACGACCAATCTCATTGGCAACGCGCTTCATGCCCTGCTTGAATGGCCGGATCAGCGCGCCCGGCTGATCGCCGCGCCCGCTATGATGCCAAGCGCGATCGAGGAATTTCTGCGCTATGAAAGTTCCAATCAGTTGGGGAATCGGCGGGCGCTGGCAACCACGGAAATCGGCGGCGTCGCCATTGCCGAAGGCGCACTAATCACGCTTTGCATTGGCGCCGCCAATCGCGATCCGGCGCGGTTTCCCGACCCTGACCGGCTCGATCTCGCGCGCACGCCCAATCGCCATGTGGCGTTCGGTTTCGGCATCCATCAATGCGCCGGCCTCAATGTCGCGCGGTTGGAAGCGCGCATAGCACTCGGGCGTTTTCTCGCGCGCTTTCCGCGCTATCGGCCCGCGGGGGCGCCGCGGCGCGGCGGGCGGGCGCGGTTTCGCGGTTTTCTCTCCCTTCCCGTCGAGGTTTTATGACGCTTTCGCCCATCACCCGGCGCGGTCTTGGCGTGCTCGCCGCAGCCCCGCTCCTCGCGCGCCCCGCCCGTGCGCAGGGGGAAAAACCGCTCCGTATCGGCGTTCTCACCGACGAGACCGGGCCCTATGCCGATAGCGGCGGGCCTGGATCGATTGTTGCGGCACACATGGCCGCTGCCGATTTTGGCGCGAGCGTACTCGGCCGTAAAATCGAGATTGTGCACGCCGATCATCAGAACAAGCCCGACATCGCCGCCGCCATCGCCGGGCGCTGGTACGACCAGGAAGACGTCGAGGCGATCATTGATCTGCCGGTCACGGCGATCGCGTTGGCCGTGCAGCAGGTGGCGAAGACGCGGCAGAAAACCGTGATGATCACCGCCGCCGCAACCTCGGACATCACGGCGAAATACTGTAATCCCTATTCCACCCATTGGGCCGATGACACGCATGCGCTGACCGCTGGCACGGCCCATGCCGTGCTCGCCAAGGGCGGGCGCAGCTGGTTTTTCATCACCGTGGATCACGCTTTTGGCCTGGCCATGCAGCGCGACGCGAGCGCGGTGATCGAGGCCGGCGGGGGTAAAGTGCTCGGCGCCGTGCGCCATCCGATCGGGGCCACCGATTACGCGCCGTTTCTGCTGCAGGCGCAATCCTCCGGCGCGCAAACCATCGGGCTCGCCTCGGTCGGCGGCGATCTCATCAACCTGATTAAGCAGGCCGCGGAATTCGGCCTGCTCGCACCCAACGGGCCGATCATCGTGGGGTTTCTCACCTATATCACCGACATCAACGCGCTCGGCCTCGCGATCACCCAGGGCCTGACATTTTCTTCAGGATTCTACTGGGACCAGAGCGATCCGGCGCGGCGCTTCGCCGCGCGGTTCTTCCAGGCGCGCGGGGCGATGCCGACCAAGAACCAGGCGGCGATCTACACCGCGACACGGCACTATCTGCGCGCCTGCCAGCAAGCCGGATCGAGCGATGCAATGGCCGCCAATCGCGCCATGCGCGCCATGCCGCTCGATTTCTTCGGCCATCCCGCGCGGGTGCGCGGTGATGGCCGCGTGCTCTACGATCTCACGCTCTATCGCGTGAAAGCCCCCGGCGAAAGCCACGCGCCCTGGGATTATTACGAAACTCTCGCGGTCATTCCAGGGGATCAGGCTTTTCTGCCGGAAAATCCCGCCTGCATGCCCTAGCTTCCGAAGCATAGGAAACGCTCGATGAAAATTCTCTCGCTCGCTCTGTCGCTATTGCTCATTTCCACCGCCGCCTTCGCGCAAAAGCCGCTCCGCATCGCGCTCATCGAGGATACCACCGGCCCGTTGGAGGCCTATGCCAAACAATCGCGAACCGGCTTCATGATGGGGCTCGACTATGCCACGCATGGCACGATGATGGTTGCCGGACGCAAGATCGAGGTGATCGAGAAGGACAGCCAGACCAAGGCCGATGTCGCGCGCAATCTGCTCGCCGAAGCCTATGGCGATGACAATGTCGATCTTGCCGTCGGCGGCACCAATTCCGCCGTGGCACTGGCGATGCTGCCGGTGGCGCAGGATTACAAAAAAATCCTCATTGTCGAGCCGGCGGTGGCCGACAGCATCACCGGGGCGAAGTGGAACCGCTACATCTTCCGCACCGCGCGCAATTCCTCGCAAGACGCCATTGCCAACGCGCTCGCCATCGGCAAGCCCGGCGTCGTGGTCGCAACCCTGGCGCAGGACTACGCCTTCGGCCATGACGGGGTCGCGGCATTTCGCGCGGCCCTGGCCGCCACGGGCGCGAAACTCGTCCACGAGGAATACGCGCCACCCACCACCACCGATTTCACCGCCGCCTTGCAACGTATTTTCGATGCGCTCGCTCACGAAAAAGGCGACAAGGTGGTCTGGGTGATCTGGGCCGGCGGCGGCGATCCGTTGAGCGCACTCAAGGCGATGGATCCTTCCCGTCTTGGCATCCGGGTCGCCACGGGCGGCAATATCCTTCCCGCCCTGGTCGCCTATAAAGCCTTCCCAGGTTTGGAAGGGGCCACCTACTACTATTACGATATTCCCAAAAACCCGGCGAATGACTGGCTGGTCGCCGAGCATGAAAAGCGTTTCCATACGCCGCCCGACTTTTTCACCTGTGGTGGCATGAGTGCCGCGATGGCGGTGGTTGCCGCCGTTGCGAAAACCCAAGGCGATACCGATACCGAAAAACTGATCGCCGCGATGGAAGGGATGGCGTTCGAGACGCCCAAGGGAAAAATGATTTTCCGCGCGGAGGATCATCAGGCGCTGCAATCGATGTACGGGTTCCGCATCAAGGTCGATCCCGATGTAAAATGGGCGATCCCGGTGTTGACGCATGAGTTCACCATCTCCGAGATGAACGTCCCCATCGAGAACGGCCGCTGAGCGGATGGCGGAGGCGGTATTGCGCACCGAGGAATTATCGGTGCGCTTCGGCGCCGAGGCGGCGGTCGATCGTGTCTCCTGCGCGTTTTATCCCGGCACGCTGACCGCGATCGTCGGGCCGAATGGGGCTGGCAAGACGACATTTTTCAACCTGATTTCGGGCCAGATCCGCGCCAGCTCCGGCGAGGTCTGGTTCAGGGGCAAGCGCATCACCGGGCTCGGCGTGGCCGCCCGGACGCGGCGCGGCCTCGGGCGGGGTTTTCAGCTCACCAACCTGTTTCCCGCCCTTTCGGTCTGCGAAAATACCCGCCTCGCCGTGCAGGCCGAGGCAAGGCGGGATTTTCGCCTGCTCAGCCTCGCTTCCGATCACCACGATCTCAACGCCCGCGCGCAAGCCATTCTGGATCATGTCGGCCTCGCCGCGCGGGCGCGGACAGTGGCAAGCGCGCTCAGCCACGGCGATCAGCGCAAGCTTGAGGTCGCGCTTTTGCTGGCGCTCCGCCCCGAGGTTTTCATGTTCGACGAGCCGACGGCGGGGATGAGCGTTGACGAGGTGCCGGTGGTGCTCGATCTGATCGCCGCGATCAAACGCGATCGCACGAAAACCATCCTTCTCGTCGAGCACAAGATGGATGTCATCCGCGCGCTCGCCGATCGGGTGATCGTGCTGCATCAGGGCCGGCTGCTCGCCGATGGCGCGCCGGCCGAAGTGGTGGCCCTGCCGCTCGTGCGCGAGGCCTATCTGGGCCAGGGCAGTGGACATGGCTGAACCGCCGCTGCTGACGCTCGCCGGCGTGCACACGCATATCGGGCGCTATCATATTCTCCACGGCGTCGATCTCGCGGTCGCCGCGGGCGAGGTGAGCGTGCTGCTCGGCCGCAATGGCGCGGGCAAAACCACCACCCTGCGCAGCATCATGGGGCTGTGGCGGGTCTCGCGCGGCGCGATCGATTTCGCCGGCCAGCCGATCGCGGCCCGCGCGACCCCTGATATCGCGCGCCTCGGCATTGCCTATGTGCCGGAGAACATGGGGGTCTTCAGCGGGCTGACGGTTGCGGAAAATTTTCGTCTCGCCACGCCAAGCGGGCGCTTCGAGCCGCAGCGTCTCGCACAGGTAATGCGCGCTTTCCCGGTGTTGGAGCAGAAATGGCAGGTTCGCGCCGGCACGCTCTCGGGGGGACAAAAACAGATGCTGGCGATCGGGCGGGCGATCATCGCCGAGCGGCGGCTGCTGATCATCGATGAGCCGAGCAAGGGTCTGGCGCCGGTGATGGTGGGCCAGCTTCTCGACGCCTTGCTCGCGCTCAAGCGGGCGCGCACCACCATCTTGCTGGTGGAACAGAATTTCTTCCTCGCCCGCGCGCTCGGCGATCGCGTGGCGGTGATGGATGACGGGCGCATCGTCCATACCGGCACGATGGCAGCCCTCGCCGAGGATGTCGCGCTCCAGTCGCGCCTGCTCGGCCTGAGCCTGGAGAGCCACCAGTGAGCCGGCCGTGAGACCGCGCGATCCCCTGCCGTATCTGGTGCTGCCGGCGCTCGCCCTGGCGGCGCTGGCGGTGATGAGTTTCCCCGCCTGGCTCACGCTGACGGTGGCTGGGATCGCCATGGGCTGCATGCTGTTTCTGGCCGCCTCCGGCCTCACCCTGATCTTCGGCCTGATGGATGTGCTGAATTTCGCCCATGGCGGATTTGTCACCCTGGGGGCCTTCATCGCCGTCTCGGTGGTCGTGACCTGGGCGCCCGCCATAGGTGGCGTGGCGCTGGTCGCGCTCGCGGTTCTCGCCGCGGCGGTGGCGGGCGCGCTGCTCGGGCTGGTTTTTGAGCGGGTGCTGATCCGCCGCGTCGCGGGCGCGCCGTTGCGCCAGATTCTCATCACCATGGGCGGCGCGATTATCCTGCAACAGGCGCTCATCGTGCTGTGGGGCGCCGAGCCCTTGCCCTTGCCGCGACCCGAAAATTTGCGCGGCAGCGTGATTTTCGCCGGTGCCGCGCTTGAGCGCTACCGCCTCGCGGTGATCGGGGTCGGCGTCGTGGTATTCGCCGCCCTCGCGCTCACGCTGAAGCGCACCCGGCTCGGGCTGCTGGTGCGCGCCGCGGTCGAGAATCGCGAAATGGTCGAATCCCTGGGCTTTCACGTCGATCGCTTGTTCCGCCTGGTCTTCGCCGCGGGCACGGCGCTGGCCGCGCTCGGCGGCGTGGTCTGGGCGCTCCACGCCGAGATGGTCACCGCCGATCTCGGGGCCGACATCACCATCCTCCTCTTCATCACCGTGATCATCGGCGGCTTGGGCTCGGTCGGCGGCTGTTTCCTCGCCGCCCTCCTGGTCGGTCTCGCCGATAACTATGTCGGGTTTCTCGCCCCCAAACTCGCGCTCGGCACCGATATTCTGTTGATGCTCATCGTGCTGCTCTGGCGCCCGCGGGGCCTGCTGCCGGTGGCCGAGCCATGATGCGGCTGCTCTCCAACGACCGGCCGGGGCATTGGCTGCTTGCGCTTTTACTGGTCGGGCTCCTGCTCGGCCTGCTCGCGGCGCCTTTCCTGTTTCCCGGCACCAAGGCGCTGGCGGTGGCCGCGCGCATCGCGATCTTCATCGTGCTCGCCGCGAGCTACGATATCCTGCTCGGCTATACCGGCATCGTCTCCTTCGCGCAGACGACGTTTTTCGGCCTCGGCGCCTATGGCGTCGCGATCCCGCTCGCCCTGGGCGCCAGCGGCTGGGCCGTGGTGGCGGGAGGCGCGGCGGCGGGGATCGGTGCCTCGCTCGTGCTCGCGCTGGTCATGGCGCTGCTCTCGCTCCGCGTGCGGGCGATCTTCTTCTCGATGATCACGCTGGCCATCGCGCGCTTCGCGCAGGTGCTGGCGGCCGAATGGCGTGGCCTCACCGGCGGCGAGGACGGCCTCACCTTTACTGTCCCGCGCCTCATCAGCCCGGCGTTCCGTCTGTTTCCCGCGCCGCTGCTGGGTTTGCCGATCAGCGGCCCGGTGATCGCCTACTACCTCATCCTCGCGGTCTCGCTCGCCGCGTTTTTGCTCATGCTGCGCATGGTCAATTCGCCGTTCGGCCGCGTGCTGCAAGCGATCCGCGAGAATCCGTTTCGCGCCGAGGCGCTCGGCTACCGCACCATTCTCCATCGCGCCCTGGCGAGCGTGCTCGCCGCCGGCTTCGCCGCCCTCGCCGGGGCGATGATGGCGCTCCAGCTTCGCTATACCAACCCCGATACGACGCTTTCCTTTTCGCTGATGATCGATATTCTGTTGATGGTGGTGATCGGCGGCATGGGCACGCTCTATGGCGCGGCATTGGGGGCAGCACTCCTGGTGCTGGCGCAGTACTATCTTGAGCCGCTGCTGGCGGCGCTGGCGCGGCTTTCGGGCGGCGTACCGGTTCTGCCGGCGCTGTTCGATCCCGGACGGTGGTTGCTCTGGCTCGGGGTGATTTTCGTGCTCGTGGTGTATTTTTTTCCAGCCGGCATCGCGGGCACCCTCCGCGCGCGGGGGCGTGCCGCATGACCATGAAAGGCCGAGACATGTATCCTTCCACGATCGATTTTTTCATCAATGGGCGCTGGCAGCCGAGCCAGGATGGGCGGCGCATCGCGGTGCTCAATCCCGCGACCGCCGAGCCGATCGGCGCGGTCGCCCATGCCGGCGTCGCCGATCTTGATGCCGCACTCGCGGCCGCCGAGCGTGGTTTCGCGGCATGGCGGCGGGTCAGCCCCCATGACCGCGCCCGGGTGATGCGCAAGGCCGCCGAGCTGATGCGCGCGCGCGCCGATACGATCGCGCCGTTGATGACCGCCGAGCAGGGCAAGCCGCTGGCCGAAGCGCGCGGGGAGACATTGCTCGCGGGCGATCTCATCGAGTGGTTCGCCGAGCAGGGACGCCGGAACTTTGGCCAGGTCATTCCCGGCCGCGCCGCCGGCATCCATCAATTCACATCGAAGGAGCCGGTCGGGCCGGTCGCGGCCTTCACGCCGTGGAATTTCCCGATCAACCAGGCGGTGCGCAAAATCTCCCTGGCACTCGCCGCCGGCTGTTCGATCATCATCAAGGGGCCGGAGGAGACGCCGGCCTCCTGCGCCGAACTGGTGCGCGCCTTCGCCGATGCCGGCGTGCCGGAGGGCGTGGTCAATCTGGTGTTCGGCGTACCCGCCGAAATCTCGGAATACCTGATCCCGCATCCCATCATCCGCAAGATTTCCTTCACCGGCTCGACGGCGGTCGGCAAGCACCTCGCCGCGCTGGCCGGCGCGCACATGAAGCGCATCACCATGGAGCTTGGCGGCCACGCGCCGGCGATCGTCTTCGAGGATGCCGATGTCGAGAAAGCCATTGCCATCCTCGCCGCCAATAAATTCCGCAATGCCGGTCAGGTCTGCGTCGCGCCGACGCGGTTTCTGGTGCAGGAGCCGGTCTATGAGCGGTTTGTCGCCGGGTTCACCGCCGCCGCCAAGGCGCTGAAACTGGGCGACGGAATGGAAAAGGAGACGAAAATGGGCCCGCTCGCCCATGCCCGGCGCATCCAGGCGATGGAGGATTTCGTCACCGACGCCCACAAGCACGGTGCGCGCGTGCATACCGGGGGCGAGCGGGTCGGCAACAAGGGCTACTTCTTCGCGCCCACGGTGATCACGGATCTGCCGCTCGAGGCGCGGCTGATGAACGAGGAGCCGTTCGGCCCGATCGCCCTGATCCGCCGCTTCCGCGACAGCGAGGAGGCGGTGGCAGAGGCCAATCGCCTGCCCTACGGGCTCGCGGCCTACGCCTATACGCGCTCGGCGCGCACCGCCTCGGCGATCGCGGAGGCGGTGGAATCCGGCATGATGTCGATCAACCACCACGGTCTCGCGCTGCCGGAAGTGCCGTTCGGTGGTATCAAGGATTCGGGCTATGGCTCGGAGGGCGGCACGGAGGCGATCGAGGCCTATCTCAACACCAAATTCGTCACCCAGGCGGCGCTCTGAGAGTTTGAAAAAGAATGCCCTCGCGCCCCAGAATCGACCGGAAAAATCAATGTTTTCAGAGGGCGTTCTTTTTCAAGTTCGATTGATTTTCAGGCTCTGAGCGAGGGCGCCTTGGCTTATGCCGACCATGCGCAGTGCTGGCGCGTTGCCCATGGTCGGTTTCAGTCGCGCTCGGTGTAAGGATTGCGGGTGCCGCGCAATTCGATGCGGATCGGCGTGCCGGAAAGCGCGAAACTCTCGCGCAGGCTATTGACCAGATAGCGCTGATAGCTGTCCGGCAGCCGTTCGGCGCGACCGCCGAAGAGCACGAAGGTCGGTGGCCGGGCGCTGGCTTGCGTCGCGTAGCGGAGTTTCAGCCGGCGGCCCGCGATCAGCGGCGGCGGGTGGCGCTCGAGCGCGGCTTCCAGCCAGCGGTTGATCTCGCCGGTCGGCACCCGCCGGTTCCACACTTCCGCCGCCCGCCGCACCGCCGGCAGGAAGCGCTCGACGCCGCGCCCCGTTCGCGCCGAGAGCGCCACGGTTTCGATCCCCTTGAGCTGGTTGAGGCTGGCCTCCAGCCGCGCGGCAATCGCCCGGCGCGCCGCGGCCGGATCGCTCACCGCGTCCCATTTATTGAACACCAGCACCAGCGCCCGCCCCTCCTGCTCGACGAGGCGGGCGAGCTGGAGATCCTGGTCGTGCAGCCCCTCGCTCGCATCAACCACCAGCGCCACCAGCTCGGCATGTTTCAGCGCCGCGATCGCCGCCGAGGCGGCGAGTTTCTCGACCGCGCCGGTGATGCGCGCGCGCCGTCGGAGGCCGGCGGTATCGACGAGGTCGATGCGCCCTTGCGCGTCCTCCAGCGCCACCGCCACGGCATCGCGCGTCAGGCCCGGCTCGGGGCCGGTGAGCAGCCGCTCGGTGCCGAGCAGGCGGTTGATCAGCGTCGATTTGCCGGCATTGGGCCGCCCGACGATGGCCAGCCGCAGGGGTTTTTCGCCGGCCGCCGCGACCGGCACCCCAGCTTCCGGCAAAGCCCCGGCGATGGCGCCCATCAGCGCGCCGATGCCTTGGCCATGCTCGGCCGAGACGACGAGCGGGGCGCCGAGGCCGAGGCGAAAGGCATCGAACGAACCGGCCATGCCGCCGCGGCCTTCCGCCTTGTTGGCGATCAGCAGCACCGTCTTGCCTTGGCGGCGCAGCCAGGCGGCGAAATGGGCGTCCGCCGGCACGATCCCGGCGCGCGCGTCGATCACGAACAGCACCACCGCCGCAGCCGCGACCGCCGTCTCGGCGCCGGCGCGCATCCGCCCGGCGAGCGTCTCGGGCGCCGCCTCCTCCAGCCCGGCGGTATCGACCAGCAGCACGTCGCGCCCGCCAAGCCGGGCGGGCGCTTCCAGGGCATCGCGCGTGAGCCCGGGCTGATCGGCGACGAGGGCCGAGCGGCGGCCGGCGAGACGGTTGAACAGTGTCGATTTCCCGACATTCGGCCGCCCGACCACAACCACTTTCGGCAGCCCCGGAGGCGCTGGCTCGGTCATCGGCGTTAGCGCATCGCCCGGAGCGCGCCGTCATTGGTGACGAGATAGACGGTGCCGGCGGCGACCACCGGCGGCACCGCGACGGCGGTTTTTTTCAGCGTCTCCTGGCCGAGGATTTTGCCCGTATAGGGGCTCAGCGAGAGCAACTGGCCGTTGCTGCCGGCAACGATCAGCCGATCGCTCACCAGGGTCGGGCCGATCCAACTGATCGGGTCGCGCTGCTTCTTGGGGTTCATGTAGTGCGGCAGATCGGTTACCCAGGCGACGGTGCCGTCATGGGCGTTGACCGCCGCCGCCTCGGCGTCCTCGGAGACGACAAACAGCCACTCGCCGGCGAGCCAGGGGGTCTGGCCGCTCGCCACCTCGCGCTCCCAGATGCGCCGCCCGGCATGGATCTCAATGGCGACCAGGAGCCCGCCCAGCCCAACGGCAAAGACGTGATCGCCCTGCACCACGGGCAGGGCGGTGATGGAGGCGATGTTGGCGAGGGTGTTCTGCGCGCCGGTTGCGGTGATGGTTTCGCTCCAGGCCAGCGTGCCGGTCTCGGCGCGGAGTGCCAGCAGATCGCCGGAGCCGAACCCCGCGATCACCAGGCCTTGCGCATAGGCCGGGGCCGGCATGCCGAGGGCGGCGGTGGCGGCGGCGGTCGCCGGGTGCGACCAGAGCGATTTGCCGGCATCGGCGGTATAGGCATAGAGCTTGTCGTCGATGGTGGCAACGAAGAGGCGGCCATCGGCGATGGTCGGCGCGGTGCGGATCGGCATGGCGAGATTTTGCCGCCAGCGTTCGGTGCCCTTGGCGAGATCGAGCGCGATGAGGTCACCGCGCCCGGTGGTGGCGTACAGCAGATCGTTGCTCGCGGCCAGGCCGCCGCCGAGATTGACGCTGCGATCCTTCTTGGCCCGTGTGTCAACGCGCCAGCGCTTCGTACCGCGTGCCGTATCGAACGCCGCGATCGCGCCGTCGCTGTCCATCGTGAACACCGTATCCCCGATCACCACCGGGGTCGCAGTGATCTCGGCGCGGAAACCGCCGCCCGCGCCGATCGGGGCGCTCCAGGCATTGGTGATGCGCTCGGCAACCTTGAGATGGCCCATGAGATGGGCGGGATTGCCCCCATCCTGCGGCCAGGCGGCGTTTGCCACCGGCGGCGGCAGCATGACCTTGCCGACACCGGCGCTCACCGTGAGGCCGCGGCTATTGTGGATGACCGCCTCGCGCTTGCCCTGGAGCGGGTGCTTGGGGGTGCTGAGAACGCTATCCCAGTCCAGCCAGTCGCTGAGGTTGCTGCACCCGGCGAGCAGGCCAAGGGGAGCGAGCACGGCGGCGCGGCGGGTGAGGCGTGCGGTCATCGCGGGCCGCCGCCGTTGCGGACAAGGCGGCAGAGAAAAACCGCCATCAGCCGCCGAGTTCAACCAAGAAAGCGCTGGCGCGCTGGCGCAGGCCGGGCGGCGCGGTGGCCTCCTGCGAGAGCGCGCGCAGCGTGGCCTTGGCCTGATCGGTCTTGCCCTGGCGCAGCGCCAACAGGGCGGACAATTCCTCGGCCAGCGGGCGATAGGGGTTATCGGCCGCCAGCAGCGGCTGCAGCCTTGCCGCGAGCTGCGCCGGATCGGCGCTGTCGATCTGGCGCTGCACGGCGAGCAGGGCGGCGAGTTGGGTGAGCAGCGGATCGAGCCGGGCATCGCCGGCAAGCCGGTCCCAGATCGCCACGGCGCCAGCGAGATTGCCGTCATCGGCGGTGAGCGCCGCTTCCTGTAGCTCGGCCAGCGCGCGATAGCCCCCGCTCGCCCGTGCTGCAACATCGGCGAACGCGGCGAGCGCCTTTTTATGGTCGGGCGGCTGGGCACTGAGGGCGCGGATACCGTCGAAATAGACCGCCGCGAGCTTTTCGGTCGATTTCTGCTGGCGCCAGTGCCGGTACTGCCAGGCGCCGGTGGCGATCACCACCAGCAGCGCCGCCGCCGCCAGCCAGCCGCCATAGCGCAGCAGCATCCGGCGTGCCCGGTCGGCGCGCAATTCCTCATCGACTTCCTGGAAGATATCGGCCACGCACCCATCTCCTGCCACCTTGGCCCGCCGGCGCGGACCATAGCGGCGCCGCCCTGGAGCGGCAAACTGTCGTTAGGGCTTGGGGGGAATTTATTGGATCAGGATAAGGCCAGGGCTCTGCCCTGGACCCGCTGGGGGCAGCGCCCCCAGACCCGCATCCCGGAAGGGATTGCAAAGGCTTTGCCTTTGCTGGGGTCCAGAGGCAAAGCCCCTGGCCTTTTTAGCTGCGCCCATAGGTGTCCTCGATGCGGACGATGTCGTCCTCGCCGAGATAGGCGCCGGATTGCACCTCGATCAGGGTGAGCGGGATACGGCCGGGGTTTTCCAGGCGATGCACGCAACCGAGCGGCAGATAGACGCTCTCGTTCTCGCGCAGCATGATCCGCTCCTCGTCGCGGGTGACGAGCGCGGTGCCGTTGACCACCACCCAATGCTCGGCGCGGTGGAAATGCTTTTGCAAGGAAAGCTTCTGCCCCGGGGCGACGACAATGCGCTTGACCTGGAAGCGCTCGCCCTGGATCAGGCTTTCATAAAATCCCCAGGGGCGATAGAGGCGATTATGCGCCACCGCCTCCGTCCGGCCGGCGGCGCGCAGGCGGTCCACCACCGCTTTCACGTCCTGGGCATGGCGGCGATCGAGCGCCAGCACCGCATCCTCGGTCACCACCACCACGGCGTCCTCGAGCCCGACCACGGCGGTCAACATGCCGTCGCTCCGCACATAGCAATCGCGCGCGCCCTCCAGCAGCACGTCGCCCACCGCGACATTGCCCGCCGCATCCTTGGCGCCAAGCTCCCAGAGCGCATTCCAACTGCCAACATCGGACCAGCCGAGATCGGCCGGCACCACGGCGGCGTGCGCGGTGCGCTCGGCCACCGCGTAATCGAGGCTGATGGAGGGCGCGCGGGCGAACGCCTCGCGTTCGAGCCGGAGGAAATCGAGATCGGCTTGCCGCTCCGCAACCGCCCCGCGCACCGCTGCCAGCACCTCCGGCGCGTGCTCTGCCATCTCGGCGATCAGGCTGCGGGCAGTAAAGACAAACATCCCGGAATTCCACAAATGCCGCCCCGAGCCGGCCAGGCTCGCGGCGGTCGCGGCGTCGGGTTTTTCGATGAACCGGGCCAGCGCATGCGCCCCCGCAACGCCTGGCAAGGGCGCCCCGACCTCGATATAGCCATAGCCGGTCTCAGGGCCGGTCGGGGTCATCCCAAACATGACGATCCGCCCCCTCCGCGCCGCCGCGACCGCGGCATCGAGGGCAACCCGCAATGCCGCATCATCGCCGATCGCGGCGTCGGCCGCCATCATCCACAGCACCTGATCGGGATTATCCTCCGCCGCGAGCAAGGCGGCGGCGGCGATCGCGGGGGCGCTGTTGCGCCCGACCGGCTCGAGCAGGATGCGCGGCGCCTTGACCCCGCTCAGGCGGAGCTGCTCGGCGATGAGAAAGCGGTGCTCGTGGTTGCAGACCACGATCGGAGGCGCGAAGCCCGCGCCGGTGGCGCGCAGCGCGGTGTCCTGGAGCAAGCTGCGTTCAGAGACCAGCGGCCAGTATTGCTTGGGAAAACTCTCGCGCGACACCGGCCAGAGCCGCGTGCCCGATCCCCCTGAAAGGATCACCGGGATAATCAGGCTATCGGCGGGGAGGCTATCGGTGGGGAGGCTGTCGGCGGGCATGAAGGCTTTCCTCCGTGGCGGATCGCTGGGCTATAACGTGGTCAATCCTGTGCATACGGAAATCTGCATACGAATGTTAAAGGAAAACCGCCATGCCCGACACCATGCCACCCCGCAATGACATCGCCGAGGCAATCCAGCGGATCGAGCCGGAACTGATCGCGCTGCGCCGCGACATCCATGCCCATCCCGAACTCGCCTTCGCCGAACACCGCACCGCCGGGATCGTGGCGCGCGAACTCACCCGCCTCGGCATCGCGCACCAGAGCGGGATCGGCGGCACCGGCGTCGTCGGGCTGATCGAGGGCGGGCGGCCCGGCCCGACGCTCGCCATTCGCGCCGATATGGACGCGCTGCCGATCGAGGAGCGCACCGGTCTGCCCTTCGCCAGCACTGTTCCCGGCTTGATGCACGCCTGCGGCCACGACGTCCACACCACGACCTTGCTCGGCGTCGCCGCCCTGCTCAAGGAGCTTGCGCCGCAGCTCAATGGCCGCGTCAAACTGGTCTTCCAGCCCGCCGAGGAAGTGCTCGCCGGCGCCGCGGCGATGATCAAGGACGGGGTGATGGAGGCACCCGAGGTGGATATGGCGCTCGGCTTCCACAACCAGCCCGACATGCCCCTCGGGCGCTTCGGCTTCGTGCATGGCGCCTGCCTCGCCGCCTCCGACCGCTTCGATCTCGTCATCCACGGCCGCTCCGGCCACGCCGCCCATCCCGACAAGGCGATCGACCCGATCGTCGCCGCCGCCCATTTCATCACCACCGCGCAAACCGTCGTCGCCCGCGAGGTCAACCCGATCCATCCGGCGGTGGTGACCATCGGCGCGGTGCATGGCGGCACGGTGCATAATATCATTCCCGACGAGGTGACGCTGCGCGGCACCGTGCGCACCCTCCACCCCACCGCCCGCGACATCGCCGAGGCCGCGCTGCGCCGGCTCGCCGCCGGGCTGGAAGCCGAATTGCGCACCCCCTCCCGCCTCGCCTATGAGCGGCTGGTGCCGCCGCTGGTCAATCATCCGGAAATATTGGAGCGCGGCGTCGCTGCGGTGCGCGCGCAACTCGGCGAGGTCGTGGACGCCATGGACCCGAGCATGGGCAGCGAGGATTTCGCCCTTTTCGCCGAGCGCGTGCCAGCCTTCCAGCTCCGCATCGGCTCCGGCCAGCCCGGCCGCCAGGATCGGCTGCACAACTCCGCCTATCAGCCGGCCGAGGCGGCGATCGGCCTCGGCGCCCAGGCGCTGACCCGGGCGGCGCTCGATCTGCTGCGCTGAGCAGCGCGTTTGGGAGGAAATGTGGCGAAGTGGGGGGCTTCTGTTGCCCGGTGCCCCCCGAACCGCGCTTATCGCTTACGCAGCGACAGCGAGCGCCATGTTGTCGTTGGCACCTGTAAAACGGCCCGATGACGGCGGAACCATGCCGAGCGAAAGATACATCTTTACCACGCGTGTCGAGCCTGTTTCGCCCCCCTCGCCCGGCCGACCCGCCGGGAGAAACTGGTGGAGGCGCCGGGCACTGCCCCCGGGTCCACTACGCTTATTCCATATATCGTTTATCGCCATAGCCGGTTGCCCAGCGATCGCGATATAGGCGCTCCGAGACCGTTGTAAAAGGGGAGATCCGCCGATGCCGCTCGCGCCCGACCAGCAGGACGAAATCGCGGCCCAGCGCGCCGCCCGCGCCGAGACCCGGCGCGCCACCGTGCCGGCGCTGGAGGACATGCTCTATCGGCCGCTGCCCGTGCTCGACCATGGTTTTATCCGCGTCATCGACTACATGGGCGATGACGGCGCCATCGTGCAGGCGGCCCGCGTTTCCTATGGGCGCGGGACCCGCAAGGTGAGCGAGGATGCCGGGCTGATCCGCTATCTCATGCGCCATCACCACACCACGCCGTTCGAGATGTGCGAGATCAAGTATCACGTCAAACTACCGATTTTCATCGCCCGCCAGTGGATCCGCCACCGCACCGCGAATGTGAATGAATACTCCGCCCGCTATTCCATCCTCGATCGCGAGTTTTACATCCCGGCACCCGAAAATCTCGCCGCGCAATCGGCAACCAACCGCCAGGGGCGGGGCGCCATGCTGGAGGGCGAGGAGGCGGCGCGGGTGCTCGATATCCTGCGCGCCGACGCCGCGCGCTGCCATGACCACTATCTCGACCTCTTGAACGAGGACACGAGCGGCGCCCCGCGCGATCCCTCCCGCCAGGGCCTCGCGCGCGAGCTGGCGCGGATGAACCTCACCCTCAATACCTATACCCAGTGGTACTGGAAGACCGATCTGCACAATCTCTTTCATTTTCTGGCGCTCCGTGCCGACGCCCACGCGCAATACGAAATCCGCGCCTATGCTGAGGTAATGCTGCGCACCGTCGAGACCTGGGTGCCGCTAGCCTACGGCGCGTTTCGCGACTATCGGCTCGGCGCGGTCACGCTCTCGGCCCCGATGCGCGCGGCATTGCGCCGGATGCTGGCCGGGGAGCGGGTCGAGCAGGCAGACTCCGGGCTTTCCAAGCGGGAGTGGGCGGAATTTTTGGCGGCGATAAATGGGGGGTGAGATAAAAAAATCGCTTCATCAAACTATGCTGCCGAAATTGCCACATGCCAATTTATTAATTGAATCGTAGCTGACGCTATGACGATATGCAGGCTGTTCGCCGGCAGTTTACGATGCGCCAATTAGACGATAGAAATGGATAAGCGTTATCGGGAAGGAATTTCAGAAATTTTGAAAAAACTATGGTGGAAATTTCATATGTAAAAATCTTCTATAACATGGATAACGACAACTCATCATCGCAATCATAAATATCGGCGCCACTCACGGCGCGGAGGACTTGAAAAAAAGCCGGCAAGCCGGCTAAAATCCTTGACGCAAGGCCTTGGGCGGGGCTAAATTGCCCCGTTGTCACGATTCGCAATGGAGAGGTGACCGAGCGGCTTAAGGTGACGGTCTTATAAACCGTTGGAGATGCTACAACATCTCCCGTGGGTTCGAATCCCACCCTCTCCGTCGAATTCTTAACATTCAGCGGAAAAGACGGCTACATAATAGGAAGTTACCTTACCAAGCCTTCCATTCACATCCATACTTACTAACTGATCCTACTTTATATAATTCATCGGTCGTGTCAACAGATGATTCTGGCGCTTGATGTCATCCAACAATTCCGATTGGAATCTATCTCGCGTTCGGTGAAAACATGTTCGAACATTCGAGTGAAATCTTTGTAGGATATCGTCATAGAGAGTTATAATTATATCGATGTTTAAGCCGGAATTTTGAAGCGTTGCCCATGAACCCGGGAATAAAAATACGCCTCGCACGTCTGGCGCCGGTCCCGGACGAAAATTCCCCCGCCTCGTTTTCGGACGGGCGGGTCGTCATCTTGGTCCGTGAGGGAAAGCTCGATCGCCCGATCGATATCTTGCGGCAGTTACGTGCATCGGGCGTTTCGCTCCGCGCGGCGCATGGGGACGGGATAGCATGGGGGTGGCGGCGGGGCACAAGAACGGCGTCAGGCGGTGTTGAGAAATAAACGCTGCAGGGTGATTATCAGACCAGGGGCTTTGCCCCTGGACCCCAGCAAAGGCGGAGCCTTTGCAATCCCTTCCGGGATGCGGGTCTGGGGCCGCTGCCCCCAGCTTGTCCAGGGCAGCGCCCTGGTCTTGCTTTAAGTTGAGCCGCATGACGGGATAGATCTGCTTGAATTTATTGGAGGTCCGGGCCGGAATCGAACCGGCATACGCGGATTTGCAGTCACGTAACGCCAGCGGACGTTGAGAGAAACGAGACGACGCGGACCCCGAAAAACCTGAGATATTCCGCCATTTCCCTTGAATGTGCGCGGACATCGTGCGAAATTAAGAGACACGAAATGTCAGCCGCGCGGGTCCGCATGGGGTCCGCAAAAGATTCGCGGACCTTGGAGATGGCGCATGAAACTCACCCATAAAACCGTCGAAGCCGCCCGGTGCCCGGCCGGGAAAAAGGACGTGCTGCTGTTCGATTCCGAGACCCGAGGTTTCGGTCTCCGCGTCGGAGCGAGCGGGGCGAAAATTTTCCTGGCGCAGTACAGCACCCCGGCGGGGAAGCGGCGGGTGCCCCTCGGAAGTTTCGGCGCGGTCACGGTCGAACAGGCGCGGCGCGAGGCAAAGGCAATCCTCGGCGACGCCGCCAAGGGGCTCGACCCGGCGGCCGACCGCGCCAGGGAAAAGAAGAAGGCGCCACCCTACCTTGTGCGCACACTGGTGGATGGCTGGGCGGCGGCGCGGGAGGGCGACCGGCGAGAGTCCTATCTCCGCGAAGCCGTCTTGTGCATTCGCCGCAATCTCCCCGGCTGGCTTGATCTCCCCGCCGCCGATATCACCACCGGCGAGGCGGTGCGCGCGCTCGACCGCGTGCGCCAGGAGAAGGGCGTCGTCACCGCCAACCGAACGCTTGCCTATGCGCGAGCCGCTTTCGGCTGGGCCGCTCGGCGCCAGGCGATTCCCGCCAATCCGCTCAAGGGCATCGAGCGGCCAGGCCGGGAAACCTCTCGCGACCGTGTGCTTACTATCGATGAGCTTGGCGCGATATGGCGCGCAACGGAGACTCTGGGCTGGCCTTTCGGCGCCTTTGCTCGCGCCCTCATGCTCACCCTGGCGCGGCGTAGCGAGGTTGCGGGGATGCGCTGGGGCGAGATCGCCCCGGACTTCTCGACCTGGACGCTCCCCGCATCGCGCGCCAAGAACGGGCGCGCCCATGTGACGCATCTCTCCGAGCCGGTGCGGGGTATCCTGCGCGGCACCGCGCGCTTCGCCGGCAACCCTCACGTGTTCGCCGGGCAAGGTGCCAAGCCGATCGCCGCCTTCAACTACGCCAAGGCCGCCCTTGACCGCATCCTCGCCGAGCAGGGGCACGATCTCCCCGCCTGGCGCTTCCATGATTTCCGCCGCGCGGGCGTCACCTGGCTGGCCGGGGCAGGCTTCCCGCCGCATGTCTGTGACAAACTGCTCAACCACGTTGGCGGCACCATCTCGGGCGTTGCCGCCGTCTATCAGCGCGCCGAATTTCTGCCCGAGCGCGCCCGAGCGCTTGACGCATGGGCCGCCGCCGTCCTCGCCGCCGCCGAAGGAAAAGCCGAGCCCGCGAATGTGGTGGCGCTGCGCCAGTCAAGCGCCGCTTGACGCGGGCGCTTCGTTCGATTACGTTGCCGCTGGTGATACGAAATTTCCGCAGCAAGGCGCTTGCAACCTACTTCACCACCGGCAACGCCAGCGCCTTGAGCGTGCCGAATGCGGCGAGGGTAAGGCGCATGCTCCGCGTGCTCGATGCCGCCGGCCGGCCCGAGGATGCGAACCTGCCAGGGTTCTATCTCCACCGGCTGCAAGGCTCGCCCCGCTGGTCGATCCGCGTCACCGCGAACTGGCGCATCACCTTCGGCTGGGACCGCGCCGATGCCATCGATGTTGACCTTGAGGATTATCACTGATGACCGCGCAACCGCTCCGCTCCGCCCTGCCACCGATGCACCCTGGCGAATTGCTCCGCGAGGAAATCATCCCCGCCCTCGGGATGCCGCGGCAAGACATCGCCCGCGCGCTCGGCATCTCCCGCCAGGCGCTGCACTCAATCCTGACCGAACGCGCCGCCATCTCGCCGCTGATGGCCCTCAAACTCGGGCGCCTTTGCGGCAACGGCCCCGATCTCTGGATGACCCTGCAAACCCGCTACGACCTCGCGCACATGGCCGAAACCCGCCGCGCCGAAATTGACGCGGTGCCGAGTCTGCACGCTGCCTGACACGAAACGGAAAAATTTGATGCCCCGCCCGCGCAAGCGTAGTGATGGATGGGCGCCTCCCGCGCTGCCGATCACAGGCAACGAAATCGGCGATATTTTCGAGGAACACAACGCCCCGCGCCCCGACCCCGAAAGCTGCGCCGTGCTTGCCGACGTTTTCACCCGGCGCGCAACGCCGCGTGTGGTCGATGGCCGCGAGGTTGCGCCCGCATGTGCGCAATTCACTGGCTTGCAATACCGCGCCCCCGCCAGGGTGCGCGCTCGCGAGCACTTTGCCGCCGCGCTGGCCGCTATCAGGGCCGGCGATTTTCCCGATTTGGGCCGTCATAGCCTAGAGGAAATGATTGAGCAGATGCTCATGCGGGCGGACCCCCGAACGCCGAAGGCCAAGAAAATTGCGACTTGGGCCGTCGATTCGGCCATTATTTTTCCCGTCGTCGCGGGGGTGCTCGAAGAAATGGGCGCGCCCGTCGGGCGGCACCGGGGCTCGGTGGCACTGCGCGTCAGCCTCGGATTGTTGAGACGGTGCGGCTACAGCGGGATGACCGGAATCGCGCTCGCGGTTTGGCTCGGAAAGCTGCGCGCCTGAGACTCTTTTGCACCGGGGCAATCGTGTAACTCCCGCCGGCCGGGGGCGCGCGCTATTTCGTCGAAAGTCACTGAAGGGAGTGAGCTTTCGATGAACACCCTCGAAACTACGGCCAAAGTCGCCGAGCGGCTGCGAGTCACAACTCGCACGCTGGCGCGGTGGCGTGAAGTCGGCTGCGGACCGCGCTACGTGCGGATCGGGCAACACAAAATCGGCTATCCCGCTGACGAGGTGGACCGCTGGCTCGCCGCGCGGACGCACGAATCGCGAGCAGCCGAAGCCGCCAGCGCTGCCGCGTAACAAACCCCGCCCGCGCGGCTCGCGGACGGGGCAGAAATCTGCGGAATCGTTGGCTGGCGTTGGCGATATTGCAGTTTCCGGCTCGACCGTCAAGCCCCGCGCGGCCCTCGAAGGACCGCCCGATGCAGAACATTCGATACGCATCACGATTGATAGCCGCCGTGGTCGCGGCGCTGCTCGCTGGGCTGCCACGATGAGCGCGATCCAGATTTTCGTTTCCGACTGGCGCCCGCTGCGTAAAGGCGCCCTGCGTGGTTTCGTAACCGCAACATTGCCGTCCGGCATGATCTTGCACGAAATTTCCGTGCTCGAAACGAACGGCAAGGCGTGGTGCAGCCCGCCGTCTAAGCCGATGGTCGACCGCGACGGGCGTGTGATGCTCGATGACAACGGCAAGCGGCGGTATTCGCCAATCATCGAGTTTTCATCGAAGGAAATCCGCGATCGGTTCTCGGCTTCCGTGATCGCCGCGCTGCTCGCCGCGCATCCGGGGGCGCTTGATGATGAGTGAAGCGGCGGACTGCGTCACGATTCTCGCGGCACGCGGCAGGAGACTTGCGAAGCGCATTGCCGCGGATGGCACGATTGAAAGCTACGACTCGGCGCGGACGTTCGACATGTTCGAGCGCGCGGTTTCGTCTCTCGCAGACATGAACGCGATCCTTGCCGATCTCGCCGCCAAGCCAGACCGCTGCATCGTGCGCGGCGCGATCGCTGATCCGAGCCGAACGTGCGGTGTGCGTCGGCTGCTGCACGACGACCCAGAAACCGGCGATCGCGCGACGCTGGTTGACATGCCCCGGAGGTGGGTTGCCGTCGACCTCGATAGCGTGCCAGTGCCCAGCTACATAAATCGCGAGTGCCTTTTCGAGTGCGGCATGGAAGTTTCGGGCCTGCTGCCTCGCGAGTTTCGCGGTTGCGCATTCGTTGTGCAAGCGACGGCGCAACACTGCATTGCCGAAGGGGCGCGGGTGCGACTCTGGTTTTGGCTCGACCGGCCAGTGAGCGGCGTCGAGCTTCGCCACTGGTTCCGCGGCTGCCCCGTCGATTTTTCCGCGTTCGCGGGCGCACAGATTTGCTACACCGCCGCGCCAGTATTTGAGAGCGGGACTGATATTCTGCCGAATCGCCTTGAGCTGATGCCCGGCCCCGATATCGTCCGCGTGCCGCCGTCCGAGGCGCTGCGTCCGCCACCACCACCACCGCCGCCGAGGGCAATGCCAGAGATCGGCGATTCGCGGGCGCAGCGCTACGCGGCGGGGGCGATGCGGGGGGCGATGTTGCGGGTGCGCGCGGCGGCGGTCGGGGGGCGGCACAGCGCCATCCTCGGCGAGGCGCGTTCGCTCGGCCGGCTGGTGGCCGCAGGCGCGCTGCCAGAATCGGCGATGCGCGCAGTGTTATTCGATGCCGCGCGCGCAACAGGAAAAACCGACGAAGCCGAAATTTCAGCCGCGATCGCATGGGGACTTGCGCATCCCTCGGACGGGCAGGGGGCGTGCCATGGACGCTGAACATTTCGACGACGAAGCGGCGTTCCAAAGCGCGATCGCCGAACTCGCGGCACTCCCCCCACTGGCCTTTGCCCAACGGCGAGGCGAGATCGCGAAGAGTTTTAAGGCACCGCTCGCGCTTGTTGATCGGCAGGTGCGCGAGTGGCGCCGCGACATGGACGCCCAACGGCGGCGCAAGGCTGCCGAGGATCGCGACGATGAAGCCCCCGCCCGGCCTCCTGAATTTTCCGATGATGCGCTCGCGCTGCGATTTTCGGACCGCCACGGCGCCGCGCTGCGCTATGTCGCGGGGTGGGGCCGCTGGATGCTTTTCGACGGGATCGCTTGGCGAGAGGATTCGACGCTGGCTGTTTTCGACAAGGCTCGGGTCATCGCGCGAGAGGCCGCCGAGACCTGCAACGATATGAATGTGGCGGGGTTGTTAACCAGCGCAAAAACTGTTGCGGCGGTCGAGCGGCTTGCGCGATCGGACCGCCGGCACGCTGCTACAGCCGATCAATGGGATTCCGATCTCTGGCTTCTCAACACGCCGGGCGGGACGGTTGACCTGCGAACCGGCAAACCGCGCGCGCATCGCTCTGGCGATTACATGACGAAAACGACCGCCGTTGCGCCAGGTGGGGAATGCCCGCTGTTCCTCAAGTTTCTCGACCGCATCACCGATGGAGACGGGGAATTGCAAAGCTACCTGCAACGTGTGTTCGGATACTGCTTGACGGGCATCACGACCGAGCACGCGCTTTTCTTCGGGCACGGCACTGGACGCAATGGCAAGGGCGTTCTGCTCGGCGCGTTGGGTGGGCTGATGGGCGAGTATGCCGTAGTCGCAACAATGGAGGTTTTCATGGCGAGCGCCAATGATCGCCACACGACAGACATCGCCATGTTGCGCGGTGCGCGGCTTGTAACGGCGCAGGAAACGGAGGAAGGCCGTCGCCTCGCCGAGGCGCGGATCAAGGCCATCACCGGCGGCGATCCGATTACCGCGCGGTTTATGCGGCAGGACAATTTCACATATATGCCGCAATTCAAGCCGTTCATCGCCGGCAACCACAAGCCCGGCCTGCGCGGCGTTGACGAAGCGATTCGCGCCCGGCTGCACATGATACCCTTCACCGTCACGATCCCGAAGCCCGAGCGCGACAGGGAGCTTCCCGAGAAGCTGAAAGCGGAATGGCCCGGCATCCTCGCCTGGGCGATCGAAGGGTGCCTTAAGTGGCAGCGCATCGGGCTGGCGCCACCCGAGGCCGTGACCAGCGCCACCGAGCACTATCTCGACGCCGAGGATTCCCTTGGCGCATGGCTCGGCGAGCGCACCCGCAAAAACGGTTACGGCGCCACCGAGACCTCGCGCTTGTTCGCCGATTGGACCTTATGGGCGAAGGCTGCTGGCGAAGACCCCGGAACGCTCAAGCGGTTTGGGCAAGCGCTCGAAGATCGCGGGTATGTTCGGAAGCAGAATTGGAGCACGCGCCGGAGCGAGATCGAGGGCCTCGCGCTCGCAGATGTAGAGCCAAGCTGGGCCGAGCCGGAGCACGAGAGAGCATGAACCGCAGCCGCGCTATCGGCCTCGCACCCGCGGGGAATCTCACGCGGCTTCCCTGACCGAGACCTCGACGCGCTTGCCCAACAGGCGCAACGCGGTCTCGACCTCGCCGATATGGCTGCGGTGCAGGGGATCGCGCAGTCGCCGGATCGCCCGTTCATCCTTGCCCAGCCGGCGCGCCAATTCGACATTGGAAATCCGCGCCCCGGCCATCGCCTCATGCAAGGCCAGCTTCGCCGCCTCAAGCGCCGTCACGGAGACCAGCGGCCGCCCCTTGGCCGACGAGGGGCGCGGCAACGTCGCCCCGTCCTCGACATAGAATGACAAGGCCGAGACCAGCGCATCCGCCGCCCGCTCAAGCGCCTCGGCCCGCGTTGCGCCCGCGCTGATCGCTTCCGGCACGTCCGGGAACGCGACCGTCACCCCGTCCGGCGCTTCGGTGATCTCGACAGGATAGGCATAGCGCATGGTTCAACCCTCTAAATCGCGTTCGGTGATGCCAAGTTGACGCAAGACCGCCCGATAGGTGCCGAGCGGGAGATCACCGCCATGGAGCGGCACCACGCTTCGCCGAGTACCCAGCCATACCTTGCGATGGCTTCCCTTCCCCGGATCAACCCGGCACCCGAGGCCATGCCGCATAGCATAGCGCTCAATTAACCGGATGAGATCAGCGGCTTTCACTAGGACCATATACCCCGCCCGACTGCCAATCGCAACCATATTCGGACAAATATGTCCGATCTTCGGCAAGGCGTGCTAATTTCTGGAAACGTCTCACAAACGCGGCTGGCGAGCGGCGTGAGCGTGCCGACGAGCGTCCCGGACGCCACCCGAGCCGGAATGTCTCGCTGCATGAGAAACGGCCGTCGCCTGCGGGTTTGCGATGGTTTTTCGTTGCGAACCCGGAAGATCCGAAGGCATGTGAAGGGTTCCCGTACTATAGGCCGTAGTAGGGAGAATAGAAGGTGGTAGAGCGTGGGGGGAGCGCACTTCGTTCCTACAGACGCCGATAGTACGAAATGCCTTCACATGCCTTCGGGTGCGACAGCACTGGTGCCATAAATTCCGAGCCGCCCGGCGCCGTCTCATTCCTGCGACACACGCCGAGACCGCACCCCTCCCCCATCGCCTCACCCGGAGAAACGCCGATGCCCCCTGATCCCGTCCACCATCTTCGCCGCCTCGCCGAGATCGCGCGCCTGCGCCATGCACGCCGCCGCCCGAAAATGATTGCGCCGGCGCCACATGATCCACTATGAGGGTGACATGAGCGAAAACACGTTGCACCCATCGGCACCCGATACGCCGCTTTACCGAGTCCCTGCACACGGTCACGGCAAGCTGAGAGTGCTGAAACCTGGCGAGTCCGGCAACCCCACCGGCCAAAACGGTCGCTACGGCGAAGTCGTGCGCATGTGCCGCGAAGCATCCCCCGCGATCACAAAGCGCTTGATCGAGATCGCGCTCGATCGGAACGAAGAGCCGCGTGTGAGTGTGGTTGCCGCGCAGGAAGTGCTTGGGCGCGCATACGGCAAAATACCGGCAGAGATGAAAGGCGATACCGCGCCGCTGATCGACGCCAGCCGGCTATCCGAGACGCAACTGGTGATGCTGATCGAGGCCTTGCGCTTGGCGAAAGCGGCGGGGCCGACGCAGCCGCCGAGCGGCGCCTGATCCGCCAAAACCTGCGCCATACGGCGGCCATACGCGCGGCCGATGCCGAAGCATTACCGCGCCATTGCCGCGCCATCCCGGCATCATCACGCGCAGAGCCAGGCCCCGTCTTGGTGCGGTACGGACAGCGCACCATGCCAGACTTGCCCGCAGCAAGGCGCACATTTGTTCCGCATCTCGGGCAGCCGCGGATGACTCAGAGCCGTTTCTCGTATGGCATTCTAGGATTCGTTTCTGTATTTGTCGTGTCCCTCGGAGGCTCGGGAAGGCCGAGCCGGGTCTCCACGGTCCTTAGCTCGGTAAAGTGAAGCAGGAACACGCCAGTTTTTTCGGCTAGCAGGCGCGCCGCAGGTGTCAAGGCCGTTCAATGCTATGAGATAGCGAGCAGCGTGAGCATATTATCGATACCGGCGAGGGCGGCTCGGTAGCGGTCCTGGGCCAGGGCTGTTCAACGCTCTCTCGTCGGGTGGACTGAGTCCGATTTGCAACACCTGCCTGGTAAAGCGAAATCATTAAGACGAAGGGGATTCCCCAAGCGAAAAAAGTCTGACTCATAGGGCGGC
>JAJYYH010000043.1 GCA_021801255.1 Pseudomonadota bacterium
TTCGCAGAATGAAGCAGACCGGGCTTGCGGTGCGACCGATGTTCCATTGGACGCCGCGGCGGATCGAGGCTCACGTCAAGCTCTGCGTGCTGGCGCTGCAGATGCAACGCGCCGCGGAGATCGCCTGTGGCATGCCGTGGGCCCGGATTGCCCATGCCCTCTCAGCCCTGAAAGCCGTCCGCTATCAAGCCGAGGGCCGGGGTATTGTTCAGCGAACAAAAATCGCCCCCGACCTCAGCGAAATCCTGAAAAAAACTCGGTATATCAACACCAAAGCGATTGCTTTCCGTTGTAGACCCCCTCGAAACCCAGGCCGCCACTTAGGCACACGCCCGGAATCTACCTCCCAACTTCATCGATAAATAGCCGATGTTTGCTCACGTGTGCCTCATGACCGCGAACCCAGGTCGAGGGCAGTGTCCGCGTCTCGCCTTCCCTAAACTGTAAGCTTCGCCACGGGAGCCGGAGTGATGAAGGCCGCGGGGGTCGCGCCGGGAGGTTGGTGCCCGCAGGTCAAGAACGCAGCCCGGCGAAGGCGCGGGCGCAGGCGAGCCAGGCTTCGCCGTCGGCGCCGGCGGGGCGCATGGTGAGGGGGGGCAGGCCACGGGCGTGGCCTTCGGCGCCCAGGGTGCCGCCGGCCAGCAGTTGCTGGACTTTCTCCAGTGTCACGTCATTGAGCGGCAATTCGGTATCGATCACGCGCGGCGCTTCAAGGGCTGCGGGAATGTCCCACGCCCCAGCCGCGCCGGTGAAGCGGAGCGTCACTGGCAGGCCCGGCGGGCGGGGGATCATCGGGTGAAGCGTGTTGGAGAAGCTGAACGCCACCCCGCCTTCGCGGAGCGCCGTCACCAGCAAGGAAGCGGCCGAGCCCCCGCTCGCGCGCGCGATACAGCGCTCCGGCGTGGTGCTGACCGACCAGGACGCCGTTTGTGTTTCCTGCTGCTCGTTGGCGGGTGATGGCGCGGGCGGCAGCTCCGTGCATGCGGCGAGCGCCAGCAGGACGAGGCTGAGTGGGGCCAAGGGGCGAAACGAAAGGCGGGTCTGGCTCATGGTCGGGTGATTTCCTGGGCAAGACGGATCGATCATCGGGAGGCGAGCAGGCTGAGCACGGCGCATTCCGCGACCTGCTCGACCGCGCCGTGGATGTCGCCGGTATAGCCGCCCAGGCGGCGGGACGCGAAGGCCGAAACCGCAAGCAGCGCGAGGCCCGAGGCCAGCAGCGCGGCGAGTGCTCGGCGCGGCGACAAAAGAGCAAAGGCGAGCAACATGGCAAGCCCCGCGCCAGCTATCGCCACCGCAAGGGATGGGCGGCCGAGCGCGGCGCCGAGCCCCTCCGCCCGTGCCGGCGCGAGCAGCAGCGGCACGCCGATCATCGCCGCCCGCCCGAGCGCTCCGGCGACGACCAGCGCCACCATCACCGCGCCGGGCCGGCCGATCGCCACGAGTGCGCCGAGACGCACAAGGAGTGCCAGGGAAAGTGCGAGCGCGCCGTAGGTGCCGATACGCGAATCACGCAGAATGGCGAGCCGGCGCTCAGGGCTCGCTTCGGCGCCGAGCGCATCGGCGGTATCGGCGAGCCCGTCTTCGTGCAGCGCCCCGGTGATCGCCAGCATGCCCGCCAAGGCCCAGGCGCCGCTCAGCCAGGGAGGCAAGCCGAGTACCGCCGCGAGCCAGAAAAATCCTCCGCCGAACCCACCCACCAGCACCCCCACCACCGGAAATGCCCAGACCGCGCGGGCCGAAATCGGCGCGTTCGCGCCCGCCCAGCCAAGTGGCAGGCGGGTCAGCAGCATCAGCGCCCGCGCGGCATCGGCCGCGAAATCACGCCCGCTCGGCAACGCCCGCTTCCGCGAAGGTTACCATGCCGGCATGGCAGGCGAGGGCGGCGCGCAGGATCAGCACCGCGACCGCCGCGCCCGAGGCTTCGCCGAGCCGCATGCCGAGATCGAGCAGCGGGCGCTGGCCCAAGGCCTCGACCAGCCCGGCATGCCCGGCCTCGGCCGAGGCATGCGCGACCAGCGCATGATCGAGTGCGCCTGCCTCCAGGGAGGCCAGCGGCGCGGCCGCGGCGGTCGAGACGAAGCCATCGAGCAGCACCGGCACACGCGAGCGCCGCGCCGCCAGGGTCGCTCCGAGAATCGCGGCAAGCTCGCGCCCGCCGAGGCAACGCGCCGCCTCGAGCGGATCGGCGCCCGCCCCCGGATGGCACACCAGCGCCCGCTCCACGATTTCCGCCTTGCGCCGCAGCCCGGCATCGTCAACCCCGGTGCCGCGCCCGACCCAGCGTGCGGCATCGCCGCCGAACAGGGCCGCGGCGATCGCCGCCGCCGCCGTGGTATTGCCGATCCCCATTTCGCCGAGGCAGACGAGATCGGCCTTTTGCCGCACCACCGCCATGCCGGCGGCAAAAGCGGCACAGAATTCCATCTCGCTCATCGCCGGGGCGTGGGTGAAATCGGCGGTCGGCGCTTCCAGCATGAGCGGCACGACACGCAATTCCGCCCCGGCTTGCCGCGCGAGCTGGTTGATGGCGGCGCCCTGGGCCGCGAAATTCGCCACCATCTGCGCCGTTACCGCCGCCGGATAGGCCGAGACGCCTTGCGCCGCGACGCCGTGATTGCCGGCGAACACCACGATATCGACGTTTTCCAGTCGGGGCAGGGGGCGGCCTTGCCAGCGCGCCAGCCAGAGGACGATTTCCTCAAGCCGTCCCAAACTGCCGGGCGGCTTGGTCAGCCGATCCTGACGCGCGCGCGCCGTGAACGCCGCCGCGTCATCGCCTGGCGGCAGATCACGACAAAGGGCGCGAATGGCCTCGAGGTTCTGCGGAGACGGCTCGGTCATGGCGTGATTTCCTTTTTCTCGGCTGCGATGGCGTGAAAAAAACTGCCGCTCACCTGCCCCCGCCGGCCGCCCGCCGGGCCGAGCGCATGGCCGCTGGCATCGTGCAATTCGGCAAGCGGCGCATCATCGCCCGGGTCGATCAGCGTCGCATAGTGGAATTCGTGCCCACGCAGCACGGTGTTCGCGGCACCGAGCGCCGCCTCGCCGAGCAGGCGCGCCCGGCGATAGCCGAGCGAAAGGCGCCGGCGCGCGAAACTGCTCGCATGGCTCAGCAGGCCGAGCATGGGATGGCGCACCCCTTCGGCATCTTCGAGATGCGCGCCGAGCACCATGTAGCCACCGCATTCGCCATGCACCGGATGATGCACCGCGAAGGCCGCCATGCCGGCGCGAAACCGCGCGGCCGCGGCCAATCGCCCGGCGTGCAATTCGGGATAGCCGCCCGGCAGCCAGCAGGCGTCGCACCCCGAAGGCGGGGCTTCATCCTGTAACGGCGCAAAAAACACGATCTCCGCGCCCGCTTCGCGCCAGCCGGCGAGCAGATGGGGATAGATGAAGCTGAACGCATTATCGCGGGCAAGCGCGACGCGCTGGCCCGGCGGCTTCAGCGCGCAAACTCCGGGCGATAAAGGCGGAAGCGGACAGGCCGCAGCGAGAATGGCGTCGAGAGCGAACGCCTCCTCGGCCCGTGCCGCGAGGCGGGAAAAATAATCGCCGAGGTCCACCTGCTCGCCCGCCTGCACCAAGCCGAGATGGCGCTCCGGTAACGCGAGCGGGCTCTCGCGCGGCAGTGCGCCCAGCACCGCCATCCCCGCTTGCGCCAGGGCAGGCAGGATCATGGCGTGATGGCGGGGGCTGCCGACCCGGTTCAGCACCACGCCCGCGACCCTCACATCGGGCGCGAAATCGGCCAATCCGCGCGCCACCGCCGCCGCCGTCTGCGCCTGGCCGGCAACATCGAGCACGAGCAGCACCGGCAAGCCGAAACGCGCCGCGAGATCGGCTGCCGCCCCGCTCCGCCCGGGCGTCTCGCCGGCGCCGTCGAACAGCCCCATCGCGCCCTCGATCAGCAGCAATTCCGCCTCTGCTGCCGCCTCGGCAAGCAACGCTTCGAGCAGATCGGGCGCCATCGCCCAACTGTCGAGATTGAAAACCACCGCCCCGCTCGCCGCCGCGTGGAAGGCCGGGTCGATGTAATCCGGCCCGCTCTTGGCCGCGCGTACGCGCACGCCTCGGCGGCGGAGCGCCGCCAGCAGGGCAAGCGTGACGGTCGTTTTCCCCGCTCCCGAGCGCGGCGCGGCGACGATCAGCCCGCGCGCGCTCATCGCTCGAATGCCCGCCGCTCTGGATAGGCCGGCCATCCGCCGATATACCGGCGGCTGTGGAAAAACCGTCGCCGCTTCGCCGGGGCTGGACCACCGGCGCCTGTGCGACCGCCGCGGCCAAGGCGGCCTATGCGGCGCTGCTCACCGGCCAGTTCCCCGACCCGATTGAAATCACCCTGCCGCAAGGCGGGCACGCGGCCTTCGCGCTGGCCGAAACCCGCCAGGGCGAAGGCTTCGCCGCGGCCGGCATCGTCAAGGATGCCGGCGATGACCCCGATGTCACGCATGGCGCGCTGATCCGCGCCGAGCTGCGCCTTGCCCCGCCCGGAAGCGGCGTGATTTTCCGCGCCGGCCCGGGCGTCGGCACCGTCACCCGCGCCGGCCTGCCGATCCCGCCCGGCGAGCCGGCGATCAACCCGGTGCCACGGCAGATGATCCGCACCGCGATCGGCGAAATCGCCGCACTTTATGGCGGAAGCGGCGATGCGAGCATCACCATCGGCATCGAAAATGGCGAACGCCTCGCGCAACGCACGCTCAACCCAAGGCTCGGCATCCAGGGCGGGCTTTCGGTGCTCGGCACCACGGGGATCGTCGTGCCCTATTCCTGCGCCGCCTGGATCGCGAGCATTCATCGCGGCATCGATGTCGCGCGTGCCGCTGGAACACCTCATATCGCCGGCGCCACCGGGCGTATTTCGGAAGCCGCCGTGCAAAACCTTCATCACCTCCCCGAACTCGCGCTCATCGACATGGGCGATTTCGTGGGCGGCATGCTCAAATATCTTCGCCGCCATTCGCTGCCCCGCCTGAGTATCGCGGGAGGTGTGGCGAAAATGGCCAAACTCGCGCAAGGCCGGCTCGATCTGCACGCCGCACGCGGCGCCGTCGATCTTGCGGCGCTTGCCGAAAGCGCCGCCAGGTTCGGCGCTTCCGCGCCACTCGCCGCCCGGATCAAATCCGCAAACACCGTGATGGAAGCGGAAAGCCTCGCGCGCGGTGAAGGCATCGCGCTTGCCGACGCCATCGCCGCGGCGGCCTGGCAAACCGCCGCCGCCGTGCTCGCCGGAAGCCCGATCGAACTGGAAATCCTGGTCTTCGATCGGGCCGGCGCCTTGCGCGGCCGCAAAAACTTCGCCCCGGTTCATTGATCATCCCGCCCGCGAAAGCGTCGCGGATAATTGGCGCGATAGAGCGCGCTTTCGGCAAATTCTTCCGGCGCCAGCGCCGGCCCCACCAGGATCAGCGCGCTCCGCGTGATCGCCGCCGCGGCCACAAGTGCTGCAATCCCGTCGAGCCGGCCACGCACAATCCGCTGATTCGGCCAACTCGCCCGCTCGATCACCGCAACCGGGCAGGCGGCGCCATAAAACGGCAGCAATTCCTCCACCACGCGCGCCATCGCCTGCACCGCGAGATGCAGAACGAGCGTCGCTCCCGTCGCGGCAAACGCCGCCAGGCTCTCGCGCGCCGGCATTTTCGAGGCGCGGCCGGAAACCCTCGTCAGAATAACGCTCTGCGCTAGTTCCGGAACCGTCAGCTCCTGCCCGAGCGCCGCAGCGGCGGCGGCGAACGCCGGCACACCCGGCGTCAGGGTATAGTCAATGCCGCACCGCTCCAGCCGCCGGATTTGCTCGGCGACCGCACTGTAAATCGCCAGATCGCCCGAATGCAGCCGCGCCACATCCTCGCCCCGCGCGGTCGCCGCGACAAACTCCGCCTCGATTTCATCGAGCGACAAAGATGCGGTATCCACCAGCCGCGCATCCGGCGGACAATGCACCAGCACCGCCGACGAAATGATTGAACCCACATAAAGACAAACCGGACAACGCGCCAGAATATCACGACCTCGCAACGTTATCAAATCTGCCGCCCCCGGCCCCGCCCCCACGAAATGCACGGTCACGACACGACCCCGTGCGGCGCTGTGCGGCGGAAAGCTTTGCGGAAAGGAAGGCCAAGGGGGCTTTGCCCCCTTGGATCCCCCACCAAGGGCAGCGCCCTTGGAACCCATCCTCTAAGAGAAGAGGTCCAGGGGCTCGGCCCCTGGCAGGGGGTCCAGGGGGACAGCGTCCCCCTGGCCTTGCTTCCTGCAAGTCTCCGCCGCCCGGAGCCGCGCGGGATCATGGTTTGTGAACGAGAAATTGGGTGATGGTCATGGCGGGGCGGAAGCCGTGCAGGGAGCCGAGGGGTTCGAGGCGTTCGAGGTGGATGCGGATCAGGTGGCCACCGAGGCGTTGGTAGGCGTGGGCGAGGGCGGTTTCGGTTTCCAGGGTGACGCCATGGGCGAGCAGGCGTCCGCCGGCGGGAAGGGCGTTCCAGGCGGTCTCGATCACCTCCGGCTGGCGGGCGCCACCGCCGATGAAGACGGCGTCGGGGGCGGGGAGGTTGGCCAGTGCCTCCGGGGCACGGCCGTTGCGGATTTCGAGGGTGGGGACGCCGAGGGTCTGCGCGTTGCGGGCGATGCGGGCGGCGCGTTCGGGGTCGGATTCGATGGCGATGGCGTGGTTGGCGGGATCGGCGAGCATCCATTCGATGCCGATCGCGCCCGAGCCGGCGCCGATGTCCCAGAGCAATTCGCCGCGTTTCGGCGCGAGCGCGGCAAGGGCAATGGCGCGGATTTCATGTTTCGTGATTTGGCCGTCATGTTCGAAGAAGCTTTCCGCCCGTCCCGGCGTGCGAGGGATGATGGCGGCGTCAGGGGTTGGGATGATTTCGAGCGCGGTGAGATTGAGCGGGTTGATATCGTTCCAGGCGAAGGTTTCGGCCACGGTTTCGCGTATCCGCTCGTCCTTGCCGCCCAGGGCTTCGAGCACGACGAGGCGGGTTTTGCCGAAGCCGCGCCGCGTGAGCAGGGCGGCGATCGCGCCGGGCGTGGTGGCATCGGCAGAAAGTGCCAGGATGCGCGCATTGGGCTGTAGAAAGGGCGGGAGGGCGTCCAATGGGCGACCACAAAAAGACAGAAGGCCGGTTTTCTGCAACGCCCAGCCGAGCCGGGCGCAGGCGAGCGAGAAGGCCGATGGCGCGGGCAGGCAGCGCATTTCGTGCCGGGGCACGGATTCGGCGAAGAGGCTGCCGATCCCGAAGCAGAAGGGATCGCCCGAGGCGAGGACAACGATTTTTTCCCCGCGCCGGGCGAGGATCGCGGGGATGGCGGTTTTCAGCCGCGCCGGCCATGATATGGCCTCACCACGCAGCAGGGGCGCGGCCAGCGCGATATGGCGGGCGCCGCCGAACACCGCCGCGGCTTCGCCGAGAGCACGGCGCGCCGCTTCCGAAAGCCCCTCGACACCATCCTCGCCGATGCCCAAGATCGTCAGCCAATGTCCATCATCCGTCATCGTCGCGATATCCCCCGGAAATGACCCCGCTCCGTGTTCTTATCCTGGGTGGCACCGGGGAAGCGCTCGCGCTTTCCCGCGCGCTCGTCGGGGATCATCGGTTTGCGGCGACGCTCTCGCTTGCCGGGCGCACGACGCTGCCGGTTCTGCCACCGATCGGCCATCGCCTCGGCGGGTTCGGCGGCGTGACCGGGATGGTGGCCTATCTTCGCACTGAGCGGATCGCCGCGCTGGTCGATGCCACCCATCCCTTCGCCGCCCAGATTTCGCGGCATGCGCAGAGGGCGGCGCGAGAAAGTGGCATTCCGCTGCTTGCTCTTCGGCGTCCAGCTTGGGAACCAAAGCCCGGCGAGCACTGGACGATGGTGCCCGATCTCGGGGCTGGCGTTGCCGCTCTCGGGCGTGCGCCACGGCGCGTGTTCCTGACCATCGGCCGCCAGGAACTGGCTCCCTTCCGTGCGGCTCCCTGGCATTTCTACGTCATCCGTAGCGTCGAGCCGCCTGATCCCGCGCATTTGCCGCCACGGGCCGAGATCATTGCGGCGCGCGGCCCGTTTGCCGAAGCGGACGAACGTGCCCTGCTTATCGAGAAGGGAATCGAGGTGCTGGTGACAAAGAATTCCGGCGCGCAGGCGGTGCGTGGCAAACTTGACGCCGCGCGCGGGCTCGGTATCGCCGTTGTGATGGTGACGCGCCCAATCCTGCCGGACGCCGATCATGTAGCGGCCGATGCGGAGGGCGCGCGAGCCTGGCTCGTCGCGCGTCATGCGGAATTGACGCGGCGTGGGGTGTAGAGCCAGGGGCGAGCGGCAGGGCGCGCGATCAGCCGGCTCGCGCGCGAACCGATGATCACAAGCGTGCGCATATCGGCGCGTCCAGGATCGGCGGTGGCAAGAGAGAAAATCTCGATCCGTTCCTCGGGGCGGCTGATCGCCTGCGCGAAGGCGACCGGCGCCGTCGGCGGAAGAATACCGCGCAGCACATCGAACGCCGCGCCAAGCTGCCAGGGCCGCGCGCGGGAGGCGGGATTGTAGAGCGCGATGACAAAATCCCCCAATGCCGCGTGGCGCAAACGGCTTTCCACGAGCGACCAGGGTTTGAGATTATCGGAAAGCGAGATCGCGCAGAAATCATGTCCCAATGGCGCGCCAAGCCGGGCGCTCGCCGCGAACATGGCGGTGATGCCGGGGATTACCTCGACATCGAGCGTGCACCAGGCCGCCTCCCCCGTCTCGATCGCTTCGAATACCGCGCTCGCCATGGCGAAAACCCCGGAATCGCCCCCCGAGACGAGGGCGACATTTTTCCCCGATGCCGCGAGATCGAGTGCGGCGCGGGCGCGATCGAGTTCCTGACGATTATCGGAAGCGTGCAGTCTTTGGCTGGGCAATGGCGAAAGCCGCGCGAGATAGGGGCCGTAGCCGAGGATATCGCTTGCCTCCGCCAGCGCGGCTTCCGCGTCATGCGTCATCAGCCCCGGCGCGCCAGGCCCAAGCCCGACGATGACCAGACGCCCGCTCATTTGCTTGGCAAAGGCGGAATGAGGATCAGGGAAAAATAGGGGGCGGTGTCATCCTCGAATGCCGCAAGCGGCAGGATGCGCTCGTCCGCCATGGTGCCACGCTCGACATAGATCGCGTCCTCGAAAAGCCCCGCCTGTTTGAGTACGTCGCGCAATTTGCCGAGATTACGCCCGAGTTTCAGAATAACCGCAGCCTCGCATAGGCGGAGCCGGGCCGCGAGGTCGGCGGCGGGAAGGGTCGCCGGCAGCACGGCGAGGGCGTTTTCGCCGCGCAGCAAGGGCGCGCCCGCGCGCGCCCAGCAGCCGCTCATGCCGCTCACGCCGGGCACGATTTCGCACGCGAAACGCGCGCCGAGGCGTTCCAGAAGATGCAGTCCAGAGCCATAGAAAATCGGATCACCTTCGCAAAGCAAGGCAATATCGGCGCCTTGCGCGAGATGCGCGCCGAGAAGCTCCGCCGCGTCACGATAGAAGGCATCGAGGGTCTCGCGGTAGCCTGGCGCGTGATGCGGGATTTCCGTGGTGATCGGATATTCGAGGCGAATTTCCGCGCTCGCGGCTGAGATATGCGCGGCGGCGGTCCGCCGCGCATGGCCGAACGCACCGCGTTTGGCGAAATAGGCGACGACGGGGGAGGTGGCGCAAAGCCGTGCCGCTTTCAGCGTGATGAGCTCGGGATCACCCGGCCCAACGCCGAGTATCCTGAGCGTGCCGGTGCGTTCAAGCGGTCGCGTCATGGCACCAGCGCGGCGAGCGCATTGACCGCGGCCGCCGCCATCGCGCTGCCGCCTCGGCGGCCGGGAAGGGTCAGGAAGGGTACCTCGCCATACGCGGCCAAAGCTGCCTTTGCCTCCGCCGCGCCGACAAAGCCGACCGGCAGGCCGATGACCGCCGCTGGCCGTGCGGCCCCCGCGGCAAGGAGTTCGAGCAGACGGAACAGCGCCGTCGGCGCATTGCCGATGGCAACCAGCGCCCCGGCGAGATTTTTCTCCCAGAGATCGAGCGCTGCCGCCGAGCGCGTGGTGCCGAGCCGTGCCGCCAAAGCCGGCACTTGCGGTGCGTCGAGCGTGCAGATGACGGCGTTGCCGGCCTTGAGGCGGGCGCGCGTGATGCCCTGCGCGAGCATGTTGGAATCGCAAAGGATCGGCCGACCGGCCGACAGCGCGGCAATGGCAGCGGCGCTGAACCCCTGATGAAACAGGAGATCGCCGGCGATCTCGACCATGCCAGAGGCGTGGATCATGCGCACGGCAATCGCCGCTTCGTCGGGCGCGAGATGCGAGAGTTCGGCTTCGGATCTGATGATGGCAAAGGAACGGGCGTAGATTGCCGCGCCGTCGTGGAGATAGTCGTAGGGCGGCTTCATCGGCGTTGCTCCGCGGCCCCGGGGTCGAGGAGCGCCGCCGCTTCGGCGATCGAGAGAAGGCGATGGTCAGCCTGCTGACCCACGCGATCCGTCGTGGCATCGAAGGCAAGATCATAAGAGCCACCGTCGGGGGTTTTTCCAACGCCGACAAGCACAACCGGGGCGCGTCCAGGATGGGCGCAGCCCTTGGCGCAGCCCGAGACATGGATCGGCCGCGCGCCAGGGCGGCGTGGGGCGCCGAGAAGGGCGGCGAGACGCGCGGCATCGGCTCGGCTCGGGGCGTCCGCCCCGGCGCAGGCGGGCGCGCCGATGCAGGCGATGATGCCAAGACGCGGATCGGCCGGATCGGTGATGAACCCGGTCTCCCGTAGTGCCGCATCAAGGGCCGGCGCCGCGCCTGCCGCGACGCCGCCGATCAATGCGGCGCGGTGCGGCGAGAGACGGATCAGGCCGTCGCCGAAGCGGGTGGCGAGGCGGCTGAGTGTGGTGAGCATGGCGGCGTCCATCTGGCCGAAAGCGGGTGCGGCGGCAAAGGCGCCGCGCGCGCCGCCAGGATAGACGAGGAATCCGGCCTCGGGTGGCAAAGGTGCTGTCGCCGGCAACAGCGCTCGGCAGCAAGACGCAGTGGCGAGCGCGAGCGCGAGTCCGGCCGCTTCCGTCTCGGTGCAGGCGTGGCGCACGCCCTCGCCGGTGATCACCGCGCAGGCATGGGGGCGGATTTCGACGCGGAGATCGGCGCGCATATCGGCAAGGGGCACGACACCGCCGCCATCGATCACGAAACGCCATCTGCCCGGCAGGGCGGCAAAGCCGGCGTCCACGAGGCCGGCGCCAATCGCTGCGGCGATGCCCAGAGGGTCGCCGGCAATCGAGGGATCATCGCCGGAGAGCGGCGAGACCAGAATGTTGCGCCGCCGCTCGAGCGCCGGGTCTTGCGAAATCAGCCCGGCCGCATGCAGCGCCGAGGTCAGTTTCCCGAGGCATGCGAGATCCACGCCGCGCAATTGCACATTGCCCCGGCTGGTAATCTCGATCGCCCCGTTGCCGTGGCGTGCCGCAAATCCGGCAAGCATTTCGGCGTCCGCCGCGGCCAGGCGCTGGCCGGGCGGCTTCACGCGGATCAGCCAGCCATCGCCCGCGCGCATCGGTGCAAAGATATCCGGGTTCCAGCCGCGCACTCTCATTGTTTCTCAATCTCGCCGAGGATCACGCCAGTTGTATTGCTCCGCGGACGCCAGAGACCGCGCCGCTGCGCTTCAAGAAATCGCGCCGCCATCGCCTTTCGGGCGGCGGGGTTTTCTGCCTTAAGAAAACGATCGACAATGCCATCGCCGAGCGTCGCGGCAAATAAAAGATCGAATTGCCCGTCGAGCCGGCTGGGAATTGTCGCGGCAAACACGAACAGCGCCTCGACCGCGCGGGTGATTTCCGCCGCCCCGCGATAGCCGTGACGCATCTGCCCGGCAATCCAGCGCGGATTGGCCGCGCGCGCGCGTGTCACCCGGGCGATCGCCTCGGCGAGCGTTGCAACGCGCGGCGCGGCCGGGCGGGAAGTATCGGCGTGATAGAGCGCGGGCGTTTGGCCGAGCAGACGGGCGGCGGCGGCGAACCCGCCTTCGTGAGCTGCAAACTCGGTGCTTTCCAAAAGATCACTCTCGGCGTGGTCCTCGATGTGAAGGAAAGCCTCGGCGGAAGCGATCCGCGCGGCAAGTCCCGCTTCATCGTGCACACCCTCCGCCGCGCTGCCGTAAGCGTGGGAAGATGCGTCCAGATAGGCGCGCGCGAGATCGTCGCTGCTTTGCCAGCCACCATGATCGGCAAGCGCGCTGACTCCCGCGCCGTAGGCCCCAGGCGCCGCGCCATAGATGCGGCTCAGGCTTTCGCCCGCCCGCGCCGCCGCCGCGAGCGGGTTCCACGTGTCATCCTCCGCGCGCGCCGCGATCATCCGCACGGCCTCGTCGAACAACACGATCTGGGTCGCAAAGGCATCGCGGAACAGACCCGAGATGCGAAGCGTGACATCGACCCTGGGGCGATCGAGCACGGCGAGCGGCAGCACCTCGATCCCGGAAATCCGGTGCGAGCCGGCATCCCACAGCACGCGCGCGCCCATCAGATGGAGTGCCAGGGCGAATTCCTCGCCGCCCGTGCGCATCGAGGCGCTGCCCCAGAGGTCGAGCACGAGACGGCGCAGCCAGGTGCCATGCTCCTGCAAATGACGCTGTAGCAGGAGCGATGCACGCGGCGCGGCAAGCTCGCAGGCGCTACGGGTCGGGATGACGCGGGGATCGACACTGTAGAGATTGCGCCCGGTAGGCAGCACGTCGAGACGCCCCCGGCTCGGCGCGCCGGAGGGGCCGGGGGCAATGAAGCGGCCATCGAGGGCCGCCAGAAGGGCCGCGCGCTCGGCCGCCGGCGAGGCATCGAGGCGGCGCGCGAGATCGGCGGGATCGACGCTCGGCGCCGATGCGGCGAGGGAGCGGAGCAAGGCCTCGCGGGTTTCCATGGAAGGCGCGCGGGCAAAAATATGCAGCCCGTCGCGGATCTGGCTTTCCTTGACGTCGCAGAGATAGGCATCGAGCCGCGCGAGCGCTTCTTCCTCCGGGGCAAGCGGGGCAATCCCGCATTCGGCGAGCAGGCCCGAGGCTTGCGCGCGCGAGAGAATATCGCCGCGCAACACCGCCGCACGGCGCGGATCGAGCCCCGCGGCATCGGCATATTCCTCGATCAAGCGTTCAATCTCGGCCGCTGGCCCGGTGAGCCCGGCGTTCGTGAGCGGCGGGGTAAGATGGCCCACCACCACCGCGCCGAGACGCCGCTTGGCGACAGCGGCCTCGCCGGGGTTGTTGACGATGAAGGGATAGATCAGCGGCAGGCCGCCGAGCAATGCCCCGGGAAAACACCTCTCGCTCAAGGCCGCCGCCTTGCCCGGCAGCCACTCCAGCGTGCCATGCGCGCCGAGATGCACCAGCGCGTGCAGCCCGATTTCACGCTGCAGCCAGAGATAGAAGGCGACATAGGCGTGATTGGGCGGCTCGTCGGGATCGTGATAGCGCGCCTTGCGCGCCGCCGATGCGCCGCGATCGGGCTGGATCGCCGCGATGATGTTCCCTGATCGGAGATAACGGAGCGTAAACCAGCCCTCGCGCACCGTCTGATCCGCCAGGGCGTCGCCCCAGAACGCCGCGATGGCCTCTCGCACGGGAGCGGGCAGCTCCGCGAACAGGCGGTTATAATCGGCAAGTTTGAGAAAGGGCGCGGGTTCGAGATCGCACAGTTCCCGCGCCAGCGAGGCTGGGCGCGGCGGAACGAAATAGCCGGCCTTATCGAGGCTATCGAGACAGGTGTCCAGGCTCGCGATGGTATCGAGCCCGATCGCGTGTCCCGCTTGCCCGGCCATCGCCGGATAGTCGGAGAGGACGAAGGCGACGCGACGAGAGGCGCGCGGCGTGGCCGCGAGGCGTGCCCAGCCGGCGGCGCGATCGGCGGCGAGCGCGATACCGGCCGCATCGGGCGCATGCACGCTCCGCGCGTATTCGAGCGTTTCGATGGCGGGTTCGGGCGCCTTGAACGAGATCGCCGTCGTCAGCAGCCGCCCATCCAGCTCCGGCAGCACAACCTGCATCGCCAGATCGGCGGCCGAGAGACCACGCGTGGAGTTTTGCCAACTTTCGCGCGACGATCCCGCGAGCACGACCTGTAGCACGGGGACATCCGCCGCGTCGAGCGGCGAGGTGGCTGCCGCGCCGCGGGCGGCGAATCCGGTGGCGTTGATGACGACCGCGGGCCGCATCGCGCGCAAGGTTTCGGCGATAAAGGCGGCGCTCGCGTGGTCCTTGAGGCTGTTGACGTAAAAGCCGCGCACGCCGAGGCCGCGCGCGGCGAGCGCCTCGCCGAGTGCCGTGATCGGTGCGAGATCGCCGGCCAGATGATGCGAGCGATAGAACACGAGAGCGGCCTCGCCCAGGGGTGCCGCCTGCGGGTTCGCGGCCCATCGTGCCAGCTCGCCAAATTGTGCCAGTTCCTCGGGCGGATCGTCGATTTCCCGGCCGAGCCCGCCGAGATGGGCGGCCAATCGCAGCGCGTGCGCGAGATTCTTGACACCGCCCGCGCGCAGATAGGCACCAAGCCGCGCGCGGAGGGTGGGCGCGATGGTGGAGAGTTGCGCGAGCGTTGCGTCCTCCGCCGCATCGCCCGGCAGCAGGGCGAGCGCGATCCCGCGCGTGCGGCAGAGATGAAAAATTTCCTCTGCGCCATAGCGCCAATAGTCGATCCCGCCCAGGATGCGCACGAGGACGGCGCGCGCGGGTGCCACGACGCGCTCCAGATAGAGATCGACCGACATCGGATGGCGCAGTTGCGCGAGATTGGCGAGCCGGAGCGAGGGGCGTCCCTCGCCCATTTCCTGCCAGGCGCGCGCGGCGGCGCCGAGATCGCTCTCGGAGAATGAGAGAAACACCAGCTCGGCCGGGCTCTGGCCGAGGTCGATCGCGGCCTCCGCCGCATCGAGCGCGCGCGTCTCGCGGAAGAGGAGATGCATTGCGCCCTTAGCCGGCGAGCATGGCCGCGATCGCCGCCTGATCGAGCCCTCGTTGCCCAATCACCACCAACCGTCCGGCGCGGGTTTCATCGGAACGCCAGGGCCGATCGAAATGATGCTGGATGCGGGCGCCCACCCCCTGGATCACCCCGCGCATCGGCTTGCCGCGCATGGCGAGAAATCCTTTCATGCGCAGAATGTCGTGGGCCTCGGCCGCCGCCCGCAAGCGCGCGAGCAACGGCGCGAAATCCTGCTGTTCTGGAATTTCCAGGACGAAACTGACGAAATCATCATGCTCGTGCGCGCCATCGACCGCGTCGTGATGCGAGGGGCGGGCGGCGAGATCGTTCTCGGCCGCGGCCGCAAGGCCGAGCAGGATGGCGGGATCGATTTTTCCCTCCTCGCTCGCGAGAATTTTCACCGCGCGCGGCAGTTTTGCCGCGATCTCGGCGCGGAGGCGGGCCAGCGCCGCGGCATCGACGAGATCGGCCTTGTTGAGCAGCACGAGATCGGCGGCATTGAGCTGATCCTCGAATACCTCGGCGAGCGGATTGTCATGATCGAGGCTGGCATCAGCCGCGCGTTGCTCGGCGACCGCGCGCGGATCGTCGGCGAAGCGACCGGCGGCGATGGCCGGGGCATCGAGCACCGCGATCACGCCATCGACACTGACGCGCTCGCGGATGGCGGGCCAGGTAAAGGCTTTCAGAAGCGGTTTCGGCAAAGCCAGACCCGAGGTTTCGATGAGAATATGCTCGGGCGGTAGGGCGCGGTCGAGGAGGGCCGCCATGGTCGGGAGAAAATCTTCCGCCACCGTGCAGCAGAGACAGCCATTGGCGAGTTCCACGATATTGTCCTCGGCGCAGCCCGCGACGCCGCAGCTTGCGAGCAATTCGCCGTCGATGCCGAGGGCGCCGAACTCATTGACGATGACCGCGATACGCCGCCCGCGCGCCCCCCCCAGCGCGTGGCGCACCAGGGTGGTTTTACCGGCGCCGAGAAATCCGGTGACGATGGTGACGGGAATTTTTTCGGCCAAGGCGCTCATGGGGAAAAATCCTCCGGAGGAAAACGGCCAAGAACGCTCTCAGCGAGGCTGGGCGGGCGGCGCGAGGGCAGCACCACGCCGCGCGCCGAGGCGACATAGAGCGCGGCATAGGCAAGAAGGTCGCCGGCATGATCCGGCGCGAGACCGCCCAGCAGATAGCGCCATTTACCCGCCATGCCGATCGCCGCACTACAGCCGCGATCGCAATTGGCCAGACAAGAGACGGGATGGAGCCGCACCGGCATGGCCGCGTCGCCGCGCGCGGCGAGCGCCTCGAACAGACGCTGCCCGGCGTTCCCCGCCGCGCCCTCGCAGGTGATACAGATCGAAAGCCGGGCTATTCCGGACGGCATCACGCGCTATCCCCAAGGCGGCCCGCGCCGGGATGGCGCGTGCGTTACAGTGCTCTGGGGTGCATGATCGCCCGCCGGGGGAATTTTTCCAGCGGTGCAGGCGCGCGGGTCGCGCCGCCAGGCCCGAGGCACCCCGCCCGGACCCGAGACCATAGGTGTGATGGCAGGTCTCCTGGCTCGCGGATCCGGCGCTTCCCGCCCACCTTCCCGGGTTTCCCCAGTGGCTTCCGGACGGGCTACTTTCCGCTCACAGTTGCGGGGGCAGCCGCGGATTTGGGGTTTTCTCCCGCACCGCGTTCCCTTTTCATCTTCCTTGCGGAAGAACCATCGTGGAGGATTTATGATCCGGCGCCGCGCCAAGTCAATCATGCCCGACCAACCCACCCCGGCGGAAGCACCCTGGCGGCTCGCCCTCGTCCTCGGCGGCGCGCGCTCGGGAAAAAGCCGCGAGGCGGAGGGATTGATCGCCCGCCATCCCGGCCCTTGGGTCTATATCGCGACCGCCGAGGCCGGGGATGACGAGATGGCGGCGCGGATCGCGGCGCATCGCGCCAGGCGGGGGGCAGCGTGGCGGACCATCGAGGCGCCGATCGATCTCGCTGGCGCCTTCGCCGAGGCCGGCACGGCGCCGGTGCTGCTCGATTGTCTCACCCTCTGGCTCACCAATCTGCTGCTCGGCGGCTTTGATATCGCGCCAGCGATCGCGGCGCTCGAAGACCTCCTCGCGCAACGCCCGGCGCCGACGGTTCTGGTCGCCAACGAGGTCGGGCTTGGCATCGTGCCGGAGAACGCACTGGCGCGGCGCTTTCGCGATGAAGCGGGCGCGCTCAATGCGCGTCTTGCCGCCCGCGCCGATCGCGTGCTCTTCATGGTCGCGGGCTACCCGATCGAGGTGAAACGCAGATGAGCCACGAGAGCGACGCGCGGGATGACGAGGCGGCGCGCCATCGCACGCGCATGATCAAGCGCAAGGCGGTGCAGGATGCCGAAGTGGCCGCCAAGCAGATCGAGAAAGGGCTGTTGATCGTCCATACCGGATCGGGCAAGGGCAAATCGACCGCCGCTTGGGGGCTGCTTTTGCGCATGCTCGGCCACGGCCGGCGCGCCGGCGTGGTGCAGTTCATCAAGGGCGCATGGCGGAGCGGCGAACGCGCGGCGCTCGCGCGCTTCGATGATCTCTTGGAATGGCACACCATGGGCGAGGGTTTTACCTGGGAAACCCAGGACCGCGCGCGCGATATCGCCGCCTGCGCGCGCGCCTGGGAGGTTTCCGCGGCCCTGCTGCGACGCGATGATATCGCCCTCGTCGTGCTCGATGAACTCAACATCGCGCTGCGCTATGACTACCTCGATCTGACGACGGTGCTGGCAGCACTGAGGGCGCGCCCTGCCTTGCAGCACGTCGTCGTCACCGGGCGCAACGCGGCGGCGGAATTGCTCGACGCGGCTGATCTCGTCACCGAAATGGCCCCGAAAAAACATCATTTTGCTGCCGGGGTGCGCGCCCAGGAGGGGATCGAGTTCTGATGCCCACCCGCGCGCTGATGTTCCAGGGCACTGGCTCGAGTGTCGGAAAATCCCTGCTGGTGGCCGGGTTTTGTCGCGCCTTTGCACAACGCGGTCTCAGGGTTTTGCCGTTCAAGCCGCAAAACATGTCGAACAACGCGGCTGTCACCGCCGAGGGGGGCGAGATCGGCCGCGCCCAGGCGTTGCAGGCGCGCGCCGCCCGCGTCGCGCCGAGCGTGCACATGAACCCCGTGCTGCTCAAGCCGCAAAGCGCGATCGGCGCGCAGATCGTGCTCCAGGGCCGCGTTGTCGGAAACGCCAACGCCCGCGCCTGGCAGCAGGAAAAACCTGCATATCTGCCGAAAATCCTCGAAAGTTTCGAGATACTGCGAAGCCGCGCCGATCTCGTTCTGGTCGAGGGCGCGGGGAGTGCTGCGGAGGTCAATCTGCGCGCCGGCGATATCGCCAATATGGGGTTTGCCCGCGCGGCCGATGTGCCGGTGATCGTCATTGGCGATATCGACCGGGGCGGCGTGATCCCGAGCCTGATCGGCACCGCGGCCGTCCTTGAGCGGGAGGATCGCGCGCTGGTCGCGGGCTTCATCGTCAATCGCATGCGTGGTGATCTTTCCCTCTTCGCCGATGGCATGGCGCTGATCGCCGCGCGCACCCAATGGGCGCCGCTCGGCCTCGTGCCGCATTTTCCCGAAGCCTTGCTGCTGCCCGCCGAGGATGCCGCCGATCTGGCGTCAAGCCGGGCGGCGCAAGCGGGGAGGGGGCTGAAAATCGCCGTACCGCTGCTGCCCCATATCGCCAATTTCGACGATTTCGACCCGCTGATCGCCGAGCCCGATGTGGATTTCCGCCTGATCTCGCGTGGCGCACCGCTGCCGGGTGCGGCTGATCTCGTCATTCTACCGGGCTCGAAAGCGACGCGCGCCGATCTCGCCCGATTGCGCGAAGAGGGTTGGGACATCGACCTTCTCGCCCATCGCCGGCGCGGCGGCGCGGTGCTTGGGATTTGCGGCGGGTTTCAGATGCTGGGAGAGAGCATCCACGATCCCGACGGCATCGAGGGTGAGGCGGGGACGAGCATGGGGTTGGGGCTGCTCGCCCTTGAGACGGTGCTGGGCGCGAAAAAACGCCTCTCCGAGGTGAATGGCGTGAGCCTCGCCGATGGCGCGGCGTTTTCCGGCTATGAGATGCATCTCGGCGAAAGCACCGGCGCTGCCTTCGCCCGGCCCCTGCTGCGGCTTGCCGATGGGCGGTTCGATGGCGTGGTCGCACCGGACGGACTGGTGTTCGGCACCTATATCCACGGGCTTTTTCATGGCGATGCGCAGCGCGCCGCCTGGCTCGCGCGGTTTGGCGCGCGCCCGCGGCTGGGCTCTTTCGACGCGCGCATCGAGGAGACGCTCGATGCCTTGGCCGCGCATCTCGGCGCCCATGTCGATCTCGATCGTCTGCTCAGCCTGGCACGATGACGATGAGGCAAAGGGCGGCGCAAAACGCCAGCACCGCGGCGCGGCGATAGAGCGCCAGCGCCCGGCGGAGATCATCGAGCGTCACCGCGGCGCGGCCATCGCCCATCCAGGCGTCTGCCACCAGGGTCTCGCCATAGACGCGCGGGCCGGCCAGGCGGAGGCCGAGCGCGCCGGCCATGGCGGCTTCCGGCCAGCCAGCATTGGGTGAGCGGTGCCGCCGTGCGTCACGCAGCATCGCCCGCCACGCCCCGCGCGGGCTGGCATCGCGCGCGAAGGCGGCGGCGAGCGCCAGCAGCGCCCCGGCCAGCCGCGCCGCCGGCAGGTTGAGAACATCATCGAAGCGCGCGGAAGCCCAGCCGAAATCAGCGAGCCGGGGGGTGCGATGGCCGAGCATGCTGTCGGCGGTATTCGCCGCCTTATAGAGCGCGAACCCCGGCAGCCCGAGCACAAGGCACCAGAAAGCGGGGGCGACCACGGCGTCGGAGAAATTCTCGGCGAGGCTCTCGATCGCGGCGCGTACTACCCCGGCGGCGTCGAGCCGGGCCGGATTGCGCCCGACGATATGTGCAACCGCCGCCCGTCCGCCCGCCAGCCCGGCCTCCGCGAACCCGGTCGCGACGGCGCGGACATGGACGAAAAGGCCGCGGGTGGCGAACAGGCTGGCGGCCGGCAGGGCGAGCGCGAGCGCGCCGAGCGGTTGCGGCCGAATAGGCGCGGCGGCCCTCTGCAAAACCCAGGCGGGCAGGACGGCGGCGAGCAGGATCACGGCCAGCGCCGCGGCCCCTTGCACGCGCCGCCGGGCGGGGGACAGGGCCAGGTTGTTCCCCTGCCGCTCCAGCGCCGCGATCAGCGCCCCGAGCCATTGCGCGGGATGGCCGATCGCGCGCAGGAGAGTGGCGGGGTAGGAAAAAACCGCTTCAAGCGCGAGGGCGGCGGTGAGCAGGATGGCATGGTCGCGAATGGCGTCGATCTCCGAGCGTGGGATAATCCGCAAATGATGCGGGAGCGGGAAGGGCTTGACCATGGCGGGCGGCTTGTCGCGGCAATGGCGCGTTTCCCGGAGGCCCCGCTTCCCTGGCTCGATCTCTCGACCGGGATCAACCCGGTGCCCTATCCCATCCCCGCGCTGGAGCCGGCGCTGTTCGCCCGCCTGCCGGAGCCGGAAGCCTTTGCGGCGCTCAATCTGGCTGCCGCCTCGGCCTATGGCCTCGGCGATCCCGCCGCCGTGGTCGCCGCCCCCGGCACGCAGGCGCTGATCGGGCTGTTGCCGCGCCTCTTTCCGCCGAGCCGCATCGCGGTTCTCGGCCCGACCTATGCCGAACACGCGCGCGCCTGGCACGTGGCGGGCCATGCGGTGCATGAAATCGCGACCCTCGCCGCGCGCCGCAATGCCGAGATCCTCGTGCTGTGCAACCCCAACAACCCGGATGGCCGTTTGATCGACCCTGCTGAATTGCGGGCGCTCGCCGGGCGCGGGGTGTGGCTCGTGGTCGATGAGGCTTTCGCCGATTTCGCCGCGCCCGCGGTTTCACTCGCGCCCGAGATGCCAGCCGAGCGCATCGTCGTCCTGCGCTCCTTCGGCAAGGCGTTCGGGCTGGCCGGGCTCCGGCTTGGCTTCGCGCTCGCCCCGCTGGCGCTCGCCGCGCGTCTGCGCGTCGCCCTCGGCCCCTGGCCGGTCTCCGGCCCGGCGCTCGCCATCGGCCGCGCCGCCCTCGGCGATCACGCCTGGCGGGAGGCGGCGCGGGTTCGCCTCACCGGCGATGGCGCGCGACTCGATAGCTTGCTCGAAGCCGGCGGGCTCCGCCTTCGTGGTGGCACGGCGCTGTTTCGCCTCGCCGAAAGCGCCGATTCCCGGGCGGTGTTCGAGCGTCTGGGCGAGGCGGGCATTCTTGTCCGCCGTTTCGCCGACCATCCGCGCTGGCTCCGCTTCGGCCTGCCCAGCACGGAAGAAGCCTTTGCCCGGCTCCGCCAGGCGCTGGGAATGATGAAAAAGAGTGCGGATGCTGGCTGGACAAAAAATTGCTCCCACCCCGCCGCCCCAGCAGCGCGTGAGACCGACGGAGAGCCCTGAGCCACCACGTGGGCTTGTGCTACGCCGATAGAGAGGGGAAACAGGCGATGCCGCAGCGTTCGCCGCTAACCCGGCGCTAATGCGGCTTCCCTAGTATTGCCGCCTGGGAAAAAGGGCGGGTGACGATGAGCGAGGCAATGGAGCGCGAGCCGGTAATGAGCGACAAGGCGCCGAGCGATGCGCTACCCGCCGCGGCGGGCGCCGCTGCCGGCCCGATCAGCGGGGGGCAGAAGGCGCTGCTCACCAAGACCGCCAAGGCGACCGGCTGGGTGATGATCTGGCGGCTGTTCACCCGCACCATCGGGCTGATCAGCACGCTCATTCTCGTGCGCCTGCTGGTGCCCGCCGATTTCGGCCTGGTGGCGCTTGGCACCAGCTTCGCCCAGGCGATCGACGCGCTCTCGGTGCTCGGCGTCGATGACGTCTTGATCCGCGAGAAAAGCCCGACCCCTGCGCTTTATAATACCGCCTTCACCCTCAATGCGCTGCGCAATTGCCTGACGGCGTTGCTCATCCTTCTCACCGCCATCCCGGTCGCTTCGTTCTTCGGCGAGCCCCGGCTCGCCCATATCCTCTTCGCGCTGGCGCTCGGCACCGTGGCGGAAGCGTTCGAGAATGTCGGCATCATCGACTTCCGTCGCGACATGACGTTTGAGAAGGAGTTCCAGCTCCGCCTCATCCCGCGCCTTGCTGGTACCATCGCCACCATCACGCTCGCCTTCCTTTGGCGCAATTACTGGGCGCTGGTCGTGGGCATCCTGCTCACCCGCTTCCTGCGCGTGGCGATGAGCTACACCATGCACCCCTACCGCGCCCGGTTTTCGCTCAGCGCCTGGCGCCACATCATCGGCTTCTCGCTCTGGACCTGGGTGATCAGCCTCGTCGTGCTGATGCGCGACCGCACCGCGAGCTTCGTCATCGGCCGCCTGCTTGGCCCCGCCCAGGTCGGCATTTTCTCCATCGCTGGCGAGATCGCGAGCCTGCCGACCACTGAGCTGATCCAGCCGATTTGCCGCGCCTGCTTCTCCGCCTTCGCTGCCGCCAGGCATGCCGGGGAAAATCTCGCCGAAACCTATTTGCGGGTGATCGGCAGCACCTCGCTTTTGACCATGCCGGCTTGTGTGGGGATCGCCCTCGTCGCCGAGCCGCTGGTGCATCTGGCGCTCGGCCCGCGCTGGATGAGCGCCGTGCCGCTGCTCCAGATCATGGCGCTCGGCGGCGTGTTCACGGTTTTCGGCGCGATCAGCGGCACCTTGTTGAGTTCGCATGGCGTGCTCGCGCCGATGTTCCGCATCATCATGTTTTCCTATGTCATCAGCGCCACCCTGTTCATCATGCTGACGCTGAAGCTGGGGCTGATCGGCGGCGTGATCGGCGGCACGCTGGGCAGTTTCCTGGAAACCAGCTTCTTCACCCACGCGCTCTTCCGCCGCTACGGGGTAACGCTTGGCGGGTTGTTTGGCCATATCTGGCGGCCGTTTCTCGCCACCGGGGCGATGGCCGGGCTGCTGCTCGGGAGCGGCCTCACGCATGTTGCCGCCAACGCTGACGCGGCGACGCTGACCCGGACGCTGCTGATCCTGATCCCTCTCGGCGTCGTCGCCTATACGCTCGCCCTGCTGATCGTCTGGACCGTGGCCGGCCGGCCGCAAGGGCCGGAGACCGATCTCCTGAGCCTGGTGCAGCCGGTCCTGCGGCGGCTTTCCACTCTCTTCCGCGGGCGGCGGGCGCGCGCTGGCTGAGACTCCGTTCGGAAAGAACGTATAAAACTTCAAATTGTTATAGAAAGCGCTTATTTTTGCAAAAATAAGCAAAAACTTTCATTCGAGCAGGGGAAGAAATCCTTGCCTTGAATTGACAAAAGTTTTCCTGATTACGCACCTTGCTCAGCCGACTCTGCTGTGGTTCAATTGCTCGGATGCGGTGGATTAACAAGGGGTTGGCCAATGGCGCGCAATTCGGTGCAGTTTCAGAAAGGGCTCAGCGAGGCG
>JAJYYH010000020.1 GCA_021801255.1 Pseudomonadota bacterium
TCCGCCTCGCTGAGCCCTTTCTGAAACTGCACCGAATTGCGCGCCATTGGCCAACCCCTTGTTAATCCACCGCATCCGAGCAATTGAACCACAACAGAGTCGGCTGAGCAAGGTGCGTAATCAGGAAAGTTTTTGGTTCTTTTTTCAAAAAGAACAAAGAGAAAATTTATCTTTGTGGGATCTACTTTCCCTTGAATGCTGGCTTGCGTTTGGCGACGAACGCCTCGCGGGCCTCGCGGTGGTCCTCGGTCATGCCGGTGCGTGCCTGGTGGAAGGCCTCCATGTCGAGGACGTCGGCGAGGCTCGCGGTTTCGGCGGCGAACAGGTTGCGTTTCATATAGGCGTAGGCGAGGCGCGGTCCCTCGGCGAAGCGGCGGGCCAGGGTCTGTGCCTCGTCGAGCAGCGCGCCATCGGGGACCACGCGGGTGACGAGATCGAGGCGATGCGCCTCGCGCGCGTCGATCGGCTCGCCGAGGAGATAGAGTTCACGCGCTTTCGCCGGGCCGGCGAGCTGGGTGAGATGATAGGAGCCGCCGAAATCGCCGGAGAATCCGACGCCCGCGAAGGCGGTGCCGAAGCGCGCGCTCTCGCCGGCGATGCGCAGATCGCAGGCAAGTGCGACGCCGAGACCCGCGCCAAAAGCCGGGCCGTTGATCGCGCCGATGATGATTTTCGGTGACTGGCGCATAAGAACTATCAAATGATGGCGCTGGCGCAATTCGGCGGCGCGGCGTTCGAGACTGTCATCGCTGCGCGCCGCCATCGCCTTGACATCGCCACCCGCGCAGAAGGCGCGTCCAGCCCCGGTGAGGATGATCGCGGCGATCGCGGGATCGGTCACGGATTTTTGCATCGCGGCGATCAGCGCATCGAGCATTTCACCGGAAAAAGCGTTCAGCCGGTCGGGGCGGTTGAGCGTGAAAATCGCGATGCCAGCATCAACGGTTTCGATCAGATCGGCCATGGATGTTTTCCTCCTCGCATAATTGCCGCGTGTTGTTCAGGCGAGTAGCCGCGCGCGCAACCGCTCGCAAGCGGCCTGATCGAGACCCAGCATGGCGGCGAAATAATGCTCGGTCGAGCCATAGCGCCCGGCGATCTCGGCGAACGCCGCTTCCAGCAATTCCGCATGCACGCGCAACAGCGGAGCCGCGAGTTCGGGCGGCAGGCCGCGCGCGATCTCGCTTTCCGGCTGCCAGAGCCGATTGGTGGCGAGATAATCCGCCAGAATATCCTCCCAGTCGACACCAAGCGCGGTCAGGATGAGGGCGGCGCCAAATCCGGTGCGGTCCTTGCCAGCCGAGCAGTGGAACAGGAGTGGGGTGAAATCGGGCTGGAGCAAAAGCTGGAACACCGCCCGATAGCTCGCCGTGTGGTCGTTGACATAGGCGAGATAGGCGCGCCGCAGCAGCGCCAGAACGTCTTCGCCGCTGGCCTTGCCGGTGGCGACGATATCGGCGAGCGAGGCGCCCACGCGAGGCTCGATCGGCAACGAATGCACCGCGACACCCGCGATGCCGCGCAGCAGGGAGGGCGCATGCGCGCGCTCGCGCCGGCCGCGGAAATCGCAGATCGTGCGCAGGCCGAGTGCCGCGAGGCGGCGCTGATCGGCGAGCGTGAGGCGGGCCAGGCTGGCGGCGCGAAACACCTGGCCGAAACGCACGACGCGGCCATCCGCGGCGCGATAGCCGCCGAGATCGCGGACATTGCTCGCCCCTTCGAGCGGCAGGACGCGCGGTAAATCGGCGCTCGGCACTTCGTTCATGGCTTGAGACGCATGCGGGCAAACTCCACCACCTGGCGCCCGACGGTCTCCAACTGACGGCGCACGGCCTCATCCGTGCAGTTGCCATCAGCATCGAAGAACGGCTGGGCGGAATTGATCGCCGCGCCAAACGGCGTTGGCCAGCCACGCAGCGCATGTACCACCGAACGCAGCGCCACCAGCGTCGTCCCCGTCGCCTGCCAGCCCTGGGCGCAGACGATGCAGCCGACAGCGCGGCCTTCGAGATAGGGCCGGGGATCATCGCGCAACGCCTCGATATAGTCGATGGCGTTCTTGATCATTCCCGAGATCGTGCCGTGATAGCCGGGCGAGGCGATGACCAGACCATGACAGCGCCGCACCAGTTCGACGAAGCGCGCGGCCGCGGGGGCAAGCGTCGCCTCGGCCGGGTCGTACATCGGCAATTGCAAGGCGGCGCCGCCGATCATTGCGGTCTCGGCGCCTGCGGCGCGCGCCGCATCGAGTGCCACTTTCAGGATCCGCTCGGTCGACGACCCGGCGCGGGTGGTGCCGCCAATGCCGAGAATGAAAGGCGTTTTTGTCATCATCTGAGTCCCACGCGCGCTGCTCACGCTGCAGCCGTGGCGGGGGATGGGAGATCGGCGAGGATGGCAGCGATCACCGCCGCCTCAAGCCCGGCTTCCTCGAGAATTTCCGCGGTGTGCTCGCCAAGCCGCGGGGCGTGATGGCGGATGGTGAAGGGATCATCCTCGAAGGAAACCGGCCGACGCACGCTGCGATAGCGTCCCTCGCTCGGATGCTCGGCCTCGCCGAACAGACCAACCGCGGTGACATGCGGATCCGCGGGCAAATCATCCAACCGCAGCACTGGCATGCAGGGTATCGAAACGCTATCGCAGAACGCCACCCACTCGGCGGTGCTGTGTCGGGGTGCTTCCTCCTCGATCACCGCGTAGAGCGCGTCGATATTCTGCACCCGCTCGGCGAGTTCGGCGAAGCGGGGATCGCTCTTGAATTCGACGCGCCCGGTGAAATCGTAGAAATCGCGCCAGTTGCGATCGGTATAGGGCAGGATGCAGGCATAGCCGTCGGCGGTGCGATAGGGCTTGCGCCTGGCGTTCAGCAATCGCCCGAAACCCGCCTTGCCAAGCGGGGGGATGAAGGCGGCCCCGGTAATATGCTCGATCAGATTGAACTCGATCGTGGTCTCGAACATCGGCACCTCGATCGTCTGCCCGCCACCGCCCCGGGCGCGGGCGAAAAGCGCGGCGAGGATGGAATAGGCGATCGCCTGGCCCGCGAGCTTGTCGCAGACCACCGTCGGCACATAGCGCGGCACGCCATCGATCTCGGCGAACAAGGCGCTGATGCCAGAGCCCGCCTGGATCAGATCGTCATAGGCGGCCTTTTCCCCATAGGGGCCTTGGGCGGAAAACCCGTAGGCGCCACAATAGATGATATCCGGCTTCAACGCGCGCACGCGGGCGGCAGCGAAGCCGAGCCGCGCGATCGCCTGGGGGCGGATATTGTGGAGAAAGACATCCGCGCCGGCGATCAGCCGCTCGAGCGCCGCGCGATGGGGCGCGCGCTTGAGATCGAGCACGACACTGCGCTTGTTGCGATGCAGGTTGAGAAAAACCCCGCTCATGCCAGGCGAGCGGGCGGGGCGATAGCGGCGCAGCAGATCGCCCTCGGGGCTTTCGATCTTGATCACGTCGGCGCCGAGATCGGCAAGGATATGGCTCGCGAACGGCCCCATGATGACGGTGGTGAGATCGAGCACGCGCACGCCCGCGAGCGGCCCGCCCTTCTGCTCAGGCCCCCCCTTCTGCTCAGGCTCGGCCATCTAGGCCCCCGCCAGCATCGGCCACAGCGCCTCGCCACCGGCTTGCATGACGCGGGCTCCGATGACGCGCTGCCACTCGGCCTCGTTGCCGCATTCATCGCGCCACGACCACAACCGGCGCGTGAGGAAATGCAAAGGATGCTCCTGCGTAAAACCCATCGCGCCATGCACCTGATGGACGATTTCAGCGATTTTCCCTGCAGCCTCCCCGACGCGTGCCTTGGCCAGGGCCGCGGCGAATTCGACATCCGCCCCACCCCACGCCTCGAGGGCCTGATCAGCCGCGGCGGTGGCGGCGGCGAATTGCCCGGCGGCGCTGGCGAGCATGTGCTGCACCGCCTGGAACTTGCCGATCGGGCGGCCGAACTGCTGGCGCTCATTGGCATAAAGGAGAGCATAATCGAGCGCCCGCTCCATCGCGCCGACCATCTGCTGGGCGCGCAAAATCGCGCCCAGCGGGCGCAGGCCGGGCGCGGCGAGCCTGGGCGCCGGACGCAGCGCCACCGGCCGGACGCCCGCGAGATGGCGCTTCGGGCGCGGCTCGAAAGCGAGGTTGCGCCGCTGGGGCAAGGCAGCCTCGGGCGGCGCGACCAATGCCAGATGGCGCCCGCCCGCGGCATCCTCGGCGACCACCAGCAGCCACGCGACATCGCCCCAGGGGACCGCTCCGGCATCGCCGTCAAGAATGGCGTTATCGCCGGCACCCCGGAGGCCGGTCGGCGGCGTCGCGGAGAAGCTCACCGGCTGCGCCAGCGGCTTTTCCCCGGTGGCAACCCAGAGCGCATTGCCCAGCATGGTCTCGGCGAGCGGCAGCGGCAGGGCGTGGAAGCCGCTCCGGCGCACCAGACGCAGCGCATCGCCCGGCGCTAGCCCCGCGCCCCCCGCCGTCTCGGGCACCATCGCCAGCGGCAGACCCGCCGCCGCCACCGCCTGCCACAGATTTTCCGGCCACGCTCCGGTCTCGGCCGCCGCGCGTGCCTCGCGTGTCAGATGCTGGGCAAACAGGCGGTCCGCCTGATCGAGCAGGATGCGGGAAATTTCTTGTGTCTCCATGGCAGCGCTCCTCACCGTAGCCCGAGGCCGCGGGCGATCATGCCGCGCAGGATCTCGCGCGTGCCGCCGCGCAGCGTGAACGAGGGCGCGTGCAGCGTGACATGGGCCAGCGTCTCGGCAAACCGGTCGTCCTCCTCGAGGCTCGGCTCGCAGGAGACCAGCAGGCGCGCGATTTCGGGAATTTCACGCTCGAACTGGGTGCCGACATCCTTGACCAGGGCGGCCTCGACGGCGGGATTTTCCCCCCGGTCGAGCAGCCCCGCAACCGCTGTGGACATCCTGAGCAGGGCGGCAAGATGGGCAACCAGCCGCCCCAGCGCTTCCGCGCTACGCGGATCGTCTTGCCCGCGCAGCCGCTCGATCAGTTCGACCAGAAGGCGATAGTCGGAGAGGAATCGGTCCGGCCCCGAGCGCTCGAAGGCAAGCTCCGAGGTCACCATGCGCCACCCCTCCCCAACCGCGCCCACCCGCATGTCATCGGGAACACGATAATCCTGGAACACCACTTCGTTGAACTCATGCCCGCCGGAGAGATTATGGATCGGCCGCACGCTGACGCCAGGGCGCGCGAGATCGATGATGAATTCCGTCAGTCCGCCATGCCGATCCGGCCCGGCCTCGCCGGTGCGGGTCAGCGCGATGAGGTAGTGCGCGCGGTGGGCGTTCGAGGTCCAGATCTTGGCGCCGTTGATCACCCATTCCGCGTCGTCGCGCACCGCGCGGGTGCGCACCGCGGCGAGGTCGGAGCCGGAATCGGGCTCGCTCATGCCGATCGCGAAAAAGCACTCGCCCGCCGCGATCCGGGGCAGGATCTCGCGCTTTACCCGCTCACCGCCATGGCGCAGGATCTGCGGCCCGGACTGGCGATCGGCGATCCAATGGGCGCCACAGGGAGCGCCCGCGGCAAGCATCTCGGCGGTGACGACGAAGCGCACGAGGCTCGACTGCTCCGCCCCGCCATAGGCGCTTGGCCAGGTGATGCCGATGAACCCCGCCGCCCCGGCGCGGCGGCTGAACGCGGGATCGAAGGAATTCCACGAATTGCGGTGCGCGGCATAGTGCCCCGCCGCCCGCTCGGCCCGCAAAAACGCCCGCACCCGCGCCCGCGCCTCCGCCGCCGCTCGCGGCAGCTCGACCGCATCAAACCGCAATCCTTGCATTCCCGCCTCCCCGCCGTCCTCGCCAACCATCCCGCCAAACGCCTCACCCCGCAAGGGAAGGCCAGGGCTCTGCCCTGGACCCGCTGGGGCCAGCGGCCCCATACCCGGCTCCCCCATCTCACACAGCCGTGAGTGCTGCCAAACTGTCAGCCGATCCGACGGTCGCTATATCCCCGCCGTCCTTGGACCCCTTGTCGTAGACGCAAACCTCCACTCCATGATGGGGGTCTGGGGCCTCAGGCCCCAGCGGGTCGAGGACAGCGCCCGCGCCTTGCGTTTACCGTCCCATGGGATCGCGGAGCACGACGTAGATCGCTGGGATCACCAGCACGGTGAGCAGGGTCGAGGAGGCAAGGCCGAACAGCAGCGAGATGGCGAGCCCCTGGAAGATCGGGTCGGGCAGGATGGTGGCCGCGCCGATCATCGCCGAGAGCGCGGTGAGCAGGATCGGTTTGAAGCGGATGGCGCCGGCGTCGAGCAGCACCTCGCGCAGCGGCTTCTCGCCGCGGCCGTGGCGGATGAAATCGACGAGGAGGATCGAGTTGCGCACGATGATGCCGGCGAGCGCGATGAAACCGATCATCGAGGTCGCGGTGAAGGGCGCGTCGAGCAGCCAGTGGCCGGGCAGGATGCCGATCAGCGTGAGCGGGATCGGCGTCAGGATCATCAGCGGGATCTTGAAGCTCTGGAATTGCGCGACGACGAGGATGTAGATGCCGAGAATGGCGACGCCGAAGGCCGCCCCCATGTCGCGGAACGTCACATAGGTGATTTCCCATTCGCCGTCCCAGAGCAGGGTGGGGTGGGCCTCGTCGTCGGGCTGGCCGCGAAAGCGGATCTCCGGCCGGCCGAGCTTGCCCCAATCGTGCCTTGCGATCAGCTTATCGACCGCCAGCATGCCGTAGATCGGTGACTCGAAACTGCCGGCAAGCTCGCCGGTTACCATATCGGCGAAATGGCCGTCGCGGCGAAACAGCGTGCGCGAGCCGGTTTCTCGGGTAACCTTGACCACCTGGCCGAGTTCGACGACACCACGCGCGCCGGGCAGCGTGTTGGCCGGCACCGGGGTCGCCGCCAGCCGCTCGTTCCAGCTCAGGTCGCGCTTGGGCAGGCCGATCGCGATTTCGATCGGCAGCCGCTCCTCGCCACGATAGGAGTAGCCGACCGGCACGCCGCCGAACAGCGCCTGGATCGAGTCATAAACATCACTTTGCTCGACGCGGAAATAGTCGAGTTCCGGCTGGTCGATGGCGATATGCAGCTGCGGCTCGCGATGACCGTAGGAATCATCGACATCGACGATGAAGGGGACGGACTTGAAGATGGATTTCACCTCCTCGGCAACCGCGCGTCGGGTTTTCACGTCAGGGCCATAGATCTCGGCGAGCAATGTCGCCAGCACCGGCGGTCCGGGCGGCATTTCCACCACTTTCAGCACAGCCCCTTGCGGGAGTTGCAGCGCCGCGAGCTTGCGGCGGAGATCGAGGGCGATGGCGTGGCTGGCCCGCTGGCGTTCCGCTTTGGGCGCAAGCACAATATGCAGCCCGCCCAGCCAGGGTTCCTCGCGCGCGTAATAATGGCGCACCAGACCGTTGAAATCATAGGGCTCGGGGGTGCCGGCATAGGTCTGGATCGCCTTGACTTCGGGCAGCGTCTCGACGATGCGCGCCGCCGCCGCGAGGCGCTGCTCGGTCTCCTCGAGGCTGGCGCCGGCGGGCAGATCGAGCAGCACGCTCAGTTCCGATTTATTATCGACCGGCAGCAGCTTGACGGTGACGTTCTCGGTATAGAAAAGTCCGCAGACGGCGACGGTGGCGAAGCCCACCAGCAGCAGAAAACTCCAGGCGAGCGGGCGTGAGCGCAGCAACGGCCCGGCGATATGGCGATAGAGGCGCCCGAGGACGCCCTCGCCATGGCCATGGGCGCTGCCAGCGGGGAGCGACGCTGCCTTGCTCCGCGCCTTTTTCGCCCCCGGCGCGAGTTTGAGCATCAGCCACGGCGCCACCACCATGGCGACGAAGAAGGAAAACAGCATCGCGGCGGAGGCGTTCGCCGGGATCGGCGCCATGTAGGGCCCCATTAGCCCGGAGACGAACAGCATCGGCAACAGCGCGGTCACTACCGTGAGGGTTGCGACCACGGTCGGGTTGCCGACCTCGGCCACCCCCTCGATCGCCGCCTGGATGCGCGGCCGACCGTCGGCCATCGCCCAGTGCCGCGCGATATTCTCGACCACGACGATGGCGTCATCAACGAGAATGCCGATCGCGAAAATCAGCGCGAACAGTGACACCCGGTTGATGGTGTAGCCCATCATCTCGGCGGAAAAGAGCGTCAACAGGATCGTCGTCGGAATGACGACGAGCGTTACCAGCCCCTCGCGCCAGCCGACCGCGAAGGAGATCAAGACGACGATCGAGACGGTGGCGAGCGCGAGATGAAAGAGCAGCTCGTTGGCCTTTTCGTTCGCGGTGACGCCGTAATCGCGCGTCACCTCGACCGCGATGTCGCTCGGAATGAGCTGGCCCTCAAGGCTTTTCACCCGCGCCACGATGGCGTTCGCCACCACCACCGCATTGGCCCCCGAGCGTTTGGCGAGGGCGAGGCTCACCGCCGGCGTCTCGCGCCAGCCGCCCTTCTTGTCGGGGAGCAGATTGAAAACGTGGTTTTCCTCGACCGAACCACCGACGACCACCTGCGCGACATCATGGACATAGACCGGCCTACCGTCGCGCGTGGTAATCAGCAGCAAGCCGATATCGGGGATGCCCAGCATGGTCTGGCCCGCCGTCACCGTGCGCATCGCCCCGAGATCGCGCACGGAGCCCGCAACGAAGGAGCGGTTGGCGTCGCGCACCTTGGCGATGAGCTGTTGCAAGGTAACGCCATAGAGCGAGAGTTTCTCGGGATCGGGCTCGACGCGGATCTGCTCGGGATCGGTGCCGGCGATATAGCTCAGGCCGATATTCTCGGTTTTAATCATCTCCGATTGCAGCTTGCTCGCGAGCTGATAGAGATCGGTCTGCCGCCAGCGCCCCTCGGCGCCGGGCTTGGGCGAGAGGGTCAAAACGACGGTCGCGACGTCGTTGATGCCGTGCCCGACGATCAAGGGCTGCGGAATACCGATCGGGATGCGATCAAGATTGGCGCGGACCTTGTCGTTGACCCGGAGCACGGCATCATCCTCGCCGGTGCCGACGACGAAGCGCGCGGTCACCGTGGCGCGGTCATCCTCTGTCTCGCTATAGACATGCTCGACGCCAGGGATTGCCTTGACGATGGTCTCAAGCGGCTTGGTGACGAGTTCCGCGACATCATCGGCGCGCAGCCCGTTGGCCGAGACCATGATATCGACCAGGGGAACGTGGATTTGCGGGTCTTCCTCGCGCGGGATGGTGAGGAGTGCGATCAGCCCGGCGATGAGGGCGGCGAGAAGGAAAAGCGGCGTCAGCGGCGAGCGGATCGTGGCCCGCGTCAGGTGGCCGGAAATCCCGAGATTCATGGCGCCACCAGAACGTCGCCAGGAGCGATACCGGAGAGCACCTCGATGCCGTCGGGCATCTCGGGCGTTGGAAAATCGCGGCCACGCTGGATCGGTATCGCAACGACCCCTCCGGCCAGGTCACGGCGATGGACATAGTCGAGGCCGAAACGCGTCTCGATCAGATGGGCGGGTATGACGAAGGTGTGGCGATCACCGGCGGGGATCCACACCTCGATGCGCTGGCCGACAAAATAGTCGCCGAGCCCTTTCACCTCCGCGTCGGCGACCACGTTGCCATCCGCGATGCGCGGATAGACCAGGGTGACAGTGCCGAATTGCGCCCCCTCGGCGCCAAGATCGCGCCCGTTCACCCGCACCGTCTGGCCGGCCTTGAGAAAGCCGGTGGCACGCTCGGGCACGCGCAGACGCAGCACGAATTTCCGTTCCGCAACCGTTGCGATCGAATCGCCCGGCATGACCACCGAGCCGATGGTGAGCGGCACGGTGAGGACCCGCCCCGCCGTTGGGGCAAAGACCTGCCCCTCGACCATCTGCTGCGCGGCGAGCGCGCGCTCGGCTTCGCGCGCCTTGAGCGAGCTTGCCGCGACCTGCGCCGCGGTTCCCGCCTGGTCGAGTTGCTGGCGCGAAACGGCGCCCCCCTTGGCCAGCGCCTGGGCGCGGCCGAGATCGGTCTCGGCCTGGGCGAGTTGGGATTTGAGCCCGGTGATCTCGGCATCGAGCGCCTGGATGCGCAGCCCGAGCTTCTGGTCGGCAATGACGCCGATCACCTGCCCCGCCGTCACCTCATCGCCCTCGCGGACGTTGAGTTCGGTGATGGTGCCGCCGATGCGCGCCCGCGCCGGCACCACGTTGCGGCTCTCGACAGTCGCGAAAACCGCTTTTTCATCGACGACATTGGCCGGCTGGACGACGAACTCGGCCGCAAGGAGGGCAGGCGTGGCGACCAGAAGCCAGGCCACCAGCCAGGCGGGAAGAAGAGAAACACGCATGATTTTTCGCCTCTGACGGAGCCTCGGGCAAGCGATTGAGCAGGAAGCGGAAGGCGCGGCGGTCAGGCCATGACCCGCCGCGCCGCACTCGGTTGCGGACAATAGATGGAAAATAGCGTGTCCAACACCTCCCGCGCCGGCCCACTTGCGAGCGCATACCAGATCGTCTGCCCTTCGCGTGTGGCACTCACCAAACCATCGCGGCGCAACAGCGCGAGGTGCTGGGAGACCGTCGAATCGCGCAGACCCAGTGCCGTGGCAAGCTCGCCCACCGAGCAGGGGGCCTCGGCGAGATGGCAGAGGATGAGCAGCCGGTGGCGGCTGGAAAGCGCCTTGAGCAGGGCGCTCGCCTGATCGGCGGCTTGGTGCATGGCATCGATGTTTTTCATGCTTGCGTATATACGATGATACGCATATATATGTCAAACCAAGTGTGGAGGAGAAACGTCATGGCTGAAATCGTGGTTCTGGGAGCTGGGCTCGGCGGCACATTGATGGCCATCGAGGCGCTGGCGCAAGTGCGCAAGGGTGATCGGGTGAGTCTGATTAGCCAGGGGTCGAAATATCATTTCGTGCCGTCGAACCCGTGGGTCGCCGTCGGCTGGCGCGCCCGGCCGGACATCGAGATCGACCTCACGCCGATCATGCGGCGCAAGGGGATCGGGTTTTACGACCAGGGCGCCAAGCGGGTCGATCCCGGCGCCAACCAGGTCGAACTCAACGACGGCGAAATCATCCCCTATGATTATCTGGTGATCGCGACCGGCCCCGATCTCGCCTTCGACGAAATCCCCGGCCTCGGCCCGGAGGGGCATACCCAATCGATCTGCCATGTCGATCACGCCGAGCGGGCCCGCGTCGCCTTCGAGACTTTCTGCCGCAACCCCGGCCCCATCGTGGTCGGCGCCGTACAGGGCGCCTCGTGCTATGGCCCGGCCTACGAATTCGCTTTCATTCTCGACACCGAACTGCGCAAGCGCAAGATCCGCGACCGCGTGCCGATGACCTATGTCACCGCCGAGCCCTATATCGGCCATCTCGGCCTCGATGGCGTGGGGGATACCAAGGGCTTGCTGGAGAGCGAATTCCGCGATCACCACATCAAATGGATTACCAACGCGCGGGTCAAGACGATCGAGGCGGAAAAGATGACCGTCGAGGAAGTCAACCCTGACGGCACCATCAAGCAAACGCACGAGCTGCCTTTCCGCTATTCCATGATGCTGCCCGGCTTCCGCGGTGTCGCGGCGATTCGCGGATTGGAAAAACTGGTGAACCCGCGCGGCTTCGTGCTGATCGACGAATTTCAGCGCAACCCGACCTACCGCAACGTGTTCGGTATCGGCGTCGCGGTCGCCATTCCGCCCACCGGGCCGACGCCGGTGCCAGTCGGCGTGCCAAAAACCGGTTTCATGATCGAATCCATGGTGACCGCGACGGCGATGAATATCGGCGCGCTGCTCCATGGTCGCGAACCCACCACGCGGGCCACCTGGAACGCGATCTGCCTCGCCGATTTCGGCGATACCGGGGTCGCTTTCATCGCCAAGCCACAAATTCCGCCGCGCAACACCAATTGGGCGGCGAAAGGGGCCTGGGTGCATCTTGCAAAAGTCGGCTTCGAGAAATACTTCATGCGCAAGATGCGCGGCGGCAACAGCGAGCCTTTCTATGAGCGGTTTCTCATGAAGCAGCTCGACCTGAAGAAACTCAAGGAACCCGTGTAATCCCCACCTCCTGACAGGAAAGACACCAGTTATGACCCTCGATCGCGCTGTTCTACGTTTCGCCGGCCTCATGGTACTGCTGAGCGCTCTGCTGACCTGGCTGGTCAGCCCCTATTTCCTGCTGTTCACTGCCTTCATCGGGCTGAACCTCCTGCAATCGAGTTTTACCGGCTTCTGCCCGGCGGCCGCGGTCTTCCGCCTGCTCGGCGTGCGGACGGGCTGCGCCTTCGAGTAACGGTTTTACGTTTTCCTCCCCAGACTCCGGCCGGGGCGCGTCCCCGGCCGTTTTTTCATTGCGCGCAAAGCCATGGGTTACATAGGGACACAACGATGGTTGACTGGCCAAGAAACACCTTGCCCATGCTCTCGGTCCTCGCCATGCTCTCCCCCTTCGCGGCGCGGACGCAATCGGCGCATCTTTCAACGGCCGAGGTGAAAGCGCGCGCAGCAGCGGGCCAGAAAACCATGCTCGCGGGACAGGATATGAGCGGCGATGATCTCACCGGCCTCGATCTCAGCGGCGCCGATCTGCACGGCGCGGATTTGCGAAAAGCCAATCTGCACGGCGTCAGGCTGGTGCACGCCGATCTCTCGGGCGCCAATCTCGAAGGCGCCGATCTCACCTTCGCCTGGATCATGAATGCCAATTTTTCCCACGCCAATCTGCGCGGTGCCGTGTTGCAGACCATGGTAACATCGCAAGCGATGGAAAACGCCCCGGCCGAGGCAGCAAATTTTTCCGGCGCCGATTTTTCTGGGGCCACCATGACGGTGCATTTCAGTTTCGATGACCTGCACGGGGCGAATTTCTCCCATGCCCACATGGCCCCCGATATGCGCAATCAGTCGATGGGCCTGCTCCGCACCGAATTCTCCAGCGCCAATCTCGACAGCGCCAATTTCGAATATGCCGAACTCGGCCATGTCCTGTTCCGTTTTGCTCGGCTCAACGGCGCCAGTTTCCGCAACGCCCAGCTCGAAGGCGCCGATTTCACCGGCGCCTATCTGAATGGCGCCGATTTTTCCGGCGCCGATACGCGCGGCGCCGATTTCGAGGCCGCGACGCTGACGAACGCGCGCGGCCTCGCGCCTACTCGCTGAGCGGCGCCGCGTGACACGATAGTTTCATGTGTGCTCGCCGCCCCCAGCGGCTAGCATGGCCCCCCGGTTCTGGCCCATGCGGAGCTGGCCCATGCAGCGAGGATGCCCGTGCGTGACGCGATTTTTTCCCTCTCCCTGGCGTTTGCCGCGCTCGTCTCTGGCCATGCCGCCTCGGCCGCGGCCGAGGCGCCGGCGCTGCTCGTGCCACAGCCCGACCCGGCGCCGGCCATCCGCCCCTATCTCACGAGCCCGACGAGCGCAACGGTTGCGGCCGAGGCGCTGCGGGCGCGGATAAAATACGTTTTTATCCTGTATCAGGAAAACCGCTCCTTCGACGCCTATTTCGGCGGTTTTCCCGGCGCGCGCGGGCTCTATTCGGCGCCCGCTGCGATGACGCCGGGTTTTTTCCAGCCGATCGTCAAGCCGGACGGCGGCATGGCGACGATCCACCCCTTCCGCCTCGGCCCGGCTGACTTCGCCGCCGATCTCGACGACATGGACCACAGCCACCCGATATTGGTGGAGAAAATGCACATCTCGGAAGGAAGCGCCGCGATGGACCGCTTCGCGCTCGCCGAGGAGATGAAATACGTCAAGCCGGGGGAAAAACCCTCGCGCCAGGCCTTCCAGCATGGCGCGCTGCCAATGGCCCATATCGACTGCGACACCATCCCGCTCCTCTGGAATTACGCCAGCCGCTTCGTGCTGTTCGATGCGTTTTTCCAACACACCATCGCCCCCTCGGCGCCCAACGCCATCGCGCTCATCGCCGGCCAGAGCGGCGAGACGCAATGGCTGAAACATCCCGACCAGGCCACGCTCGCCGCCTCCTCGGCGGGGGGCTCCTATGCCAGCCGGGGCGAGCCGATGGTGGCCAACCCGCCGCCCTTCTGGGGCTCAGGCGCCGATCGGACGAGCGGCACGCCGGGCAATCCGCGCTATAAGACGGCCTCCCAGATCAACCAGACCTATGCCAGCCTGCCGCTGACATTCGCGGGGAAAAACCTGGCCGCGCTGGTCAAGTCCGACCGCGACCCCGGCGGCGATCTCGCCGATATCACCGGCGATATCCCGGTGATCGCCGCTTCCGGGCGGGCGCCGCTTGCCTGGGGGTGGTATCAGGAAGGCTACGATCACGAGCCCTCCGACCCGGCCGATGCGCCGGCGGGGGGCTCGCATCTCTCCTATGTCTGGCACCATAACGCGGCGCAATATTTCGGCTATGTCGCCAACAACCCGGAAATGGCGGCGCACCTGCACGGACTCGGCGATTTTTTCGCCGATCTCGAGGCAAAGCGCCTGCCCCAAGCGGGCGGCGTCTTCTACATTCGTGGCGGCTTTCGCAACATCGCCGGCCTGCTCCCCGCCGACCCCGATCCGGCCGTGCGAAAAAAATTCCAGGGCGATGACGACCACCCCGGCTATTCCGATTCCGAAATTAGCGAGGCCTTGCTCGGACGCGAGGTCAATGCCATCGCCGAGAGCCCCTATTGGGCGGAAAGCGCGATCATTATCACCTTCGATGAGGGTGGCGGCGCCTATGACCATGTGCCACCGCGCCGGCTCGAAACCGGCCCCGACGGCAAGGCGCTGGCGCGCGGGCCGCGCATTCCGCTGATCGTGATCTCGCCCTATGCCCGCGCCCATGTCGTCTCGCACGAAGAGGGTGATCACAACGAGGTGATCAAATTCCTCGACCATCTCTACCGCCTGCCCCCGCTCGCGACGCTTCCCGAGGAAGCGGCGGCGCGCGCGGCGGGGCGGGCACGGCTCGGCCAGGACTGGCTCGGCCCCAAGGATGCGGTGGTACCCAATGAGGGCGATTTGTTGAGCGCCTTCGACCCCGGCCGGCTTGCCGGCACGACGCCGCCGCTGCCACCCGAGTACGCCCTGACGCCGCCCGAGATCCTCGCTAGGCTGCCACTTTACGGCGGGCACGGGTGTCAGGCGATCGGTGTTGTCCCGGTCGATCTCGCGCGTGGCATCGACAATTCCCCGCCCGTGGGTTTCAATCCGCGTCCGGCAACCAACCCCACGGGAGAAGAGCCATGAAAGCCCTCATTATCGGCGCTTCGCGCGGCCTCGGCCTCGGCCTCACCCGCCAGTTGCTGGCCGGGGGCTGGGAGGTGGTCGCGACCAAACGGGCCGAAGCGCCGGAACTCGCCGAATTGCAGCAGAAAAACCCGGGCCTCGCGGTGGAAACCGTCGATATCGACCACCCGGCGGAGGTCAAGGCGCTGGCGGCGCGGCTGGGCGGGAAGAAATTCGATCTTTTGTTCCTCAATGCCGGGGTTTCGACCGATCCGGCAAAGCCGCTCGCGGCGGTGGCGGACGCCGAGATCACGCGGCTCTTGTTCACCAACGCGATCAACCCGGTACGCGCCGCCGAGGCGCTGGCGCCACTGGTGCAACCCAGCGGGACGATCGGCTTCATGACCTCGATCCTCGGCAGCATCGCGCGCTGCGAGGGCGGCTCCGAGCTGTACCGCGTGAGCAAGACGGCGCTCAACATGGCGGCCCGATGCTTCGCCACCCACCCCGAGAACAAGGCCCGCACCATCCTGCTGCTCCACCCCGGCTGGGTGCGGACCGATATGGGAGGCCCGCGGGCGCCGCTCGATGTCGAGACCAGCACCAAGGGCCTCGCCGCGACCATCACCCGCCATCACGGCAAGGGCGGTGTTGCCTATCTCGATTATCAGGGAGACGTGCTTCCCTGGTAGACGCCAACGCTGCGCGCCACCCAGCGGGCTGGTGAGACATGGGCGGGGTGGCACAACGCCTGATGGGCGGGGTGCGTTCGCTGCGGGCGCGGCTGGTGTTGCTGTGGCTGCTGTCGCTGGCAGCGGCGGTGGTGGTCGCGGCGCTGATCCTCGCCCTCGACCGCGCCTCCACCGCCGCCCGCACCGCCGAGGCCGAGGTCACGCTGGCGCGCGCCGCCGAACGCCTCGCCGGAGCCTATGATTTCTATACCGCGGGACTAGCCCGGGCGCCCGAGGACGCGCACTTCATGCACGGGCTCGGCACGGTGGTGCGCGCCGCGCTCGCCGGGGTCGAGGGGGTCGAGGGTGGGATCTGGCAGGAACAGCGCGGCTCGCTCGCTTATGCTTTCCCGACCTATGAGGGAAGCGGCGTCAAGAGCGATCTCCCGGCGGCGGAAAGCGCCACCATCGCGGCGATCAACGCCGAGGCGCGGCAAGAGCGGGCGCCGGTTGCCCGGCGAGAGCGCGGCAAGCGGCAGACCCTTTTGCTCTATGCCCGCCCGCTGACCGCCGCCGCGGCGATCCCGGGGGCGAGCGTCTGGGTGATGACCCGGGTGGAGGCGAACCCGGCGGTCAGCCGGCTGCAGGCCGCGCTCGCCGCGCTGCTGGTGCTGGTTCTGCTGCTCTCGCTCTGGCTCTGGCGGCTGGCGCGCGGCTGGGGGCGGCATATCGGCGCCATCGAGGCCGCCCTGCGTGCCCATGACCTCGCCGATCTGCCAGCGCTGCCGGCCACCGGCGAGCGCGATCTCGACCGCATTCTCGCCGCCCTCAACGAGGCTAGCGACCGCCTCGCGCAGGCCCGACGAGAGGCGGAGACGCTCACCCGCAAGGCCGCCGAAGCCGAACGTCTGGCGGCCTTGGGGCGGGTCGCGGCCGGTATCGCCCATGAAATCCGCAATCCACTGGCGGCGATGCGTCTCAAGGCGGAAAACGCGCTCGCCGCCGCGCCGGCGCCAGAGACCGCGCGGGCACGGCAGGCGCTGGCCGCGATCCTCGTCCAAATTGCCCGGCTCGATCATCTCGTCGGCGAAATCCTCAGCCTCACGCAGCGGCCAACGCCGCGCCCCGAGCCGGTCGATGTCTCTCGTCTGCTGGCCGCCCTGGTCGCCGAGCATGGCGACCTTGCCGCGCGCGCAGGCGTGCGTCTTTCGCATCAAGGGCCGGCGCTGACGGCGGTGTTCGATCCGGCGCTGACCCGGCGGGCCTTGGCGGCGCTCATCGACAATGCCCTCCGCCACACGCCGCCGGGTGGGAAGGTCAGCTTGCGGGCCGATCGGGAGGGGGGAACCCTCGTCATCCGCATTGCCGATACCGGGCCCGGCATTGCCGAGGATCTCCGCGCCCGGCTTTTCGAGCCCTTCGTCACCGGCCGCCCCGACGGCACCGGCCTCGGCCTCGCCATCGCCCGTGAGATGGCGGCGGCGCAAGCCGGATCGCTCCACCTCCTCGACCCTGGAGGGTATATAGATGTCGGGGAAACCCGCAGCGGGGCGGTCTTCGCGCTCGTCCTCGCCTGGCAGGATCCTGGATCATGGCCCTCATCCTGATCGTCGATGACGATGCCGGCTTGCGCGAGAGCCTCGCCGAGACGATGCGCGATCTTGGCCATGAGCCGCGGCTGGCCGCAACCGGCGAGGAGGCGCTGGCGATTTTGGCGGCCGAACACTGCGCGGCGGTGCTGCTCGATCTCCGCATGCCGGGGATGGACGGGATCGAGGTGCTGCGCCGCATCCGCGCGCGGCCGGCGCCGCCGCCGGTTGCCGTGCTCACCGCCGTCCCGACCAGCGCCAATACCATCGAGGCGATGCGGCTTGGCGCCGTCGATCATCTCGCCAAACCGATCGGCCGCGCCGATCTCGCTGCCTTGCTTGCCCGCATGCTCGCGATCACGGTGCCAGCCCCGGCGCCGGCGCCGGCGGTGGAAGAGTTCATCGGCGCCAGCGCGGCGATGCGCGAGGTGCAGAAGACCATCGGCCGGCTCGCCGATCAGGAGACGACGGTGCTGATCACCGGCGAGACCGGAACCGGCAAGGAGGTCGTCGCGCGCGCGATCCACCGCCATGGCCGGCGCAGCCGATTTCCGTTCATCGCCATCAACTGCGCCGCGATCCCCGCCGAATTGCTCGAAAGCGAGTTGTTCGGCCATGTCCGCGGCGCCTTCACCGGCGCCCACGCCGACCGCGAGGGCGCGTTTCGCGCCGCTCAAGGCGGCACCATTCTGCTCGATGAAATCGGCGACATGGCGCCGCTATTGCAAGCCAAGCTGTTGCGGGTGCTGGAAACCCGCGAAGCAACACCGCTCGGCGGACGTGCGACGCCGCTCGACGTTCGTATCCTCGCTGCGACCCACCGCGATCTCCGCGCCGAGATCACGCAAGGGCGGTTTCGCGAGGATCTCTATTACCGCATCGGCGTCGTGCCGATCGCCTTGCCGCCGCTCCGCGAGCGGCTCGCCGATATCGTGCCGCTGGCCGAGCATTTTCTCGCCCGTAGCGGCGGCGGCAAGCAGCTGGAGCCGGCGGCGGCGGCGCGTTTGCTCGCCCATCCCTGGCCCGGCAATGTGCGTGAATTGCGCAACGCCCTGGAGCGGGCGGCGGTGTTGACCCCGGGGCCGGTGATCCCGGCCGCCACCCTCGATTTTCTTGACACGCCCCACGAAGCCGGCGGCAAGGACCAGCTCTCCGAAAGCATCGCCGCGGGCACCGACCTCCCCGGCGCCATCGCCCGGCTGGAGGCGGCAATGATCCAGAACGCGCTGGCTGCGACGAACCACAACCGCGTCGAGGCGGCGCGCCGTCTCGGCATTCATCGCCAGCTGCTTTACGTCAAACTGCGCCGCTATGGCCTCGGCGAGACTGTGGCACGGGGCGCCGAAATGTCCGATAAACGGACAAAGGATGACCGATCAGCGGATGATTCTTCGCCCTGCCCTTAAAAATATCTCATTTTTATCAATAGCATGAATTTGGCCCGCCGGTTGCAAATCAGCTCACCGTCGGGCTTGGCGCCGCCAAGTCCCAGTCAGAGGAGAGATGAGATGCCTCGATCACGCCTCGGCGTTTTGCTTGCAACCGGCCTGCTGCTCGGCCTCGGCGCCGCTGACGCCCAACCACCCTCCCCCGACTTGGCGCCATTGCCACCTCCCGGGCTTGCGCCGGGGACGGATCCGGGACAATGGCCGCAAACCTCCGGCCAGGTAATGGCCTTCAGCCTCACCCCGCGCGGCGATGTCGATGGTGTCATCCTCGCCGATGGCACCGAAGTGCATACGCCGCCCCATCTCGGCCCGGCGCTGCTCCGCAGCGTCAGGATCGGCGATCAGGTCTCGATCCGCGGCCTGCGCGCTTATGCCGTGCCGGTGGTGCAAGCGGTTGCGATCAGCGATGCCGCGACCGGCCAGACCGTGGTCGATACCGGCCCGCCCGGCCCTGGCCTCGCGCCCTTTCCGCCGTTTCCCGGGCCAGCGCAGCCGATGACGGCAGAGGGGCGAGTGCGCATGGCGCTTTATGGGCCGCGCGGCGATCTCAATGGTGCGATGCTGGAGGACGGCACGCAGATCCATCTGCCGCCGCCCGAGGCCGCCAGCATGGCCGGCGCCCTGACGCCGGGTGCGACACTGTCAGCGAGCGGGATCGGGCTGGTCACCCCCTATGGCCGGGTGATGGACGCGCAGCAAATCCTCCCGGCGCCGCGACCGTGATCCCGGCCGGGTTTTTGGTCGATGCGTCGCGCCGCAAGCGCCTGTTGCTGGCGGGTGCCGGCCTGGTGGTCGGGTTCGGGACGTCGCTGATCGTCCTGGCCCCGCGCCCGGCGACGGTCTTGCCGGTGGAAGCGCTTTTAGGGGGCGCCGCCGCGTTTCTCGGGCCGGGGATAGTCTGGTTGAGGCTCGGCCTGGCCGGGCTGCGGCGCCTTCCGGCGCGGATCAGTCGGCCGGTTCCAGTACATGGATCACGCGGCTGGCAATCCATTCCTTGGTCTTCGCGCCATAGCTTGCCATATGCGGGGAAGCGGCGTGCGCGGCCAGAGCCTCTTTGCTCGCCCATTTCTCGATCACCACGAAGACGTCGGGACCGAATTTGGTCTGAAACCCGCCCATCCCTGGGGCGTCAATCGCCGGACCATATTCGATGCAGCCTTGCTCCGCCCGCACCGCCGCCATGTTGGCGCGGAAGGCTTCGAGAATATGATCCCGCTGCCCGGGCTTCGCGGTGATAATGGCGATTACATGGATCATGGTCGTTCCTCCTCGATTGTTTTGTCTGGGGTCAATCTCCGGGGTGAGCGTAGCGGCAAACCGCATGAGCGCCAAAAGCAGCGTTGGCGTGGCGATGGCAAAATGAGCAGCCGGCTTCGCTCGCGGTGTTGACGCCATGTCCGCGGTCAGCGCCTTGACGACGTCACCCGCCTTCCCATCCGCGCTGTTGATCATGTGCGTAGCGCCAAGGGCGCTTGAATTTCCGGTTTCTGGATAGGTCAAGCGGCAGGCGTTCAGGCGTTGCTGAAGCGGGCGGGCCTGGTGGGGCCGCCGCGCTCACGCGCAGCACCCTGCCGCGCGGGGCGTTTCCCCGGCTCCAGCCAGCGGCTTGCGCGCCTCGATGATCGCCGAGGCGACGCATTTCTCGATGCCGCGTCCCGGTGCCCAGGAGGCGATCATCTCGCGGCTGTCCGGTTTCACGGTAATTGTCACATCGGTAAATCCGGCCGCGCGCAGCAAGCTCTCGACACGCTCGGCAGAAATGGCGCCGCTCACACAGCCGCAGAGCAGTGCCGGGTCTGTCCGCAGATCGTCCGGCAGCGGCGCGATATTGACCACATCCGAGATCGCCATGCGCCCACCCGGCTTCAGCACCCGGAAGGCCTCGCGGAACACTTGCGCCTTGTCGGGCGCCAGGTTGACCACGCAGTTGGAGATGATCACGTCGGCCGTGTGGTCGGCGACCGGCAGATGTTCGATCTCGCCAAGCCGAAACTCGACATTGGCCGCTTCAACCTTGGCGGCATTGGCGCGCGCCTTGGCGAGCATCTCGTGCGTCATATCAACGCCGATAACGCGTCCGGTCGGCCCGACCTGTGGCCCAGCAAGCAGGCAATCAAAGCCGGCGCCGCTGCCGAGATCAACCACGACCTCGCCGGGCTTCATTGCGGCGAAGACCTGGGGATTGCCGCAGCCGAGGCCGAGATTGGCGCCTTCCGGTACGGCCGTCAGTTCCGCGGCCGTGTAACCCATCTCCTGTGCCTTGCTTCGCACAGTCGCCGTCGCGGGAGCGCAGCAGGATGACGCTGCCGGGGCGCACCCGTCAGCGACGCTGCCGGCGGCAATGCTGGCGTAGCGGGTGCGAACCAGCTCCTTGATCTCGGTGGTCTCCATAATCAGGCTCTCCTTTTCTCTGGTTCGACCTTCTCTGCTACGACCGCCTTGCTGTCTGCCTTTGGCGAACCGGCTGGCAGGTGTGCGGTGGCAGCGCCACGGCAGCAGTTTTCGGTGAGGTAGGATAGCAGCGCGTCCATGGTGGCATATTTGGCCGCGTAGATCAGCGACCGGCTTTCCCTGCGGCAGGTGACCAAGCCCGCATGCTTGAGCTGATTGAGGTGAAACGATAGCGTCGCCGAGGCCAGGTCCAACGCCTCGCCGATGCGGCCAGCGGCTAACCCCCCCGGTCCGGTCTGGACCAGCAAGCGGAACACATCGAGCCGCGTGTCCTGGGCGAGCGCCGACAATGCGGCGATGGCATCTGATTTCTCCATATTTGCAATAATATAGATATGTTAGGCTCGGTCAATAGCTGCCATGGCGCCATGTTGATGGATAGATCATGCAGGTCGTATGAAAAGGCGCATCGCGTCACTCTGGGACACAAACCGAAGCCCGGACATCAAGATGCGCAATCACCGGCCCCAGCGGGTTCCAACGGAGGAGCGGAGCCCTGGCCTTATTCGGGGAGATAAATATCCTATACGCCCTTAACGCTTTCTTCCATCTTCCTCTGCGATCCCATCTTCCTTTGCCATCGCGGCATTGTCGCCTCCCTCGTTTTCTCCGATCATGAGTTTTCCGGACCCAGGCATGACCGCGACCGCCCCGCCCCGCCCCCCACCGCCCCGCACCGCCCCACTCCGCACGGACCGGCCGGCGACCACCCGGATCGACCGCCCGGTCTGCACCGTGGTGATCGACGCCGAGGAGGATTTCGACTGGCAGACCCCGATCGAGGGCACCGCCTTCACCACCAGTTGCATGCGCAATATCCGCGACCTGCACGAGATCGTCGCGGCCTATGGCGCGGTGCCGGCCTATCTGCTGACCTATCCCATCCTCGAGGATCGCAGCGTGGTGCGGCTGATCCGCCGTCAGATCGAGAGCGGACAATGCGTGGTTGGCGTGCAGCTCCATACCTGGGTCACGCCGCCGCTCGGCGGGGCGGCGGGGCGGCGATTTTCCTTCTCGGGCAATCTCGATGCCGGGCTTGAGGAAAAGAAACTGCTCGCGCTCAAGGATAAATTCATCGCCTGCTTCGGTTTTGCCCCCACCGTCCACCGCGCCGGGCGCTATGGCATTGGTGCGCAAACCGCCTCGCTATTGGAAAAACATGGCTTTCTTATCGATACCAGCCTCGCGCCGCGTACCAGCTTCGCCGCCGAGGGCGGGCCAGACCATACCGCCTATGATTTTCATCCTTTCTGGTTCGGCGAGAACCGCCCTCTGCTCGAACTGCCGCTCTGCCGAAGCGTCGTCGGCTGGGGCGGGGCCATCGGCCAGCGGCTCTATGACGCCCTCATCGGACCCCGTTTCACGCGCTGGCGCGCGCCGGCTGTGCTGACGCGCACGCGCTTCGCCGAACGCATCACGCTCTCGCCGGAAGGCAATGACATCGCCGCTCTGCGCCGGCTGGTGCGGCATCTGCAGCGGCGCGGCGAAATGATTTTCCCCTTGAGCTTCCACAGTTCCTCCCTGGCCATCGGCCAAAACCCCTATGTCCAGAGCCGCGCCGATTTGCATTATTTCTATGATCGCTTCTCCGCCCTGCTTGACCATTTCGCGCGCGATCTCGGCGGGCGCTTTGCCGCGCTCACCGACATTCCCGCCCTGCTCGATCCCCCCCCGGAGCAGGCTGGGTGAGCGCCATGGCGAACCAGACGAAACCCGGCAAGGTTCTGCTCCTTGCCAATAATTTTGCCCCCGTGCGCGGCGGCTCGGCGGTGGTGTACGAAAATCTCGCGCGCTACGGCGGCGAGCGTATCTGCGTGCTCGCCCCGCGCATCTCCTATACCGACGGGCTGCCGCTGATTGGCTGGCGCGAGCATGACCGGCGCGCGCCCTATCGCGTGCTGCGCCTGCCGCTGCTGCGCACCGTGATCGACCCGCCACGCGGGGGGGCTTTCGCGCGGCTCCGCTTTCGTCTCTCCGATGTCGCGATCCGTGCCCGTCTCGCGGCGATCCTCACCTGGCTCATTGTCGCGGAGCGGGTGCGGGCGGTGTGCATTGGCGAATTGCTGGCCAGCGGCTGGGTGATCGGCTTTCTGCGGCGGTTTCCCGGCCTGCGCACGCTTGTGTATGTGCATGGCGAGGAGATCACCACCGATGATCCGTATGACCCCGGCCATCGCCGCCGCCGCCGCGCTCTGCTTGGCGTTGATGAGATCATCGTCGTGAGCCGCTTCACGCAGCAGACCGTGCGCCATTTGCTCGGGCCCGCGACCCCTGCCCATATCAGCCTGATCGAGAACGGCGTCGATACCGCGCGTTTTCGCCCGGCGCCGAAGCGGGTGGATCTGCTGGCGCTCTACCAGCTGGAGGATGCCTTCATCTTCGTCTCGGTCTGCCGGCTGCTGGAGAAAAAGGGCATCGACAACGCCCTCCGCGCCTTCGCCGGCATTGCCCGCGAGCGTCCTTCCTGCCGCTTTCTCATCGTTGGCCAGGGGCCCTACCGCGCGACACTCGAGAAAATCGCCGCCGACCTGGGCATCGCCGATCGCGTGGTGTTCAGCGGCCTGGTGCCGGAGGAGGAGCTGGTCGATCACTATTGCCTCGGCGACGTCTTCGTCATGCCCAACCGGGCGCTGCCGGATGGTGATACCGAGGGGTTCGGCCTGGTGTTCCTCGAAGCCAATAGCTGTGGTTTGCCGGTGATCGCCGGCAGCGACGGCGGCAGCACGGACGCCGTGCATGATGGCGTCAACGGCCTCCTCGTCGATGGCCGCTCGGTGGACGCCATCGCCGCGGCGATGGCGCGGCTCCATGATGACGCGGACCTGCGCGACAAACTCCGCCGCCAAGGGCTCATGGTCGCCGCCGCCGCCGCCTGGGAGGGAAAAAGCGCCGCCTTCCTCAGGCTCTGCGATGGCTTGGCGGTGGGCGACTGAGGCGGCATGTCGCTCGGCCCTTTCGCGGTTGCCCTGGTGGTGCCACCGCTCAACCTGCTGCCGCTCGGGCTGGCCGGCATCGCCCTCGCCTGGGGACGCTATCGCCGGCTCGGCCTGACACTCGCGAGCCTCTCGCTGGTCGGGCTTCTGGTGCTCGCCCTGCCGTTCACCGGGGGGATGCTGATTGTTTCGCTGGAGCGCAACCTGCCGCTGACCCCGCCCCCGGACGACCCGCCGCGCGCCATCGTCGTGCTGGCCGCCGAAGTGGAGCACGGCTCACCGGGCATGGTCGCTGGGGAGAATATCGATCTTGGTCCGCTGACGCTGCTTCGCGTGCGCGCCGGCGCCGAGCTGGCTCACCGCAGCGGCCTGCCGCTTCTGGTGAGCGGCGGACGGCCGCCGCGTGGCGAGGCCGCCATCGGCGCGCTGATGGCGCAGAGCCTCAGTCAGGATTTCGCCGAACCGGCGCGCTGGGTCGAGATGAATTCCGAGGATACCTGGGAGAACGCGCGCGACACGGCGGCGATCCTCAAGGCGCAGGGGATCACGTCGATCTATCTCGTCACCAATGCCTGGCATATGCGCCGCGCGTTGATTGCCTTTCGCCATTTCGGGCTGCGCGTCACCGCCGCGCCTACCCTGATCGATCAGGTGCCGACCGGCATTCTGAGCGATCTCGCGCCACGGGTTTCGGGCTGGATGATGAGTTTCTACGCACTTCATGAATGGATCGGCTGTCTTGACTACGACCTCCGCCGCTAGAGGGACGATGGAAGTTGGTGCTCATGCCCGGCTCGATGATCTGCCGCGCGCGCTGTTCCCGGCACCGGCGATGGATTTCTTCTCCAGCCTGCCGTGGTATCAAACCGTGCTCGCTCACGCCTTGCCCGGAGGTGCCGCGCCGTGCTTCGCCGTCGCGGCGTGGGGAGGGCTGCCGCGCGCCGCCTTGCCGCTGCTGATGGCGCCCGGCGCGCCGCCCGCGAGCCTCACCACGCCTTATACCTGCCGCTTTGCCCCGCTTTATGCTCCCGACATCACGGCGCCCGAACAAACCGCGGCGGCGGCGGCCTTCGCCCGCTTCGGCCGGGCTTTCCCGCTCATCCGGCTCGACGCCCTTGACGATGCCGCCACGGGCCTCGCCCCTTTCATCGCCGGCATGCGCCAGGCGGGCCTCGCAGTCGAACGCTTCGACCATTTCGGCAACTGGCATGAGCCGGTCCGCGGGCAGGACTGGGACACCTATCTCGCCGCCCGCCCCGGCGCGCTCCGCACCACGCTCCGCCGCAAACTCAAGCGCGCCGCGGGGGAAACCCGCTTCGAACTGATTTCGGGGCTAGCCGGCCTCGAAGCCGGCATCGCCGCCTACGAGGCCGTCTATGCCGAGAGCTGGAAGCACGCCGAGCCGTTCCCGCGCTTCAACGCCGCCTTGATGCGCGCCATCGCGCCTCTCGGCCTGTTGCGCCTCGCCCTCCTGCACAGCGCAAACGGGCCGATCGCCGCGCAATTCTGGATCAGGACGGAACACACGGCGACCGTGCTGAAACTCGCCCACCTCGAAACCGCTCGCGCGCTCTCGCCCGGCACCGTGCTGACCGCCCTCGCCCTCCGCGCCCTGCTCGCCGAAGGCGGCATCACCAGCCTCGATTTCGGCCGCGGCGATGACCCGTATAAAGCCCTCTGGACCAGCCTGCGCCGCCAGCGCGTCGGCCTGCTCCTGATCAACCCCCGCCACCCGAGCGGCATGATGGCGCTGCTCCGCCATCGCCTCGGCCGTCTGCGACGCCGATGGCGCCGACAAGGAACCCAGCATGCGCATTCTCTATAGCCATCGCATCCAGTCGCGTGACGGGCAGAGCGTCCATGTCGAGGAGATGATCGCGGCCCTGCGCGCCGCCGGCGCCGAGGTGCGCGTCGTGGGCCCCGGATTTTACGCGCAGGCGGGGTTCGGCGGCGAGAGCCGGATGGTTGCGCGGCTGCGCCGGGTACTGCCCGGCGCGCTCGCCGAACTGGCCGAGCTGGCCTACAACATTCCCGCCTATCTCCGCCTCCGCCGGGCCTGCCGCGATTTTCACCCCGATCTGATCTATGAGCGCTATAATCTTTTCTATCTCGCCGGCGCCCTGCTCGCCCGCCGGCGCGGCGTGCCATTCTTTCTCGAGGTCAACGCCCCGCTGGCCGAGGAACGCACCCGCTTCGGCGGCTTGCGGCTCGCCCGCCTCGCCCATGTCCTCGAAGCCTGGGTATGGCGCGCCGCCGACCGGGTTTTTACCGTTACCGGCGTGCTCGGCGAGATGATCGCGCGCAAGAACGTTTCCCCCACCCGGATCGTCATTACGCCGAATGGCATTGATCCCGCCGCTTTTCCGCCGATGCCGGAAGATCTCGCCGCCGATCGCCCGCTTATACTTGGCTTCGTTGGCTTCGTGCGCGATTGGCACGGGCTCGATGGCGTCATCGCCGAAATGGCCCGGGCGCCGGAAAACCCGCTCTTGCTCCGGGTGGTGGGCGATGGGCCGGCGCGCGCCGCGCTCGAAGCCCAGGCGAAAACGCTTGGCATCGCCGAGCGCGTGCGGTTCACCGGGCTGATCGACCGCGCTGGCGTGCCGGGGGAAATCAGCCGCTTCGATATCGCCTTGCAACCGCGCGTCGTGGCCTACGCCTCGCCGCTCAAAATTTTCGAATACATGGCCGCCGGACGGGCGATCATTGCCCCTGATCAGCCCAATATCCGCGAAATCCTCGAGCACGAACGCACTGCCCTGCTGTTCGACCCGCAACAACAAGGCGCCATGTGGCAGGCCATCCTCCGCCTCGCCGCCGATCCGCTGCGTCGCCAGCAACTCGGCGCCGCGGCGCAAGCCGAGATCACGCGGCGCAACTACACCTGGGCCGGCAACGCCGCCCGCGTCCTTACCCTCGCCGCCACGACCCGGATGCTCTGAAAGTTTGAAAAAGCACGCCCTCGCGCCACTCCATCCTTCCATTGGGACCCCCGCAAGGGCGGAGCCCTGGCTCTCCCAAGACACGCTTCACCCGATTGCCCTGGGGAGCAGGACCCTTTTCGCGTCCAACCTGCGAGGACGGATGGCCTCACTCCATGCCCCGCATGGATGCCGACTCCCTGATCGCATAGGGATTTTTCCCCAGGGTAACGGCGTGAAGCGTAACCGCGTGAAGCCGATTCGGCTCGCGGAAAAGCCGCGGCGAGGGCTAGGGCGCGGCCACCAGGGCGCGGTAGAGATGCCAGGTCGCGTGCCCAAGGATTGGCAAAACGACGATCAGCCCGACCAGCAGGGGCAGCGCGCCAAGCACCAGTGCGCCCGCGACGATCGCCCCCCAGACGGCCATCATCAGGCGGTTTTCCGCAACCACCCGGAGCGAGGTCGCCATCGCCAGATTAAGCGGCACATTGCGATCCAGCAGCAGCGGAAAGGACGCGACGCCGAGGGTGAGCGCCAACGCTGCGAGCGCCCCCCCGACGAGTACGCCGAGGACGATCATCGCCCAGCCGGCGCGGGTGAAGAATACCGCGCGCAGAAAGAGCAGCAGCGAGGCGGGATCGGCCGGCCCGAGCGTGTGTTCGAAAATCAGTTGCGCCAGCGCGAGCCAGATGAGATCGATGAAGATCAACCCCGCGCCCAGCAGCACGATCTTGCCGATGGCGGGCGAGCGGAGCACGCCGAACCCCGAGACCCAACGGCTCTCCTCGCCGCGCTCCCGCCGCCGGCTGATTTCATAGAGGCCGATCGCGAGGAACGGGCCGAGAATGGCGAAGCCCGAGGCCAGCGGGAACAGCATGTGCAGCGCGCCATAGCCCAGCGCCGCGCGCTCGATAACCAACCCGATGATCGGATAGATCAGGCAGAGGAAAACCACGTCCGTCCGATTGGCGGCAAAATCCGCGGCGCCCTTGACCAGGGCCTCGCGGATATCGGCAAGTCCGATCCGGCGCACCACGAGCGCGCCGAGCGGCTCGGCCGGAGCCTGCCAGTATTCCTCAGCTGGGGCCGAGCCAACGCTATGCGTCGCGTCACGGACCTGTTCCCAGCCCCATACAATCGGGTTTTGAATAGCCATCGGCGTTTCTCCCAAGCCATTGCGGCATTGCTCGGGTCGCACCGCTCTCGTGCCGGGAGCGGATCGCGCATCCCAAAAGCATAATACACCCAACGCCGGTCGGAGCGGTGATTTATTCGCGCCCTGGCGCTAGCCGCTCGCGATAGTGGTGACTTTCCTGGAAGCGTGCGCGGTCGCGGGTTTGCAGGCGGGTTTCGCATGCCCGCCGCAGGCATGCGCATGGATCACCCCCGCACGCGTGAGCGGCTTGTTAGCCGCGCCCGCATGGGGCGGCGGAAGCGCGGCATGGGTGGTGTGGAGGCTGCCGTGTCCACCCGTGGCGTGGATCGCCGCCTGGCGCACCAGCCGGCCATGGCGCTGGCGCCAATGCAGCGCCGCCAGCCGCGTTTGCGTCGGGTTATGCGCGCGCAGCCCCGCCGGCAGGGTTGCGGCATGCGCGGTGCCGACGAAGCCGCCGAGCCTGGCCACGGCAAATCCGGCGGGCGGCGCGCCGAGTTCGGCGAAGCCCTGATCCAGAAGGGCTGCCATGTGGATATCGCGCTCACTGTTCGAGGCAGCGCCGAGCACCACGCCGATCAGCCGGATATTGCCGCGCACCGCGCTGGTCACGAGATTATGGCCGGCCGCCTCGGTATAGCCGGTCTTGATGCCGTCCGCGCCCCCGTAGGTGGTCAACATATGGTCATGGTTGGGGATCATCCGGCCATGGAAAACGAAACCCGGCACGCTGAAATAGCGATATTGATCGGGGAAATCCTGGATCAGGTGGCGGGCGAGGATGGCGAGATCGCGCGCGGTGGTGACTTGTTCGGCATCGGGCAGACCGGAGGCGTTGCGGAAGGTGGTGTGGGTCATGCCCAGCGCGCGGGCGCGGAGCGTCATCATCTGCGCGAACCCTTCCTCCGAACCGCCAAGGGTTTCGCCGAGGGCAGCGGCGGCATCGTTGGCGGATTTGGTGACGAGCGCGAGAATTGCCTGCTCGACCGAGAGGCGCATGCCGGGCACGAGCCCGAGCTTGGAGGGCGCCTGCGCCGCCGCGTGGGCGGAAACCGGCACGAGTTGCGCGGCGGTGACGCGCCGGTCGCGCAGCGCTTCGAAGGCGAGATAGAGCGTCATCATCTTGGTAAGGCTCGCGGGGTAGCGCTCCGCATCGGGATTGGCAGCCGACAGCACCCGGCCCGTTTCGGCGTCGATCACGAGCGAGCTGTAGCGCTCCGAGCCGACCTGCGCGTGCGCGGCATATGGCGCCATCGCCACCACCAGCGTCACCACCACCAGCGTGGCCAGCGTGCGCATGAACAGAAACCGCAAGCCCGGATGCCGCAAGACCCGTTGCGGCCGAATGCCATGTGTCTCGACCGCCATGGCCAACCACCCCCTTCCCTCGCGCCGGCGAACTCTAGCGGCGGGCGCCGCGTCCTGTCCAGGCGAAAATTCCGAAACAGTGTGGATTTGAATGGGTTAAGGAATGATTTTCGTCCCGGCTTTCGGCGTCGTCGAGGAACCGACGAGAAAATTCCACCAGGCGTCGGGGCCGGGAAAGCCAGCGAACTTGCAATGGGCTGGCCTCCGAAGATATTGATCTTTTGATCGATTCCGCGGCGCGAGAGCCTTCTTTTGCAAACTTTCAGGCGAGGGCGTCGCATGATCCTGCTCGCCAGGTTGTGATGAATGTGCCCAAGAATATTTTATTGCGCCGCACAATTTCACTTGACTCGACGCGATCCGCCGCCTAAATCCGTCATGTTGCAGTGCAACAAACGGATCGACCGAGAAAATTCCCAAGGGCCGTCGTAATCACGCTGCCCGCCTCGACAGCCGGTCCGCCGAAAAGTCAAGGAGATGCCAAGTGGCGGTGAAGCCAAAAATTGCGGCGGCCGAAACGGCCGCCAAGGATCTGGTGATCGAGGCGCAGGCCGAACGGATCGCCGGATCCACAGCAGCGGACCCGGCTGTTACGACGGATCAGGGCCATAAGCCAGCGGCGCAGGTCGCTTTCGTCAATCCCGCGGCGCGTGCCGCTTTCGCAAAGATGGAGTTTCCGATGAAGGATCAGATGGACAAGGCAGTCAACGTGGCCCAGGATTTCGTGTCCTTCGGCCAGGGTAACGTCGAGGCGCTGGTGAAGTCGAGCCAGATCTGGGCCGCCGGGCTGCAGGATCTCTCGAAGCAGTTCGCCGCCACCGCGCAGGCGCAGATGGACGAGACGATGGGCGTGTTCAAGGCGCTCGCCGGCGTCAAGTCGGTCAAGGACGCGGTCGATCTGCACACCAATCTGGCGCGGAGCGCGATGGAGAAGACGGTCGCCGAAGCCGGCCGCCTGACCGACGCTTCTTTCAAGCTCGCCGAGCAGGCCGCCGCGCCGCTCATGGCGCGCCTCACGCTCGCGGTCGATCAGTTCGCCAAGACCGCCTGATCACGCGTATCCCCCTGTGGCGCGGGCGCAAGCCCGCGTCATGCGGGACCTTCCCGGCCCCCGCACTTGACGCGCCACCGACGCGCTTGCTTCCTGCCGCGATGAGCAGAGTGCCCCCATCCTCTCCCCGGACCACATCCGAAACCCGCGCCGCCCGCCAGGCCCGCATCGAGCGTGAGTCCGCATCCTTGCGCGCCAATTTGCTCAAACGCAAAGCCCAACGCCGCGCCCGCGAGGCTGATTCAGCGGCCGTAGAGCCCGGTCAGCGTGGCGGTGGCGATGGTGTGGTAATGCAGGTTGAATCCGACCACGGCGGCTGAGGTGTTCTTATCGAGCGGCAATTTTTCGACATCGACCGCGTGCAGCGTGATGATGTAGCGGTGCGGCTTGTCGCCCGGTGGCGGGCAGGGGCCGCCATAGCCGGCGATGCCGTAATCGGTGCGGCTCTGGATCGCCCCCTTGGGCAGCCTGCGCTGCCGCGCATCACCGGCGTTCTTGGCAAGCGCGTTGACATTGGCGGGGATGTTGAACACCACCCAGTGCCAGAAGCCGCTGCCCGTCGGCGCGTCGGGGTCGTAGATGGTGAGCGCGAAGCTCTTGGTGTTGGCCGGCGCACCCGACCAGGCAAGGCGTGGCGAAATATTCTGCCCGGTGCAGCCAAAGGCGTTGAACACCTGCTCGTTCTGGATGGTGCCGCCCTCGCTGATATCGGGACTGGTGAGCGTAAAACCGTCCGCCCGCGCTGCCCCGGCGAGCGCCATCCCGCCCCCCAAGGCCGCCGCCAGGATCGTTCTCTTGTGCATGTTTCTGTTCCCCCCTTGAAACGACGGAAAAGCAATGTTAGCCGCGCGACGGCGCGGCGACAATGCGACTGCGCAATTCACGCTTTTGCACCTTGCCGTTGGCGTTGCGGGGCAGTGGCTCCGCGATAAAGGTGAAAAAATCCGGCACCTTGTAATCGGCGAGCAGGCCGGCGCAATGCGCCCTGAGGGTTTCGGCGCCGAGGCCCGCCGCGCGCGGCTGGATGACGGCGTGCACGCGCTCGCCGAGCACCGGGCAGGGCACCCCGATCACCGCCGCCTCCAACACCCCCTCATGGGCGCTGAGCGCGTTCTCGACCTCGACCGAGAATACCTTGTAGCCGCCGCGATTGATCATGTCCTTGCTGCGGTCGAGAACGCGCACATAGCCCTCGGCATCGACCGCGCCGATATCGCCGGAGCGCCAGAACCCGGCGGTGAAGCCGGCGCGTGTCGCCGCTTCATCGTTCCAATAGCCTGGCACCACCATCGGCCCGCGGATCCAAAGCTCGCCCACCTCGCCGGGCGCGACCTCGCGCGCGGCCTCGTCCATGACGACGATCTCGCCGCAGGTCACCGCCCGCCCGACGCTTTCGGGGTGCGCCGCGATCGCACCGAGCGGCAGGAAGGTCGCGGGTGAGGTCGTCTCGGTCGCGCCATAGGCGTTGACCAGGCTGAGCGCCGGCAGCGTCTCGGCGAGCCGGGCGATGGTGGCCTCGGGCATCGGCGCGCCGCCGAAGGCGCCGATGCGCCAGGAAGCAAGGTCATGGGCAGCGAAATCCGGCTCGCGCAGGCACAGCGCATACATCGCCGGCACCAGCACGGTATAGGTCAGCCGCTCGCGCACCGCGAGGTCGAGAAAAACCCGCGCCTTGAAATTTTCCAGCACGATCAGCGTGCCCGCGACATGGACCATCGCCGCGATCAGCGGCACGATGCCGGTGACATGGCTCATCGGCACCGCGACGATGGCGCGATCGGCGCTGGTCAGGTCGAGCGCCGCCGCGCTGTGCAGCACCGAATGGACGAGGCCGAGATGGGTGAGCATCGCCCCTTTCGGCCGCCCGGTGGTGCCGGAGGTGTAGAGCAGCAGCGCCACGTCTTCTTCCGCCACCGCGACCGCGGGAGCGGGGCCATCGCCGCGCAGGCGGGCGAAATCACCCATCGCGACGCGCCGGCGAAGATCCGGCACGTCTGCCGCGGCGGGCAAGCGCGCCGCGAGATCGTCCTCGAAAACAATCAGCGCCGCCCCGCAATGGCCGAGCAGATAGGTGATCCCCGGAAGCTGCTCGCGGATCGAGATCGGCACCGCGATGGCGCCGAGCCGGGTGATGGCAAAAAGCAAAATCACGAATTCGGCGCGGTTGCCGAGCAGCATCGCCACTCGGTCGCCACGCCCGATGCCCAGCGCCGCAAGCCCCGCCGCGACCCGCTCCACATCCCGCCCCAGCCCGGCATAGTCGAGCCGGAGCGCGCCCGCGACCAGCGCCTCGCCGGCCGGATGGCGCGCCACAGCCGCGTCGAGCAGGGCGTTGAGGCTCGGCGGGCGCGGGGTGAAGCAGCGCAACACCCGATCGCCGAAATGTTGTTCGAGGCGTGTTGGCATTTATTCCTCCCCGCTCTGGTCCGGCGATTACGGCGCGGTCGGTACGCCGGTCGTCGTCGAATACTCGAAATGCAGCGCCTCATTGGGGTGGACGATCGGGTGAATGGCATGCGCCGCCATCGCCGCCTCGCTGAAGCCCTGCAAGATGAGCTTCAGTTTCCCCCGATAGTGGGCAACATCGCCGATCGCGAACAGGCCCGGAATGCTGGTTTCGCACGAAGCCGGATCGACCGCGATGCGGCGCTCGGCGAAGGCCATGCCCCAGGCGGCGATCGGGCCGAGATCGGTCGAGAGGCCGAAAAAAGCCAGCAGGGTGTCGGCGGGGAGCCGCCGTCGCTCGCCCTCGAGCCCGGCCACCTCGACCGCCTCCAACTGGCCTGCTGCGCCGTGGAGGGCGTGGAGCTGATAGGGCGCGACGAGCGCGATCTCGCCGCGCTCGGCGGCTTGCGCGAGCTGGGCGGCACTTTCCGGGGCGGCGCGGAAGCGGGCGCGGCGATGGACGAGGCTGATTTCCGCCGCCACCCCGCGCAGCGCCAGCGCCCAGTCGAGCGCCGAATCGCCCCCGCCCGCGATCACCACCCGCTGGCCGCGCAGGCTCTCGCGGGCGCGCACGTAATATTGCACCGATCCGCTCGCCTCGAACGCCTCGATGCCCTCAAGCGGTGGCCGGTTGGGGCCGAAGGCACCGGCGCCGGCGGCGATCAGCACCGCTTTCGCCGCGATCGTTTCGCCACGATCGGTGCCGAGACGGAACGCGCCGCGCTCGCCTTCCAGCCGCACCACCCGCCGCCCCAGGAGGCGCGGAGCGTGAAAAGGCGCGATCTGGCGCTCCAGTTGCGCGATCAGCGCGCCGGCCTCGATCACCGGCAGGCCGGGGATGTCATAGATCGGCTTTTCCGGATAGAGCGCGGTGCATTGTCCGCCCGGCGCGTCGAGCGCGTCGATCAGCACCGCGCGCAGCCTGAGCATGCCGCATTCGAAGACGGCGAACAGCCCAACCGGGCCCGCGCCGATGATGGCGACATCGGTGGTCAGCGTTTCTGTCATGCGCCCGCCAGATTAGAGCGATCCCCCCGGCGATCAAGCGCGGCGCGCCGGGTTCCCGGGCCCTTGTCCGCGCCGCGCGCGGCGGGCACATTCGCGGCTATGGAGAGCCCCCCCGCGTCGCGCGCGCTGCCCGATCTCGCGGCCACCGAGACGCTGGCCACCGAGCTTGCCGCCTGGCTCGCGCCGGGCCGCGCGGTCTTGCTCGAAGGCCCGCTCGGCGCCGGCAAGACGACGCTGGCGCGCGCCATGCTGCGCCGGCTCGCGGAGGATCCCGCGCTCATGGTGCCGAGTCCGAGCTATACCCTGGTGCAAAGCTACGAGACGCCGCGCGGTATCATCCATCACCTCGATCTCTGGCGGATTGGCGGGCCGGCCGAGATGCTGGAACTCGGATTTGCCGAACTGCGCGAGGATGCGCTGATCATCGAATGGCCTGAGCGGCTCGGTGATCTCACCCCTCCCGACGCGCTCCGGGTGCGGCTTGCGATCACCGGGGAGACCGCGCGCCGCGCCGAAATCTCATCGCCGGGGGATTTATGAAGACGGGGAGTTTATGAACGAGACGGCGCGGGCCTTCCTCGCCGCGCACGGCCGCGACCCCGGGCGCGCAACTCCGCTTTCCGGAGATGCCGGGGCGCGCCGCTATTGGCGCCTGGAGGGCGGCCCAATCCCTGCCCTCCTGGTCGCGGTGCCGGCGGCCGAGACGCTCGGCCCGTTCCTCCGCCTCGCTTCCCTCCTCGCCGCTCGCGGCCTCTCGGTGCCCCAGGTGATCGCCGCGGATGCGGCGCAGCGCCTCGCCCTGATCGAGGATTTTGGCGATGCGCTCTATACCGTGATGCTCGACGAAACCAACGGCGTGGCGCTCTACGAAGCGGCGATCGACGCGCTGGCAATCCTCCACGCCATCCCCCCGCCCGCCGCTCTGCCGGCGTGGGACGCCCAGGCGATGACCCGGGCGGCGGCGGCGACGTTTCTCGAATGGTGGTGGCCGGCGGCCTTCGGCGCCCCGCCCGAAGCGGCGATCGTCGCGGAATTCGAAGCCGCCCTGGCCGCTATGCTCGCCCCGCTCGCCGCCGGCCCGCGCGTTCTTCTCCATCGCGATTACATCGCCGCCAATCTCTTCTGGCTGCCCGAACGCCACGGACCGCGCCGCGTCGGCATGATCGATTTCCAGGACGCGAGCCTCGGCCATCCCGCCTATGACCTCGTCTCGCTGCTCGAGGATGCGCGGCGCGATCTTTCGCCTGAACTGGTGGCGCACGGCATCCGCCACTATCTCGACCATAACCGCGTGCTCGATGGCGAAGCGTTCGAGGCGGCCTGCGCCATAACAGCGGCGCAGCGGCAATTGCGTGTCGCTGCCCTCTGGGTGCGGCTCGATCGGCGCGACGGCAAGCCCCGGTATCTCGCCCATGGCCCGCGTACCTGGCGGCTGCTGGAGCGCGCGCTCGCGCATCCCGCGACCGCCCCGCTCGGCGCCTTTCTGGCGCGCCACGTGCCTCCTGAAAAGCGCTGCAATCCCGCGCCGAGGTCCGTTCCATGAGGCCCCGCACCGCCATGGTACTCGCCGCCGGCTTGGGCACCCGCATGCGTCCGCTCACCCGCGAGACCGCGAAGCCGCTGCTGTCGCTTGGCGGTCGGACCCTGCTCGATCACGCGCTCGATCACCTCGCACGTGCCGGGGTCGAGCGTGTCGTGGTCAATGGCCATTGGCACGGCGAGCGCGTCGCGGCGCATTTGGCGGCACGGCGCGGTGGACCGGAGACGGTTTTTCGCCATGAGGAAACCCTGCTCGATACCGGGGGGGCGGTGCGCGCGGCGCTCGCCGAAGAGTTGCTCGGGCCGGAGCCGTTCTTCGTCGTCAACGGCGATGCGTTCTGGCTCGACGGGCCGGGGCCGGCCTTGCGGCGCCTGGCCGAAGCGCTCGATCCAGCGCGGTTCGACGCGGTGCTGCTCTGCCATCGCACCTGCCAAGTGCCGGCCGAGCTGGGCGCGGGAGATTTTGCCCTCGACCCCTGGGGCACCCCGCGCCGACGCCGCGAGCGCGAGATCGTGCCTTACATCTTTGCCGGCGTGCAGGTGTTGCGGCCAGCTTTGTTCGAGGGTGCTCCCGAGGGGCCGTTTTCGATGAACCTGCTCTGGGATCGCGGGTTGGCGGCGGGGCGCCTTCGCGCGCTGGTGCATGACGGCTTGTGGTTCCACCTTTCGGCGCCACCCGACCTCACCGCCGCCGAGACCACGCTCGCGCTGCGCACCACCGGGGAGACGCGGTGAATCTCTACACCATCCCCGCCGAGGTGCCGTTTCTCGACGCGCTCGCCGCTGCCTGGCTCGACGGGGCGAAAAATGATCCGGCGCGGATCGCCGACGGCTTGATCCTGCTGCCGACGCGGCGGGCGGCGCGGGCGCTGGCCACGGCGTTCCTGCGCCTGACCGGGGGACGGCCGCTTTTGCTGCCGCGCATCACCGCCTTTGGGGCGCTCGATGAAACCCCGCTGGCGCTCGCCGGCGCGCTCGATCTCGCGCCCGCCGTCGATCCCGCGCTGCGGCTGGCCCATCTCACCCGGCTGATCCTCGCGCTCAATGGGGCTGCGGGCGCACCGCGCACCGCCGAGCGCGCCTGGAAACTGGCGGCCGAACTCGCCGCCCTGATGGACGAGGCGGAGCGCGAGGGCGTCGATCTCGCCGCCAGCCTGCCGCGCGCCACGGGGGGCGAATTCGCCGCGCACTGGCAACAGACGCTCGATTTTCTCGCCATCGTCACCCGTGCCTGGCCGGACTGGCTCGCCGATTGCGGCCTGATGAACCCGGCGGCCCGCCAGGTGGCCCTGCTCACCGCCCAGGCGCGCGCCTGGGAAGCAAAGCCGCCGGATTTTCCGCTCTGGGCGGCGGGCAGCACGGGGGGCATCCCAGCGGTGGCGCGACTGCTCGGGGTGGTGGCGCGGCTGCCGCGCGGGCGGGTGGTGCTGCCCGGTTTCGATGCCGACCTGCCCGCTGATCTGGCGCTGCCCGAGAGCCATCCGCAATTCGGCCTGGCCCGGCTGCTGGCGGCGATCGGCGCGACGGCGGGCGATGTCCGGTCCTGGCCGGCAGCCGGGGTGGCGGCGATCGCGCCGGCCCACCGCGTCGCACTCCTCAACCGCGCGCTGCTGCCAGCTCCGGCGCTCCATCTCTGGCGCCACGCCGCGCCGATCGCCGAATCCCACGGCCTCATGCGCCTCGAGCCTGCCGATGAGCACCAGGAAGCCCTGGCGATCGCGCTCGTTCTGCGTGACGCGCTGGAACGGCCGGGCGCCCGCGCCGCCCTGGTGACGCCGGATCGCGCGCTGGCCGGGCGGGTCGCCGCGGAACTCTCGCGTTTCGGGGTGATCGCCGATGACAGCGCCGGCGAGCCACTCGCCGAAACCCCGCCCGCCGTCTTCCTCCGCCTGCTCGCCACGGCTGCGACCTCCGGACTCGCGCCGGTGCCGCTGCTCGCCCTCCTCAAGCACCCCTTCGCCGCCGCCGGGTTTTCGCCCCCCGAGGCGCGCTTCATGGCCCGTGCCCTGGAGCGCGCGGGCTTGCGCGGCCCGCGCCCGGCGCCGGGAATTGTCGGCCTGCGCCGCGCCATCGCCAGTGCCGCGGAGCGCGCGACGCTGGACCCCTTCCTCACGGCCATCGAGACCGCCCTCGCCCCCCTGCTTCGTCTTGCGGCGAGCGTCGGGCCGGTCGCGGTCGATGACATGCTGGCCGCCCTCATCGAAGCTGGCGAGGCCCTGGCGCGCGACGCCGAGGCGCCGGGGGCGGCGCGTCTCTGGGCCTTCGAGGAAGGCGCGGCGCTCGCCGAGACGCTGGCCACGGCGCTGCCGGCGCTGGCCGTGCTGCCGCCGCAGCGCCTGGCGATCCTACCCGAACTGTTCGAAACGCTGATTGCCGGCGCGGTCGTGCGCAGCCGGCGGAGTCTCCGCGGACGGGAAGGCTCCGAGCACCCCCGCGTGATGATCTGGGGCCTTTTGGAAGCGCGGCTACAGACCGCCGACCTCATCGTGCTCGGCGGCCTCGCCGAGGGGATCTGGCCACCCGCGACCGACCCCGGCCCCTGGCTCAGCCGGCCGATGCGCGCGGCGATCGGGCTGGCCAGCCCCGAGATCGCGATCGGCCAGAGCGCCCATGATTTCATCATGACCGCCTGTGGCGCCCCGGAAGTGGTGCTCTCCTGCCCGCGCCGGCGCGAGCGCGCCCCGGTGGTGCCGGCACGCTGGCTGATCCGGCTCGATGCCTTGCGCAAGACGACGCTGCCCGCCCATCCCGCCACTGCCTGGGCGCGCCTTCTCGACCAGCCCGATGGCCCGCCCCGGCCGGTCGCTCCACCCACCCCGCGCCCGCCGCGCGATCTCCGCCCGCGCCGCCTTTCGGTGACCGAGATCGAGACCTGGCTTTGCGATCCCTACGCCATCTACGCCCGCCATATCCTTCGCCTGGGGGCGCTGCCACCACTCGATCAACCGGTCGAGCGCTCGGATTTCGGAGAGATCGTCCATCAAGCCCTGGCGCGCTTTTATGCCGATCTCGTCCCCGCCATCCCCGCCCCGGCGCTGGCGGCGCGGCTCCGCACCATCATCGATGTCCTGCTCACCGAAGCGCGCATCCGCCCCGCCCTGATCGCCTGGTGGCGGCCGCGGCTCGATCGCATCGCCGATTGGGTCGCGGCGAGGGAGGCGGCGCGCGGCGCCGATTTTCCCGCCCATATCGCCAGCGAGCGCAGCGGGCGCTGGGATGTGGCGGGCGCGCGGGAGTTTCTGCTGACGGCGCGGGCGGACCGCATCGAGCGCACGCGCCAGGGCGGCATTGTCCTCATCGACTACAAGACCGGCATGGTGCCAGCGCAAAGCGCGGTTGCGCGCGGCCGCGCGCCGCAACTGACGCTGGAAGCGGCGATGGCGGCGGCCGGCGGCTTCGGCCCCGATTACACCGGCCCCGCTGCGGCGCTCTCCTATTGGCGGCTGACCGGCGGCGTCGAACCGGGTCAGGAGATCGCGCTTTTCGCCGATGATCCGGCGGCCCTCGGGGCGGCCATCGCGGCGGCCGAAGCCGGACTCATTGCCTTGATCCGGCGGTTCGACGACCCCGCGACCCCCTATCTCTCCGAGCCGCACCCCGATTGGAAACCGCGCTGGTCGGACTATGCCCAGCTTGCCCGGGTCGCCGAATGGTCGGCGGGCGAGACCGCGGCATGAGCCCGCCGCAGGCCTCAGGGGAGGCGATCGCCGGTGGGGCGGCCGGTGGGGCGGCCGGTGGGGCGAACACCAGCGATCCGGTCGCCCGCGCCAACAGAAATCAGCGCGCCGCCTCCGACCCCGCGGCCTCCGCCTTTGTCGCCGCCTCGGCAGGCTCGGGCAAGACCAAGCTGCTGATCGACCGGCTGCTGCGCCTCATGCTGGCGGGCAGCGATCCGGCGCGGCTGCTCTGCCTCACCTATACCCGCGCCGCCGCCGCCGAAATGGCGATGCGGCTCAATCGTGTCTTGGCGAGCTGGGTCGGGATCGAGGATGGCGCGCTGGACCGCGAACTCGCCGCCCTCGGCGTCGCCGCCAATGCCGACCAGCGGGCGGCGGCGCGCGAGCTATTCGCCCGCGTGCTCGATCTGCCGGGCGGCATGCGGATCAGCACGATCCACGCCTTCTGCCAATCCGTGCTACGCCGTTTTCCGCTGGAGGCGGCCCTCTCGCCGCATTTTCGCCTGATCGAGGAAGCGGACGCCGCCCTCGCCCGCCAGGAAGCCCGCGAGGCGGTGCTGGCGGCGGCGCTCGGCCAGAAGCGGCAGGAGGCGGCGCTGACCTTTCTCGCCGCGACCACCGATGCCGATACTTTCGCCGCGCTGGTCGAAATGGTCAGCGCCGATGGCCCGCGCTGGGAACGCTTTCTCCGGCTCGGCGTCGAGCAGCAAGGCAGCGCATTGCGCCGGGCGCTCGGCATCACGGCGACGAGCCTACCCAACCTGCTCACCGCCGCCGCGCGCGGTATCCCCGATGAGGCGACGCTGCGGACGGCCCTCGGAACCACGGCCGCGCAGGGCTCGCCTGCCGTGGCCACGCGCGCCACGGCCCTCCTCGCCTGGCTGGAAAAAGACATCCCCGAGCGCACCGCCCGCTGGGCGGAATGGCATCGTCTGTTCGTCACCGCCGAGGGCGAGCCGCTGGCGCTCTCCAGCATCATCAACAAGAAACTCCTCCGCGAGGCTCCCGCGCTTGCTGCCCCGATCGAGGCGGCGCAGCGCCACGCCCTCGAGATCGCTGATCAATGCGCCGCATTGGCCCTCGCCGAGGCCACCCTCGCCTTGCTTACCCTCGCCGGGCCAATGCGCGCCGACTATGCCGCGCGCAAGGAAGCGGGCGGTTATCTTGACTATCACGATCTCATCAGCCGCACCCTCGCCCTGTTGGACGCCGAGCGGGTCGGCTGGGTGCTCTACAAACTTGATGGCGGGATCGATCATCTGCTGATCGACGAGGCGCAGGATACGGCGCCCGCGCAATGGCGGATCGCGCGCGCGCTGAGCGCCGAGTTTTTCGCCGGCGTGGGCGCGCGCGCGGCGCGGCGCACGGTGTTCGCGGTGGGTGATGTCAAGCAGTCGATATATTCCTTCCAGGGCGCGGCGCCGGCCGAGCTGCGACCGGCGCGGGACGCCTGGCGGCGGGCGGTCGAGGCGGCCGGCGCCACTTGGCGCGACGTGCCGCTCGACGTTTCTTTCCGCGCCGCCGCCCCGATCCTCGACCTGGTCGATGCCGTGTTCGCCGATCCCCAGGCGGCGCGCGGCGTCGTGGAACCGGGCGAGCGGCTCAGCCATCAGGCGGCGCGGCGGGGCGCGGCCGGCCGGGTCGAGCTGTGGCCGCTGCTACGCGCTCCGGAGGCCCCCGCGGAATCTCCTTCCTGGTCCTTGCCCGAGGGCAACCGCGGCCAATCGACCGCGCGCCAGCGCCTCGCCGAACGCCTCGCCGGCTGGATCGCGGCGACAGTGCGGGGGGGCGAAGTGCTGGCAAGCCGCGGGCGGGCGGTGCAGGCGGGCGATGTCCTGGTGCTGGTGCGCCGGCGCGACGCTTTTTCCGCGGCCCTGGTGCGTGCGCTCAAGGCGGCGGATGTGCGGGTCGCCGGGCTCGATCGTCTGTCGCTCACCGCGCCGCCGGCAGTCGCCGATCTGCTGACGCTCTGCGACGTGCTGCTGCTGCCCGAGGACGAGTTGTCGCTCGCCGCCCTGCTCACCAGCCCGTTGGGCGGGCTTTCCGATGACAGTCTGATGGCGCTGGCGCTCGAACGCCGCGAAGGATTGTGGGAGACGCTCCGCGCCCGCGCCACGGAACGCACGGACTGGCAGCGCGCCGCCGATTTCCTGCAACGCTTGCGCGCCCGTGTCGATTTCACCACGCCCTTTGCCCTGCTCACCGAGGCGCTGGGACGGCTCGGCGGCCGAGCGCGGCTCTATGCCCGGCTCGGCCCGGAAGCCGCCGAGCCGGTCGATGAACTGCTCGCCGCGGCGCGCAGCTATGGCGAGACCCATCCCCCCTCGCTCCAGGGCTTCGTCCAATGGGTCCGATCCTCGGGCGCCGAGATCAAGCGCGAGGCGGAGGCGGCGGGCAACGCGGTGCGGGTGATGACGGTGCATGGCGCCAAGGGGTTGCAGGCGCCGCTGATCATTCTTCCCGACACCACCGGCCTGCCGCCGCCGGAACGGGCGCCGCTGCTCTGGGCGGAGGACCCGGCGGGCGGCGAAGTGCCGCTCTGGGCGCCGCGCAAGGACATGCAGAGCGCCGCCTTTTCCCGCCTGCTCGCGGCGCGCGGCGAGCGTCAGCGCGAGGAACATAACCGCCTTCTGTATGTCGCGCTGACCCGCGCCGAGGACTGGCTGGTGGTGTGCGGCGCCGAGGGTAGCAAGGCGCCGCCCGACACGTGCTGGTATCGGCTGGTCGAACGCGGCATGGCGCGCTGTGATGCGGCGCAGGACGCGGCTTGCCCGGCGATCGACCCGAGCGGGGAACGTCTGGGTCGCGTTTTGAGCAGCCCGCAAAGTGCCCCCCTGGAAGCCACACCCTCGCGCGAGGTGGTGTCGGACGCACCACTCCCGCTCTGGGCCGGGCGTGCCCCGGATTGGCAGCCCGCCCCCTTGCCGGCCGAACCCGCCCTGCCCACGCCGCTCGCGCCCAGCCGCCCCGAAGGCGCGGAGGACGGTCCGGTGCCGCCAGCCGCCTCGCCGCTCTGGGCGCGCGAGCGGGCGGGTGCGGCGGCGCGGCAACGCGGCCAAATCCTGCACGCCCTGCTCCAGCACCTCCCGGATATCCCCCCCGCCCGCCAGACGTCGGCCGCGACGGCGTTTCTTGCCCGCTCCGGCCTGACCGCGGCGCGCGCCGCCGAACTCGCCCAGGAAGCCCTGGCGCTCTTGCAAGACCCCGAACTCGCGCCGCTGTTCGGGCCGCAGGGGCGCGCCGAGGTGCCGATCACCGGGGTGATCGGCGGGCGCGTGGTGGGCGGGATGATCGATCGCCTGGCGGTGCTTCCCGATCGCGTGCTCATCGCCGATTACAAAACCAGCGCCGCGGTGCCGCGCCACGCCGCGGCAACCCCGGTTCTCTATCTCCGCCAGATGGCGGCCTATCGGGCCGTGCTGCGGACGATCCATGGCGATCGGCCGGTCCTCTGCGCGCTGGTGTGGACGGCATCCTGCCGCGTCGATTTCCTGCCCGCCTCGCTGCTCGATGCCGCCGCGCGCGCGTGGGAGAGTCCCGGCTGATACCAAGACAAAATACCAACCCGCCGAACGCCGTCATCACCAAGCACGGATCGGGCTTGCGGGACTGCGTTCAATTTTATCCCGCAACAGAACGGCAGAACATCACCGCCCCAATCATCCCCCTCACCCGATGGCCCTGAGAGTGCCCTCGCACCCCGGGACCGATCGGCAAGAATTTTGATTTTCAGAGGGCCATCTTTTTCAAGGCCGATGGATTTCCAGGCTCTGAGGCGTGTCACTGGGCTGGCTTCATTCCGGCCGCTAAACCCGCTATGGTCGGGATGAAAAGCGATTAGCCAGGGGAGGGCGAAATGCAAGGCAATCAGCCGGGCGGGATGCCGCGGCAGAGGAGCGAGACGCTGGAGATGGCGGAGCCGAGCTATGTGCATGGGGCGAGCACCACGGCGCTGCTCGGCGAGACCATCGGCGCGGCGCTGGCGCGGGCTGCGCGGCTCTGGGGCGCGCGCCCGGCACTGATCAGCCGCCAGCAGGCGATCCGCCTCACCTATGCCGAGTTGCACGCCCGCACCGACGCCATCGCTGCCGGCATGCTCGCGCTCGGGCTCGATCGCGGCGACCGTCTCGGCATCTGGTCGCCGAACAACGCCGAATGGCTGCTCACCCAATACGCCGCCGCCAAGGCCGGGATCATCCTGGTCACCATCAATCCCGCCTATCGCGTGAGCGAGCTTGAATACGCGCTCAATCTCTCGGGCTGCAAGGCCGTGGTGCTGACGCGCGCGTTCAAATCAAGCGATTACGCCGGGATGCTGCGCGCGCTGGTGCCCGAGCTTGCCCATCCCGAAGGCATCGTGCGGAGCGAACGCCTGCCGCAGCTCGAACGCGCGATCGTCATCGGCGAGACGCCCGAGCGTGGTTTTCTACCCTTCGCCGCCATCGCCGAAGCCGCCGACAGGGCGAGCGTGGCGCGCCTTGCCGATCTCGCGCCTGCCCTTCAGTTCGACGATCCGATCAACATCCAGTTCACTTCCGGCACCACCGGTTTTCCCAAAGGCGCCACACTCACCCACCACAACATTCTCAACAACGGCTTCTTTGTCGGCGAGGCGATCCGGCTCTCGCCCGAGGATCGGATCTGCGCTCCGGTGCCGCTCTATCATTGTTTCGGTATGGTGATGGCCAATCTCGCCGCCCTCAGCCATGGCAGCGCGGTGATCTATCCGAGCGAGGGCTTCGATCCGCTCGCGGTACTGCAAACCGTGGCCGAGGAACGCGCGACCGCGCTCTATGGCGTGCCTACCATGTTCATCGCCGAACTCGATCATCCCGATTTCGCCGCCTTCGATCTTTCCTCGCTCCGCACTGGCATCATGGCGGGCTCGCCCTGCCCGATCGCGGTGATGCGCCGGGTGATGGAGCGCATGCACATGCGCGACATCACCATTGCCTATGGCATGACAGAGACCAGCCCCGTGAGTTTCCAGAGCGCGATCGACGACCCGATCGAGAAACGGGTCGCGACCGTTGGGCGCATCCAGCCACATCTCGAAGTAAAAATCATCAACGCCGAGGGCCATATCGTCCCGCGCGGGGTGCCGGGCGAGCTTTGCACGCGGGGCTATTCGGTGATGCTCGGCTACTGGAACGATGCCGAGAAGACGCGCGAGGCGATCGATGCGGCGGGCTGGATGCATACCGGCGATCTCGCGACCATCGACGCGGAAGGCTATTGCGCGATTGTCGGGCGGATCAAGGATCTCGTGATCCGCGGCGGGGAAAATGTCTATCCGCGCGAGATCGAGGAATTCCTCTACCGCCATCCGAAAGTGCAGGCCGCCCAGGTGGTCGGCGTGCCGGATGCCAAGTATGGCGAGGAACTCTGCGCGTGGATTCGGCTGAACGAGGGCGAAAGCGCGACCGAGGAAGAAATCCGCGCCTTCTGCCGCGGCCAGATCGCGCATCAGAAAATCCCCCGCTATATCCGCTTCGTCGAGGATTTTCCCATGACGATCACAGGAAAAATCCAGAAATTCATCATCCGCGAGCGGATGGTTGCCGAACTTGGCCTCGATCCCGGCGAGGCGGGCTCGCGCGCGGTGGAGCGCGATGCCACCAAGACGTAAGCCACGCGATACGCTCCGCGTCGAGCGCGTCGGCGTGCCGCGCGAGTCCTGGCGCGACGCCTATCACTTTCTTCTCGTGCAGCCATGGAGCGTGTTCTTCGCGTTGGTGATCGCGCTCTATCTCGGCCTCAATCTCGTGTTTGCTTTTCTCTACACGCTCCAGCCCGGCAGCGTCGCTGCGACCCGCCCCGGCGTGCTTTCGGATGCGTTCTTCTTCTCGGTCGAGACCATGGCGACGATCGGCTATGGCGTCATGCACCCCGAGACCCTCTATGCCCATATTCTCGTCACCACCGAGGCCCTGTTCGGCATTCTCTTCGTGCCGTTGGCGACGGGCCTGATTATCGCCAAGTTCACCCGCCCGAGCGCGCGCGTTTTGTTCAGCCGCAATCTCGTGCTGAGCCGGTTCGAGGGCGTCCCCACCTTGATGTTTCGCGCCGCCAACATCCGCGCCAACCAGATCGTCGAGGCGCGCATGAATTTTACCCTGGCGCGCACCATCGAGAGCGCGGAGGGACACCGGATCCGCCGCATCTTCGACCTCGCGCTCCTGCGCCACACCAACCCGCAATTCGCCCTGAGCTGGACGGTGATGCATCCGGTGGACGCCAACTCTCCGCTATTCGGTTTCAGCGAGGCGCAGTGGCGCGAGCCCGGCCTGATGATCCTCGCGGTGATTACCGGGATCGACGCCACCACCTCGGCAACCGTGCATGCCCGCCACGTCTATCGGGGCGAGGATGTTCTCATCGCCCATGAGTTCGAGGATATTCTCACCTGGCGCGGCGAGGATGTGGTGCATATCGACTATCGGCGCTTCCACGCGACCAGGCCGAGCCCCGCCGCCTGATCCCCCGCCCGCCGGATGTTCAGCTTGCCGCGATGATCTCGGGTGTCAGCATCGCCCGTTCGCCCCGCGCCGTTGCGTTGTGGGCGGGAGCGTTGCCGATGGGCGAGGGGAATTGCTTCAGGAGACCGAGCAAGGCTGGGCGCAGACGCTGCAATTCCTGGAGATGGGTCGCGGCGAGCCGGGCGAGTTCCGCGTCGGCCTTTTCGGTCAGCCGCAACAGCACCCGCCGGCGATCGGCGCGGTCGGCGAGCCGCTCGACCAGACCGGCCTCCTCAAGCCGATCGACGAGTTCGACGGCGCTGTGATGACGGATCAGCAAGCGCGCCGCCAGCTCGCCAATGCTCACCGTCTCCCGCCCCGGCCAGCCCTTGATCTGGAGCAGCGCCTGATGCTGGCGCGGCGTGAGGCCGCTGCCGCGCGCCTCATGCTCGCTGAATTCGAGGAAGCTCCGCAGCAGGAAACGGAATTCCGCGAGCACGACGTAATCGTCCTTGGCGAGCGTGACCGCCGCCGGCCCGGCCGGGCGCCGCGCAACACTCGGGCGCCTGCTGATCGCACCGCGCGATTGCAAGAAAACCGTCTTCGCCCCGCCTAAAATTTCTTGTCCCACGATTTGACTGCCGCCTTCACGATTGCCGCGCCACACGTTCCCTCGCTCGCCTCCAAGGCGGCGTGGTACCAGGCGTTCCCGCCGGTTTAACTTTGTCACGGGCCCGTGATATCAGGTTTTCGTGAGAGTTTCAACCACCCTCGAAACGACCGCTTCGGCCGTAATTCCGGTCAGAGCCTGAAAATCAATCGAACTTGGGAAAGAACGCCCTCTGGAAACATTGGCGTTTTTCCGTCGATTTCCGAGCAAGAAGGCATTCTTTTTCAAACTCTCAGGGGCGCGGGTTTCAGGCGAGCGGACGGACCACCGCCAGCTCGCGTCCTTCCTCGACCATCGCGCCGCTTTCGGCCGAGACCGAGACCACCACGCCCGCGAACGGCGCGGTGAGCGTGATCTCCATCTTCATCGCCTCCAGCACGATCAGCCGCTGACCGCGCGCGACCTCTTCCCCGGGCGCCACGAGAACGCTGCCGACATAGCCCGGGATCGGCGCCAGCACTCGCCCGCCGCTGGCGCTCTCGGCCCCGACCGTGGCGCCGGGGTCGAAGAGGCGAAAATGATACGTCGCCCCGGCGGCGAGCACGGTCAGCGTTTCGCCATCCGCGACGACGCTGAGCGCGCGCTCATGCCCGGCGAGCCGCAGACGGAGCCGATTCCCCCGCCATGATCCCGAGACCGGAAAAATCCCCCCCGGCAGGGTGATCCGCCAATCGGCCGGGGTGGCGCCGGGCTCGTCGGGCGCGTGAAGCGTGATGGCATGGAGGGTTTCCCCCTCGCGCAGCAAAACCTCCTGCGCCGCCCGGCCGAACAGCCGCCAGCCATCCACGGCCGCCCAGGGCGAGGCGGGATCGGCGCTGGCCTCGGCCGCCGCCCGCGCGACCGCCTCGCGCTGGCGTAGCACCGCGAGGGCGCAAGCGGCGAGTGCCTCGGGCGGCGCGGCGTCGGTCGGGCTGGCGAGCAGCTCGGGATGGCGGGCGATGAACCCGGTATCGGGCGCCGTGGCGGCGAAGTCGGGATGGCCGGCGATGGCCCGCAGCAGCGCCAGATTGGTCCGCACCCCGGCCAGCTCATAGGCCGCCAGCGCGCCAACCAACCGGCGGCGCGCCGCCTCCCGGTCGTGATCCCAGACGATCAGCTTGGCGATCATCGGGTCGTATTCGATACCGATCCGGTCGCCTTCCCGCACCCCGGTATCGATCCGCACATGCGGGCCGGGATCGGGGGTGCGAAGATGCAGGATGCGCCCGGTCGCGGGGAGGAAATCGCGCGCCGGATCCTCGGCATAGATACGCGCCTCGATGGCGTGGCCGGTCAGTGTGATGTCCTCTTGGCCGAGCGGCAGCCGCTTGCCGGCGGCGATGCGGAGTTGCCATTCCACGAGATCAAGCCCGGTGATCATTTCCGTCACCGGGTGTTCGACCTGCAGGCGCGTGTTCATTTCCATGAAGTGAAACGCGCCATTGGCGACGATGAACTCCACCGTGCCGGCGCCGAGATAGCCGACGGCGCGCGCGGCGCGGATCGCCGCCTCCCCGATCGCCGCGCGCAAACCAGGATCGAGCCCCGGCGCCGGCGCCTCCTCGATGATTTTTTGGTGGCGGCGCTGGATCGAGCAGTCCCGCTCGAAAAGATGGATGCAGTTGCCGTGCGTATCGGCGAACACCTGCACCTCGACATGGCGCGGGCGTTCGAGATATTTCTCGATCAAAACATGATCATCGCCGAACGTGGCGCGCGCCTCGCGCTTCGCCCCCTGGATCGCCACCGCCAGATCCTCGGGTCGCGCGACGATGCGCATGCCTTTGCCGCCGCCCCCCGCCGAGGCCTTGATCAGCACCGGATAGCCGACGCGGGCGGCGGCTTGCGCCAGCGTCGCCTCGTCCTGCAGGGCGCCATGATAGCCCGGCACCAGCGCCACGCCGGATTCCGCCATCAGCGTCTTGGCCGCCGATTTCGACCCCATGGCGCGGATCGCGGTGGCCGGCGGGCCGATGAAAACCAGGCCGGAAGCGGCGACGCTTTCGGCGAATTCGGCGTTTTCCGAGAGAAAGCCATAGCCGGGATGGATCGCCTCGGCCCCGCTCGCCCGCGCCGCGGCGATGATCGCGGCCGGATCGAGATAGCTTTTACGCGCCGGCGCTGGGCCGATCTCGATGGCCTCATCGGCGCTTTCGACATGCAGCGCGGCGCGATCGGCCTCGGAAAAAACCGCGACTGTGGCAATGCCGAGACGGCGCGCCGTGCGTATCACCCGGCATGCGATTTCGCCACGGTTGGCAATCAGGATTTTGCTGAACATGCGCGTCACATCCGGAACAGGCCGAAGCGGGTCGGCGCGATCGGCGCATTGAGCGCCGCCGAGAGGGAAAGCGCCAGGACCTGCCGGGTTTGTGCCGGATCGATCACGCCATCGTCCCAGAGCCGCGCCGAGGCGTAATAGGGATGGCCCTGGGTCTCATATTGCGCACGGATCGGTGCCTTGAAGGCCTCTTCTTCCGCTTTCGTCCAAACGGCACCGCGAGCCTCGATGTTATCGCGCCGCACCTGCGCGAGCACGCTCGCCGCTTGCTCGCCGCCCATGACGCTGATCCGCGCGTTCGGCCACATATAGAGAAAACGCGGGCCATAGGCGCGGCCGCACATGCCATAGTTGCCGGCCCCGAAACTACCGCCAATGATCACGGTGAATTTCGGCACATTGGCCGTCGCAACCGCTGTCACCAGCTTCGCGCCATCCTTGGCGATGCCGCCCGCCTCGTATTTCCGCCCGACCATGAACCCGGTGATATTCTGCAAAAACACCAGCGGAATGCCGCGTTGCGCGCACAACTCGATGAAATGCGCGCCCTTGAGCGCGGATTCCGAGAACAGGATGCCGTTATTGGCGACGATACCGATCGGATAGCCGGCAAGATGGGCAAACCCGGTCACCAAGGTCGCGCCATAGAGACGCTTGAATTCGTGGAATTCGCTGCGATCGACGAGGCGGGCGATGACCTCGCGCACGTCGTAGCTCTGGCGTGGCTCTTTCGGGATCACACCATATAGCTCGGCGGGATCGTAAGCCGGCGGCGATGGCTCGCGTATTGCCAGTTCCGGCGTTTTGCGGATGTTGAGATGGGCCACGACCTCGCGCGCGATGGCCAGCGCGTGCGCATCGTTCTCCGCGAGATGATCGGCGACACCCGAGACACGGCTATGGAGATCGCCACCGCCAAGATCCTCGGCGCTCACCACTTCGCCGGTCGCGGCCTTCACCAAAGGCGGGCCGCCAAGAAAAATCGTGCCTTGATCGCGCACGATGATGGTTTCATCCGACATCGCCGGCACATAGGCGCCGCCCGCCGTGCAGGATCCCATCACCAGGGCGATCTGCGCGATGCCGGCGGCCGACATGTTGGCCTGGTTGTAGAAAATCCGCCCGAAATGGTCGCGATCAGGAAACACCTCATCCTGATTCGGCAGATTGGCGCCACCAGAATCGACGAGATAAAGACAAGGTAGACGGTTGGTCGCGGCGATTTCCTGCGCGCGCAGGTGCTTCTTGACGGTAATCGGATAATAAGAGCCGCCCTTCACCGTCGCGTCGTTGGCGATCACCATGCATTGGCACCCATTAATACGGCCGATGCCGGTAACGATGCCGCCCGCCGGCACTTCGCCTTCATACATCCCGTATGCGGCAAGCGGCGAGAGTTCAAGAAATGGCGAGCCAGGATCAAGAAGATTGCGTATCCGATCACGCGCCACCATCTTGCCGCGCGCGAGATGCTTCTCGCGCGCGGCACTGCCGCCGCCCTCGGCGATGCGGTCAAGCGTGCCCCGGAGATCGGCGAGCAAGGCTGCCATCGCCGCCTGATTTTCACGAAATTCAGCGCCACGCAGGTCTATCTCGGACGTAAGTTGCATCGCTCAAGCAGTCTCGTTGAAGATTTCACGCCCGATCAGCATGCGCCGGATTTCCGAGGTGCCAGCGCCGATCTCATAGAGTTTGGCATCGCGTAGCAGCCGCCCGGTCGGATAGTCGTTGATATAGCCGTTGCCACCAAGACACTGGATCGCTTCCAGCGCCATCCAGGTGGCCTTTTCGGCGGCGAACAAAATTGCCCCGGCGGCGTCCTTGCGCGCCGTCTCGCCGCGATCGCAGGCATTGGCAACCGCATAGACATAGGCCCGTGTCGCATTCATCGTCGTGTACATATCCGCGATCTTGCCTTGCATAAGCTGAAACTCGCCGATCGGCTGGCCAAATTGCCGGCGTTCGTGGATATAAGGCATGACAACATCCATGCAGGCCTGCATGATCCCCAAAGGCCCGGCCGCCAGCACCGTGCGTTCATAGTCGAGCCCGCTCATCAGCACGCGCACGCCCTCGTTCACTCCCCCGAGCACGTTTTCCGCTGGCACCGCGCACTCGTTGAACACTAGCTCGCCGGTATTCGAGCCGCGCATGCCGAGCTTGTCGAGTTTCTGCGCGCAGGAAAAACCTTTCGTTCCGCGCTCGACGATAAAGGCGGTGATGCCGCGCGGCCCGGCCTCTGGATCGGTCTTGGCATAGACCACGACGATATCGGCGTCAGGCCCGTTGGTGATCCACATTTTGGTGCCGTTCAGAATATAGCGATCGTCGTGGTGTTCGGCGCGAAGCCGCATCGAGACAACATCAGATCCCGCTCCGGGCTCGCTCATCGCGAGCGCCCCGACATGCGCCCCCGAGATCAGGCGCGGCAGAAAGCGGCGGCGCTGTTCGGGCGTGCCGTTGCGGCGGATTTGGTTGACGCAAAGATTCGAGTGCGCACCATAGGAAAGCCCGACGGAAGCGGAGGCGCGGCTGATTTCCTCCATCACCACGCAATGCGCGAGATAGCCCTGTCCCGACCCGCCTTCCGCTTCCTCGACGGTGATACCAAGCAGACCGAGGGCGCCGAATTTTTGCCAGAGATCGGCGGGAAAGTCGTTTTCCCGATCGATCGCCGCGGCGCGCGGGGCGATCTCATTGGCGGAAAACCGCGCGACTTCGTCGCGCAGCATCTCGATCGTCTCGCCGAGGCCGAAATTCAGTCCGCGATACGCATTGCCGCTCACCATCGTCTTGCCCTCATCTATTCCCCTGAGCGCAGCTCAGGAAAATCTTCCTCACGATATTCTTGTTCCAGCCGCGTGGCCCCGCGCGCGGCTTCGGCGCGGCGCAGTTCGACGCGGCGGATTTTGCCGGAAATCGTCTTTGGCAGCTCGGCGAATTCAAGTCGTCGGACGCGCTTGTAGGGCGCGAGCCGGGCGCGGATGTGGCGGAAAATGTCCAGCGCCGTCGCGCGATCCGGGGAAAACCCCGGGGCCAGCGCGAGATAGGCCTTCGGCACCGCCAGCCGGAGCGGATCGGGCGCGGGCACGACGGCCGCTTCCATCACCGCCGCGTGCTCGATCAGTGCGCTTTCCAGCTCGAACGGGCTGATGCGGTAATCGGACGCCTTAAAAATATCGTCGGCGCGGCCGACATAGGTGAGATATCCCTCGGCGTCGCGGGAGGCGACATCGCCGGTGCGATAATAATGCCCGGTCACGGGGACAATCTCGCCGCCCTCGTCCTGATAACCGCGCATCAGGCCGGCGGGCGGCGGGTCGAGGGCGATGCACACCGCGCCCTCGTCGGCCTCGTTGTCCTCCGCGTCGAGCAGTACGATGCGATAGCCCGGCAGCGGCCGACCCATCGAGCCGGGCTTCACCTTCTGCCCCGGCGGATTGCCGATCTGCGCGGTGGTTTCAGTTTGACCGTAGCCGTCGCGGATGCTGAGCCCCCAGGCGCGCTCGACCTGCTCGATCACCTCCGGGTTGAGCGGCTCGCCGGCGCCGGTGACCTCGCGAAGATGCGTCTTCCAGGAGCCGAGATCTTCCTGGATCAGCATGCGCCAGACGGTGGGCGGGGCGCAGAGCGTCGTCACCTGATGCGCGACGATGGCATCGAGCAGGCGGCGCGCATCGAAGCGCGGCTGGTTGAAGATGAAGACCGCGGCACCCGCGTTCCACGGCGCGAAGAAGCAGCTCCAGGCGTGCTTGGCCCAGCCCGGCGAGGAGACATTGAGATGCAGATCGCCGGGTTGCAGCCCAAGCCAATACATCGTCGAGAGATGGCCCACGGGGTAGGAGCGGTGGCTGTGCAGCACCAGTTTGGGCCGCGCCGTGGTGCCCGAGGTGAAATAGAGCAGCAGCGGATCATCCGCCTTGGTCACGCCGTCAGGCGTGAACGCCGCTGACTGAGCCAGGAGAGTTTCATAGACGATCCAGCCGGCGGGCGCCTGGCCAACGCCGATGCGCCGGACGGCCGGATCAAGCCCTTCGAACTTCGCCGCCTCGCCGGCATCGGTGACGAGAAACCGCACCCGCCCGCGCGCGAAACGATCGGCGAGATCGGCCGGCGTCAAAAGCGTCGTCGCGGGGACAACGACGGCGCCGAGTTTCATCGCCGCGAGCATCACCTCCCAGAGCGGTGCGACATTGCCGAGCATCACCAGGATACGATCACCACGGCGCACGCCCTGCGCGCGGAGACCATTGGCGACCTGGTTCGAGCGCGCGGCAAGCTCGGCGAAGGTAAAACGCACCGCACCCTCGCCGACGATCACCAGCGCCGGCTGATCGGCCAGCGGGCCGGCGGCGAGTGGGTCGAACCAGTCCAGCGCCCAATTGAAATGATCCAGCTTGGGCCAGCGGAATTCCCGCGCGGCGCGATCATGGTCGGTGCGGTGTGCGAGCAGGAAATCGCGGGCGGCGCGAAACGCCTGGGTGCTCATAGCGGCTCATCCCCCGGCGCCGCGGCGCTCCGATCGCTCAGCCAGCGGAAGGCCACGGAAAAATCCTTGAGCGCGAGGCCGGCTTCGCTGATCTCGCCATAAAGCACGGCGGCCTCGGCACCGAGCGGGGTTTTGGCGCCCGCGTCCACCGCGGCCATCTGTGCGAGCCGGAGATCCTTGAGCATCAGCGCGGTGGCAAAACCCGGAGCGTAGTCACGGTTCGAGGGCGCGCCCGGCACCGGGCCAGGGACTGGGCAATAGGAGGTGAGAGACCAGCACTGGCCCGAGGCGGTCGAACTCACCTCGAATAGCTTCTCGCGCGAAAGCCCCAGACGATCGGCGAGCACGAAGGCCTCGCAGACCGCGAGCATCGAGACGCCGAGGATCATGTTGTTGCAGATTTTCGCCGCCTGCCCGGCGCCGGCCGCGCCGGCATGGACGATGTTGCGGCCCATCGCGGCGAGGATCGGTCGGGCACGAGCGAACGCCGCATCATCGCCGCCCACCATGAAGGTGAGCGTACCGGCGACCGCGCCGCCGACACCGCCGGAAACCGGGGCATCGAGCATCGCGAGCCCGGCCTCCCGCGCCGCCGCCGCGACATCGCGCGCGGTTGCGACATCGATCGTCGAGCCATCGATGAGCAGCACGTCGCGCCCGCGCGTCGCGGCGATCACCCCACCCGCGCCGAGATAGAGATCGCGCACATGGCTGCCCGCGGGCAGCATGCTGAAGACGATTTCCGCACCGGCCACGGCGCGCGCGGCGCTTTCGGCAAGGCTGCCGCCTCCCGCGCGATGGCGCGCGAGCGCCGCCGGATCGACATCAAAGCCCGCCACGCGATGCCCCGCCTTGAGCAGATTTTTCGCCATCGGCCCGCCCATATTGCCGAGCCCGATAAAGGCGATCTCAGTCATTGCCGCATCTCCCCTCCGCCATGCCCCAGCAGCGCCCGCGCGATGATCACCCGCATGATCTCGTTGGTACCCTCGAGAATGCGGTGTACGCGGAGATCGCGCAGGTAGCGCTCGATCGCATAGTCCTTGATATAGCCATAGCCGCCATGAAGCTGCAGCGCCTCATCGACGATGCGGAAACAGGCATCGGTGGCGAAGCGCTTGGCCATGGCGGCGCGCGGGGTCGCGTCACTGGCCCCCCGGTCGAGCGCCACCGCCGCGCGATGCACCAGCAGCCGCGACGCCTCCAGCTCGGTCGCCATGTCGGCGAGACGGAATTGCAGCGCCTGGAAATCAGCGAGCCGCTTGCCGAACTGGCGGCGCTCCTGGACATAGGCCAGCGCCGCCTCGAGGCAGGCGCGAGCGCCGCCGAGCGAGCAGGCGGCGATATTCACCCGCCCGCCATCGAGCCCGGCCATGGCGAAGCGAAAACCCTCCCCCTCGGCGCCGAGCCGCTGGGCCACTGGCACAAGGCAGTTCTCGAACCGCACCAGCGTCGTCGGCTGGCTGTTCCAGCCGAGTTTTTTCTCAGGTCTGCCAAAGGAAAGCCCCGGCGTGCCCTTTTCCACCAGGAGGCAGGAGATGCCACGCGGCCCGGCTGCGCCCGTGCGCGCCATCACCGCATAGAGATCGCTCGCGCCGCCGCCGGAAATGAACGCCTTGGTGCCGTCAAGGACATAGTGATCACCCTCGCGCCGGGCGCGCGTGGCGAGACTCGCGGCATCCGATCCCGAGCCCGGCTCGGTGAGACAATAGCTCGCGATGGTATCCCCGCGCATCAAGGCGGGCAGGAAGCGCGCTTGCTGGGGGCCATCGCCGAAGCGATCGATCATCCAGGCGACCATGTTGTGGATTGAGAGGAACGCGGCGGTCGAGGGATCGGCATGCGCCAGCTCCTCGAAAATCAGCGCGGCGTCGAGCCGGCCGAGCCCGCTGCCGCCCATCGCCTCGCGCGTGTAGATGCCGGCGAAGCCGAGTTCGGCCGCCTCGCGCAATACCTCGCGGGGGAAAATCCGCTCCTCGTCCCAGCGCGCCGCGTGAGGGGCCAGTTGCGCGCTCGCGAACTGCCGCGCGGTTTCCTGGAACGCCCGTTGGTCTTCCGAGAGATCGAAATCCATCACCACTCCTCCCATCCCCAAGCTAGCGCGGTTTTGCTGGCCCGTAACCCCCTCGCCCGCTTGCTCGCTTGAAGAACCAGGGCTCCGCCCTGGACCCGCTGGGGCCAGCGGCCCCAGACCCGCATCCCGTAACGGCCCGCATCATGGAAAGGATTGCAAAGGCTCCGCCTTTGCTGGGGTCCAGGGGCAAAGCCCCTGGCCTTCAAGCGCTTCTGGCATTGAAAAACACCCTTCACCCGATTGCCCCGCCGCCCGCCGAGCGGGCCGGTCTATCGGGTGTTCGCCGTGCTCTGATCGAGGACCATGTCCGGCAGTGCGGCCGCCACCGCGACCATTCCCGGCCCGGAGACGATGAAGGTGCAGTTGCGCCCCCGCCGCTTGGCGGCATAAAGCGCCGAGTCGGCGCCGGCGAGCAAGGTCGCGATATCGCCGTAGCGGCGCTGCGCCTGGATGGCGACGCCGATGCTGAGCGTCACCTGCCCGGCCGCCACCAGTTCATGCGGAATTCCGAGATCGCGCACCGTGTCGTGGATGCGCTCCGCCACCTCCAGGGCGCCGGCGGCCGAGGTCGCGGGCAGCAGCACGGTGAACTCCTCGCCGCCGAAGCGGGCGGCGGAATCGCCGCCGCGATGCATCGCCGCGCGGATGGTCTCGGCGAGCCGCTTGAGGCACTCGTCGCCCTGGAGATGGCCGTAGAAATCGTTGAAGATCTTGAAATGATCGACATCGATCATGAGCAAAGCGAGCGGTGTTCCCTCGCGCTGGGCGCGCCGCCACTCGGTCTCGATTGTGGCATCGAAGGCGCGGCGATTGGGAATGCCGGTCAGGCCATCGGTCGCGGCGAGGGCGGCAAGCTCGGCATTGGCGGCGTTGAGTTTTTCCTCCGCCTCTTTCTGGACCGAGACGTCGCGGGTAGTCGCGACAAACTCCACCGCCCGCCCGCCGGCGCGCTCGCGCACCGCCCGCACCCGGGTCTCGACCCAGAGATAGCTGCCATCCTTGCGCCGGCGGCGATAGGTGAAGACGGTATGGTCATTGCCGGCCTGGAGCAGTTTCAGGGCGACGCGGACCGCGGGCCAGTCTGCGGGGTGGACGTCGCGGCGCCAATCCTGGCCGAGCTGTTCGCCGACCGACCAACCGAGCATCTCGGTCACCGCCGGCGAGACATAGAGCCGCCGCCCGTCAGGGCTGACGCGAAAGATGATGTCGCGCGAATTTTCGGCGAGCGCCCGATAGCGCCGCTCGCTGTCGCGGAAACGCCGCACCCGCTCGGCCAGCAGCCCCCGCAGCCGGACCATCTGCGCCTGATTGGCGGCGCGGAAATAGACGGTCACGGCAAGCGCCAGAAGAAAGAGTTGCAGCAGATGGAATTCGACATGACGCGAGAGCAGGCCCGCCGCCACCTGGTGTTCGAGCGGGCCATGCCCGGAAAAACTCACCCCGCAAATCACGGTGATGGTGAGAATGAGCGAGAGCGCCGTGGCGTTGAAATCCAGCAGGTTGGCGATCAGCAGCAGGGGCGGGAAAATCAGGAACAGCAATCCGCTCATCGTCGGGTTGGCAAGCAGCAGGAACAGGGTGAAAGCCGGCGGCAGGAACACCAGCAGATTGCGGGCGGCAAGAAGCTTCCGCTCCCCTGATTCCGAGCGGCAGAAGGCCAGCACCGCGGGAGTGACGACCACGAAGCCCATCATGCCGGAGGCAAACCAGTCAAGGAGCAGCGCGCGGAACGACACATCCTTGAGAAAATAGAGAAATTCGGCGGCGAAGAGGGCGCTGAAACCGGCCGCGATCAGGCTCACGGCGAGCACAAGGGCCAGGGCGCCGGGCCGCGTCGGGTCGGGTCGGATGCGCAGGCGCAGCCGCAGCAGGACGGCGGCGAGGCCGATTTCGGCTGCGGCGAGCCCGGAAATGACGAAAGCCCCGAGCCAATCCAGCCCATAGGCTCGATGGAGACCCCATTTCACCAGGCCCGCTGCGATCAGGGTGAGCACCGCCTCGCGCCGCTGCACGTTGAGCAGGCGCGCCAGCAAAAACCCCCCGGCCGGCCAGATCATGGCGAGAGGCGAGCCGTCATGCGACGCAAACCCCGCCCGTCCCGAGGACCCCACCTGCTCCGCGGACAGTGCCAGAACCGCCCAGACGATCAAGCCATAAATGACAACGCTGCTGCCTGATCGCCGGAGGGCAAGCCAGTCCATGCGCATTCCACTCGTCATCGCATCACTTGTCCCCGCGGCACGATCGCCTGAAACCGGGGTAAAATTGAACTATCGGAAAATACCTAAGGATTGTTTACGGGCGCCCGGCTAGCTCGCCGCCGTGAACATTTTCCTTACCATCTCCCCGGTATTCGCGCTGAGACCGGGGTGACGCGCGAGCGTGGCGAGGGTTTCCCGCATCATCCCCCGCCGCGCCTCGGGAAAACGCCGCCACAGCCCGAACGCGGTGACGAGACGGGAGGCGAGCTGCGGATTGGCGGCGTCCAGCGCGATCACGGTCCTGGCCAAAAGCTCGTAACCCGCCCCTGATGGGTCGTGGAAGGCCAGCGGATTGGCCTGCGAAAAAGTGCCGATGAGCGCGCGCACCCGGTTGGGATTGCGGAGCGTGAAATCGGCATGACGGGCGAGCGCCTGGACGCGCCCCAGCGTGGTGGCGGCGGCAACCCCGGCCTGGATCGCGAACCATTTGTCGAGCACCAGATCATCGCCACGCCACGTCTCGTAAAACCGCGCCAGCGCCGCCTCCCGCGCGGCGGTCTCGGTCGCCGCCAGCAAGGTGAGGGCGGCGAGGCGGTCGGTCATGGTGGAGGCGGTGCCAAACTGCGTCATGGCGCGCCCGATCGCGCGGTCGCCCTCGGCGGCCATGAGATAGGAGAGACAGACATTCTTGAGCGCCCGCTGGCCCATTGCACGGCCATCGAGCGCCGCCGTCGCCGCCGCCCGCAAGCGCTCATAGGTCGCCGCCAGCGGCACCGCGAGCGCCCGGCCGATCGCGACGCGCGCCGCCTCGCGCGCGGCGTGCAACGCCTCGACATCGATCTCCGCCATTTCCTCGCCGAGCTGCGTCTCGGAGGGCAAGGTCAAAGCTTCGGCGGCGAAGGCGGGATCGGCCTCGGCCTGTTCGAGCTGCGCCGCGAAGGCCGCGATCAGCCCCGCATCGAGGCCGAGATTGCTGCCCGAGCGCCAGGCGGCGGCGGTTTCCAGCAGGGTTTCGGTCGCGTCACGCTGCAGGCAGTCCCAGCGCAGGAAGGGGTCGGGATCGTGGGTCGCGAGGAAGCGCAGCCGCGCGCGATCCTGCCCGCGCAGCTTCACCGGCGCCGAAAACCCGCGCAGCAGCGCCGGCACCGGCCGGCGCGCCAGGCCGGTGAAGCGCCATTCCTGCTCGGCCTCGTCGAGCAGCAGAACGCGCTCCATGCTCGCCGCCGCGCCGGCAAGGCAGAGCGCCAAAGGCTGCCCGGTTTCGGCATCGAGCAAGCCACAGCGGATCGGGATCGGCAGCGGCGCCTTTTCGGCCTGCCCCGGCGTCGGCGGAATGTACTGGCGGAGCCGCAGCGTGAAGCTCCGCGACGCCGCGTCATAGCTTTCCTCGGCGGTGATCTCGGGCGTGCCGGCCTCTTCGTACCATTTCAGGAACGGCGTGAGATCGACCCCCGCGCCTTCGCCGATTGCTTCGAGAAAATCCTCGATCGTCACCGCCTGGTTGTCGCATTGCACGAAATAGCGGTCCATCCCGGCGCGGAAGCCGGCGGCGCCGAGCCGGGTGTGGATCATCCGCACCAGTTCGGCGCCCTTCTGATAGATCGTCGCGGTGTAGAAATTATCGATTTTTTGATAGGAGTCGGGGCGCACGGGATGGGCGAGCGGGCCGGCATCCTCGGAAAATTGCGCCGCGCGCAGGCGGCGGACATCGGCAATCCGCTGCACAGCGCGCGAGCCCTGATCGGCGGAGAATTCCTGGTCGCGGAAGACCGTCAGGCCCTCCTTGAGCGAAAGCTGGAACCAGTCGCGGCAGGTGATGCGGTTGCCGGTCCAGTTATGGAAATATTCGTGCGAAATCACCGTCTCGATGCCGCGATAGTCGGTATCGCTTGCGGTATCGGGCCGCGCCAGCACATAGCGCGTGTTGAAAATATTGAGCCCCTTGTTCTCCATTGCCCCCATGTTGAAATCCGACACCGCGGCGATGTTGAACACGTCGAGATCATATTCGCGCCCGAAGACGCGCTCATCCCAGGCCATCGCGGTCTTGAGGCAGTGCATGGCATGGCCGCATTTGTCTTCATCGCCGCGCCGCACCCAGATCGCGAGCGCCACCCGGCGGCCGGAACACGTGACGAAATGATCACGCACCGCAACCAGGTCGCCAGCCACCACGGCGAAGAGATAGCAGGGTTTGGGATGCGGGTCGTGCCACTTGACCCAGTGCCGCCCGCCCTCGGCCGCGCCTTGATCGACGCGGTTGCCGTTCGAGAGCAGCACCGGAAAGCGGGCGCGATCGGCGAGCAGGGTGGTGGTGTAGCGCGCCATGACATCGGGGCGGTCGGGGAAGAAGGTGATGCGGCGAAACCCCTCGGCTTCGCACTGCGTATAGAAATTGCCGCCCGAGACATAAAGGCCCGAAAGCGCGGTATTGGCCGCCGGGTCGAGCCGGGTGACGATTTCGAGGGCGAACGCCGGCGGCGGATCGAACAGGGTAAGGCCAGTGGCGTCCACCCGATAGCGCGCCGGATCGAGCGCCGCGCCGTCAAGCCGCAAGGCCACGAGTTCGATCGCCTCGCCATCGAGGCGGAGCGGCAGAGCGGCCTCGCCCGCCGGATTGCGCCGCAATCTCAGCTGCGCCGTCACCAGGGTGGCGTCGGGCTCCAGCCGGAAGAGCAGATCAACCTCATCGACCAGGAAAGCCGGCGGGCGGTAGTCCCCGCGATGAACCGCAGCGTCGCTCATACCCGCTCCTCGGATGGCGCGCCGCAGGGCGCGCGTGCCAGGCAATCATGAGGGATTTGCCACCGGCAAGGCAATTTTCCATGGCCCATTGACGCTGCGCCACGCTTTGGCCATAAGCCCCCCGCGCCCATTTTCCGGAGACGCCGCTTCGGCGCCCGACAAGCTTAAGGAAGAGATCGATGTCCCGCCGCTGCCAGATCACCGGCAAGACCATCATGACGGGCAATAACGTCAGCCACGCCAATAACAAAACCCGCCGCCGCTTCCTGCCCAACCTACAGGAGGCCTCGCTGCTTTCCGACATCCTCGGCATGCCCACGGCGCTCCGGGTGACGACGCGGGCGCTGCGCAGCATCGAGCATAATGGCGGCCTCGATGCCTTCCTGCTCACCGCCCCGACGCGCAAGCTGTCGCCCGAGGCGCGCACCCTGAAACGCCGTATCCTCCGCGCCCGCACCCGCCGCGAGACCGCCGCCGCGCCGCAGTCGCGGTAAGGCGAGGGCTCTGCCCTCGACCCGCTGGGGCCTGAAGCCCCAGACCCCCAACCCTCTACGTGAAAGGGTCCAGGGACTTCTGTCCCTGGCGGGGTCCAGGGGCAGCGCCCCTGGCCTTATCTTGCCTCACGGCGCGGCGGGGAGAAACTGCGGCGGCAGGAGGGCGTTGGCGTAGCTGTCCGGGTGGTCGATCAGGAAGCGTGCTCCTTGTAGGTCGAGATCGGTGCCGATCGCGGCCGGGCAGGCGTCGCGGATTTCGAGCACCATGGCCGCGGGCAGCGGTGGCCGCGCCGTGCGGTGCCGCGCCAGCGCCGCGGCCAGCGGCCGGTCGCCTTTTGCCAGCGTCTCCAATTCCTGCTGCAAGGTGTCGGCGCCGAGGCTGGTGCAGATCTGCGGCAGCACGCCGAGGTCCTGGATCGGCCAGCCGAGCGGGGCGAGCACACGGCTCCAGGTGACAAACAGCTCGCCGCCATCGGGCAGCGGCGTCACCGTCTGGATCAGCCCCTTGCCGAGGGTCGCGCTGCCGATTACCACGGCGCGGCGGTTATCGGCGAGGGCGGCGGCGGTGATTTCGGCAGCGCTCGCCGAGCGGCCATCGACCAGCACCACCACAGGGAGGTCGTCGGCGCGCGCCTCGGCGTCGGCCTGGAGCACCCGGTTGGCCGAGGGGTCGCGCCCGGCCGTGATGGCGACGAGACCGCTGCCGAGCAGGCCGCCCACCACCGCGACCGCCTGTTGTAGCAAACCGCCGCGATTGCCGCGCAGATCGAGCACCAGCCCGCGCGGCGGGACGTGGCGGGCGAAGGCTGCCTTGAGCGCGGCGTCGAATTGCTGGCCGGTGCCACGCTGGAACCCGGTGAGACGCAGGACCAGGAGACCGTCGAGGGGGCTTGCGAACACGCTCTGTGGCGGCACCAGCCCGCGTAGCAGATCGACCCGCAGCCGCCGCCCGTCATGGCCGCGCAGTTCGAGCCGGACATGGGTCGCGGGTGGCCCCGCAAGCAACGCCGCGGTGCTCACCGCATCGGCCATCCCGAGCGGGGTGCGATCGATGGCGAGGAGCGTCTCGCCCGGACGCAGCCCGGCGGCGGCGGCGGGGCTGTCGGGTTGCACCGCATCAATGACCACCCGCGCCCCGCGCTGGCCGAGGATCAACCCGACGCCGCCATCGGCGCGGCGTCCCTGGCGGTCGATCTCGGTCTCGCCCGGTGCGGCATAGCGGGAATAGGGATCGAGGTGGTTGAACAATTCATCGAACAGGCCACGAATGACGCCTTGCGGCCCGGCCCGCCGCACCGTGGCCGAGGCCCCCCAGCCCGCCGCCGCGAACTCCGCCGTGACCATGCCCCAGCCGTCGGCGTCATCCGGCCCCGGGGCGGGACGGCGCAGCAGCTCGCGATCGGCGCCACGCAGCACCACCTGGTCGGCCTGGCGTTCGGGCATCAGCGCCGGGTCCATCACCGCCAGACCGCGCAGCGCCCAGAGTGCCAGGCGCGGGATCGGGATCGCCTCCAGCGTGCGCGGCGCCATGAAGCCATAGGCGGTGGCAAACACCTGAGCCACCAGGGGCGTGGGAAAATCGAGAGTTTCGGCCGCCCCCGCGAAGGGGGCCGTGAGCAGCAGCGCGAACAGGAAAAAACCGGCGTGTCTCACGGGCGGTGGAGCTTGGTGCTCCGCCGGCCACGCGCCGGGCCAGGCCGCGGTGGCGCAGGTTGGAAAAGGTGAAAGACCAGCCCGCCGGTGAGCGGATTAGCCTCCATCAGGCGCACCTCGACGGTCTGCGCCAGGCGATAGCTCACACGGCTCCGCCGCCCGGAAAGCATTTGCTGATCCTGATCGAATATCCACTCATCATCGGGCAAGGAAGAGAGCGGCACGATTCCACTCGCGCCAATTGCCGGTAGTGTGACGAAAATCACCGCCCGCGTCACGCCGGAAATGCGCGCGGCGAAATTTTCTCCCACCCGCTCGGCAAGGAAAGCCGCGAGATAGCGCTCGATCGCGGCGCGCTCGGCGCTCGCCGCGCGGCGCTCGGTCAGGGTAATGTGCGCCGCGGTCTCTTCCAGCCCGTCCGCGCCCCCGAGCCCACCGGGGCCGAGCCGGCAGGCCGCAATCAGCGCGCGATGGATCAGGAGGTCGGCATAGCGGCGGATCGGGCTGGTGAAATGCGCGTAGCGCGCGAGACCTAAGCCAAAATGGCCGATATTGTCGGGGCTATAGGCCGCCTGGGACTGGCTGCGCAGGATCATTTCATTGACCAGCGGCGCCTCGGTGCGGCCGGCAACACGGCGCAGCACGGCGTCGAGATCGCGCGGATGCAGCCGATCCCCCGGTGGCAGCGAAATATCGAAGCTCGCCAGCAGCTCGCGGAGAGTGGCGAGTTTTTCCGGCGATGGCGGGGCATGGACGCGATAGACGCAAGGGGCATGGCGGGTCTCCAGCTCCTCGGCGGCGGCGACATTGGCGAGCACCATGAACTCCTCGATCAGCCGGTGGCTGTCGAGGCGCGGGCGCGGGCGGATGGCGCGGATTTTGCCTGTGGCGTCGAGTTCCACCTGCTGCTCGGGGAGATCGAGATCGAGCGTGCCGCGCGCCCGCCGCGCCGCCAGCAGGGCGTGAAAGGCGCCATGGAGCGGGTCGAGCAGCGCTGCCATCGCCCCGGCTTCGTGCGCCGCCTGCACCTCCTCATAGGTGAGGCGGGCGGCACTTTTCATCAGACCACGGCCGAAGCGATGGGTGTGTTTGCGCCCCGCGCCATCGATGCGCATCTCGACGAACAGGCAGCCGCGCTCCTCGCCGGGGCGAAGGCTGCACCAACCATTGGAAAGCGCCTCGGGCAGCATCGGCACCACGCGGTCGGGGAAATAGACGCTGTTGCCGCGCAGCCGTGCGTCACGATCCAGCGCCGCGCCGGGGCGGACATAGTGCGCGACATCGGCGATGGCGACGATCAGCCGAAACCCATCAGCCGTCGCTTCGGCATGGACGGCATCGTCGAAATCCCGCGCGTCCGCCCCGTCGATGGTGACCAGCGGCAGGGCGCGCAGATCCTCCCGCCCAGAAAGCCCCGTGGCGCGAGCGCCGGCCGCCTCGGCCAGCGCGTCGGCGGAGAAATCGAGCGGAATGTCGTGCAGCGCGAGGACAAGCCGGCTCACCGAACGCGCCTCGCCCTCCCGCCCGAGGCGGGCGATGACGCGCGCCGGCTTGAGCCCCCAGCCGGCGGAGGGCAGCGGCACCGCCTCGACGATCTCGCCGGGCTCGGCCCCGCCCGCCTCGCCCGGCGGCACCCGCCATTCGGCGCGCGCCCGGCGATCGGCCGGCACGATGCGCCCGGCATCGGGGTGGCGGGGGGCATCGGCCACAGCGGCGCGGAAGACGCCGAGGATGCGCCCCACCCGGTCGTCGAGCCGCTTCAGGGTGCGGCCCTTGTAGCGCCCATTGCCGATCGGGCGAAGCCGCGCCAGCACCCGCGCGCCAAGCGCGAGCGCCGCGCGGCCACGTGGCTCGGGTTCCATCAGGATGGCGGGCGGCGGGCCCTCGCCCCGCCAATCGAGCGGCCGGGCCAGCGCCTCGCCCTCGCGGTCGAGCCCGGTGACCTCGACCATCATGGTCTCGGGCAGGCGCTGGCTGGCGGCGAACCGCCTGGCGCCGGCCGGCGCCACCACGCCCTCCTCGGCCAATTCGCGCAGCAACGCGCGGAGCGGGCCGCGATGCTCGGGGCCGAGGCCGAAGGCGCGGCTAATCTCGCGCTTGCCGACACGGCGCGGCGCCGCGGCGATGAAGCGGCGCAATTCGACGTGGCTCGGCAGACCTTTTTCCCCTCCACCGGCCACGATCAGGAGGCGGCCTTGCGGCGCGCCGGAGCGGCGGGCGAGGCGGCCTTGCCCTTGGCCGCGGCTTTCTTGGTCCCTGGTTTCTTCGTCCCGCGTTGCGCCGGCTTCGCCGTTGCCTTTCCGGTCCCCGCCTTTCCGGTCCCCGCCTTTCCAGTTCCCGCCTTTCCAGTCCCCGCCTTCTCGCCCGCGGGCGCGACGGCGGCGCGGGGGGATTTGGCCTTGCCGCGCGGGCGCAGCGTCTTGCCCTTCTCGGCGAGCAGCGCCACCGCCTCGGCCAGCGTGATCGCCTCCATGTCCATCCCGCGCGGCAGATTGGCGACCGATTGGCCGTGCTGGACATAGGGGCCGAAGCGGCCCTTGCGCACCAGCACCGGAAGCTGATCCTTGGGATGGGCGCCGAGGCCGCGCACGCTGGCGAGCTTCTTGGCCAGGACATCAACCGCGCGGTTGAGGCCGACGGCGAGCACGTCGTCATCGGCGTCGAGCGAGGCGAACACGCCGCCCATGCGCACATAGGGCCCGAACCGGCCAAGCCCCGCCTCGATCGGCTCGCCGGTTTCGGGGTGCAGCCCGATGCGGCGCGGCAGCGAGAGGAGACCGAGCGCCTGCTCAAGGGTGATCTGCTCGCCATCCATGCCGCGCGGCAGCGAGGCGCGGCGAACTCGCTTTTTGCCCTTGGCGTCCTCGACCGGCTCGCCTTGCTGGACATAGAGCCCGTAGGGGCCACGGCGGACGGTGATGTCCTCGCCGGTTTCGGGGTGCTGGCCGAGCAGGCGCAGGCCCTCGCGCAGCGTCTCGCCCTCGCCCTCGCCGCTTTCGATGGCGAGCTTGCGGGTATATTGGCAGGCGGGATAGTTCGAGCAGCCGATGAAGCTGCCGAACCGGCCGAGCCGCAGGCCGAGCCTGCCATTGCCACACGCTGGACAAGCGCGGGGGTCGCTGCCGTCGGGCTTGGCGGGGAAGAAATGCGGTCCAAGCTCGCGATCGAGCGCCTCGATCACGTCCGAGATTTTCAGATCCCTGGTCTGCTCGACGGAATTGGAAAAAGCCTCCCAGAAGGCGCGCATCACCGCCCGCCAATCGATGCGGCCGCCCGAGACATCGTCGAGCTGTTCCTCAAGGGCGGCGGTGAAACCGGTATCGACATAGCGGTTGAAAAAACTCACCAGGAAGGCGGTGACCAGGCGGCCGCGATCCTCGGGAATGAAACGGCGTTTTTCCAGGCGCACATAGTTGCGCTCCTGCAGCACCGAGAGGATGGAGGCGTAGGTCGAGGGCCGGCCGATGCCGAGTTCCTCCATCTTCTTGACCAGCGAGGCCTCGGAATAGCGCGGCGGCGGCTGGGTGAAGTGCTGATCGGCGCGCACCGCGGGGCGCGCCTCGGCGCTCACCCCGGCCATGCGCAAGGGGTCCGCCGCCGCCATCGGCGGCAGGATGCGGCCCTCTTCCTCCTCGGCGGCGTCATCCTGATCCTCGCGATAGAGTTTCAGGAAACCGTCAAAAGCCAGCGTCGAGCCGGTGGCGCGCAGCTTGGTGCCGCCCGAGACCACCTCGACGCTCACCTGGTCGAGTTCCGCCGATTGCATCTGCGAGGCGACCGCGCGCTTCCAGATCAGCTCATAGAGCCGGCGCTGCTCCGCGCTGAGATGCGGGGCGGCGCGTTCGGGGGTGAGCGCGACATCGGTCGGCCGGATCGCCTCGTGCGCTTCCTGGGCGTTTTTCGCCCGGCTCTGGTATTCCCGCGGCGCGCCGGGGAGATAAGCGGCGCCGAAGGCGGATTTGACGTGATCGCGGATCGCCGCCACCGCTTCCCGCGCCATCTGCACGCCGTCGGTGCGCATATAGGTGATCAGCCCGACGGTCTCGCCGCCGATATCGACCCCCTCGTAGAGCTGCTGGGCGAGGCGCATGGTCTGCTGGGCGCCAAAGCCGAGCTTGCGCGAGGCTTCCTGCTGCACCGTGGAGGTTGTGAAGGGCGGCGGCGGGTGGCGGCGGACGCGCTTGCGCTCGACGCTGCCGACGACAAAACGCCCCGCCTCCACCGCGGCCTTGGCCTGGAGCGCCGAGGCTTCACAGTCGAGGTCGAAGGGGTCGAGTTTCTTGCCGTCGAGATGGGTGAGACGGGCGGTGAAGAGGGCGTCGCGCGGGGTGAGGAAATCGGCTTCCACCGTCCAGTATTCCCGCGCGCGGAAAGCCTCGATCTCGGCCTCGCGCTCGCAGATCAGGCGCAGCGCCACTGATTGCACTCGGCCCGCGCTGCGGCTGCCCGGCAATTTGCGCCACAGCACCGGCGAGAGCGTGAAGCCCACGAGATAGTCGAGGGCGCGGCGCGCGAGGTAGGCCTCGATCAGCGCGTTGTCGAGATCGCGCGGATGGGCGATCGCCGCCTTGATCGCGGTTTTGGTGATCTCGTTGAAGGTGATGCGGTGGACCTCGACCCCCTTGAGTACATGCCGCGCCTCCAGCATGGCGCGCACATGCCAGGAAATCGCCTCGCCCTCGCGGTCGGGGTCGGTCGCGAGATAGAGACGCCGCGCGCCTTTGAGCGCCTGGGCGATCGCCGCGACCTGCTTCTCGCCGCGCGCGTCGGCCTCCCAGTCCATGGCGAAATCCTGCTCGGGGCGGACGCTGCCGTCCTTGGGCGGGAGATCGCGGACATGGCCGAAGCTCGCGAGCACGGTATAGCCGCCGCCAAGATATTTGTTGATCGTCTTGGCCTTGGCGGGGGATTCGACAACGACAACGTCGGACATGCGGTTTCCGCTCAGGAAGGGTTCAGCCGGCGCTCCGGGGGATCACGGCGCCCCCGGCCCGGCGATTAACGCGACACGGTTGCCCGGCAGGGTTTCCACCTGACCGGCAAGTTCCAGCTCCAGCAGCAGCGCCAACACGGCGGAGGCTGACAACTGGCAATGTCGGACCAGCTCGTCAACCGCGATCGGCGCGGGGCCGAGCAGCGCGCGCACCGCCCGCCGCCCGGCGGCGAGCGCTGGCGCCGCCTCTGGCGGCTCTTCCCAGACGCCTTGCGGCGCGCGGATCTCCGGCGCCCTGGCGGCGAAAAGCGGATCGCGCGCCAAGCCCTCGCGCAGCGGATGGTCGGGCAGATTGTCGAGGATGTCGGCCAGCGTCTCGGTGAGATGCGCGCCCTGGCGGATCAGGTCGTTGCTGCCGCGGCAGCGCGGGTCGCGCGGCGAGCCGGGCACCGCGAACAACTCCCGCCCGGTCTCGGCGGCGAGGCGCGCGGTGATCAGGCTGCCTGAGCGCAGCGCCGCCTCGATCACCACGACGCCCTGGGCGAGCCCGGCGATGATGCGGTTGCGGCGGGGAAAATGGCGGGCCTGCGGCGCCGTGCCAAGCGGCGCCTCGGCCACCACCGCGCCACCGGCGGCGATGCGCGCCTGGAGGCCAGCGTGTTCGGGCGGATAGGGATGATCGAGCCCGCCGGCGACCGCGGCGATGGTGTTTCCCGCCCGCAAGGCGCCGTCATGCGCCGCCGCGTCGATACCGCGGGCGAGCCCGGAGACCACGACGAGACCGGCGCGCGCCAGCGTCTCGGCCAGCTCGGCGGCGATCTGGCGGCCGTTGAGGGAGGCGTTGCGCGCGCCGACCAGCGCCACCGCCGGGCGCTCGAACAATGGTGGGCCGTCGAGCCCGGCGCCGCCGAGCACGGCCAGCGCTGGTGGGGCGTCTTCCAGCAGGGCGAGCAGCGGCGGGTAGTCTGGCGTGTCGAGAAAGAGGAACCGCCCGCCTTGGCGCGCCAGGGCCTCGATCTCGCGCCCCAATGTCCCCCGCGCCGGGCCGCGCGGCGGGCGCGTCCGCCCACCGGCCCGTGCCAGCTCGGGCAGTGCCGCCAGTGCCGCCGTGGCCGAGCCGAAGCGGCGGAGCAGCCGGCGATAGGTGATCGGGCCAACCCCTTCGGTGCGCGCGAGGGTGAGCCGCTCCAGCGCGTCCGGCGGGGTCAACGCCGCTCCCCGATGCGCGGCTCGGTGCCGGCCAGGAGGCGCGCGATGTTGGCGCGATGGCGCCAGAAAATCAGCAGCGCGATGAGCCCCGTGAAGGGCAGCGCGATGCGGTCGGCAAAAATTGCGGCCAACACCGGGGATACCGCGAAGGCGGCGAGTGCTGCGAGCGAGGAGATGCGAGAAAGCCACGCCGCCGCCAGCCAGACCGCGCAACAGAGCAGGCCCACTGGCCAGCTTGCGGCGAGCAGCACGCCGAGCGCGGTCGCCACCCCCTTGCCGCCGCGAAAGCCGAGCCAGAGCGGAAACATATGCCCGAGCACCGCGCCGAGCCCGGCGAGCCAGGCGGGGTTCGCCGCACCGGGGATCAGGAATGCGGCGAGCAGTACGGCGCTCGCGCCCTTGGCGGCATCGAGAATAAGCGTCGCCGCCGCCAAGCCACGCCGCCCGGTGCGGAGCACGTTGGTCGCCCCGATATTGCCCGAGCCGATGGCGCGGATATCGCCCAATCCGGCGAGCCGCGTCAGGATCAGGCCGAACGGAATGGCGCCGAGCAAATAGCCGAGCGCGAGAACGAGCGCGAGGCCACCCGGATCTGCACCCATGGGGCCGTCCGCGCTCATCCGAACACCCGGCGCCCGGCTTTCCAGGTGCCGATCACCCGTCCCTCCAGGGCGCGGCCGTCAAACGGCGTGTTTTGCGCCTTGCCCGGCAGTTCGCCCGCCACCACCCGCCAGGCGCGGTCGAGGTGAAACAGGCAGAGATCGGCCGGCGCACCCTTTTGCAGACGTCCCGCGGCGATCCCGAACAGGGCGGCGGGCGCGGCGGTCAGCAATTCCACGGCGCGCGTCAGGCTGAGACGCCCGCCGTGGACCTCGGCGAGGGTCACCGCGAGCAATGTGGCAAGCCCGGCGCCGCCGGGCGCCGCCTCGGCGAAGGGCAGGCGCTTGTCGTCGGCATCGCGCGGCTGATGGTCGGAGACCACTGCATCGATCGTGCCATCGGCCAAAGCCGCCGCCACGGCGGCGCGGTCCGCTTCGGCGCGGAGCGGCGGCGAGAGTTTGGCATAGCTGCGGAACTCGCCGATCGCCATCTCGTTGAGCGCGAAATAGGGCGGCGCCGTGTCGCAGGTGACAGGGAGCCCGCGCGATTTGGCGGCGCGCACGAGATCGAGCGCCGCCGCAGTCGAGAGCCGGGAAAAATGCACCATGCCGCCGGTCAATTCGGCGAGATGGATATCGCGGACGACCATGATCGCCTCGGCGCAGGCGGGAATGCCGGGCAGGCCGAGGCGGGTGGCCAGTTCGCCCTCGGTGGCCGCCGCACCGGCGGCGAGCGAGGGCTCCTCGGGGTGCTGGACGATGCGCGCGCCAAAACCATGGGCGTAGGAGAGCGCGCGGCGCATCAGGGATGCCGGCCCGATGGTGCGCGCGCCGTCGCTGAAGGCGATCGCGCCGGCTTCGCGCAGCAGGCCGAATTCCGCCAGCTCCTCGCCGCGGCAGCCGCGCGTCACCGCGCCATAGGGCAGCAAGGTGAGGCTGCCGGTCGCGTCACCCCGGGCGCGAAGAAACTGCACCAGCGCTGGATCGTCGATCGCCGGGCGGCTGTCGGGCAGCACGGCGATCGTCGTGATGCCACCCGCCGCCGCCGCGAGCGCCGCCGAGCCGATGGTTTCGCGGTATTCGAAGCCGGGCTCGCCGAGCGCCGCGCGCAGATCGACGAGACCGGGGCAAAGCACCGCGCCCGCGCCGTCGATCACCTCGGCGCCTTCGGGTTGGCCGAGAGCGGCGCCGAAATCGAGGATCGCGCCATCGCGCACCAACAGCGCCCCGGGACGGTCGAGGCCGCTCGCGGGGTCGAGCAGGCGCACGCGGGTGAACAGCAAATCAGTCATTGCGCAGCTTCGGCCGGGCGCGCGCCAGCGTATCCAGCACCGCCATGCGCACCGCGACCCCCATCTCCACCTGCTCGCGGATGACGCTGCGGGCGGGATCATCGGCGACCAGGCTATCGATCTCGATACCGCGGTTCATCGGGCCGGGATGCATGACGATCGCCGCGGGCGCGGCCTTCGCGAGCTTGGCGGCATCCAGTCCCCAGAAGCGAAAATATTCGCGCGCGCTCGGCACCAGGCCGCCGATCATCCGCTCTCTTTGCAGACGCAGCATCATCACCACGTCCGCTCCCGCGAGGCCCTCGGCCATATCGTGGAACACAGCCACGCCGAGCCGCTCGATCGCCGCCGGGATCAGCGTCGGTGGGCCCACCACGCGCACCCGCGCGCCCAGCGTGGTGAGCAGATGGATATTCGAGCGGGCGACGCGGGAATGGACGATATCGCCGCAGATCGCCACCACGAGGCCCGCGATCCGGCCCGTGCGGCGGCGGATGGTGAGGGCGTCGAGCAGCGCCTGGGTCGGGTGCTCGTGGGTGCCGTCTCCGGCATTGATCACCGCGGCATCGACCTTCTGGGCGAGCAGGTTGGGCGCGCCCGATTGGTTGTGGCGCACCACCAGCAGATCGCAATGCATGGCGTTCAGCGTGGCGGCGGTATCGAGCAGCGTCTCGCCCTTGTTCACCGAGGAGCTGGCCACCGCCATGTTGATGACATCGGCGCCAAGCCGCTTTCCCGCCAGCTCGAAGCTGGTGCGGGTGCGCGTGCTGTCCTCGAAGAAGAGATTGATCAGCGTGCGCCCGCGCAACAGGTCGCGCGCGGTCTGGCCGGAGCGGTTGAGCAGCACGTAGCTCTCGGCGAGATCGAGCAAAGCGGTGATCGGCGGCGGTTGCAGCCCCTCGATCGCCAGCAGATGCCGCGGCGGGTCGGCCAAAACGCGCCTTCAGGTCTTCGCCGCCGAAACGCTCACGACACTGGTGTCATGCTCCTCGGTGCAGCCGCGCAGACCCGCGCCGGCGCAGACCAGGGCATGCACCACGACCTCGGCCTGGACGGCGTTGGGGTCGGCGCTGACATCGATCGGGATCAGCCAGCGCGGCGCCCCGGTCTGCGCCGCTGGGGTCGCCGAATAGGCCGGCAAATCGATGCTGTCGCGCGTCACCGAACTCAGGATATGGCCTTCCGAGTCGAAAAACGTGATCTCGACGATGATGGCGCGGTAGCCGAGCGGGCCGGGGTTGATGACGCAGCCGGTGAGCTTGGCCTCGCCATTGGTCGCGCCGAGCTTGGCGTCGCGCAGGAGCGGCATGTTGCTCGTGGCGCGCACCGGGCCGAGACAGGCGGTCGGGTCATTGGGCATCAGGCCGAGATGGACGATCGGCCCCGGCATCCCCTGATTGGAGGGCGGCATGGTGCAGGCGGTGGCGGCAAGCGCGCCGCTCAGCAGCGCAAGCGTCGGCAGGCGGCGGAACAGCACCTGATCTTCTCCCCTGATTGGGCGCGCCGGAGGGACCAGCGGCCGCGTGTCTCGACGGCGTTCATAGCCGAACCGATCGACCCTGGAAATCGCCTCTCGCGCCACCCTGTCAAGTCGCGTCCGGTGAAGTCGCGTCCGGCGCGGCGAGAATGGCCGCGATGCGGGCCAGCGCCGCCGCGCGCCCGAGAACGGCGAGGGTCGCATCGATCGGCGGGCTGGTGGTGGCGCCGGTGAGGGCGGCGCGCAGCGGTTGCGCGACCTCACCGAGTTTTTTTCCCCGCGCCTCGGCGAAGGCGCGCAGCGCCGCGGCCAAGGCGTCCGGCGTGAACGCGGTCTCGGCGAGCACGGCGGCGAGATCACGGAGCAGCGCCCGCGCCGCCGGATCGAGCAACGCCCGCGCCTTCTCGCTCAGAGGTAGCGGCGGCTCGCGGGCGAGGAAGGCGGCGCTGTCGGCGAGTTCGACCAGCGTGCGGGCGCGTTCCTTGAGCGGCGGCATGAGGGCGAGGATGCGCGCCCGCGCCACGTCATCGAGCCTGAGGCCGGGCACGCCGGCGAGCCGCGCCATCACCTCCGCGGTCAGCCGCGCGTCATCGGCGGCGCGCAGCCAGACCGCGTTGAGATGAGTGAGCTTGGCGTAATCCATACGCGCCGCGCCGCGGCCCACCCCATCGAGATCGAACAGCCGGATGGCGTCGGCGCGCGAGACGATCTCGGCATCGCCATGGCCCCAGCCGAGCCGCAGCAGGTAATTGCAGAGCGCCTCCGGCAAAAACCCTTGCTCGCGGAATTCGAGCACGCTGACCGCGCCGTGGCGCTTGGAAAGCTTGGCCCCGTCAGCCCCGTGGATCAGCGGGATATGGGCAAAGCGCGGCCTCTCCCAGCCCATCGCCTGATAGATTTGCGCTTGGCGAAAGGTATTGGTGAGATGGTCGTCGCCGCGGATGACATGGGTGATCGCCATATCGTGATCATCGACGACGACAGCGTGGAGATAGGTGGGCGTGCCGTCGCTGCGCAGGATGATCATGTCGTCGAGTTCGGCATTGGCGACCCGGACCGGCCCCTGCACCAGATCCTCGATCACCGTCTCGCCCTCGCGCGGCGCCTTGAGGCGGATCGCCGGGGCGATCCCGGGCGGCGCCTCGGCCGGGTCACGATCGCGCCAGCGCCCGTCATAGCGCGGCGGCCGGCCCTCTTTCAGCGCCTGCTCGCGCATCTCGCGCAATTCCAGGGCGCTGGCATAGCAGCGATAGGCGTGCCCGGCGGCGAGCAGGGCATTCGCGACCTCGGCGTGGCGGGCGGCGCGGGTGGATTGGAACAGCGGCGGCTCATCGGGATCCAGCCCGAGCCAGGCGAGCCCTTCGAGAATGACCGCGATCGCCGCCTCGGTGCTGCGAGCGCGGTCGGTATCCTCGATGCGCAGCAGGAATTGGCCGCCGTGATGGCGGGCAAAAAGAAAATTGAAGAGCGCGGTGCGGGCGCCGCCGATGTGCAAAAGCCCGGTCGGGCTCGGGGCGAACCGGGTGCGGATGGTCATGGCGGGCAGGATGGTTTCATGGCGGGCTCTTCTATACCGGGAATCCCGGGGCTTCCAGATCGGGTTTCATGCCGGGAAATCGCGGGCTTTCGGGGCCAGCGCCGGGAGGTGATGGAGCGGAGAAAAATCGGCTAGTCTCAGCGATCAGACAACCGGAGGTTGGATCGGGTGGAGCGGGTGGGGCGCGCGGGGCTGGCGGAATGGACGGCGCGCGCCGCGCTCCCCTTTTTCGCGCTGGTCGAGGCGGAAGCCGGCCGTTTCGTGCTGTGGCTGCCGATTTTCCTGGGCCTTGGCGATATTTTTTATTTTTCCCTGCGTGCCGAGCCGCCGCCCTGGGCGGGGGCGGCGGTTGCCGGACTGGCCGGGGCGATGTTCCTGCTGCTGCGCGGCTTTTCCCTGGCCCGCTTGGCTCCCTTCCTGCTGTTTGTCGCTTCCCTCGGCTTCGGCGCGGCGCAATTCGCCACTTTCCGTGCCCTCCCTCTGCTCGAGTTGCCGCGCCGCGCCGTCATGCTTTCCGGACGGGTGATGGCGATCGAGGGATTGCCCGAGGGCAGCCGGATCGTGCTCGATGGCGTGCGCCTCAATGACGGGCCAGCGCTGCCGCGCCGCCTGCGCATCCGGCTCCGCCATGAAGAGGCGGAAAATTTCGCCATCGGCGAGACCCTCGCGCTCCGCGCCCTGCTGATGCCGCCGCCGCCGCCCGCCTATCCGGGGGCGTGGGATCTCGAACGCGATGATTTTTTTCATGCCCTCGGCGGCTATGGCAGCGCACTCGGGCCGGCACGCCGCATCGCGGGGCCGCCGGCGCCGGGGATCGAGGCGGTGATCGAGGCGCTGCGCGCCAGCATTGCGGCGCGGGTGATGGCGGCCCTGCCCGATGCCCGTGGCGCCATCGCCGCGACCCTTTTGAGCGGTTTTTCGGCGGCCATTCCCGAGGCCGACCGCGCCGCCTTCCGCGATGCCGGGCTCGCCCATCTGCTCGCCATCGCCGGGCTCCATATCGGCATCGTCATGGGCCTGGTGCTCGGTTTTACCCGGCTGTTGCTGGCCGCGTTCGAGTGGCCGGCGCTGCACTGGCCGGCGCGCCAGATCGCGGCGCTGACGGCGCTCGCCGCCGGCGGCTTCTATCTGCTGCTCACCGGGGCGCATGTGCCGATCCGGCGCAGCTTCGCGATGGCGGCGCTGGTCACGCTCGGCCTCCTGGTTGGGCGGCGCGCGCTCTCCTTGCGCGGCTTGGCGCTGGCCGCCGCGGCGGTGATTTTGAGCGCCCCCGAGGAGATCGAGGGGGTGAGCTTCCAGATGAGCTTTTCCGCCGTGCTCGCGCTGGTCTCGGGTTACGAGGCGCTGTGGCCCTGGCTGCTCGGCATCACCGCGCGCTGGCGGCGGCATCTGGTGATGCTGGCGCTCACCAGCCTGCTCGCCGGCACCGCGTCGGCGCCGTTCGCGGCGGCCCATTTCGGGCGCGTGCAAATCTATTTCGTGCTCGCCAATCTGCTCGCCGTGCCGGTGACCGCATTCTGGGTGATGCCGTTCGGGCTCATCGCCCTGGCGCTCATGCCATTTCGGCTCGAATTCCTGGCGCTCGCCCCGATGGGCTGGGGGATCGGCGTCATTCTGTGGATCGCCCGCACTGTCAGCGCCTTGCCGGCGGCGACGCTCGCGGTGGCGCATATCCCACCCTGGGGTCTGGCGCTGTTCGCGCTCGGCATCGCCTGGCTCGGGATCTGGCGCAGCCGCTTGCGGCTGGGCGGGGTCGCGATCCTGGCTCTCGCCCTGCTCTCGCCGCTCCTCACCACGCCCCCGGACATTCTGGTCTCGGCCGATGCCCGACTGATCGCGCTCCGCACCCCGGATGCCGCCTATATCCTGGCGCGTGCCGGGGCGTCGCGCTTCACCGAGGACGCCTGGGCGGAATATTGGGCCAAGGGCGCGCTCCGGCCGCGGACCGAGGCGCCGGAAAATCTCGTCGCCTGCGACGAAACCGCCTGCCGCGTCCGCCCGCGCGCTCAGGACGCCTGGGCGCTCCTGGTACTGCGCGGCGCAGCGCGGGAGGACGCGCCGGAATCCAGCGACGCCGCGCCTGATCTCGCAAAAACCGACCTCGCCGCACCGGCGCGGGCAGCGCCCGCGCCGACGCCAGCGCCAGGGGCGGACTGTGACGTGGCGCTGGTCATCTCGCCCGAGCCGGTGCATGGACGCTGCCCCGGGATCGCGCATATCGACCGCTTCACGGTCTGGCGCGAGGGTGCCGCCGCCGTCTGGCTCGGCCCTCGGGACGCGCGCGTTCTTACCGAACAGGCATGGCGGGGCGCCCGTCCCTGGGTGCCGCCGCCGCCCGCCGCGCGCCACGCCGCGCCTCATCCTGCCCTTCCGCTCGCGGCGGAGGATGGGGCGCCGCCGCGATGACGGCCCGCCCGCGCCGAGGCGCGGCAAACTCAGCGAGGATCGGGCAGTCGGGCCGCGCATCCCCGTGGCAGCGCCGGGCGAGATCGGCAAGCGCCCTGCGCATGCTGGCGAGTTCATGGATCTTGCCATCGATGCGCGCGATCTGAGCGGCGACGATGTCCTTGACCTCGCGGCTGGTCCGGCTGCTATCCCGCCACAGTGCCAGCAGATGGCGGAGATCGGCGATCGAAAACCCGAGCCCGCGTGCCCGGCCGATAAAGGAGAGTGTCGCGATATCGGCCTCTGAATAGGCGCGATAGCCGCCCGCGCTGCGCGGGGCGGGCAGCAACAGGCCGATCGCCTCATAGTAGCGAATGGTCTTGGCCGGCACGCCGGAAGCCGCCGCCGCCTCGCCGATCGTCGTCATCGCGGGGCCACCGCGCCCGGCGGCCGCCAGCGTCGGAGCAACAGCGCGTTGCTGACCACGCTCACCGAGGAAAGCGCCATCGCCGCCCCGGCAATGACGGGGCTGAGCAGGCCGAACCCGGCAAGCGGCAGACCGAGCAGGTTGTAGAAAAACGCCCAGAACAGATTCTGGCGGATTTTGCCCCGTGCCCGCCGGGCGATGGCGATCGCCGCGGCCACCAGCCGGGGGTCGGGCCGCATCAGGGTAATCCCCGCCGCCGCCAGCGCCGCATCCGCGCCACCGCCGACGGCGATGCCGAGATCGGCCGCAGCCAGCGCCGGGGCATCGTTCACGCCATCGCCGACCATCGCGACATGGCGCCCGGCGCGCTGCCAGGCGGTTATTTTCGCGGCCTTGTCTTCGGGTGTCATCCCGGCTTCGGCCGCGTCGATGCCAAGCGCCCTCGCGACCGACTGGACGGAGACGGCATTATCACCGCTGAGTAAAGCGACGTGGAGACCGAGCCGGCGGAGGGCCGCGACCGCCTCGGCGGCCTCCGGCCGCAGTGTGTCGCGCGCGGCGATCAGCCCGAGCAGGCGCGGGGTGGGCTCCAACGCCGCCAAGTGCATCACCGTCTCGCCCGCGGATTCGCGCGCCGCCGCTGCGGGTGCCGGGTCGAGCCCATATTCGGCGAGCAGCCGGGCGTTGCCGAGGGCATATTGCCGCTCGCCAACGCACCCGATCAGGCCGCGGCCGGGGCGGTTTTCAAGCGCCGTGACCGGTTCCAGGTCAAGCCCCTCGGCGCGCGCCAGCACCGCGTGGGCGAGCGGATGGGTGCTGGCGCGCTGAAGCGAGGCGGCCAGACGCAGCACCTCCGCCTCGCTCACGCCAAACCCCTGGACCACGCCCACCACCGGGCGGCCCTCGGTCAGCGTGCCGGTTTTGTCGAGCGCCACGGTATCGATGCGATGGGCGATCTCCAGGGTTTCGGCGTCGCGGATCAGAATCCCCGCCCGCGCCGCCGCGCCAATCCCGGCGATCAGCGCCGCCGGCGTGGCGAGGCCGAGCGCGCAGGGGCAGGCGATCACGAGCACCGCGACGGCGGCGATCCAACCGCGCCCCGGATCATGCGCGAGGCCCCACCACAGCACGAAGGTCAGCACCGCGATCCCCACCACCACCGGGACGAACACGGCGGCCACCTGATCGACCAGCCGCTGCACCGGCGCCTTGCTGGAGAGTGCCCGGCTGACCAGGGAAATAATGCCGCCGAGCCGGCTCGCCCCACCCACCGCCTCGGTCGCCACCCGCAGCAGGCCCTCGCCATTGACGGTGCCAGCCATCACCAGCGCCCCCGGCGCCTTGGCGAGCGGGCGGCTTTCGCCGGTGAGCAGGCTTTCATCGACGCTGCTTTCGCCCGACAGCACCCGGCCATCGACGGGAACCCGCTCGCCAGGGCGGATCACCACGATATCGCCGGGTCGCACCAGGGCTACGGGGCGGGCGGCGATGGCGCCTTGCTCCTCCACCCGCGCGGTTTCGGGGCGCAGCGCCATCAGCGCCCGGATTGCCGAGCCCGCCGCCTGCTTGGCGCGGCCTTCCAGCCATTTGCCGAGCAGCACGAGGGTAATCACCATCGCGCCAGCCTCGAAATAGCGCGGCCCCGACGCGGTGAGCACGGCGACGGCGCTCATGCCGTAGGCGGCCGAGGTGCCGAGTGCCACCAGCACGTCCATATTGGCGCTCCCAGCGCGGAGCGCGCGCCAGGCACCACGATAAAACCGCGCCCCGATGACGAATTGCACCGGGGTCGCGAGCAGCAGCGCGAGCCAGCCCGGCAGATCGATGCCGGCCATGGGCAGCAGCAGCGGCAGGCTGAGGGCCGCGGCAACAGCAACACTGCGGCCGAGCGCGTGCTCTCGCCCGGCGATCTCGGCGGCGATGCTCGCCTCTTCGGCCACGCCGCCGATCGGCAGGGCCTCGTAGCCCGCCGCCTCGACCGCGGCGATCAGCGCCGCTGGCGTCGGGCCATGGCCGGTGACACTGATATGGGCCTGTTCGGTCGCGAGATTGACCGCTGCTTCCCGCACCCCCGGCACCGCAGCCAAGGCGCGCTCGACCCGCCCGGCGCAGGTGGCGCAGGTCATGCCGCCGATCGCCAGGTCGATCGCCGTTTCCTCGACCGCGCGGTCGCGGGCGCCGAGGCCGTCAGGGCTCATCCCGCGAGCCTTGCCTCGTAGCCCGCCTTGACGACCGCGGTGATCAGCGCAGCCGACGCCGCCGACCCCTGCACCCGCGCCTCGCCGCGTGCGAGATCGACCTCGACCGCCTCGGCGCCCGCGACCTTGCCGAGCACCCGGCTCACCGCCCGGACGCAGCCTTCACAGGTCATGCCGCCGACCTTGAGAACCGTTTCACGCCGTTCCGTCATTGCCAAACCCTCCTTGCCGCGTGAGCAGCAAAACAACAGTTAGGGATTGCCAGCGCTGGAAGGTCAAGCGGATGCCGGCCGTCCGGCGAGAAGAAAGGAAAACACCATCGCCGCGACCACGCCGACCGCGACCGTCAGGCCAATCCCCTGTAACAGCGGCGTGCGGCAGAAGGCGAGCAGGCCGAAGGTCAAGAGGGTCATGGCGTTGCACAGGATCAGCGTGCGGAAGGTGCGGGCGCGCTCCTCGTCATCGTTTTGGCGGCGGGCAAAAAACAACGCGTAATCAAGGGCAACGCCGACCATCAGTTGTAAGGCCACGAGGTGGAACAGCGACAGATGCACCCCCGCGGCACTGAGAATAGCGAGCGTCACGAGCACCGCCGCGACGATCGGCCCGAGCACGCGCGGCAAGGCGGCCAACCCCCGAAGACCGATCGCCAAAGCGCCGAGCGCCATTGCCGCTCCGAGCGCCAGCCAGCGCCAGGCCTGCGTGGTATAGGCAGCGACGATGGCGGTCATCTCGCCGGCAACGTCGAGAACCCGGACCCCCGGCACCGCCGTCAGCGCGGCGCCGAACGCCGCGGGCGCGGCAAGCTCTGTCGGTGCGATCACGCCATACCACCGCCCGGCATGGGCGAACAGCAAAGGGGCGAGGCGGGCGGCGAGCAGGTTCGGGGTGATATCGGCAAGTCTGAGCGGCGGCGCGGCGCGGGCATTTGCGATATCGGCCTGGAAGCGATCGAAGGCGCCGGCGCGAAACGGCATCCCCGCTTGCGCGCGCGCGATGCGGGCAGCGAGGGCTTCGGCCGGCGGCAGGGCAGCGCGGCGGCGCGCCTGGGTTGCCATACTCGGCAAGTAACGCGCCGCGATCTCGACCCCACCCATGGCGCCTTGGTCGATCAGCGCATCGAGGGCGGGCAAAAGCGCCTCCTCGCGCACCAGCACGGCCTCCTCTGTCTCAGCCTCGATGAACGCCAGACGCGCCACTTCGGGAGCACCCGCTTCGCCCCGCAAGGCGGTATCGAGATCCAGGGCTGCTTGCGGCACCGGGCTCAACCGGGCGAGATCGCGCTCGAGACGCGGCGGGTGAAAAATCACGACGAGCACCGCCAGCGCGATCGGCAACGCTGTCCAGGCGCGAAAGCGGCGGAGCCCCTCGAGCCGCAACAGCCAGCGCGGCGCCCCCCGCGAGGCGGGCGCGATCGCCGCGGCGACCACCAGGGGGGCGAGCACCAGCCGGGTCGCGAGCGCCGCGACGACGAGGCCGACCAGGGCGAAAAGCCCGAGTTCGGCGAGCCCTGGAAAGGCGGAAAACAGCATCCCCGCGAGGCCGAGCACGGCGGCGGTGACGCTCAGCGCCAGGGTGCGACCGATGCGCGCGGCCGTCGCCGCGATCGCCTCGCCGGGGCGGCGGTGGCCGATCCACAGCACCGGATAGTCGAGCCCGACCCCGAGCATGGTTATTCCGAAGCCGAGCGTGAGGGCATGCACCTGGCCGAACGCCGCCTGCACCGCGACAACCGCCGCCGCGCTGCCAAGCAGCACCGGAATGAGCACGGCGGCGAGCGCCAGCGGGCTCTGAAACCGCCAGGCGAGCAGCGCCAGCACGAGAAGGGCGGAAAGCACCGAGACGGTTTCGGCGTCGCCGCGGATGGTACGTTCGGCGGCCAGCGCGAACACGGCCGGCCCGCTCATCAGCAAATGCGCGCCAGGTTTGGCGCTGGCGCCAAACGCCGCGCGGATCGCGGCTTCGGCTTGGCGCTGGCCGGCGAGATCGACCCCGCTCGCCCGGGTGCGGACGATCAACAGGGCGCGGTCGCGATCGCGCGCGAACCACACCCCATCCACCGCGCGGAGATTTCCCGGCCCGGCCCAGAGGCGGAGCAGCGGCGGGAACGCCGCGGTCGGGTCGGCGAGGCCATAGACGCTGACCAGCGGCGCGGCGGAGGTCGCGAGGGCGGCGAGGAGGCGGGCAAAATCCGCCCGCAGCGCGGCCTCGGTGAAAGCCTCGGCGCGCACCGCGGGCGACAGCGCGTAGCGGTTGCGGAACAGAAATGCCTGCTCCGGACCATTGGCGAGGCCCGCACCATTGGCGACCAAACGGAAGACCCCCGAGGCGTCGAGACGGGCGGCGAAAGCGCGGCTGATGGCGGCGAGTTCTGGCGGCGGCAGCCCCTCGATGGCTAGCAGAACCAGGGTCGCGGCCGGGCCGCTCCGCACCTGCTCGAGCATGAACCGCGCCGCCTCGGTTTGGCCCTGAGGCAGAAAATCGGCGATGTCGGTGCTCAGGCCGCCGTGCCCAAGCGCGATCGCGAGCAGCAGCGCCGCGAGGGCGAAAGTGGCGAGCAGCCGGGCGCGGCCCGCCGCTGGCAAAAACCTCATGGTAGGGGGGTGATGCGCATGACGCTGGTATCGCCGTTGGCCTGGGTAAAGCTGACTTCACGCAACTCATGCCCGGTTCCCGAAAGGCGGGCGGCGCGCAAAAACCGCGCAACCTCCGGATCGCTCGGCACCAGGGTGAGATGCCAATCCGCCGCATTGCCGTCCAACCCAACGCTGTAGTCGCGCTGCAACGCGGCAAGATCGCCGGCGAGCGTGGCGCGGATGGCCTCGACCAGGGCGGCGATGGGAGGGGCGCGGGCCAGATCGAGTTCCTGTGGCGCCACCCCCGGCAGGCTGAGGCGCAGTTTCCCCCCCTCGACCACCAATTGTTCCGAGTGCGGCGGGAACGTGATTTTTTCGAGGTGGTCGGGGCGGCGATAGAACAGCGTCCCAGATGTCTCGATCGGCGCCGAGAGCGCTCCCACGGTCTTGGTTTCCGCAAAGCGCGCGTGGCTTTCCGTGACCGTGCCCAGTTGGGCCATCAGCGCCCCGATGGTGAGCGCCTCGCCGCTCCCGGCGAGGGCCGGCCAGGCGGCGAGGGCGAGGAGGAAAATGCCGGACCCGGCGTGCCGCCTCATGGCCGGGCACGATCGCCGAGGAGGAGCTGCCCGCGCAGCACTGGCCCCGCTTGCGTCGCGGCGACGATCGCAAGCCGTCGCCCGGCCTGCTCGGCAAGGGCGAAGGTCACCGTCTCGCCAGGGCGCACCGGGCGGAGGAATTTCACCTGAGCGATGCCGGTGAGGATCAATCCATGGGCGGCGAGATCGGCCTCGGCCTGGATCAAATCGAGCAGCACCACCCCCGGCAGCATCGGCTGGCCGGGAAAATGCCCGGCGAAGGCCGGGTGCGTCGGCGGGATGGTGAACCTCCCCTGGGCCGAAAAGAGCGCCGCCATCATGCCGGATCAGATCTCGCCATTTTCCGCGGCCAGGCGCATGAGGTTTTCTTGCGGCAGCTTGCCGATCTCGTTGCGCGGCAGGCGCTGGAGCCGGATCACCCGGCGCGGCAGAAAGAGCGGGTCGATCTCGCGGCGCAGGGCGGCCAGGATGTCATCGGCCGAGCGGCGCGGCGCCACCACGAAGGCGATCAGCCGGGCGTTCGAGGCGGCGTCGAGATCGTCGGGGGCAATAAAAATCCCATCCTCGACCCCTTCGATGGCCGTGAGGATGCGGGTCAGCCCGGCGAGCGAGGCGCGCTTGCCGCCGAGTTTCACGACATCGCTCCGCCGCCCAAGCAGGCGGAAACTCTCGGGCGAGAGCCATTCGACCGCGTCGGCGAGGGTGACCGGGGCCATGAACGGCCCGCTCACCCGCAACACGCTGCCGTCCTCCGCCCCGGCGCGTTCGGCGGCGAAGCTGAGGCCGGGATAGGCCTGCCAGATATCACTCTCGCTGGGCGCGCGGCTGGCGATCGAGCCGGCCTCGGTGGCGCCGAAAATTTCGAACACACGGGTCTGCCAGCGCGCCTCGGCGCGTTCGGCGAGGGCGAGCGGCAGGGGCGCGGTCGCCGAGATGATGCCGGCGAGCGGTGGCAACGCGATCGCGGCGTCGAGCAGGGCGCGGAGCTGCAAGGGGGTGGTGACGAGCATCCTCGGCGCCGGCATGGCCGCGAGCGCTGCGGCAATGTCGCGGGGATAAAAAGCCGGCCCGCACCAGACGCTGACAGGCGCGTGGAAGGCGAGCAGCAGCGTCGTCTCGAAACCATACATATGCTGCGCCGGCACCGTGCCGACGATCGAGACCGGGCCATCGGCGGCAAGGCCGAAACGCGCGCAGGCCGCCGCACTCCGCGTCGTGAGCGCACCCCAGGTTTTCTCGTGCGGCACCGGCGCCCCGGTGCTGCCCGAGGTGAACACCCGCGCGACCACCCGCTCCGGCGGGATGACTGGGTTTTCCACCGCGCGCGCGCCTTCGCAGACACGGGGCTCGACGTGAATAGACGCATGAATGAGGGCAGGCGGCGCGTTCTCGCTCAACACGACTACCCCCTGGGCTTGCACCACCAGGGCCGCGAGGCGCGCGGGCGAGCGGTCGGCCGAGAGCATGGAGAGCTGGCCGCGGAGGAGGGCGGCGGCGAAGCCGAGGGCGAAGCCGAGGCGCTGCTCGCAGAGATTGAGCACCGCGACCCCCGGCGGCAGACGCTGGGCCAGGCGCGCCGCCGCGGCGAGAAACGCGCCGGCGCGGACCACCTGGCCCTCCGGGGTCTGGAACAACGCCGCTTCGGGACCACGTTGCAGCAGCGCGAAGGGAGGCGCTGTCATGGTCGGGCGGGACCGGAGCGGGCGCGCGGGAGGGGGCGCATGGCGCGTGCTATTTGGTGCGATGGGCCGCGATATGCCCGGCGAGGGCGCGCAGGCTGGCAAAGATCTGGCGATTGCGTTCGTCGTCGGATTTCAGCTCGATGCCGAAGCGGCGCGAGATGGCCAGCGCCAGTTCGAGGGCGTCGATCGAATCGAGCCCCAGCCCCTCGCCGAACAGGGGCGCCAGCGGGTCGAGGGACTCGGGCTTGTTCTCGAGATGCAGCACCTCCACGATGAGGTGGGCAAGCTCGTTTTCGAGCGCGCGGGCGGCGGTCTCGGAGAGGGTGATGGGCTGGTTCATGGGTCCTTGGTCACTGGAGAGGCATTTTGACGGCTGAAACTTCACTATCGGGCGGCCTGTCGCGCGCGCCAGCGTATTCCTGTTATGTGAAACCGGGCGCCGCGTTGTCCAGCCATTCCAGCGCGGCGGCAAGAGCGCTGGCGCCCGGGCCGGTGAGCTTCACCGTCGATGTCGAACACCCCCCCGCGCCGGGCGCGGGGCCCGACGAGGCCACGGCGCCGACCCTGCGGCTCGTCGATTTCCTCGATGCGCGCGGGATCAGCGGGACATTTTTTACCACCGATGAGATGGCGCGCGCTACCCCCGCCCTGGTGCGCGAGATCGCCGCGCGTGGCCACGAAATCGGCTCGCACGGCGATCGCCATATTCCCCTCGCGCGCCGCGCGGTGGGCGAATTCGCCAGCGGCATGGCGGCGGCGAAGGCCCGGCTCGAGGATCTGACGGGGAGCCCGGTACAGGGTTTCCGCGCGCCCCTGTTCTCGCTCCGCCCGGATGCCGCCTTCGCCATCGAGGCCCTCCACGCCGCCGGCTTCACCTATTCTTCGAGCGTGGTGCCCGGCCCGGCCTGGATCGGTGGCTGGCCAGGCGCGCCGCGCGTGCCCTTCCGCTGGCCGTGCGGATTGATCGAGTGTCCGGTGCCGGTGGTGCGGCTCGCCGGGCGGTTCCTGCCGCTTCTGGGCGGCATGTATCTCCGGGTCATTCCCGAACATGACGCCAGCCGCCTGGCCAGCCGGCTCGCCGGCCAGATGCTCTGGACCTATTGCCATCCCTACGACATCGATACCGAGGCGCCTCTCGCGCTCTGGCGGGGACTTGGCCTGTTCGCGAGCCTCATGCTGCACTACAACCGCGCCGCGACGTTGCGGCGCTGGACGCTGCTCGCGGCCAACCCCGCGCCGCCGCTCGGCGCGCGGCTCGAGGAGACGACGGTGGAGGTGTTTCAATGGCGCGCCCAGCGCCAGGGAGAGATAGCCAGGGGGAAAAAGCCATGATCACGGCCAGCGCCGAGACGCTCTCGGTGAATGAGATGTTTTCCCTCAAGGGCCACACGGCACTGATCACCGGCGCCTCAAGCGGGCTGGGCCTGACTTTCGCGCAGGTGCTCCACGAGGCCGGCGCGCGGGTCATCCTGGCAGCGCGGCGGGAGGATCGCCTCACCGCCGAGGCCGACCGGCTGGGCGACCCCGCCCTCGCGGTGCGGCTCGACGTCGCGGACGCCGCCTCGATCCGCGCCTGTTTCGACGAACTCGCGGCGCGCGGGGTGGTCGCGGACATCGTCGTCAACAACGCCGGCATCGCCGCCCCCGGCCCCGCCCTCGATCTCGCGGCGGAGGACTGGGACGCGGTGATGGCGGTGAATTTGCGCGGCGCGTTTCTGGTGGCGCGCGAGGCGGCGCGGCACCTGATCGCCACTAGACGGGGGGGCAGCATCATCAATATCGCCTCCATCCTGGGTCTGCGGGTGATCGCCAATCTTGCGTCCTATACCGCCGCCAAGGCCGGGCTGCTGCAGCTTACCCGCAGCTTGGCGATCGAGCTGGCGCGGCATCAGATCCGCGTCAACGCGCTGGCGCCGGGCTATGTCGAGACCGCGATCAATGCTGGATTTTTCGCCACCCCGCCCGGCCAGGCAATGATCAAGCGCATCCCGCAGCGCCGCCTCGGCCAGCCGCGCGATCTCGCCGGTCCGCTGCTGTTGCTCGCCTCAGAGGCCGGGGCGCACATGACCGGAGCCACGCTGGTGGTCGATGGCGGGCATTCCATCAACAGTGTCTGAGGGTTTGAAAAAATACCCTCTCGAGCTGCTTGCAAAACACCGCGGCGCCGGTGCGGGAATTTCCTTCGGCGGTAACAACCCTGGGCAGAATTCCGGCCATTTCCCCCGGTTTCCGGCGTCGGCCGCGGGCTGCGGCGGGTTTTCCGCCCGTTCGGGCCAGCCGGTGGCGGGCTCGCCCCTGGGGGCAGGGGCAAGCGGGGCGGCGCCGGCAGGCGGGCCGTTACGTCACCAGGCGCAGCAGTTGCAGCGCGGTGAAGCTGAGCACCCCGAACATCAGGTGGCACATGACCTTGACCGGGCCACGCACCCGCACGGTCCGGCCACCATGGTTGTCTTTCAGCCCGCCGTTGACCCGCTCGGCCGTGCTGCGTTCGCGATAGCGAATCTGTTCCGCCAGGCGGTGCCCAACCTGGCGTTGCCGCGTTGCTTCCTGCGCCAGTTCCAGCTTCAGACCGGTGGTCGCGCGCGGATTGGTGTCGATGATCGGCACATGACCGAGGTCGCGGCTGTGCTGTTTGATCGCCGCAACGTCGTAGGCGCTGTCCATCAGGTCATACAGGCTGGTGACCCGCGCAGCGGTCATGGTGGCGAGCGGAATCGCGACCTGGCTGTCATGCACCGACGCCGAGGTGAGCACGCAACTGATCGGGATCTCGCCGTCCGCGGTGTCGATGTGCAGTTTGTAGCCGATCCAGGATTCCTGATGCCCCTTGGCGTTGTTTAGCTAACCCATCTTATTCAGTGCGCCCCGACGGCGCGGTTCACCGGTGGAGGGAGGATCCATCCAGGGAGTTGTTGGTAGACCCTGGTAGCTGACGAGCGGCTTGGTCGGGTAACCGGGCGGGCCGAAGC
>JAJYYH010000025.1 GCA_021801255.1 Pseudomonadota bacterium
GCAAGAGCACGACGATGAAGGCGCTGGCGGGCATCCTGACGCCGCGGCGGGGCGCGATGACCTTGGCCGGCCAAGCCGTGACCGGGGCGCGTCCCTATCAGCTGGCCCGTCTCGGCCTTGCCTATGTCCCGGAAGATCGGCAGGTTTTCCCCCAGCACAGCGTCGCGGACAACCTGCTCATCGCGCTCAAGCAAGGGCCGCGCGGCGAGGAGGATTGGAACCTGCCGCGCATCTGGAAAACCTTTCCCCTACTCCTGCCACTGCGCCACCGCCCGGCGGGGCGGCTCTCGGGCGGCGAACAGCAGATGCTCGCCATCGCGCGAGCCTTGATGGGCAACCCGCGCGTGCTGCTGCTCGATGAGCCGAGCGAGGGGCTCGCGCCGCTCGTCGTGGCCAGCATCGCGACCTTGCTGCGCGACCTCCGTGCCGAAGGCACCACCATCCTCCTTGCCGAGCAGAACATGCATTTCTGTCTCGGCATTGCCAGCGACGTCGTGGTGATCGACAAGGGCCGGATCGTGCATCGCTGCGATATCGCGGGCCTCCGCGCCAACGACGAAATCCGGCGCCGCTATCTGGCATTTTAGCCAAGCTGGCGTGCCGTAGAATCAGAACGGGAAGCGCACGGAAAAAATCCAGGCATGGGTGTAGGTCGGCGTCAGCGGGTCGTATTCGGCGTGCGGCGAGACGGCGAACTGGTAGCCGAAACCCGCGGTCATCCGGATGCGCTCGTAGAGCTGAAAGCGACCGAACAGAATGCCGGGGAACAAGAACAGCTCGTTCTTGCCACCGCGCTCGCCGCTCAGGAAATCGATGTCGGTGAGGCTGAATTCCGGCCAGAAATACTGCAGAAAATGATACTGGAAGGTGACGTTGGTAGCAACTTCGGCACCGATGGTCGCGAGATGATCGGTCGGGTAGGGCGTGCCAACGGTTGCCTGAACGTCGAAATCACCCCAGCCCACGCCGCCCGCGACGGTGGGCGTGAAGACATAGGCGTTCTCGGTATAGCGCGGGATGCCGATCGGCGCCTGGCCGGAGAAAAACACCGTCAGGATATAATTGCCGTTCTGTTCATTGGCCGAGAGCAGGCGCTGCTTGAACAGGAATACCGGCCAGTCGGCGAAACCCGCGGCGTCATGGCGGATATTGCCGGTGGTGACATAAGGGGGGAAACCGAGGATCAGCTCCTCGGTTTCGGTCGGGATCAGTTCCAACCCCTTGCCGGCATCATAATTGTCGATATTCGCCCCGTTCGGAGCGTGCTCCCAATACTGGTCCCAGCGGACTTCTTCTTCGAGGCGCGGGGTGATGGTGATGATCGGCGTCATCCAGTGCGGCTGCTCGGCTTGCGCGCGATCGACCCGCTCGAACCAATGGGAAAAATAATCGGACACACTGTCATAGCCGGGATCATAGGCGAGATTGACAGCCGGCGTCGGGCCGGGCGCGGTTGTCAGATCGCCGCTTTCGGCGAGCAGCGCCGCGATATCCTCGTTTTCCGCGAAGGCATGACGCGCGGAAAAAATCACGCAAAATGCCAAGCCGGCCCAAAGCGGCCAGCGCCCAGGGCGCAACATTTTTTGATGCCTCCTTACGAATGTTTTGCGCGCCATTTCGGGGCGCGCTCACGGTTTCGTTATTTACAGTTGTATATAACGATGCCGCAATCCATAAATCGCGCTTTTATCGTAACGCGAGTTATTTTTTCTGCGTCCCGGCGCGCCGCCGCGGATTGACAGACAACCCCTCCCGGACCAGCCTTCCCCAACGCTCATCGGGAGGGTGCGATCATGGCGGAAAGCGAAATGTTCCAGAAAGGTCTCGAAGTGCGGCGCGCCGTGCTCGGCGCCGATTACGTCGATGGCAGCATCGCCAAGGCCGATGATTTCATGATGGCCTTCCAGCGCATCACCACCGAATGGTGCTGGGGCTATGCCTGGACCCGCCCGGGTCTGGAACGCAAAACCCGCTCCATGCTCAACCTCGCCATGCTCACCGCGCTTGGCAAAACCCCCGAGATCAAGCTGCATGTCAAAGGCGCGCTCGCCAATGGCGTGAGTGTCGAGGAGATCAAGGAGATCCTGCTGCATGCCACGGTCTATTGTGGCATCCCGGCCGGGCTCGACGCCTTCAAGGCAGCCCACGAGGTGCTCGTCGCCGAGGGCGCGCTGGCGGCCAAACCCGCCGCATGAGCGTACCTCTCAAGCGCATCGGCTTCATCGGCATCGGCAATATGGGCTGGCCAATGGCGGCAAATTTGCTCAGAGCCGGCTTCGAGGTTCGGGTTTGTGATGCCGCCCCCGACCGCGCTGCGCGTTTCGCCCGCGAGATTGGCGGGCGCGCGGCAAGCGATGCCGCCCAGGCGGGGCGGGGCGCGGATGCCATTGTCACCATCCTGCCGACCAGCCGCCAGGTTGCCGAGGTTCTCGCCGAGATTAAGCCGATGCTCGGCGCGGGGGCGCTGGTGATCGAAATGTCCTCGGGCGTGCCACGGGTGACGCAAAACCTCGCGGCCGAACTCGCGGCCCAAGGGGTCGGGCTGATCGATGCCCCGGTCTCGGGCGGCGTGCCGCGCGCGCGGAGCGGCGAACTCTCGATCCTGGTCGGTGGTGCGCCAGGGGAGATCGAGCGCGCCCGTCCGGTGCTGCAAGCGATGGGCACCACCCTCCATCACTGCGGCGGCATCGGCGCCGGCCAGGCGATGAAGGCGCTCAACAACCTGGTCTCCGCCGGCGGCTTCCTGATCGGCATCGAGGCGCTGTTGATCGGGCGAAAATTCGGCCTCGATCCCGCCATGATGATCGATGTGCTCAACGCCTCGACGGGGATGAACAATTCCACCCAGAAGAAATTCAAGCAATTCGTGCTGTCGCGCCGCTTCGATGCCGGCTTCGGGCTCGATCTCATGGTCAAGGATCTCTCAATCGCGCTCGAGATCGGGCGGGAGGCCGGGGCATCGGCGCCCTTCGCCGCGCTTTGCCGCGAGTTATGGAGCAGTGCCGCGACGCTGCTCGGCCCCGGTCAGGACCATACCGCGCTCGCCCGCTTCAGCGAACAACTCGCCGGCACAACGCTGGGGACGGAGACAGAGTAAAATGTGGGAAATTTTCGCGCTCCGCTATGCGACCCAGGAGCAGCGCGCGGCGCGCGATAATTTCCTCCGTCCCCCCGATCCGCACGACGCGCCCATGCCGATGGATTATTTTGTCTGGGTATTGCGCGACAAGCAGCGCGCGATCGTCGTCGATACCGGCTTCACTCCCGAGATGTGCGCAGCACGCGGGCGCACCATGATCCGCCCGCTGCCCGAGGCGCTCGCCGCTCTCGGCGTCGATCCGGCGCGGGTGGAAGATGTCGTGATCACCCATCTGCACTACGATCACGCCGGCAATCTCGGCCTTTTCCCGAAAGCGCGGTTTCACCTCCAGGAACGCGAAATGGCGTTCGCGACCGGCGCCAATATGTGTTTCGCCTGTCTGCGCTACGCCTTCGAGGTCGAGGATGTCGTTGCCATGGTGCGCGCGGTCCATGCCGACCGCGTGGTGTTCCACGACGGCATGGGCGAGGTGGCGCCGGGCGTGAGCCTGCATCGGGTCGGCGGCCATACCGCGGGCTTGCAGATGGTCCGCGCCGAGACCGCGCGCGGACCGGTGGTGCTGGCGAGCGATGCGGCACACTACTATGCCAATTTCGCGCAGGAAAACCCCTTCCCGATCGTCTTCGACATGGGTGAAATGGCGCGTGCCTGGCGCACCGCGCGACGCCTGGCCGGAGGCGATGCGGCGCGCGTCGTGCCCGGCCACGATCCCCTCGTGCGGAAACGCTATCCAGCGCTGCCCGAAAGCGGCGGCGAGACCGTGGCCCTGCACCACGCGCCTCGGCCGGACTGATCGTCTGGCGCAGCCAGAGGCGCGGCAGACGCCGCTGTCCTCGCCGTTCGATTATCGTTTCCCCTTCCGCACTTACGCGACCGGCGGCGCCTGACCGCAAGGCAACAGGGAAGATTTGTTCTTTTTTGCAAAAAAAGAACCAAAAAACTTTTGCCTCTCAGGTGGGGCGTCGGGCCAGCGCGGTGAGAAAGCGCTCGGCGAGCGCGCCATAGAGCGGGCGGCGGCAGACGCTGCGCGAGACCGCGAAGGCGAGCATCGCGGTGGCCAAGAGCGGCACCGTCATCGTCTGGTTATCGGTCATTTCCATGACGATCACGGCGGCGGTGATCGGCGCTTGCACGACGCCGGCGAAGTACCCGACCATGCCGAGCAGCACCATCGCCGCCGCCGGCGCGCCGGGCACGAGCGGGGCCAAAAGCTTGCCGATCCCGGCGCCGACCGCGAGCGAGGGCGCGAAAATCCCGCCGGGAATGCCGCTCAGATAGGAAACCACCGTTGCCGCGAGTTTCAGAAACGGGAACGCCCACGGCACATGCGCCGAGCCCTCGACGAGATGGCGGGCCTGGGTATAGCCGGTGCCGAAGGTGGTGCCGTCCGAGAGCCAGCCGATGCCGGCGAGCAGAAAGCCGCAGAGGGCGGCGAAGGCGAACGGGTGGTCGATCACCAGCCGGCCGGCGAGACCGGGCAAGCCGCGGCTCGCGCGCACCAGGATCGCGCTGAAGACGCCGCCGGCGAGCCCGCCGGCGAGGCTGCACACCAGCACCGCGAGCCAGGCCGGGCCGAACGCGAGGGCGACCGAGGTCACGCCGAAATAGGTGTAATTGCCGACCAGCGCCAGCGTCGTGATGCCGCCGAGAATCACCGCCGTGAGCGTCGTGCCGCTGGCGCGGGCCTCGAAGGAGCGGCTCAGCTCCTCGATCGCAAACACGATGCCGGCGAGCGGCGTGTTGAACGCGGCGGCCACCCCGGCGGCGCCGCCGGCGAGCACCAAAGCGCGGCGGAGATGCGGGCGCGGGCGGCGATCGAGCTGGCTCAGCGTGTCCATGATCGAGGCGCCGACCTGAACACAAGGCCCCTCGCGCCCGATCGAGGCGCCGGCGGCCAGGCCGAGCAGGGTCAGCAGCACCTTGCCCACCGCGATCCGCGCCGAGAGCATCGCCGAAATCGCGCGCGGGTCGTTGATGCGCAGGGCCGCGATCACCTGGGGAATGCCGCTTCCTTGGGCGCCAGGGAAAAACCGCCTTGTGAGCCAGACCGAGAGCAGGAGGCCGAGCGGTGAGAGCAGAAACGGCGCATAGGCGCCCCATCGCGCCAGGATCGCCTGAAAGACCACCTGCGCCGCATCTGACGCTTGCGAGAAGGCGACGATGATCAGCGCGACGACGATCGCGCCAACCCAGAATTGCGCTTGCCGGAGCCAGAGTCTGGGCGCAAGCCGGGTGCGGCGAAGGCGGCGCCCGGCCGGGCGGATGATCTCGGAAGCGGCATCGTCTGCTGGGCCCATAAATCCTCGATCGTGTCGATATCGCGGCGGCAGGGAAGGAAGGCGACGCGCCGGGCGGTGAAGTTGATCAAGGTATCGGCGAGCGCATCCGCGGTCGACCAGCGCACACGAGAAAACGCCCGCGCCGGGCGGCGCGGGCCGAGCCCGACCAGCCAGTAGCCGCCATCCAGCGCCGGGCCGAATACCGCATCCGCGCGGCCAAGCAGACGCCGCGCGGCGAGGATGTCGCCACTGCCGATCCCGGGGATATCACAGCCGACGATATAGACCCGCCGGCGGCGAAACCGCGCCAGCGCGCGCGCCATCCGCGCCCCGAGATCGCCCGCGCCTTGGCCGATCCGCGGCAGACCGAGCCCCGGAAGCCGCGCGCGATCCGGGGTGATCACGGCGAAGGGCAGCAGGCGCCGGTCGGCGCGCAGCCGGCGGGCGAGCGAAAATAGCATGGCGCGATGAAAGCGGAGCGCGCCGCGTGCCCCGATCCCGGCCGCGAGCCGCCGCTTGACCGTCCCGAGCCGCGGCGCGCGGGCAAAAATCAGTACCACCTCCCTCACCCGTAAAGCCGCGCAATCAGCCACGGCGGCAGGCCCAGATGATAGAGGCCGAGACATAAAAGATTGCGCGCGCTCCGCCGCAGCCAGCCGTCGCGGCGCCAGCGTACTGCCGAGGTGATCGCGCGGGTCTCGAAGGCGACCAGGCGCGCCCGCCCGATGCGGCGGCTCAACGCGACATCCTCCATCAAGGGCAGAAGCGGCACGCCCCCGCGTTCGGCAAGAAATTCAGCCGCGACGAGCAGGCCCTGATCGCCATAAGGGAGACCGAGCACGCGGGCCCGCCAGGCGACGAGACCGGCCAGCCAGCGCGCCGCCCGCGCCTCGGAATCGAGGGTGAAGCGGAAATAGCCGGCGCGGGCATGCGCCTCGGGAGCGGTCATGAAGCGCGCGACCTCCTCGGACCAGCCGGGGGCGAGCGTGGTATCGGCATGGAGCAGCAGCAGGAATTCCGCGCGCGCGGCGCCCACGCCCGCGGCGAGCTGGCGCCCGCGCCCGCGCCCGGCGAGCCACACCCGCGCGCCTCCCGCCTCGGCAAGCGCCCGCGTAGCATCGCCACTCGCGCCATCGACGAGGATGATCGCGGCCCCGTTGGCCTCGGCTCTGAGCGCAGCCAGCGTCGCCGGCAGGTATGCCGCGGCATCGAGCGCTGGAATGATGATGGCGAGAGAGCATGGCAGAGCGGACAAAGCAGACCTCCTCGAGGTTCAAGCGGGGCGCGTTCCCTAAACGTTAATGTTCGAAATTTGTTCTTGACAAAAATGGTTAATATCCACAGGGTATAAAGGGAACTAATAAGGAACGTTGTGTGCACGTGATGGATACTCTTCGCAAGCCACGGGTGACCTCCGTGCCGGGGTCTCCCGCTGGACTCCCTCCCACGGCACTCCCGGGGCCGGCGCCGCGCGGGCGTGGGGCGACGCATAATCCGAAAATCCGCTTCGAGACGCGGCACGCCGATCCCTTCGATGACGGCTGGGACACGCTCGCGGCCGCGGCGGAAAACCCGCCCCCGCTCGCCACCGAGCTGATCCGCGACGCCAGCCGCTCGGCGATCAGTTGGAACGACAGCCCCGATCTCGGCTTCGATCGCGCGGTCAACCCCTATCGCGGCTGCGAGCACGGCTGCGTCTATTGCTATGCCCGTCCGAGCCATGCCTATCTCGGGTATTCCCCGGGGCTCGATTTCGAGAGCAAACTGGTCTTCAAGCCCGACATCGTCGCTCTCCTGGAGCGTGAATTGCGCAAGCCGGGCTATGTCGCCCGCCCGATCACGCTCGGCTCCAACACCGATCCCTACCAGCCGATCGAGCGCCAGCTCAAGCTCACCAGCGGCATTCTCGAATTGCTGGAGAGGCTTGCCCATCCCGTCGCCATCGTGACCAAATCGGCCGGCGTGCTGCGCGATCTCGACCGGTTGCGCGCGATGGCGGCGCGCGGGCTGGTGCGGGTGCATCTCTCGCTCACCACGCTCGATCCCCGGCTCGCGCGCGTCATGGAGCCGCGTGCGGCAAGCCCGGCGCGGCGGCTGGCGGCGATCGCTGAATTGTCGCGCGCCGGCATCCCGACAGGCGTGCTCGCCGCCCCGATGATCCCCGGTCTCAACGATGCCGAACTCGAACGCATTCTGGCAACCGCCGCCGCCGCCGGCGCGCGGCACGCCGGCTATGTGCTGCTCCGCCTGCCGCATGAACTGCGCGCGTTGTTCGAGGCCTGGCTGGCCACGCACTTCCCCGACCGGGCCCGCCACGTGCTCAGCCTCATTCGCGAAACCCGCGCCGGGGCGCTGAACGATGCCGAATTCCACCGCCGCTTCAGTGGCAGCGGCCCCTACGCCAGCCTGCTCGCGCAACGCTTCACCCGGGCCCTCCATAAACACGGCTTCACCACCGCCCGCGCCAGCCTCAATTGCACCCTCTTCTCGCCACCTCCAAACGCCCACCAAGCACGCCAGCTCGCGCTCGATTTTTAAGGGAAGGCCAGGGGCGCCGCCCCTGGACCCCGCCAGGGACAGAAGTCCCTGGACCCTATTTCTGAAGGCTTGCCGGGAAGGGGCGCTGACGTGCGCTGGCCACCGTCTGTGTCGCGCCCTTCCCGGCAAGCCTCCGGGATGGGGGTCTGGGGCCACTGGCCCCAGCGGGTCGAGGGCGGAGCCCTCGCCTTCCCTTCAAGCCGCGCGGCGGGTGAGCAGGCTCTCGGCGATCAGTGTTTCGGCGATCTGCACGGCGTTCAGGGCGGCGCCCTTGCGCAGGTTATCGGCGACGCACCAGAAGGCGAGGCTGTTGGGCGCGGTCGGGTCGGCGCGCAGGCGGCTGACGAACACCGCGTCCTCGCCCTGACATTCGAGCGGCGTGACATAGCCGCCATCCTCGCGCGTATCGACCACCTCGACGCCGGGGGCGGCGCGCAGCAGGCGCCGGGCCTCGGCCACGCTCACGGGGTTTTCGAAGGTCACGTTCACCGCCTCGCCATGGCCGATGAACACCGGCACGCGCACGCAGGTGGCGAAAACCTGGATGTCGGGGTCAAGGATCTTGCGCGTCTCGACCGCCATTTTCCACTCTTCCTTGGTCGCGCCGTCGTCCATGAAACGGTCGATCTGGGGGATGCAGTTGAAGGCGATTTGCTTGGTGAATTGCTGCGGCGTGGTCGGGTCGCCGACAAAAACCGCGCGCGAATGGGCATAAAGCTCGTCCATCGCCTCCTTGCCCGCGCCCGAGACCGATTGATAGGTCGCGACCACCACCCGGCGGGCATGGAAGCGCTCATGCAGCGGCTTCAGCGCCACCACCATCTGGATGGTGCTGCAATTGGGATTGGCGATGATGTTGCGCTTACGGAAATTCTTGAGGTGCTGCGGGTTGACCTCGGGCACCACCAGCGGCACGTCGGGCTCCATGCGGAACTGGCTGGTATTGTCGATCACCACGCAGCCGGCGGCGGCGGCGCGCGGCGCGTGCACCGCCGAGACCGCGGCGCCGGGGCTGAAGAGCCCGATATCCCAGCCGGAAAAGCCGAAACTTTCCAGGCTTTTGACCTGGAGCACGGCTTTTTCGCCGAACGATACCTCGCTGCCCGCCGAGCGGCCCGAGGCGACGGCGGCGACCTCGTCGATGGGAAAATCGCGCTCGGCGAGCGTCTTCAGCATCTCCCGCCCGACCGCGCCGGTGGCACCCACAACCGCGACCCTGAAGCCCATGATCCCATGCTCCTGCTGCAACCGCGCTTTCGCGTGGCGGTATCGATATGCCCGGAACGAGGCCGAGGCAACCTCCTTATCGGCAGGGGAGACCGCGCCTAGAGGCCGGGCGGCGGCATCGCCAGTTCGGGAACGCGGGCAAGGAGGGCCGCGTGGAGACTTTCGCGGCGCTGCCAGAGATCGCGATACCAGGCGATGCGGGGGAGGATTTGGGAGGCCAGCATGCGCGCCCGCGCCACCTCGGCGCGCGCCCGCAGGGCGAGGCTCTGGGTCATCGCCGGGTCGGCGAGCATCGCGCGCAGCTTCATTTCCAGCTCCTGCGGGTTACGAAAAATCATCCCCGTCTCGCCATCGGCGATGCTGCCGGCATAGACCGTATCGCTGGCGAGTGCCGCGACCCCCGCCGCGGCCGCCTCGATGAATTTGAGGTCGGATTTGCAGCGGTTGAATAGCGTGTCCTGGAGCGGCATGAACGAGATTTCGGCCTGCGCCAGGGCGGCGAGATAGTCGGGATAGTCGAGCATCGGGGAAAAGCTCTTGTGCGGGGTCGCCAGCGCCGCGAAGAAGCCGCGATCGTGCAAGACCTTGACCTGGAGGCGCGGGCCGGCCTCGGCGGCCACCCGGTTGAGCGCGGGGAGAAGCGCCGGCCAGTCCGCCTCGCGGTTGATCCCGGCGAAGAACAGGGTGAGCCGCGAGGGATCGGCGAAATTGACCGGCTCGCGCAACGCGCTCACCGCATTGGGAAATACCGCGACCTCGGGATTGGCGGCGCGCAGCACCTCGGCGAGCACGGGCGTCGTGGTCTGGATCGCATGCACGGCGCTGAAATTATACATCGGCCGCTGCTGCAATACCGGGATATAGTCGGGATGATCGTCGAATTCGCAGACCAGCAAATAGCCTTTTTGGATCAGCGGGCGGAGGCTCGCGAGCCCGCCCTCCCCGATCAGCGCCGGGCGATGCAGGATGACGATGCTCGGCCCCTCGGGCGCCTGGGCGGCGAGCGTGCGGAGATCGGCGAGGCCGGCGCGGATTTCGGGGTCGGTCGCGAGCCCCCGCATCGGCTCGATCACCCGCACATGGCTGACGCCGCCCACCGGCTTGAGCATGGTGGAAAATACCGTCAGACGCTCGGGCGGGCTCGGCCGCGCCCGCCAGATATACTGGAGTGGCAAAGCGCGGCGCGCGTATTCCTCGGGGGTGACGCCGAGCGCCTGGAGCGCCGGCGTGATGGCCAGGATGAAACGCTGGCCTTTTTCCGGCTCGAACACCCGCGGCGCGCTGTCGAGCGGGACGAGGCCGGCCTCGGTCAGCGCCCGGCGCAGGGTTTCCGCCGAAAACCAGCGCAGATGGGTGCGATCGAAGAGGCCGGTTTCCTCATAGGCCCAGCGTCCCTGGAGCAGGCGCGCGACGAAGCTCCAATGCTCGACATTGGGCACACAGGCGAGCAGCACGCCTTGCGGGGCGAGCAGGGCGGCATGGCGGCGGAGCAAGGCCCAGGGGTCGCGCAGATGTTCGAGCACGTCGCCGTAGATCAGGCAATCGAACGTCCCCTTGAGCGCATCGGGAAAGGAAAGGGCCTCGATATCGCCCACGAAAACCTGATCGAGCCGGGTTTTGGCACGCGCCGCGGCGCCGGCGTCGGTCTCGATGCCGATGACCTGGGCGGCAGGATTACGTTGCTTGAACCGTGCCCCGAGCACGCCGGTGCCACAGCCGATATCGAGCACGCGGCGCGACCAGAGCGGGATACGCTCAAGGAGATCGGGATTATAGGCGTCCGGGTAGGGGTAGGGGGCCGACGCGCCGGCCGACATTCACCCGCTCCGCCGGCCGATGCCGTGATAGGCGAAGCCAGCGCCGCGCATCGCCGCGGGGTCGAAAATATTACGCAGATCGACAATTACCCGCCCGCGCATGGTCTCGGCGAGGCGCGCGGTCGCGAGGGCGCGGAACTCGTTCCATTCGGTGATGACCACCAGCGCATCTGCCCCCTCGGCGGCCTTGAGCGCGCTCTGGCAGTATTCGACCTGTTCGGGCAAAAGCGCGCGCGCCTGTTCCATGCCCTGCGGATCGTAGGCCGCGACCCGCGCGCCGTCACCGATGAGACGCGAGACGATGGGGAGTGCCGGCGAATCGCGCATATCGTCGGTCTCGGGCTTGAAGGTGAGGCCAAGTACGGCGATGGTTTTGCCGCGCACCGAGCCGCCGCAGGCGGCGATGATGCGCGCCGCCATCCCCGCCTTGCGCGCATCGTTCACCGCGACCACGCTCTCGATCAGCCGGCTCGGCGCGCCGGCGTCCTGGGCGATGCGCATCAGGGCGAGGGTATCCTTGGGGAAGCAGGAACCGCCGAAGCCGGGGCCGGGATGGAGGAATTTGCGCCCGATGCGGCCATCGAGCCCGATGCCGCGCGCGACATCATGCACATCCGCCCCGGTTTTTTCCGCCAGATCGGCCATCTCGTTGATGAAGGCGACCTTCATGGCGAGAAAGGCGTTGGCCGCGTATTTGGTCAGCTCGGCGGTTTCGAGATTGGTAAAGACGATCGGCGTTTCGATGAGATAGAGCGGGCGATAGATCTGGCGCAGCACCTCGCGCGCGGCCTCGTCCTCGACCCCGATCACCACCCGGTCGGGGCGCATGAAATCGGCGATCGCACTCCCCTCGCGCAAAAATTCCGGGTTCGACGCCACCGCGCAGGCGAGATCGGGGCGGACCTCGGCGAGCAATTGCGCGATGCGCCGCCCGGTGCCGACCGGCACCGTCGATTTGGTGACGATTACCGCGGGATGGGTGAGCGCGCGCGCCACCTGCTCGGCGGCGGCAAACACATAGGAGAGGTCGGCGTGGCCATCGCCGCGCCGGCTCGGCGTGCCGACGGCGATGAACACCGCCCCGGTTTCGGCGAGGGCCGCCGGCAGATCGGCGGTGAAGGAAAGCCGCCCGGACGCGACGTTGGCCGCGACCAGCGCCTCCAGCCCTGGCTCGTAGATCGGCATGCGCCCGGCGCGGAGTTCGGCGAGCTTGCCGGGATCGGCCTCCACCACCGCGACCTCGACGCCGAATTCCGCGAAACAGGCGGCCGAGACCAGCCCGACATAGCCGCCACCGATCATCGTGATACGCATGCAAGCCCCTTCCGCCCTTGGTGATCACGCCAGAGCGCTGGCTCGGCTCGCCTTGCCCGCGCGGCCGGGCGATATAGCAGGGATTTCGTCAATTTAGCGTATAGATCGTGCCGCCCTGCGATCAGGCGCGCGATTGCGCGAGGATGCTTTTTTCCAGGGCTTCGGCGGCGGCGTTCCATTTCTCGACGATATTGGGGTCGGCCGGCGGATTGGTCTCGTGCAGCGAGAAGCCCTCGGGGGTGTATTCGACCAGCACCGTCACCCCGTCCTTGACCGCCATGAGATGGCCGGGATCATCCGTGGTGATGGTCCAGCCGAGCCCGGTCGCGGCGCGACGGATCTGCGCCTGGCGCGCCTCCTGGGTGCCGATCGGCGAGGCGAAGGGCTCGCCCATGATCTCATAGGGCGTCGTCACCGCACACGCGGCGAGGGTCAGAAAACCCAGCAGGAACAGCATGCGTGGCGGCATCAGACACGCTCCTTCGGCGAGAGGACAAGAACCAAGACGATCCGCGCGCCAGAACCGCCGGGCGGCCAGGCTCGGCCTTTCCATAAAGCCCCGGCGCATCAACCGCAATGCTCGGAAAGCCCGCGGCGATCGGCAGGGCGATGGAAAAATCACCCGCGTCGCGCGGCCAGCCAGGCCTCGGCGGCCTGGCCGGCGCCGGAGGGAAGCGGGGCGGACGGCGCGGCGATCCAGGCGAGGATATCGCCGATCGGCGCCGCGCGGGCGTGATCGCGGAGCAGCAGGTGGTAGGCGTCGGGGTAGTAGGCGAAACGGATTTGCGGATCGTGGCGGGCTTCCAGCCGGCGCCAGGCGTGCAGCATGGCGTGCGGCGGTATCAGTTCGTCCTTGCCGCCATAGAGGAAAAGCGCGGGCTGCGCGAAGTCGCGGCTGGCCGCCAGCGCCTGGTCCATCAGATCGACCAGGCCACGCGTGGTATCGAGGCGGGTGCGGCGGATGGTGAGGGGGTCGGTGGAGAGGCGGATCAGCGCGTCGAGATTATCGCTCGCGGTGATGTGCGCGGCACTCCCAGTCAGCCGCCAGCCCGGCGCGAGAGTGGAGCTGAGCCAGAGCGTGCCGCGGATCAGGGGGTTCATCTCGGCGCGGCCCCACACCGCCGGGGCGACCAGCACATAGCCCGCGACGGGCGGCGGGTGCGGGCTGGTCGCCAGACACATCAGCACCGCGCCGCCCATGCTTTCGCCCAGCAGATAGAGCGGGGTCGCGGGATGGCGGGTTTGCACGGCCATGGCCATGGTCGCGGCATCAGCAACGAGGGCGCGGCTGCCGGGCCAGAATCCGCGCTGCGGCGCGGCGCCAAATCCGCGCTGATCGGGGGCGTAGAGCGCGATGCCGGCGCGGTTGAAGGCCGGTGCCGCATATTCGAAGGCATCGCGGCTGTCGTTAAAGCCATGCAGCGCGAGCATGACGGCGCGTGGAACCGCCGCGCCGTCGGCGGGATAGAGGCGATAGGGCAGACGCACCCCGCCGGCCATGACGAAATGGCCCGAGACCGGCCCGGCGGGGCTCGGCCGGGAGAGGACGGGAAGCGGCCGGGCGGCGCAGGCCGCCAGAAACGCGGCGCAGGCACCGGTCAGGCCGCGCCGTCCGATGGTTCTGGCGGGCGAAGCGGTTGAAACCATGGAGCGCATCGCTATCATCCCGCCCGCATCGCGACCAGAGAGGACGGCCCATGCCCGACGGCGCCCCGACCCAAGCTCCCACCCCGACCGAGATCATCCATGTCGATCAGCGCGTCGTCGCCTGCGATGGCGGCGACGGGCCGCTCGGCCATCCCCGCGTCTATCTGCGCATCCCCGACCGCCAGGTGATGTGCCCCTATTGCTCGCGCCTCTATGTTCTGAACGAGGGCGTGTCCCCCGCCCTCGAGCATTGAGGCATGACCGAAGCCGCAGCCGGGACGAGCGCGGCGACGCGGCCGCATCTCGTCCTGCCGCATCTCATCCTGATCGACGGCTCGGGCTTCATTTTTCGCGCCTTCCACGCCCTGCCGCCGATGACCCGGCCGGACGGCACGCCGGTCAACGCCGTGCTCGGCTTCACCAACATGCTCGCGCGGTTCCTGCGCGAGCACACCGGCAGCCATCTCGCGGTAATTTTCGACGCCGGGCGACAGACCTTCCGCAATCGTCTCTATCCGCCCTACAAGGCGCAGCGCCCGGAGACGCCGTCCGAACTCGTCCCGCAATTCGCCCTGGTGCGCGAGGCCGCCGAGGCCTTCGGCGTGCCCGCCATCGAGGCCGCCGATTGGGAGGCCGATGACCTGATCGCCGCCTACGCCCGCGCCGCTACGACCGCCGGCGGCGAGGTCACCATCGTCTCCTCCGACAAGGATCTGATGCAGCTCATTGGCGGGGGAATAAAAATGCTCGACCCGATCCGCCAGAAGCCGATCGGGCCGGCCGAGGTGGTGGCAAAATTCGGCGTCGCGCCGGAAAAATTGATCGATCTCCAGGCGCTGATGGGCGACAGCGTGGACAATATTCCTGGCGTGCCGGGGATCGGGCCGAAAACCGCGGCGCAACTGATCGACGAATACGGCTCGCTGGAGGCGGTGCTGGCGGCGGCGCCGGGGATGAAACCCTCGAAGCGCCAGGAGGCGCTGGTCGCGCATGCCGCGGCGGCGCGGCTGTCGCGCGCCCTCGTGACACTGCGTGACGATGCGCCGCTGCCGCTGCCGCTCGAGGCGTTGGCGCTGAAGCCGCCCGATACCGCGCGGCTCGCCGCCTGGCTGGCGCGCCAGGATTTTCGCAGCGTCTTGCATCGCCTCGGGCTCGAAGCGCCGGCCGCCGCGCCGGCGCCGGTTGCCGATGACGCGGCGCCGCCCTTCGGTCCTTATGCGTGCGTCACCGACACGGCGACCCTTGCCGCCTGGATCGCGGCGGCGCGGGAGGCGGGCCTGGTCGCGCTCGATACCGAAACCGACGGGCTCGATGCCCAACGCGCCCAACTGATCGGGTTTTCGCTGGCCACCGCGCCGGGGCATGCCTGCTACGTGCCGCTTCGCCATGTTGGCGAGGGTCCACGGATCACGCTTGCACACGCCCGCGCCGCGCTCGACCCATTGCTCGGCGATCCCTCGGTGCTGAAAATTTTCCAGAACGCCAAATTCGACCTCGCCATTCTCGACGGCGCCGGTTTTTCCGCCATCGCGCCGCTCGATGATACGATGCTGATCTCCTACGCCCAGGCCGCCGGCGCGCATGGCCATGGCATGGACGAACTCTCGTTGCTGCATCTTGGCCATCGCCCGATCAGCTACGACGAGGCGACGGGCACCGGGCGCACCCGCCAGGCCTTCGCCGAAGTGCCGCTCGATCGCGCCACCGCCTATGCCGCCGAGGATGCCGATGTCACGCTGCGGCTCTGGCACAAGCTCCGTCCCGCCTTGCGCGAAAACCACGCGCTCGCGCTCTATGAGCAGGTGGATCGGCGGCTGATCAAGGTGCTGCTGGCGATGGAAACGGCGGGGGTGAAGGTCGATGCCGCCGAATTGTCGCGCATTTCCGAGGAGTTCGCCCAGCGCATGGCGGTGATGGAGCGTGACATCCATGCGCTGGTCGGCCACGCGTTCAACCTCGGCAGCCCCAAGCAGCTCGGCGCGGTGTTGTTCGATGAGATGAAACTCCCTGGCGGCAAGCGGATGAAAACCGGCGCCTGGGGAACCGATGCCGCGGTGTTGCAGACGCTCGCCGAGGAGGGCCACGAGCTGCCCGCCCGCATTCTCGAATGGCGCCAGCTCGCCAAGCTCAAATCGACCTATACGGATGCGCTGGTGACGCAGATCAATCCGCGAACCAACCGTGTGCACACCAGCTTCGCGATGGCCGCGACCAGCACCGGGCGGCTCTCCTCGACCGATCCCAACCTGCAAAACATCCCGGTGCGCACCGAGGAAGGCGGGCGCATCCGCCGTGCTTTCATCGCCGAGGCCGGCCATGTCCTGGTCAGCGCCGATTATTCGCAGATCGAACTGCGCCTGCTCGCCCATGTCGCCGATATCGCGGCCCTCAAGAAAAGTTTCGCCGAGGGCGAGGATATCCACGCGCGCACCGCCTCCGAAGTGTTCGGCGTGCCGATCGCCGGAATGGATCCGCTCACCCGCCGGCGGGCGAAAGCGATCAATTTCGGCATCATCTACGGCATCAGCGCCTTCGGCCTGGCCCGTCAGCTCGGCATCTCGCCACAGGAAGCGCGGATTTACATCGCGGCCTATTTCGCCCGCTACCCCGAAATCCAAGCCTACATGGAACGGATGAAGGATCAGGCCCGCACCCGCGGCTACGTGCTGACGCCGTTCGGCCGGCGCTGCTACGTCCCCGGCATCGCGGAGCGCAACGCCGCGCGCCGCGCCTATGCCGAGCGCCAGGCGATCAATGCGCCACTGCAGGGGGGGGCGGCCGATATCATCAAACGCGCCATGGTGCGTCTGCCCGAGGCCCTCGCCGGAGCCGGGCTCGCGGCGCGGCTTTTATTGCAAGTTCATGATGAATTGCTGTTCGAGGCGCCACGGCACGAGGGCGAGGCCACCGCCCGGCTGGCGCGCGACGTGATGCAGGAAGCGGCCTCGCTCAGCGTGCCGCTGGTGGTCGAGACCGGGATCGGAGAAAACTGGGCCGCGGCGCATTGAGCCCCAGGGGATGAGCCCCAGCGGATGAAGCCCGGGCGGTGAGCCCCGGGTGGCATGCGCCGCTCACGCCCGTTCATCGGGCAAAATCATATAGTTTGTTTTGCCCTCGTAGCGCTGAAACGCATCCACCCGGCGATAGCGGGCGCTCGCGCACCAGGCCGCGAAAGTCGGAGCATTGTGGTCATCGACCTCGATGAAAATCGCCGGGCGCCACAGCGCGATGGTCTGGGCCAGCCCCGCCAGCACCGCCATTTCACCGCCCTCGACATCGATTTTCAGGAAATCGACCCGGCGATGAGCCAGCACCTCGTCGCCGGCGATGCCGCGTACGCGTCCCGCGGGATCGGGCTCTACCATGGTGAGGCCGAGATTGTTGGGGTCGGGCTGCACCAACTTTGCCATGCCCGCCCCGGCGGCAAGCGCGAAACCGAGGCAAGAAGTGTCGCATTTCGCCAAAGCGTTAAGGAGGATGTTGACCTGCAAAATCTCGATCGCGATCGGATTGACCTCGAAAGTGATAATGCGCTGGGGATTGCAGAATTTCTCGATGAAAATCGTGTGGTTGCCGATGTTCGTGCCAATATCGATAAAAACACCACCTTCATGGAAATGCCGCGAGATGATGGCCAGTTCCTCACGTTCATAAAAAATGCCTTGTAAATGATGCGACTGGATATAATCCTGCGAATTATGCACAAAAAACCGGATATCGCGATCCTGGATGCGGGTTGCCACAATGGTTCCTGAGAGTGTTCTCATCGGAGCCTTCCGTGGTTGGGAATTGCTTATCCTAGGTCATGCGGCGACGCGCGTTTATCGCGACGCGTCGTATCTGGGGGGCAGCCGCGCGCGCCAACATGCGTTTGTATGATGTGGTATACCCTGTAAATGAAATTTTGCAAGGTTCTTGATCTCACAAGGGCCTGCGGAGACTATCTCGCAGCAAAATAGGGTCGGGGCCGCGTCCGGGTTTTTATTAGCGGGATTTTTCCGCTCTCGGTTCGAGCCGTTGCGCGAACTGCCAGGCGCGCTCGGCGATTTCCTTGAAGATGTGGCCGCGCTCGAAGGCCCGCGCGTCGGCCGCGTTGCCATCCAGCGCCCGGCGATAGACGCCGGCGGCGATGGCGGCGAGCCGGAACATCGCGAAGACGATCATGAATTCGAGTTCCGGGCCGGCCGCGCGCCCGCTGCGTTCGCTGTAGCGCGCGACATAGGCGGCCTCGGCGGGAATGCCGAGCGCCACCATTTCCGCCTCCGCCGCCCCGCCCGCGGCTTCCGGCAGGCGATAGGTGAGCAGATTATAGGCGAGATCGGCGAGCGGATGGCCGATGGTTGCGAGTTCCCAATCGAGCACCGCGACGACGCGCGGCTCGGTCGGATGAAATAACAAATTGCCGAGCCTGAAATCGCCATGCACGATAGCGGCTTCCTCGTTGTCGGGGAGATGCGCGGGAAGCCAGCGTATCAGCGCTTCCATGGCCGGCACGTCCTCGGTGCGGGAAGCCTGGTATTGCTGCGACCAGCGCGCGGTCTGGCGCGCCACATAGCCCTCCGGCCGTCCGAAATCGCCAAGACCCAAGGCGCGATAGTCGAGCCCGTGAAGGAGCGCAAGCACGCGGTTCATGTCGTCATACATCGCCGCCCGTTCCGCGGGGGCGATGCCGGGCAGTGCGCGATCGGCGAAAACCCGACCGCGCACGTAGTCCATGACGTAAAACATCTGCCCGATCACCGCCGGATCGGTGCACAGAAGATGCACCGTCGGCACCGGCACCGCGCTGCCGGCGAGCGCCTTCAGCACGCGGAATTCGCGATCGACGGCGTGCGCCGAGGGCAACAATTTTCCCGGCGGCTTCTTGCGCAGCACATAGTCGCGTGCCCCGGCACGAAGGTGAAAAGTCGGGTTGGATTGGCCACCCTGGAATTGCCGCACCACCATCGGCCCGGCAAAGTCCGGGAGGGTTTCGGCGAGGTAGCGCGCCAACGCCGCTTCGTCGAAACGGTGATTGGGTAGAACCGGAACGAGCTCGGGAACTCCCTCCGTCATGGTGGTTCAGCCGGCCGCCTGTATCAGCGAGCCGATGGTGACGCCGCCATCAATCACGATGGTCTGGCCGGTGGTGAAGCTGCCCGAGGGCGCCGCGAGAAACACCGCCGCGCCCGCGACTTCGTCGGGCTCGCCGATGCGCAGCAGCGGCGTATCGCGCGAGCGCTTCTCGCCGATCTCGGGGTTTTCCCAGAGCGCGCGGGCGAAATCGGTGCGGATCAGGCCCGGCGCCAGGCAATTGGCGCGGATATTCTTCGGCCCCCATTCGACGGCGATGTTGCGCACGAGCTGCATATCGGCGGCTTTGGAGAGGCCATAGACGGCCAAAAGCGGTGTGCCGCGGAGGCCCGCGATAGAGGAGACGACGATGATCGCGCCGCCGCCGCGCGCCGCCATGCCGGGCAGCGCCATGTTGCAGAGCCAGAAATTGCTCCGCACATTGGCCCCCATGATGCGGTCATAGGCGTCATCGGGGATCCCGGCCGAGGGGCCGAAATAGGGGTTGACCGCGGCATTGCACACCAGAATGTCGATGCCGCCCCAATGCGCGGTGGTTTTTTCCACCAGCGCCTGAAGCTGCTCCTTATGGCCGATATGACAGGGGATCACGATCGCCTCGCCTCCGGCCTTGGTGATCGCCTCCGCGACCGGGGCGCAGGCTTCCGGCTTGCGGCTCGAGATCACCACCTTGGCGCCGTGCGCCGCCATCGCTTCCGCGATGGCGCGGCCGATACCGCGGCTGGAGCCGGTGATGACGGCGACCTTGCCCGAGAGATCGAAGAGGTTCTTGCTCATGAGTTAGGCCGCGCCGGGCGGTATTTGGCGAGTTCGAGACGGCCAAGCTGGAAGCGGTGCACCTCGTCCGGCCCATCGACGATGCGCATGGTGCGCGCCGTCGCGTACATGCGCGCGATGCCGAAATCGCTGGTGACGCCGCCACCACCATGCGCCTGCAACGCCCAGTCGATCACCTGGCACGCCATGTTCGGCACCCCCACCTTGATCGCCGCGATCTCGCGCCGCGCTTCCTTGTTGCCGACCTTGTCCATCTTCCATGCCGCGTGCAGCACTTGCAGGCGCGACTGGTCGATCATGATGCGCGCATTGGCGATGCGCTCGATGATCACCCCTTGTTCGGCGAGCGGCCGGCCGAACGCGACGCGCTCGGTGACGCGCTTGCACATTTTCTCCAGCGCCCGCTCGGCGAGCCCGATCGTGCGCATGCAGTGATGGATGCGCCCCGGCCCGAGCCGGCCTTGCGCGATCTCGAAGCCGCGGCCCTCGCCGAGCAAAATATTCGAGGCCGGCACATGGACATTCTCGAACACGATCTCGCCATGGCCGTGCGGCGCGTCGTCATAGCCGAACACCGGCAGCATGCGCTTGATGGTGACGCCCGGTGTGCCGCGCGGCACCAGGATCATCGATTGCTGGCGGTATTTGTCCGGATTGTGCGGGTCGCTCTTGCCCATGACGATGAATACCGCGCAGCGCGGATCGCCGGCGCCGGACGACCACCATTTGCGTCCATTGATGATATATTCGTCGCCCTTGCGTTCGATCCGGGTCTGGATATTGGTCGCGTCCGAGGATGCCACCTCGGGCTCGGTCATCGAGAAGCAGGAGCGGATTTTTCCCTCAAGCAGCGGCTCGAGCCAGCGCTTCTTGTGCTCCTCGCTGCCATAGCGCTCGATGGTTTCCATGTTGCCGGTATCGGGCGCCGAACAGTTGAACACCTCCGAGCACCATTGCACGCGACCCATGATCTCGGCGAGCGGGGCATATTCGAGATTGGTCAGGCCGGCACCGTAGGCGGAATGGGGCAGAAACAGGTTCCAGAGGCCGGCCTTGTGGGCCGTGGGTTTCAATGCTTCGATGATCGGCACCGGCTGCCAGCGATCGGCGGCCTGCTCGACCTGGGCCTGATAGGTTGCCTCATTGGGATAGATATGCTCGTCCATGAAGGCGAGCAGACGCTCACGCAAGGCATTGACCTTGTCAGAATAAGCGAAATCCACGGTTTTTTCCTCCCCCGCTCTGGTCGGTATCGATGCCCCAGCCTAGGCAGGGCGCGCGCCGAGGCAAGAGGAAAAATGGCGACCCCCGGCGCGGCAGGCCAGATCGGCTAATGCGCCGCGTGCACCACCTCCGGAATGCGTTCGGCGGGCGGGGTGTTGCGGCTGCGCCCGGTACGCACGATGCCGTCGATTACCGTCATGCCGATGCCGGGGAGATCGCCCAGTCGCACGCTCTCCAGCAAATCCTTGCCGGAACTGTGCTGGGCGCGGTCCATCAGTACGAAATCGGCCGCCCGGCCGACCTCAATCAGGCCGCCATCGAGGGCGCGCAGCCGGGCCGTGTTGCCGGTCGCGAAACAGAACGCGATCTCGGCCGGGACGTCGCCGAAGCTCGCGAGAAACGCAATCAGGCGCAGGATGCCGAGCGGCTGCACGCCGGAGCCGGCGGGACTGTCGGTGCCGAGAATGACGCGCGCGAGCTGGCCGAGTTCGTTTGCGAAGCGGAGCGCGCTGAGGGCGGCGAGTTCATTGCCGTTATGGACGATCTCGATGCCGCGCAGGCAGTCCTCGCAGAGACAACGGATCTGCCTGGGGGGCAGCGCCGTATGCCCGCCATTGATGTGGCCGATGATGTCGGCATCGGCCTCGAGCACGGTATCGGCATCGATATAGCCCGAGCCCGGCACGCTCGGCCCGCCGGTGTGGATGGTGCTCTGGATGCCGTATTTGCGCGCCCACGCCACCATTTCCTTGGCCTCGTAGCCGGCTTTCACAGTGCCGAGGCCGACCTCGCCGAGCAGTTTTACGCCAGCCGCGGCGAGTTCGGCGAAATCGCTCTCGACCATGCCACGCTCGAGCACCGGTGCGCCGGCCCGGACCTTGACCCCGAGCGGACGAAAATTGGCGAAAGCGCGCTCGGCGGTGATCGCCAGCGCCTTGACGCCGACGATGTCGCGCGGCCGGCCGGGGAGATGCACCTCGCCGGCCGAGATCATCGTCGTGACGCCGCCATGGAGAAAACTCTCGATCCAGCCGAGCTGGTTCTGGCGCGGCGTCCAGTCGCCGAACACCGGGTGAACATGGCTGTCGATCAGGCCGGGGGCGAGCGTCGTTCCTTGCGCGTCGATCACCACGCGCGCGGCCTCGATATCGCAATCCTTCTCGCGCCCGAACGCGCTGATGCGCCCGGCTTCGGCAACCACGGTGTCGGCATCGAGGATCGGGGCTTCGAGCGCCCCCGAGAGCATCAGGCCGATATTGCGGATGACCAGTTTGCCGGTCTGGGTTTCCGGCCCGGTGGCGAGTGCCATGGTGCGTATCCTTCCTCAAGAGTTCAGGCGAGGGGCGCTGCCCCTCGACCCGGTTGGGAGCAGCGCCCCCCAACCCACGTCACGAGGCCACTGGCCGCATCTTCAATTGCCGCAGCGCGCGGTCGATCCATTGCGCGGTGAGTTTTTCCTGCAGGCTGTTTTGGCGCAAGCGCTCGGCGAGCGCTGGGAAATCCACCCGATCCAGCCCCTGATCCTGGTTGAAGCAGGAGAACACCACGCTCCGCGCCCCCGTCACGGGGTCGATCTGCGGCTGGAGACACTGCGCGCAGACTTCCTTCATCATGCACTGCATCGGCGAATTGATCGAGCCGATGGCGCTGTGGCCGGGCGTCAAGAGCGGCGCCAGAACGCCATGCCGCGCCATGCCCACCGCCTGCATCATGCGATCCGAGCCGATGACGACGAGGTGTTCGCACGCGGCGAGCGGCACCGCCTGGGCGCCGAGCCGGCCCTCGCCATAGGCGGCCATGGCGGCGACGATATTGCCGACAAAACTCCGATCCTGTGGCCGGGTCGGGGTGAAGCCGGGCGCCTCGTCGCAACACCAGACGATGACATCGGCGGCGCGTTCGATCTCCTCGATCTTGTAACGGTCGATCATCTTCTTGTAGCCGGCAAAATAGAGTACGCGCGTGCCCCGCGCGCGCAAGGCGGCGCCGATGCTGAACAGGACGGCATTGCCAAGCCCGCCGCCGATCAGCGCGACGGTGCTCCCCGCCGGCAACTCGGTCGGCGTTCCGGTCGGCCCCATGAGCACCACGCGCTCGCCCGGCGCCAGCGTCGCGCAGAGATCGGAACTCCCCCCCATTTCGAGCGCGATCACCGCGACCAGGCCGCGCGCCGGGTCGGTCCAGGCGCCGGTCATGGCGAGCCCCTCCATCGCGAGCAGGGTCTCGCCGATCCCCGGCTCCTCGAGGCGCGGGGCCAGGCGCTCGTAATTCTGCAGGCGGAAAAACTGGCCGGGGCGGAAGGCGCGTGCCGCCGCCGGAGCGTGCAGCACCACCTCGACGATGGTCGGCGTGAGGCGATTGACGGCATGCACGCTGACGACCAGCGCCTCCCGACTGCGCGCGATCACCTCGGCAGCACCCGGCGATGCCGGTGGGCGGGCGGCGAGGATGCGCGAGATCACCGGATAGCCGCGCCGGGCGCTGCCCATCGCCTTGACGACGTTGCCGAAGAAACTCGGATGGAGATCGCCCACGAAGCTGATGAAGCGGCCATCGGCGGCGCGGTGCATCAGCACCTCGGCGCGCGCGGGCTTGGCGAGGCCGCGCACCGGCGAGACCGGGGCGCCATCCTCGTCGATCGCCTGGAAGTAGCGGCCATCGAGGGCGATGCGATGGTCTTCGCGGGCGAGCACGGTGTTGGGCTGCGTGCCGGCGGCGACGAGAATGGCGCGCGCCGGCAGCACCACCTCGCTGCCATCGCCGTGTCGGCAGCGCAGCGCCGCGGCATGGCCGAAGTGATCGACCTCAACCGCGGCCGGCGTCAGCCCCTCGGCGAAACGCACGCCCTCCTCGAGCGCTTTCGCGACCTCCTCGTGATTGAGGGTATAGGAGGGCGCGTCGATCAGCCGGCGGCGATAGGCGATGGTGGCGCCACCCCAGGACTCCAGCAGCGGCGCGAAATGCGGCGCCCGGCCGGACGCCGCCGCCGCCTCGCGCTCGGCGCGAATGGCATCGGCATGGGCGAGGAATTCGGCGGCGATCTCGCGTTCCTCCGCCGACCAGGTGGCGCGCACCGCGTCCATACCGCGCTCGGCGATCAGGGTTTCATAGCGGCGGGCGAATTTCTCCACCTGGCGGACATAATAGGCGAGGCTCTCGGTCGCGGTATCGATCGCGGTGAGGCCGCCGCCGATCACCACCACCGGGAGACGGATTTGCAGATTGGCGATCGAGGAAAATTTCGCTGCCCCCGTCAATTGCAGCGCCATCAGGAAATCGGACGCCTGGCGCACCCCGCGCGCGAGCCCGTTCGGCACGTCGAGCACCGTCGGCCGCCCCGCCCCCATGGCGAGCGCGATATGATCGAACCCCATCGCCCAGGCGTCATCGATGGAAAGCGTGGCACCCCCCCCGAAACGCACGCCGCCGAACATCGCGAACCCTGCCCGCCGCTCGAGCAGGAGGCGGACCAGCTTGAGATAGTTCTTGTTCCAGCGCACGGTGATGCCGTATTCGGCGACGCCGCCGAACCCCGCCATCACCCGGTCGTCGAGATTTTCGAACAAGGTTTCGGCGTCACGGATTGGCGCATGGGGATCGAAGCCGAGCGGCTCGATCTTGAGCCCATCGATCGCGACCACGCTATGGCCGTCATTGAGCAGATGATGGGCGAGGGTGAACCCGGCCGGGCCGAGCCCGACCACCAGCACCGCCCGCCCGCTCTCGGCGCGCGGCAGCGGGCGGCGGATATCGAGCGGGTTCCAGCGCGTCAGCAGCGCGTAGATCTCGACCCCCCAGGGCAGCGCCAGGATATCGCGGAGGATGGAGGTTTCGGCCTGGGGAATATCGACCGGATCCTGCCTCTGATAGATGCAGGCCTTCATGCAGTCATTGCAGATGCGATGCCCGGTCGCCGCCATCATCGGATTGTCGATGGCGATGATGGCGAAGGCGCCGATCGCCGCGCCCTCGGCGCGGAGGGTGTGCATTTCGCTGATTTTTTCTTCAAGCGGACAGCCGGCGAGGGTGACCCCGAAGGGGGATTTCTGGAATTCGCCGCTTTTACGGTCGCGCAGGCCCTTCGAGCAGGAATCCTTGCCCTGATTGTGGCACCAGATGCAGTAATTCACCTGATCGAGCGCCTGTTGGTCGTTCATCCCGGGATCGGTGAGCGCGAAGCCATCGCGCGCGCGCCAATCATGCGCGGGGAGACGCAGCATGGTGACGCCGTCGCGGAGAATGGTTTCGACGGGAACGAGACGGGCGGGATCGGGTTTGTGCGGCACCTTGAAAAGCGTGCCATCGCGGTGCCGCGCTTGGCCGGCGTCACTCAGCACCGCCCAGGCGGCATAGCGGCGCGCGAGATCGAGCCCGGCTTCGTCGCCGGCGGCCTCGAAAGCGGCAACGGCGGCGGCAAAGCCCGCCTCGGTCAGCGGCGCGCCGAATTTCGCCTCAAGCGCGGCGCGCAGGGCGTCGCCGTCGAACTCCGCCGCCTCGGGATGCTGGCGGACCGCCTGGCGCTGGACGAAAAGCCGCTTGCAGGCGTGGATCGGATCGAGTGCCTGGGTGCGGCGGGTGATCTGATCGGTCTCGGCCTCGATCCCGAACAGGGTCGCGACGAAATGGTCGAGATGGCGGCCGAGCGCGATCACCAACTCGCTCTCGTCCTTGGCCGCGATCGTCTCCGGGGCGGCGCGGGCGGCGAGCAGGCGGGTGGCGAGCGCCGGATCTGCGGCATTGAGGGCGGCGAGAAACGCCTGATCGAGCCGGATCAGCCCGTCCCGCGCGGCCAGGGCGGCGAAATCAAGGCCAAAGCCGAGGGTCGGCTCGGTTTCGAGCGTCGGGGGGAGAGTGTCCATGGGTCAAACCAGTTTCCGCAGCAGGGCGAGAAAAAGCGCGCGCTCCGCCGGGGCCAGCGGGGCCAGCGTCGCCTCGGTGATGCGCCTTGCGCATGCCACGGCTTGGCCCGCCAGTTCAAGCCCCGTGGCGGTGGCGCGGAGCACATGGGTGCGTCGGTCGGCGGGATCGGCGTCGCGGCGAATGAGATCGCGGGCGAGCAGGCGGCGCACGACACCCTGGATCGTCGCCGGGTCCATGGCGGTGAAGCGGCCGAGCAGGTTCTGCGTGACGGCGCCCCGCTCGACGATCTTGATCAGCGCGGTGAACTGGGTGGGCGTGAGATCGCGCGCGCCCATCAAATCCTGGAATAGTGCGACATGGCGCTGATGGGCGCGGCGCAGCAGGAACCCCACCTGCGCCTCCACCACATAATCCCCGAGGTCATTCCCAAGCGGGGCGATCGTCTCCGCCCGGGCCCTGGGAGACACTGCCTGCCTCGCCACGCCACTCTCCCGCGCTTGCCGCCCCCATGGGGAAGGCGCCCTAGGATCATTTGTGTACTAATGATCTTGGAGGGCGCCCGTCGTCAAGCGCGGCGGCTTCAACTCAGCCCTGCATTGCCTCGACCTCGTCGGCCTCGGCATCCGGCGCGCGTGGCGCCTCGGGGCGCGGGGGGCTGAGCTGGTGCGCCGGGGTTACCGGCGCGTCGTCACGGGCTTCCGGCGTGGCGTCGCCGAGCAAGCCCTGGGCGAGGGCGAGGCGGCGAAAATGGACGCTAAACATCGGGTTCCTCCATCGCGCTTCGGGAACCGCCATTGAAGCCCGACAAAGGTAACTGAGTGGTCTCCGCCTGGTGTTTTTTTCGTCATGTCATTTTGGTCATTTTCCCCGCGGCGCGCCGGCCGGGAGCGCCGGGGCTCAGGCGCGCAGAATCGACCGCCCGGCATAGCGCCCCGACGGGCCGAGTTCGGCCTCGATGCGCATGAGCTGGTTGTATTTCGCCAGCCGGTCGGAGCGCGAGAGGCTGCCGGTCTTGATCTGCCCGCAATTGGTGGCGACCGCGAGATCGGCGATGGTGGTATCCTCGGTCTCGCCCGAGCGGTGGCTGATCACCGCGCGATAGCCGGCCCGGTGCGCGATCTCGACGGTCTCCAGCGTCTCCGACAGCGTGCCGATCTGGTTCAGCTTGACCAGGATGGCGTTGCAGATGCCCTCGCGAATGCCCCGCCTGAGCCGCTCGGGGTTGGTCACGAAAAGATCATCGCCGATGAGTTGCACCCGCCCGCCCAGCCGCTCGCTACAGAGCTTCCAGCCCGCCCAGTCATCCTCGGCGAGCGCGTCCTCGATCGAGGCGATGGGATAGCGCCCGAGCAGCCCCTCCAGGTAGTCGATCATGCCGGCGGCATCGAGGGTTTTTCCTTCCCCCGCGAGCACATAGAGGCCGTTTTTGAAAAACTCGCTGGCGGCGCAGTCAATCGCGAGGGTGATTTCCTCGCCGAGCTGGTAGCCGGCTTTTTCCACCGCGCGGGCGATAAAGGAGAGCGCCTCGTCGGCCGATTTCAGATTGGGCGCGAAACCGCCCTCATCGCCGACACTGGTGTTCAGCCCGGCCTCGGCGAGGAGTTTCTTGAGCGCGGCGAAAACCTCGGCCCCCATCCGCACCGCTTCCGCGATCGAGGGCGCGGCGATCGGCTGGATCAGGAATTCCTGGATGTCGATCGGGTTGTCGGCGTGCTTGCCGCCATTGACGATGTTCATCATCGGCACCGGCAGGATGCGCGCTTGCGGGCCCCCGAGATAGCGCCAGAGCGCCAGGCCATGCGCCAGCGCCGCCGCCTTGGCGACGGCCAGCGAGACCGCGAGCATGGCATTGGCACCGAGCCGCGCCTTGTTGGGCGTGCCGTCGAGATCGATTAGGGTTTCGTCGATCAGCAGCTGCTCGGTCGGATCACGGCCGGAGAGCGCGTCGAAAATCTCGCCCTCGACATGGGCCACCGCCGTTCGCACCCCCTTGCCGCCGTAGCGGGCGGGATCGTTATCGCGCAATTCGACCGCCTCATGCGCTCCGGTCGAGGCCCCCGAGGGAACGGCGGCGCGGCCGATCTCGCCACTATCGAGCGCGACATCGACCTCGATGGTCGGCGTGCCGCGGCTGTCAAGGATCTCGCGGGCGGTAATGTCGGCAATGGCGGCCATGGCGCTCTCCATTTCTCTGCTGCGTCGATTTGCCGATACGTCCGCAATGCGGTCAGGGCAAGGGGCGCGACCCAGCGGCGAGACGGCGGATCGGCTGTGGCGGCAAGTCCGCGAGCAGCGCGCCGGCCGAGCGATGCAGGCGGGGATGGCGCCACTCGGGCGCGACATCGGCGAGCGGGGCGAGCACGAAGGCGCGCTCATGGGCCCGCGGATGGGGCAGGATGGGATCGGGGGCGTCGCGCAGGATGCCGTTGAGATCGATGATGTCGAGGTCGAGGGTGCGCGCCGCGTTGGGCACGCCGCGCTTACGCCCGAACCGCGCCTCGATCGCCTGCAAGGACGCGAGCAGCGCCGCCGGTTCGGCCACCCCCTTGAGCCGGGCAACGCCGTTGACATAGGGGGGCTGGCCGGAGGGTGGCAGCGGCGCGGTCTCATACCAGGGCGAGATCGCCTCGACCACGAGGCCGGGGAGGCGGGCGAGCGCCGCAGCGGCGGCACGGCAGATCGCAAGCGGCGACGCGCCATCCTGGCCGGGCAGATTGCCGCCGAGCGCGATCAGGATCATCCCGGTTGTCCCCCCGCCATTACGATCCCTTTCCTCGGTATGTGAAAATGGCGTATCCTTGCCTGATGGGCCGTTCATGCGGCGCAGGAATACGCCATTGCAGTCAAGAGAAGGTTTTGAAACCATGGATTTCGTTGCCAATGAACGTCTAGCGCTCTTCATCGACGGCGCCAATCTCTACTCCGCCTCGCGCAATCTCGGCTTCGATGTCGATTACCGCAGCCTGCTGGAATTTTTCCGCGCCCGCGCGCAGCTGATCCGCGCCTATTACTATTCGGCGCTGCTCGAGACCGAGGAATATTCGCCGCTCAAACCGCTCACCGACTGGCTCGCCTATAACGGCTACACGCTGGTCACCAAGCCGGCCAAGGAATTCACCGACGCCTCCGGGCGGCGGCGGGTCAAGGGCAATATGGATATCGAGCTGGCGATCGACATGCTCGAACTCAGCCCCCGGCTTGATCACGCGGTCTTGTTCAGCGGCGACGCCGATTTCCGCCGCCTGGTGGAGGCCGTGCAGCGCCGCGGCGTGCGGGTGTCGGTGGTCTCCTCGATCCGCACCAGCCCGCCGATGGTGGCCGACGAGTTGCGCCGTCAGGCCGACCAGTTCATCGAGCTGGCCGAGATCGCCCCCGAGTTCACCCGCCGCCAGACCGAGCCGCGCGCGCGCTTCACGCCGCGCCCCGGTGGACTCGACCCTTCTCTCGGCCACGATGAAATCTAAAATTAAAATGGAGCGCCACGAATCGGACATGTCTCTTGTATCCGCGTCCCTGGCGAGCGAGCCGGGGGCGGATTGTCCGCTCTGTCCGCGCCTGGTGAGCTACCGCGCCGCCAACCGCCAAGCCTATCCCGCGTGGTTCAACGCCCCGGTTCCGGGGTTTGGCGCGCGCGATGCCCGACTGCTGGTGGTCGGGCTGGCGCCTGGGTTGAAAGGCGCCAACCGCACCGGCCGGCCGTTCACCGGCGATTTCGCCGGCACGCTGCTCTATGAAACCCTGCTCCGCTTCGGCTTTGCCGAGGGCAGCTATGAGGCGCGGGCCGATGACGGGCTCGCCTTGCGCGATTGCCGCATCGTCAATGCCGTGCGTTGCGCGCCGCCCGCCAACCTGCCGCAGCCCGGCGAGATCAATACCTGCAACCGCTTTCTCATGGCGACGTTGCAGGAAATGGCGCGGCTGGAGGCGGTGCTGGCGCTCGGCGTCGTCGCCCATGGCGCGGTGCTCAAGGCCTGCGGCATTCCGCCCGCCCGCTTCCGCTTCCGCCACGGCGCCACCTACCAGCTCCCCGACGGATTGCTGCTCGCCGACAGCTACCACGTCTCGCGCTACAATACCGCGACGGGGCGACTGAACGGGGCGATGTTCGCCGCCGTGGTGGAAGACATCGCGGCCCGGCTCACGCCGCGCGGCTAGCGGCGATCAGGCGCAAAGCCGCTGGCGCGCGGCGGCGTATTCGCGCTTGAGGCGGGCGATCAGCGCTGCTGCCGGAACCACGTCGCGCACCGCGCCGATCCCCTGGCCGGAGCCCCAGATATCCTTCCATGGTTTCTTCCGATCGCTGGAAAAACTCATCTTCGAGGGGTCGGATTGCGGCAGGTTATCGGGGTCCAATCCGGCATTGACGATGCTGGCGCGGAGATAATTGCCATGCACGCCAGTGAAAAGATTGGTATAGACGATGTCATCGGCGCTGCCCGCAACGATCGCTTCCTTGTAGGCTGCCGTGGCGTTGGCTTCCGCCGTCGCGATGAAGGCCGAGCCGATATAGGCGAGATCGGCGCCCGCGGCACGCGCCGCGAGCACCCCGTCCCCGGTCGCGATCGCGCCTGAAAGCGCCAGCGGGCCAGCGAACCAGGCGCGGATTTCCTGCACCAGGGCAAACGGCGAGATGCGCCCGGCATGCCCACCGGCACCGGCGGCGACCGCGATCAGGCCATCGGCGCCCTTCTCGATCGCCTTGCGGGCAAAGCCGTTATTGATCACGTCGTGCAGAACGAGACCGCCATAGGCATGGATGGCCGCGTTGACCTCGGCGCGCGCCCCGAGCGAGGTGATCACCACCGGCACGCGATGACGCACGCAGAGCGCCAGATCCTGCTCAAGCCGGTCGTTGGAGCGATGCACGATCAGATTGACCGCGAAGGGCGCCGATGGCGCTTCGGGATGCACCGCGTCATGGGCGTCGAGGGCGGCGCGGATGCGCGTGAGCCACTCGCCCAGCATCTCCACAGGGCGGGCATTGAGCGAGGGAAACGCCCCGATGACGCCGGCGGTGCACTGCGCGATCACCAGATCGGGATTGGAGACGATGAACAGCGGCGCGCCAATGGCCGGCAACGCCAGCCGCTCGGCGATGGCCGAGGGGAGGGTCATCAGCCGATATTCCCCGGCATCCCGGCGGCTGGGCAGAATTCTTCCTTCACGTTAACTTCCTTCCCTAAAGGTTATCCCCTGTTCATTGACACGACTTCGCGGCCGATGCCAGTCTCTTTTCTACAAGGGATCGCCTGGCGCGTTCAAGCAACCCGGCGCGCCGCGGTCGAGGCGGTGAAACGGCGGGGCAATCCGCCGACAAAATGATCGGGTTGTGCAGGCGCCTGGGGCCAGGGCCCGAAGATCGGGGATGGGTCAGGCACGAGGGGAGGCGTCGATGCCGAAAATAGCCGCTCATTTGCGTGGCCGCTCCTGGCTTGTTGTGAAATTTCTCGCCGCGCCGGTGTTCGCCGGTCTGCTGTTTGCTGCCACTCACGCCGCGGCCGCGGAGGTCGTGCAGATCGCCTATATTGATCCGTTGAGCGGCCCCTTCGCCTCCACCGGGCAATTGGGCGAGGAGCATTTGCGTTTCGCAATCGACCGGGTGAACGCCGCCGAGGCGGCGGGCCCCGGGCGGCGTTTCGAACTGGTGGCGATGGACAACGAGGTGAACCCGGAAAAATCGCTCACCCTGCTGCGCAAGGCGATCGATGGCGGCATCCACTACATCACCCAGGGCAATGGCTCCTCGGTCGCCTTCGCGCTGTCGGACGCGGTAGCGAAGAACAACCGTCGCGATCCCACGCATGCCGTCGTCTATCTCAACTACGCCGCCGTCGATCCCGGCCTGACGAATGGCAAGTGCAACTGGTGGCATTTCCGCTTCGACGCCGATAGCGACATGAAGATGAAGGCCCTGGCGAGCTATCTGGTTGGGCGCGCCGATATCCATAAGGTCTATATCTTCAACCCGGATTATTCCTTCGGCCAGTCGGTGGAAAAAGCCGCGATCGCGATGATCGGCAACCAGCGTCCCGATCTCACGATCGTCGGCGCCGAGCGCGTGCCGCTCGGCAAAGTTACCGATTTCACGCCCTACATCGCCAAGATGCGCGCCGTCGGCGCGGATGCCGTCGTCACCGGCAATTGGGGCGCCGATCTCACCCTTCTGGTCAAGGCCGCCGCCGATACCGGCTTTAACGCCACCTTCTTCACCTATTATCTCGGCGCGCGGGAAACCGTTCAGGCGGTGGGCATGGCGGGCAAGGGCGATGCCCAGATCAGCGAGTGGCACGAGAATGTCGATGCTCCGGCGATCGACAAGATGGCTGCCGCATTCAACGCCAAATATCACGAGAATTTCTACTACTGGCGCGTCGTCGATATGATCGACACGCTCGCCGCGGCGATGAAGGAGGCCGGCAGCACCGATCCCCTGAAGGTCAGCCGGGTGCTCTCGGGGATGAAATTCTCAACCCCGCTCGGGGCGGAAGAAATCCGCGCCGACAACCATCAATTGCTGCAACCGATGTATATCTCGGTGCTCGCCCCCGACATGCCGCACATGTTTCCCGGCGTTCCCCTCGGCTTCAAGACCATCAAGCGATTCGACGCCGAGGCGACGCGGCTGCCGACCACCTGTAGCCTGAAGGCGCCGGACTGAGCGCGGCACCAGGGCCGACGCCATGGAAGGCCTGCTGCTGGTTCTGCTCAACGGGCTGGTCTATGGGCTGTTGCTGTTCATGCTCTCGAGCGGCCTCACGCTGATCGTCGGCATGATGGGCGTGCTCAATTTCGCGCATGCGAGTTTTTACATGCTCGGCGCCTATTTTGCTTACACGATCAGCGTCGGCCTCGGCTTCTGGCCAGCGCTGATCATCGCCCCGCTGCTCGTGGGCGGCCTCGGCGCGCTGGTCGAGCGCTACGGCCTCCGCGCCGTGCATCGGCATGGCAAGCTCGCCGAATTGCTGTTCACCGTCGGTCTCGCCTTCGTCATCGGCGAGATCGTGCCGCTGATCTGGGGGCGGCCGGCGGTGCCCTACCGCGTCCCGGCGGTGCTCGATTTCCCCGCCTTCGCCCTTGGCGGGATCAACTATCAGGCCTACCGGCTGTTCATGATGGGCGTTTCGGTGGCGATCTTCGCCGGTCTCTATGCCGCGCTGGCGCGCACCCGTCTCGGCCTCGTCATTCGCGCGGCACTGACGCATCCCGAGATGGTCGGCATGCTCGGCCATAACGTGCCGCGCGTGTTTACGCTGGTGTTCGGCGCCGGCTGCGCGCTCGCCGGTCTCGCCGGGGTCATCGGCGGCAATGTCTTCACCACCTCGCCGGGCATGGCGGAGGCGCTCGGCGCCATCGTCTTCGCCGTCGTCATCATGGGCGGACTCGGCTCCATTCCCGGCGCCTTGTTGGCCTCGCTCGCCATCGGCTTTATTCAAACCGCCTCCGTGACACTGGACACGCCGCTCGGCGTCCTGCTGGGCCGGCTCGGCATGGCGGTCGATCCGCATGGCGCCCTGGCGGAAATCACCATCGCGCGCGCCGCCCCCGCCGTGCCCTACCTTCTCCTGGTGCTGGTTCTGGTCGTGCATCCGCGCGGCCTGATGGGCGCGCGCGCCGATTAAAATGGCGGACCAAGCCGCGCCTCAGACCGCTCTGCTCGCTGGCGTGCCAGGGCGCTCGCGCGCCTGGATGATCTGGCTCGCCGCCACCGCGGCGCTCGCCCTCGTCGCGCCGCATCTGCTGGCCAGCGGCTTCGGTATTTCGCTGCTCAACCGCATGGCGATCGCGATCGTCTTCGCGCTCTCCTTCAACATGCTGCTCGGGCAGGGCGGCATGCTCGATTTCGGCCACGCGGTGTTTTTCGGCCTCGGTGGATTTGCCACGATGCATCTGCTGAAACTCGCCGATGCCGGAATTTTTCTCCCCGTGCCGCTGTTGCCGCTGGCCGGTGCGCTGGGGGGCCTCGTTTCGGCCGTGCCGGCGGGATGGGTCGCGACCCGCCGCGAAGGCACCTCGTTTGCCATGGTGACACTCGGGATCGCCGAATTGGCGGTCGCCTTCGTCGTCATGCTGCCGCAATGGTTTGGCGGCGAGGAGGGCGTCTCCGGCGACCGCTCGGCGGAGCCCGCGCTGTTCGGCTTCGATTTCGGCGCCGCCTTGCAGATCTATTATGTCATCGCCGCCTGGGCGCTGCTCGCGGCAGTGCTGATGTGGGCGATCACGCGCACCCCGCTCGGCCGGCTCACCAACGCGGTGCGCGACAATCCATTGCGGGTCGATTTTCTCGGCTACGATCCGGCCCGCATCCGTTTTCTGTGCTTCGCTCTGGCCGGTCTCTTTGCCGGGGTTGCCGGCGGCATGCAGGCGCTCAATGACGAAATCGTCACGGTCAGCAATATCGGCTCGGCGGCGTCGGGTGCGGTGCTGCTGATGACCTATATCGGCGGCGTCGGCACTTTTTGGGGGCCGGTGCTGGGCGCGATCGTCGTCACCTTGCTGCAGATGGCGCTCGGCACCCTCACCGATGCATGGCAGCTCTATTCCGGCCTGCTGTTCGTGTTCATGGTGCTGTGGGCGCCGGGCGGCTTGTCGGGGATTATCCTGAGCCACGCACCGCTCCTGCGCGCAGGCCTCGGCCATCGCCTGTTGGCACGCTATCTCGCCGTCGTGCCGGCGGCTCTGCTGACACTTGCCGGCCTCATTGGTCTGGCCGAGATGGCCTATCGGCTTCAGGCGGTGCGGAGCGGCGGGGCACCGGGGCGGCTCTTCGGCTTTGCCGTGATGCCGACCGATCCGGTGGCGTGGGTGGCGCCGACGCTGTTGCTGCTGGGGGGGCTTCTCGCGCTCCGCAGCCTCGCGCCCCGGGCACGGGCGGCTTGGCAGGAGGCGCACACGCTTCTCGCGCGCGGGACGCCGAGATGACCGAAAACACCGCGCTGGCGCTCGAGGATCTCCATAAAAGCTTTGGTGCGACCGCCATCATTCGCGGCGTCTCGCTCGACATCAGGGCGGGATCCTGCCACGCCATCATCGGCCCGAACGGGGCTGGCAAATCGACGCTTTTTCATCTCATCACCGGCCGCCTGAAGCTCGATCGCGGCCGCATTCGCCTCGCGGGCCACGACATTACCGGGCTTTCGCCGCATCGCGTCTTCCGTCACGGCCTGGCGCGCAGTTTTCAGGTCACGAGCCTTTTCCCAAGGCTTTCAGTGTTCGAGAATCTGCGCGTCGCGGCGATGTGGCAGGCGCGCTGCGGCCACGCCTATTGGCGCTCGGTTGCGGGCTATCCCGGTCTGCACGGCCGCGTCCTGGACATGCTCGAAAATCTCCATCTCACCCCGCGCCGCAACGTGCCCGCCGCCGCCCTCGCCTATGCCGAACAACGAACATTGGAAATCGGCCTGGCGCTGATCGGGGGGGCGCACACCATACTGCTCGACGAGCCAACCGCCGGCATGAGCCGCGCCGAGACCGAGCGCGCGGTCGCTCTCCTGCGCCGCCTCGCTGGCGGGCGAACCCTGGTGCTGATCGAGCATGATCTCTCGGTGGTCTTCGATCTCGCCGATACCATCAGCGTTCTCGCCGAAGGCCAGGTGATCGCGAGCGGCTCGCCGCAAACCGTGCGCGGCGATGCCGCGGTGCGCGCGGCCTATCTCGGCACCGCCGCCGAGGACCTCGCGTGATGCTCCGCGTGCGCGGGCTCGACGCCTGGTACGGCAAGAGCCAAGTGCTGCGCGGCGTCGATCTCGAGATCGCCGCGGGCGAGATCGTGGCGCTCCTCGGGCGCAACGGCGCCGGGCGCTCAACCACGCTGAAAGCGATCATGGGCGCGATCACCCGCGCCGGATCGATTATGTTCGACGGCGAGGAGATCAGCGCGCTGGCGCCGCATGAAGTGGCCTGGCGCGGGCTCGGCTACGTGCCCGAGGATCGCGCGATCTTTCCTGGCCTGAGCGTCGAGGAAAATCTCGTCCTCGGTGAAAAAGCCGACAGGCACGGGGAAAAACGCTTTCGCTTGGCCGACGCCTACGCACTGTTTCCGCGCCTCGCGGAGCGCGCGAAGGCACCTGCCGATGCGCTTTCGGGCGGCGAGCAGCAGATGCTCACCATCTGCCGCACCTTGCTCGGCAATCCGCGCTTGCTCATGGTGGACGAGCCCACCGAGGGGTTGGCGCCCATGATGGTGGAGCGCATCCAGAAACTTCTCGCGAGAGTTGCGGAGCTTGGCGTGACAATTCTGCTCGTCGAGCAAAAGCTGACGATCGCCTTGAAATTGGCCCGCCGCCTCTACGTCATGGGTCATGGCAGCGTGGTCTTCGAGGGCACGCCCGCGGCGTTTGCCAGCAATGCAAAAATCCGCCAGGAATGGCTGGAAGTGTGACACAAGAGAGGCCAGGGGAGAGAGCGCTCATGGGAAACATCAACGCCGTGGTACATCTGGAGCATCTGGAAGGCGGCCAGATCGCGCTGATCGGGATGGATAATCCACCGGTCAACGCACTGGGCCACGCCTTGCGGAGCGGGCTGGCAGCGGCGCTCGGACAGGCACGCGCGGATCGGGCGGTCAAGGCGGTCATTCTGATCGGCACCGAGCGTGCTTTTTCGGCCGGCGCCGATATCAGCGAATTCGGCAAACCGCGCCAGGCGCCAGGCCTGATCGACATCATCGATCTCCTCGATGCGATGGAAAAGCCGGTGATCGCGGCACTCAGCGGCCAGGCCTTGGGCGGCGGCTGCGAACTCGCGCTCGGCTGTCATTACCGCGTCGCCGCGCCGGGCGCGCGGATCGGCCTGCCCGAGGTCAAGCTCGGCCTGTTGCCGGGCGCCGGCGGCACGCAGCGCCTGCCGCGCCTCGCCGGCGTTGAGCGCGCGGTGCACATTATCGTCTCGGGCGATCCGGTCGCCGCCGAGCAAGCGCTCCATGATGGCATCATCGATGCGGTCCTGAGCGGGCCGTTTCGCGCGGAAGCGGTGGCCTTCGCGCGCCGCGTCATCGCGGCGGCAAAGCCGTTGCGGCGGGTCCGCGACATTGATGAGAAGCTCGCCCCCGCCAAGGCCGACCCCAAGCTGATCGACCGCGCGGCGGAAAAACTGCTGCGCCGCGGGCGCGGCCTGCCAGCGCCGAAGGCATGCGTGGAGGCCATTCGCGCCGCGGTCTCGCTCCCCTTCGATGAGGGCCAGAAGCGCGAGGCGGCGCTGTTCATGGAGCTGCTGAACAGCCCGGAATCGAAAGCGCAGCGCCATCTTTTCTTCGCCGAGCGCGAGGCCGTCAAACTCCCCGACATGCCGGGGGGGGTGAAGCCCAAGCGCATCGCCCGCGCCGTCGTCATCGGCGCCGGCACGATGGGCGGCGGCATCGCCATGTCGTTCGCGAATTTTGGCGTGCCGGTCAGGATCATCGAGACCGATCGGGCAGCGCTCACGCGCGGGCTCGATCGCGTGGCCGAGAATTACCGCATCGCCATCGCGCGCGGCAGCCTCGCCGCACCCGAAATGGAACGCCGCATGGCGCTGATCGAGGGCACGGTGGATTTCGCCGCCGTCGCCGAGGGTGATGTCGTCATCGAGGCGGTTTTCGAGGAGATGGATCTCAAGCAGAAACTATTCCGCGAGATCGATCGCCTCGCCAAGCCGGGAGCGCTGCTCGCTTCCAACACCTCGACGCTCGATGTCACCAAGATCGCCGCCGTGACGAAACGGCCCGAGGACGTACTCGGCATGCATTTCTTCAGCCCGGCCAATGTCATGCGGCTGCTCGAGATCGTCCGCGCCAGCAAGACATCGTTCGAGGCGCTGGCGACCGCGATCGCCATCGGGAAACAGATCGGCAAAATTCCCGCGGTGGTTGGCGTTTGCGATGGCTTCGTCGGCAACCGCATGCTGGCGCGGCGCACGACGCAAGCCGAGATGCTGCTGCTCGAAGGCGCGCTGCCTTGGGATGTCGATGCGGCGGTGTTGGCGTTCGGCTTTCCGATGGGACCGTTCGCGATGGGCGATCTCGCCGGGCTCGATGTCGGCTGGCGCATCAGAAAAGCGCGCGGGGTGAAGGCGGCGATTTCCGATGTGCTCTGCGAGGCCGGGCGGTTCGGCCAAAAGACCGGCAGCGGATATTATCGCTACGAGGCCGGATCGCGCACGCCGGTTCCCGACCCGGAAGTGGAAAAAATCATTGTCGAGACCTCGGCCCGGCTCGGTTTCAAGCGCCGCACGATCGGCGCCGAGGAGATCACCGAACGCATGACCTATCCAATGATCAACGAGGGTGCGCGCATCCTCGAGGAGCGGATGGCGATGCGCGCCAGCGATATCGATGTCATCTGGATCTATGGCTATGGCTGGCCGGTTGGACGCGGCGGACCAATGTTTTATGCCGACCAGATCGGGCTCGCCGCGATCCGCGATCGCCTCGCCCACTACGCCCAGGCGACCGGCGAGGCGACGCTCAAACCCGCCGCCCTGCTCGAAAAACTCGTAGCCGAGAACCGCGGTTTCGCAAGCCTGCCGGTACAGACGATCGCGACGTGAGCGGCGCGCTGGGAAGGGTGGGCTGAGAAGGGAGGGTAGACGGCGATGAGCGGACAACGTCGGCATCCGTGGGAAGCGATCTACCCTCCCGGTCTCGACTGGAGGACGGAGATCGCCACCGGCACGCTGACCGACATGCTCGATGAAGCGGTCGCCGCTTATGGCGACCGGCCGGCGTTCGAATTCAACGATCGGCGCATGAGTTTCGCGGAATTCGGCGCCGCCGTTGCGCGCGCCGCCGCCGGCCTTGCCCGCTTGGGCGCCGGGCCCGGGCGCTCGGTTGCGCTTTATCTCGCCAATCTTCCTTATCATCCGATCGCGTTTTTCGCGGTGCTCCGCACCGGCGCCCGTGTCGTCCATCTCTCGCCACTCGATCCGCCGCGCGCGCTCCGATATAAGATGGAGGATAGCGAGTCTCGCATTCTGATCACCGCCAATCTCGCGGGCCTCATGGGGCCGGCCGAAACGCTGCTGCGGGAGGGGATCGCCAAACATCTCGTGGTCGGCGCCGCCGATGCCTGGGGGAAGCTGCCGGCCGCGCTTTCGCCCCTGCCAGCGGGCGCAATCGATTTCGCAAGCCTCGGCGAAGCGCCGGCACCGCCGGCATGGCCGCGCCTCACGCCAGATGACGTCGCGGTTCTGCAATATACCGGCGGCACCACGGGGTTGCCGCGGGCGGCGATGCTGACCCATGGCAATCTTACCGGCGCGGTCGCGATCTATAACGCCTGGCTTGCCGGCACCGGGCGAGGGTCACAACCGGACGACAAGATCATCGGCGTGCTCCCCTATTTTCATATCTATGCGCTGACCAACGTGCTTTTGCTCGGCATCAGGAATGGCGTCGAGCAGCTCTTGCGGCCACGCTTTGATGTCGAGACCACGCTCCGCGACATCAGCGAGAAGCGGGCGACCAATTTTCCTGGCGTGCCGACAATGTGGATCGCGCTCGCCAATCACCCCAATCTCGGACAATGCGATCTATCGTCGCTACGTTCGATCGGCTCCGGCGGCGCGCCGCTGCCGCAAGACGTCGCCGAGCGGCTGGAGCAGCTCACCGGCCATCGTCTCGGCGGCGGCTGGGGGATGACGGAAACCTCGCCCGCCGGCACCTCGCTGCTGCCCGGCCAGGCCTATCGCGCCGGGCTGATCGGCGTGCCGCTGCCCGGGATCGAGATGGATATCGCCGCTCTCGACGACCCTCACTGTGTCCTTGCGCCCGGCGAGCACGGCGAGATCCGCATCAAGGGGCCGAACGTCACCAAATCCTATTGGAAACGCCCGGAAGAAACCCAAAGCGCCTTCGCCGATGGCTGGTTCCTCACCGGCGATATCGGCTACATGGACGAGACGGGGCAATTCTATCTCGTCGACCGCAAGAAGGACATGATCATCTCTGGCGGTTTCAACGTCTATCCGACGATGATCGAAAACGCGATCTATGAGCACCCTTCGGTTGCCGAGGTCATCGTGATCGGCGTGCCCGATGCCTATCGCGGCCAGGCGGCAAAAGCCTTCATCACCTTGCGCGAAGGCGCGGCGCCTTTCGCGCTCGAGGAATTGCGCACGTTTCTCGCCGACAAGCTCGGGCGCCACGAACTGCCGACGGCGCTCGAATTTCGCGACGCCCTACCGCGCACCCCGGTCGGCAAGCTTTCCAAACGTGACTTGATCGAGCAGGAAACCAACAAGCGACCAGCCGACGCCACCGCGTCGCGCTGAGTGAGAGGAGCGAAAATACCCATGGTCGAAGCCGTCATCGTCGCCACCGCTCGTACGCCCATCGGCAAAGCCGGGCGCGGCGCCTTCAATCTCACCCATGGCGCCGATCTCGGCGGCCATGTCATCCGCCATGCCGTCAGCCGCGCCGGGATCGATCCCGCCGAGGTCGAGGAGGTGGTGCTCGGTTGCGCCCAGCCGGAAGGGGCGACCGGCGGCAACATCGCCCGCCAGGCGGCGTTGCGCGCTGGCTTGCCGGTCAGCACCTCGGCGATGACGGTCAATCGCTTCTGCTCGTCGGGCCTTCAGGCGATCGCCATCGCCGCGCAGCGGGTGATCCTGGATGGCGTGCCCGTGGCGGTCGCCGGCGGACTCGAATCGATCAGCCTGGTGCAGGATCACGCCAATCGCCACCACGCCCGCAGCGAATGGCTCGAGGCGCACAAGCCGGAAATCTATCTGCCGATGATCGAGACCGCCGATATCGTGGCCGCCCGCTACAAAATCTCGCGCGAGGCGCAGGACGAATACGCGCTGCAGAGCCAGCAGCGCATCGCCGCGGCGCAGGCGGCGGGAAGGCTCGATGCCGAGATCGTGGCGATGAGTACGGTCAAAGCCGTGGTCAACAAGGAGACCGGCGAGATCACCCATCACCCCGTCACTCTGGAGCGCGACGAGTGCAACCGCGCTGACACGACACTTGAGGGGCTCGCCAAGCTCAAGCCGGTGCGCGGGCCGGAGCATTTCATCACCGCCGGCAATGCGAGCCAGCTTTCCGACGGCGCCAGCGCCTGCGTGGTGATGTCCGACCGCGAAGCGGCGCGGCGCGGCCTCTCGCCCCTTGGCGTTTTCCGTGGCCTGGCGATCGCCGGCTGCGAGCCCGATGAAATGGGCATCGGCCCGGTTTTCGCCGTGCCGCGCCTGCTCGAACGCCAGGGTCTCAAGCTCGAGGATATCGATCTCTGGGAACTGAACGAAGCCTTTGCCTCGCAGGTGCTCTATTGCCGCGATCGGCTCGGCATTCCGAACGATCGGCTCAATGTCGACGGCGGCTCGATTGCCATCGGCCATCCCTATGGCATGAGCGGCGCGCGCATGACCGGCCATGCCTTGATCGAGGGCAAACGCCGCGGCGCCAAGCGTGCCGTGATCACGATGTGTATTGGCGGCGGCATGGGTGCCGCCGGCCTGTTCGAAATCCTCTGAGGCAAAAAGTCATGGATCTCGCATTCACCAAGGAAGAAATCGCCTTTCGTGACGAGATGCGCCACATCTTCCGCAATGAAATCCCGGAGACCATCCGCCGCAAGGCAACCGAGGGGCGGCATCTCTCGCGGGAAGAAATCGTCACCAGCCAACGCATTCTGAATGCGCGCGGGCTTGCCGTGCCGCATTGGCCGAGCGAATGGGGCGGGCGGGATTGGAGCCCGGTGCAGCTCTATTTCTATCAGGACGAGATGCAGCAAGCGAATGTGCCGCCACCGCTGCCCTTCAATGTCAGCATGGTCGGTCCGGTCATCGCGAGCTTCGGCAATGAGCGGCAGAAGCGCGCGTTTCTTCCCCGGATCGCCAATATCGATATTTGGTTTTGCCAGGGATTTTCCGAACCCGGCTCGGGCTCCGATCTCGCCAGCCTCCGCACCAGCGCCAAACGTGCAGGTGACTTCTATATCGTCAACGGTCAGAAAACCTGGACCACGCTGGCGCAATACGCCGACTGGATCTTCTGCCTCGTGCGCACGGATGCGAGTGCGAAACAGCAGGAAGGCATTTCCTTCCTGCTCATCGACATGAAGACCCCCGGCATCACCGTACGCCCGATCCAGACCATCGATGGCGGGCATGAGGTCAACGAGGTTTTTCTCGATGACGTCAAGGTGCCGGTCGAAAATCTCGTCGGCGAAGAAAACAAGGGCTGGGACTACGCCAAATTCCTGCTCGGCAACGAACGTACCGGCATCGCCCGCGTCGGCACTTCCAAGGAGCGCATCCGCCGCATCAAGGAATTGGCGGCACTCGAGCGCGCGGGCGAGCAGCGGGTGATCGACAATCCGCGGTTTCGCGAAAAGCTTGCCGCTGTCGAGGTTGAATTGAAGGCGTTGGAATTGACACAGTTGCGGGTTGTCGCCAATGAGCGCCGGGGCGCGCGCGGCAAGCCCGATCCCGCCTCCTCGATCCTCAAGATCAAGGGCTCGGAAATCCAGCAGGCGACGACGGAATTGCTGATGGACGTGGTCGGGCCCTATGCCATGCCCTATCAGCCGCAATTCGAGGAAGGCTGGAACGAGCCGCCGATCGGCCCCGATTATGCCGCCCCCGCCGCGCCGACCTACTTCAACTGGCGCAAGATCTCGATCTATGGTGGCTCGAACGAGATCCAGCGCAACATCATCGCCAAGGCCATTCTCGGCCTCTGAGGGGAAACATGGATTTCGATCTTAGCGAGGAACAGTCGCTACTCAAGGACAGCGTCGAGAAACTCATCGCCCAGCATTACGATTTCGAGCAGCGGAAGAAATATCTGCAAACTCCGGAGGGCTATGCCCCCGATCTCTGGGCGCGGTATGCCGAAATGGGGCTTCTCGGCCTGCCCTTCGCCGAGGCGGAAGGCGGGTTCAGCGGTGGCGCGGTCGAGACCATGATCGTCATGGAGGCGTTCGGGCGCGGCCTGGTGCTCGAACCCTATTTCGCGACCGTGGTGCTCGCCGGCGGCCTCTTGCGCCATGCCGCGAGCGCGGCGCAACGCGCCGCTCTCATTCCCGCGATCGCGGCCGGCGAGCTGCGCTTGGCCTTTGCCCAGAGCGAGCGTCAAGCGCGCTATGATCTTAGCGATATCGCAACGACGGCGACAAGGGAGGGCACCCGCTGGAACCTCAGCGGCGAGAAGAGCCTTGTTCTACACGGCGATTCCGCCGATCGACTGATTGTCAGCGCGCGCGTTTCGGGGGCGCGGCGCGATCACGATGGCATCGGCCTCTTTCTCGTCGATGCCGCCTCCCCAGGCGTTTCCCGCCGTGGCTATGCCTTGCAGGACGGCACGCGCGCGGCGGAAATCACCTTGGCCGGCGCCGCCGGCGAGCCGCTTGGCGCGCCGGATCGCGGGTTCTCCGCGATCGAACGCGTCGTCGATGAGGCGATCGCGGCGCTGGCGGCCGAGGCGATCGGGGTGATGGCGGTCATGCACGAGACGACGCTCGACTATCTCAAGACCCGCAAGCAGTTCGGTCGCCCGATCGGTCAGTTCCAGGTGTTGCAGCACCGCGCCGTCGATATGTTCGTCGCCATCGAACAAGCGCGCAGCATGGCTTTTTTCGCCACCATGATGGCGGGCGAGGCCGATGCTGAAGAACGGCGCCGCGCCATGGCGGCGGTGAAAGTGCAGATCGGCCGCTCCGGGCGCAGGGTCGGACAGGAAGCAATCCAGCTCCACGGCGGCATCGGCATGACCATGGAATACAAGGTCGGGCACTATTTCAAGCGCATGACCATGATCGAGACGCTGTTCGGCGATGCCGATCATCATCTGGGCAATCTCGCGGCGCTCGGAGGGCTGATTGCGGTTTGATCGTCTCCCTCCGCTTCAGGCCAGGGGTGGGACCCCTGGTCTTCAAGCGCTCCCGGATGCAAAAAACGCCTGATACACCCTTCACCCGATTGCCTTCTGGGATCGGATTTTCTCTCTTGAGACGAGCCCCGGATCGGTGCTACAAGCTATGGGTTGAGAGTTTGAAAAAAATGCTCGCTTGTGCGGAAATCGACAGAAAAAAACCCAATGTTTCCAGAGGGCATTCTTGTTCAAGGTCGTTGATTTGCGGTTTCTGACCGATGCCGATCCGCCGTGAGCTGCGTCCGCTCTATCCGCCGCACTGGAAGGAACTCAGCCGGCGGGTGCGCTTTGACCGCGCCGGCGGCGTGTGCGAACGCTGCGGCCGACCGCATGGCGGCCTGATCCGCTGCCTGCCGGACGGGCGCTGGTTTGACCCGAGGCGGCAGACTTGGCGCGATCGCCGGGGCCGGCCCGTCCCGACGCCGAACCTGCTGGCGCTGATCCCGCTCCGCATCACCCGTGTCGTGCTCGCCGCGGCGCATCTCGACCACGACCCGACCAACAACCGACTGCGCAATCTGAAAAGCCTCTGCCAGCGCTGCCACATGCTCCACGACCGGCCCCACCACCTCGCGCAGCGGCGGATCACCTATCGCAGCCGCTATGCCGCCGGGGATCTCTTTCTCGGGCTCTACGCGCGGCACTTCTGATGCCGCCTCGGCGCGCGCTTTTCGGCTCAAACGCGGAGATGATAGGGCTGGCGGGGCAGGGGTATATCGGGCCACGTCTCGCCCTGGCAGACAGACAGCACCCATGCGGCGGGATTGGCCTTGAGGCTCGCCGCCAATTCCGCATAAGAAGTGGTCAGGCGCGGATTAACCTCGAGCACCAAAGGACCGTCGGCGCCATCGACGAGATCGACACCGACATAGCCCGCGAGACCGGGAATGGCGGCCGCGATCCCTTGAGCGATGGGCTCGTAACGGGCGCGATATCTCTCCATGCCACCGACAATCCAGCTATGACAATGGAATTGGCCGTGAGCGAGAGCGACCAGTTGCTGGTTGCAGCTTAGCACCCTTGCTTCCCCTTCCCGGCACAGCAGGCAAAGGCTGGCCGCGGCTCCCGTGACATAGGGTTGCACCACGAACCGGACGGGGCTTGCCTGGTTTCGGAGAAAATCGGCGGGCGTATCGGGCGGGGCGATCAGGAAACAATCCTCTGCCCCGGCGCCGTCATCCGGCTTGATCACCAACTCCCCTGACGCGGACGGGATCATTCCCGCCTGCCAGTCCATGAGCCGCCGGGTCGGGACGACGGGAATTGCGTGCGCGCTGAGGTGCAGGGCGGTCGCGAACTTGCTGGCGCAAAGTCCGACCGCCGCCGGTGTCGAGCCGATCAGCCGACGATGCGCCGCCAGCACCATGGCGGAGAGACGCTCAAGCAGGCCGTTGGTTTCCGGGGCGATCGGCCAAACCATATCGGCCGCCGCGATCATTCCTGCCCAGACCGGCCAGGGATCTTGCGCGGCGGCAATGGGCACCACCCGCGCTGGTAGGTCCGCGGCAGCGAGGCGCGCGTCACGACTGATGACGATATCGAGACCGTCGAGCCTGGCGAGGTGTCCGAGAAGGCCGCGCAGCATGACATCGCCTTCCCGGCGGAGGCCATCGGGCAGCGCGGTCGCCGAGAAACCACCCCCGGTGACGTACTCGCAAACGAAAATCCGCATGCCCGATACCCTCCCCCTGCCGGATCGGTGCCGCGACCGGTTGGGCACCGCGATCCGCGCCGCCATCCCCACGGACGTGCGGGCACCGCCAACCTACGGCCCCGGAACGGCCCGGGGAACAGCGCGGGGCGATGGTCTGGTCGGCGGTCGAGGCGAGGGTGATCACGCGGCCATCGCCACGTCCGTAGGGCTATTGCGCATGGCCTTCAATGCGTCGCGGCTTCCTTTGCTTGTTCCCAAAGGGCGCGATAGTCATAGGTCGGATAAAACTCCGTGAAATAGCCGCCCCAGGCAGCGCTTTCGACAGCGACATTGACGGCCCGCAACCGCTCGGGTGGAAACCGCAAAATCACCACCTGCCCGATCCCCATCATCACATACCAGCCGACGATCTCGACGCCGGGCGGAGGAAATTTCTTGAACCAGCCGGTCTCCTTGAGATGGGCGTTGATCTCATCGAGGGTTTTCTCCTCGTTATGGCGGAGGAAGATCGTCAGCATGATCTGCCCTTGTGCCGGAGAGGCCTCCGGCTCGGCAGCGCGCGCGCCCTTCGCGGCATAGGCGGCGAAAGGCAGAGCCGCCAACAGGCGGGCGAGGGTGCGACGGCGGGGCTTCATGCGGCGTTCTCCTCAGAGCCTGAAAATCAATCGAACTTGAAAAAGACTGCCCTCTGAAACATTGATTTTTTCCGGTCGATTCTGGGGCGCGAGGGCATTCTTTTTCAAACTCTCAGGCGAAAAAAAACCGGTCACCGGCCATCGCGCTGGCGTGATCAACATGGCCGGAGCGCGCTCGTTGGCCGAGACCAAGGGCGGCATATGGCGGCCAGTGCCCGGAAATGCCTCGCCGCCGGTTAATCCACCGTCCTCGGTCGCGGCGATCGGATGCTAGGTCAGATGCTCCGCGAAAAAGGCGAGGCTGCGATGCAAGGCGATTTCGTTCGCGCGCGGATTGAAGCTCGGCCGTTCCTCGCAGCCAAAGCCGTGTTCCGCGCCGTCATAGACATAAACCGGGATTTCGGGGTGACGCTGGCGAATAGCCGCGACATCGGCCAGCGGAATGCTCTTGTCCTCGGCGCCGAAATGCAGCTGGACCGGGCAGTTCGGCCGCGTGTCCTGCGCCGCCCTGATGCCGCCGCCATACCAGCCGATGGCTGCCTTGAACGCTTTGCTCCGTGTCGCGCCGAGCCAGGCGATCGTCCCGCCCCAGCAATAGCCGATGATACCGGTCGGCCGCGGCGCCAGCTTGGCCGCCGCGGCCTCGATATCGCGCAGCACCGCGGCCTCTTCGATCGGCTCGCGCAGCTTGAGCCCGCGCGCGATGTCCGCCGCGGTGTAGCCGAGTTCGACGCCGCGCTCGACGCGGTCGAACAACGCCGGCGCGATGACCTGATAGCCATAGCCGGCCAGTTCGTCGCAAACCCGCCGTATGTGCCGGTTCACCCCGAAAATTTCCTGTGCCACGACGATCCCGCGCAGCGCGTGCGGATCGCCCGTCAGATAGGCCTGGAATATGTGTCCACAGGACGCCGTGAGATCGATCATTTCGCCCATTATGCATTCCCCTTGGTGTGTTTTGCCGGGTATCGCCGATCGCAAGGAGCATCACGCTTTCGTCGCGATGACCGCCGGGGCCGGCATGCCACCTTGTTCGCCAATATCGGCTGTCGCTACCGTGGCGAAGCCCGCCTCGGCGAGCCAGCTCCGGTATTGCGAGAGCGTGAAAGTATCGCCATTTTCGGTGTTAACAAGCATGTTGAGGGCAAACAGCAGCGGCGGCGGCGGCCCAGTGCGTTCTTCGTTGGGAAAGAAATCGAGGATAGCGAGCCGCCCGCCAGTATCGAGGGCGGCGGCAAGGCGCCGGAAAAGGCGGCGCGAGGACGCCTCACCCTCGGAATGGACGATATTGCCGAGCACGACGAGATCGAAGCAGGCGGTGCCGAAATCAACCCTGTCGAGATCGCCCGCAAGATAAGTGAAACGCTCGCCGAGCCCGTGCTGGGCCACGAAACGCGCGGTTTCCTTGAGCACCCCGGGGAAGTCATGGGCTGTGACATGGGCCGTTGTGTCCGCTTCGGCGAGCGCGATGCTCCACACCGCCGAGCCGGCGCCGACATCGAGAATGCGAAGCCCGCGATGGCGCGTTCCCACGCCAAGAGCGGCGGCGAGGCGGCGGGCGGGCTCACGGTTGACGACGTGCAGGCTGCGGATGAGGATCGGGAAGAACGCCTCGGCGTGTTCCTGGCGCTCCACCATGACGCTTGGCCGGCCCGTGCGCACCGCTTCTGGCAAGCCCCCCCAGGCATTCCAGAGATCATCGGATTGCATCAGCGCGCCGACATAATCAGGGCTTTCGCGCACGAGATAGGCGCGCGTGCCAGGCGGCAGCAGATAGCGCGCCTTCTCTTTGCCGAGCAGGCCAAGAGCCACCAGGGCATCGAGCAGCATGCGCGTTCCACGCAGGCTCGCGCCCGCCGCCCCGGCGAGCGCCTCAGCCGTTTCGTGGCCCGCCGCGAGATGGCCGAAAAGGTCGATCTGCAAAGCCGCGCTCAGCACCCGCGAGGCGGCCATCGCCATGTGCATCTGGAGCAACCCCTGCGGGGTAACAGAGAAGCCTGTGGGGATTTCGGTTTTCATCGTCGGTCTCCTCTCGGCTCGGCCGATTGCCCAGGGCGGCGGGGTTTACCCGGCGTCCCTTCAGCCAGATGGAATGGCGGCGGCTTTGGCCATCCCGGTTCGGTGAACCATTGCAGCCCTCCTGCTGGAATGGCGCGATCGGACTAGAATGGCGCGATCGGGCGCGGCGGTCCAGGATAGGGTGCGGGACGCAGCCGCGCGAACGCCTCGACGGTCTGCCAAGCGAAATTTCTCTCCTCGCCGCATGACCCGTGGCCAGCCATATCTAGCCAAATTTTCACCCCTTTGCGGACCCCGCGGGCATCGCGGATGATCCGCCCGCTCCCTCGCGCATGCGCCGGCAACTTTGACCTATGCCCGGCTTGACCTGTGCCCGGCTTGACGTAGGCCGGCCGAAGACCGGCCGGCTGCTTCTCCGGCCGCGTTACCCGGTGATGGGCAGGATAAATTCTCCAAGCCCTAACCACCGCTTAACCCTGCGGGCGCAGAGCAGGCGTGAGGAGGGCATCATGGGCGCCGCCGGAGTTATCGCTGGTCTCATCGCCGCTGTCGCGCTCGCCGCCGCGCTGCCCGCCGCGGCGGCGGCGGATTGCGAGGCGGCGGCGGTGGCGGCCGAGCGAGAATTTTTCCTGCCGCCAGGCCTTCTCGCCGCCATCGGTCTCAGCGAGAGCGGCCGGCCCGACCCGCGCGACGGCCGCCTCCATCCCTGGCCCTGGACCATCGATGTCGCGGGCAGTGGACGGTTTTTTGCCTCGGCCGAGGCGGCGATCGCGGCAACCGAGGCGGCGCTCGACACGGGCGCCCGGACGATCGATGTCGGCTGTTTCCAGATCGATCTTTTCTACCACCCCGCCGCTTTTTCCACCCTCGCGGAAGCGTTTGACGCCCGTGCCAATGCCAGCGCTGCCGGGCGGTTTCTCACCGAACTCCATGCCCGGGCCGGCGATTGGGGCCGCGCGCTGGAACTTTATCACTCGGCCACGCCGGCGCGCGGCGAACCCTATCGGTGGCGGGTGACGGCGGATTGGCTGGCGATGCCCCGAACCCTCGGGCGCGGCGTGGCGGACCCGCTCATGCCGCGTTTCGCCCCGGCGCTCGGCCAAGTGCGGGTGATCACGCCCGACCGCCCGGCTGAGGTCAGCGGCTTCGGGCGCCAGGGCGGGTTGCCGCGCGTCATTACGCCGCTGAGCCCGATGCCGATCAGCCCTGGGGCGCCCTGAGCCTGTCAGTCTGCGCCCTTCAGTGCTCGGTATCGTCGCTGTCGGGCTCGACCTCGATATCGGCGTCGATCGCATCGGCGTCGTCTTCGAGATCGGCGGTGTCCTCAAGGACATCGGCGTCCTCGGCGACCTCGATATCGAGATCGCCGTCCTCGATCGCCGGCGAGACGACCTTTTTCGGCCGCTTGTCCTCGACCGGCGCCGCCGGCAGGCGTCGCAGCCGCGGCTGTTCCGCCGGCTGCTCGGCGCCGCATTTCGGACAGATCGCCGGCTGCTTCATCAAATCATAGAAGCGCGCGCCGCACTGCACGCAGACACGCTTGGTGCCAAGCTCGGGCTTCACCATCAGAACGCCTCGCAAGATCGCAAACCGGGGGCGCCCCATGCCATCCCCTCGCGCCCCTGTCAAACCCCGAAATGGCATGCTATCGCCGCGCCCGGAGCGGGCGGCGGGTGTGGCGTGATGGAGGGATGCGTGGAGGCGATGATTTCGCGGCCCCTGACGGCCGGCCTCAAGGGCGAGGCGATGGTGCCGGGTGACAAATCGATCAGCCATCGGGCGCTGATGCTGGGCGCCCTAGCGGTGGGCGAGACCGGCATCACCGGCCTGCTTGAAGGCGAGGACGTGCTTGCGACCGCAGGCGCGATGCGGGCGCTGGGCGCCGAGATCGAGCGCGAGGCGCCGGGGCGCTGGCGGGTTGCCGGGTGCGGCGTGGGGGCGCTCCGCGAGCCCGAGAACGTGCTCGATATGGGCAATTCCGGCACCGCGGCGCGGCTGCTCACCGGCATCCTCGCGAGTCATCCGCTCTTTGCAGTGATCACCGGCGATGCCAGCCTCCGGCGCCGGCCGATGCGCCGGGTGATGGCACCGCTCGCCGCCTGCGGCGCCCGTTTCAGCGCCCGCGCCGGCGATCTCCTGCCGCTCGCCATCGAGGGCGCGCGGGCGGCGCTGCCACTTAATTACCGCCTGCCGGTGGCCTCGGCGCAGGTGAAATCGGCGGTGCTGCTGGCCGGCCTCAACGCGCGCGGCGTCACTTTTGTCGAGGAGCCGGTGGCGACCCGCGATCATACCGAAAACCTGCTGCGCCATTTCGGCGCCGCGCTCGAGGTGGAGGACACGGGCGCCGGCCGGGTCATCCGCCTCGCCGGCTTGCCCGAACTGCGCGCTGCCGATATCACGGTGCCCGCCGATCCCTCTTCGGCGGCGTTTCCGCTGGTCGCGGCGCTGTTGGTGGCGGGCTCGCGGTTGGTGCTGCGCCATGTCGGGCTGAACCCGCTGCGCACCGGGCTCTTCACCACGCTTGCGGAGATGGGGGCCGGGCTCGCCGTCGAGAACAGCCGGATCGCGGGGGGCGAGCCGGTCGGTGATCTGGTGGTGACGCCGGCGGCGCTCCGGGGCGTCGATGTGCCGTCCGAGCGGGCACCGCGCATGATCGACGAATACCCCATCCTCGCCGTCGCCGCCGCCTGCGCACGGGGCGTGACGCGGCTCCGCGGGCTCGGCGAGCTGCGCGTGAAGGAAAGCGACCGGCTGGCGGCAACGGCCGCCCTGCTCCAGGCCAACGGGGTAGCCGTCGCGATCGCCGGGGATGACCTGATCATCACCGGCATGGGGGGGCCGCCACCGGGTGGGGGGGTGGTCGCAACCGCCATGGACCACCGCATCGCGATGAGCGCGCTGGTGCTCGGCATGGCGACGCGGGCGCCAGTCGTGGTGGACGACGCCAGCTTCATCGAGACCAGCTTTCCCGGCTTCGTCGCGCTGATGAACGGCTGCGGCGCGGCGATCGCGCCGTTGCCGGCTGATGCGGCGTGAAACCGCCGGTCATCGCCATCGACGGGCCGGCGGCGGCGGGCAAGGGGACGCTCGCGCGCCGTCTCGCCGCCGCCCTCGATCTGCCCTATCTCGACACCGGCCTCCTCTATCGCGCGGTCGGACGGCGGGTGCTCGATGGCGGGGGCGATCCGGCGGATGGCGCGGCGGCAGCGGCGGCAGCGGCAGCACTCACGCCGGCCGAGCTGACGCGGCGCGATTTGCGCGGGCCCGAGGTCGACCGGGCGGCGAGCCTGGTGGCCGCGCAGCCATTGGTGCGGGCGCGGCTCTTGGATTTTCAGCGCGGTTTCGCCACCGAGCGGGGCGCGGTGCTGGATGGGCGGGATATCGGCACGGTGGTATTCCCCGCCGCCGCGGTGAAGCTTTTCGTCACCGCGAGCCTCGCCGCGCGGGCTGAGCGGCGCTGGCGCGAGCGGCGGGCGGGGGGGACGGCGCCCACACTCTCAGCGGTCGAGGCCGAAATGGCGGCGCGCGATGCGCTCGATGCCGCGCGCGCCGTCTCGCCCTTGCGCCCGGCCCCGGATGCGGTGCTGCTCGATACCACGACGCTTGATCCCGATGCCGCCTTCGCCCAGGCCCTCGCCGCGGTGCGGGCGCGCCTCGACGCGCCCTGAGAGTTTGAAAAAATGCCTCCTCGCGCCCCGGCACCGATCGGAAAAATCAACGTTTTCAGAGGGCGGCCTTTTTCGAGTTCGGTTGATTTTCGGACGCTGGGAGACGACCGATGTTTTGCTTGACTTGGGGGCGGCAAGGCGTATGAAAACGCCGCTGCGCGTGGCGGGGTAACCCTTGCCGCGGCGTGGCTGCTGGCACCACTCATCATCAACCGGCCCGCCTCGCGGGCAAGACGTTTCCGCCGCGCGGAGGCGCATATCATGGCCCGGGCGGCCGCACGCCGCTCTTCGCCGCACAAGGACGCACCCATTCCGATGGCTTCCACTGCCACTGCCACCCTCCCCGCCGGCGGCGAGGATTTTGCAGCACTGCTCGATCAGACGCTCGGCCGCGACGCCGCTTTCGAAGGCTCGGTCATCAGCGGTCGCGTGCTGCGCCTGACCGATGAATACGCGGTCGTCGATGTCGGGCTCAAAAGCGAGGGAAGGGTGCCGCTCAAGGAATTCGCTCCCCCAGGCATGAAACCCGAGATCCAGCCGGGCGACACGATCGATTTGTTCGTCGAGCGCTACGAGGATCGCGACGGCTCGATCGTGCTGTCGCGCGAGAAGGCGCGGCGCGAGGAATCCTGGACCAATATCGAAAAAGCCTTTGCCGCCAATCAGCGCGTCACGGGCACCATTTATGGCCGTGTCAAAGGCGGCTTCACCGTCGATCTCGGCGGCGCCGTCGCGTTCCTGCCCGGCAGTCAGGTCGATATCCGCCCGGTGCGTGACGTGACCCCGCTGATGGGAACGCCGCAGCCCTTCCAGATTCTGAAAATGGACCGCGCCCGCGGCAATATCGTCGTCTCGCGCCGCGCCGTGCTCGAGGAGACCCGCGCCGAGCAGCGGACCGAGCTGATCCAGGGCCTCAAGGAAGGCATGATCATCGACGGCGTGGTGAAAAACATCACCGATTACGGCGCCTTCGTCGATCTCGGCGGCGTCGATGGCCTGCTCCATGTCACCGACATCGCCTGGCGGCGCATCAACCACCCCGCCGAGGCGCTGCAGATCGGCCAGCCGGTGCGCGTGCAGGTGATCCGCTTCAACCCCGAGACCCAGCGCATCAGCCTCGGCATGAAGCAGCTCGAGGCCGACCCCTGGGAGGGGGTCGCGGCGAAATACCCGCCGGGGGCGAAATTCACCGGCCGGGTCACCAACATCACCGATTACGGCGCCTTCGTCGAACTCGAACCCGGGGTCGAGGGGTTGGTGCATGTCTCGGAAATGTCGTGGACCAAGAAGAGCGTCCATCCCGGCAAGATCGTCGCCACCAGCCAGGAAGTCGAGGTCATGGTGCTCGACGTCGATGCCGGCAAGCGGCGCATCTCGCTCGGCTTGAAGCAGGTCCAGGGCAACCCCTGGGAGGTCTTCCTCGAACAGCACCCGATCGGTTCGACAGTCGAGGGCGAGGTGCGCAACATCACCGAGTTCGGCCTCTTCATCGGCCTCACCGCTGATCTCGACGGCATGGTGCATATGTCCGACATCTCCTGGGACGAGCCGGGCGAGGTCGCGATCACCAAATACAACAAGGGTGACATGGTACGCGCCAAGGTGCTCGATGTCGATGTCGAGAAGGAGCGCATCAGCCTTGGCATCAAGCAGTTGCAGGACGATCCGGCGGCGGATGTCCTCAATCGCGTCCATAAGGGTGATATCGTCACCTGTGTCGTGACGGCAGTGCAGTCGAACGGCATCGAGGTCAAGGTCGATGAGGTGCTGACCGGCTTCATCCGCCGCGCCGAACTTGCCCGCGACAAGGGGGATCAGCGCCCGGAGCGCTTCGCGGTCGGGGAAAAGCTCGACGCCAAGGTGACCGCCATCGACCGCGCCGCGCGCAAGCTCAGCCTCACCGTCAAGGGCAAGGAGGTCGATGAGGAGAAGCAGGCGATGGCGGAATTTGGCTCGTCTGATTCGGGCGCCTCGCTTGGCGACATCCTCGGGGCGGCGATCCGCCGGCGCAATCAGCAGGCGCAGCAGGAGAATAGCTGACCCAGGGCAGGCCGGGGAGTGGGGCGATGAGTCTGGAGACCGATCTCCTCCTCGACCGGCGGCGCCTCAAGCGCCGCCTGGCGTTTTGGCGGATCCTTGCCGTGCTCGCCATTTGCGCCGGGCTCGCTGTCGCCCTGCCGCTCGGCGGTCTGCCGGGGATCGCCGCCCCGCATGTCGTGCGGCTCTCGGTGAACGGCATCATCACCGAAGACCGCACGCTGACCCGCGCGGTGCGCGGGCTCGCCGATCGGGCCGATGTCAAGGCGCTCGAGGTGGTCATCGACAGCCCCGGCGGCTCGGTTTCGGGCGGCGAGGCGCTGCATGACGCGATCGCGGCGGTTGCGCACAAGAAGCCGGTGGTGGTGGTGATGGGGGGGGTGGCGGCGTCGGCGGGCTACATGATCGCGGTGCCGGCGGCGCGGATTTTCTGCAGCCCGGCGACGCTCACCGGCTCGATCGGGGTGCTGATGGAGACCGGCGAGATTTCGGGGCTGCTCGAAAAACTCGGCATCAGCGCCGAGACGCTGGTCTCCGGCCCGCTCAAGGATCAGCCGAGCCTCACCAGGCCGCTCTCACCCGCCGGGCACGAAGTGCTGCAAGCTCTAGTCATGGACCTCTACGACCAGTTCGTCGGCATGGTTGCCGCGGGCCGACACATGGACCCCGCGCAGGTCCGCGCGCTTGCTGATGGCCGCGCCTTTACCGGGCGTCAGGCGCTGCCGCTTGGCCTCGTCGATGAGCTGGGAGGGGAAGCGGAAGCGCGCGCCTGGCTCGCCACGACGCGGGGGGTGGCGGAAAGCCTGCCGGTGGTCGATCTCGAGACCCGCAGCCTTGCCGAGCGCCTGCTTACGAGCCGCCTCGGGCCGGGTTTGACACTCTCGCTGAAAAGCTTGTTTTCCCAAAGCGTTACGCTTGACGGCGCCTGGGCACTCTGGCAGCCTTTCCGGGACTGAGCGGGCGTGAGCGCCCGTCAGAGGGGGCTCGCGGATGAAGCGAGGGCGTCAGGCATGACCAAATCCGAACTAATCGCCGAGCTGGCGGCGGCCAATCCGCATTTTCTCGCAGGCGACGTCGAGAAAATCGTCAATACCATCTTCGACGAAATCGCCGCGGCGCTTGCCGCCGGGGCGCGGGTCGAGCTGCGCGGCTTCGGCGCCTTCACGGTGAAGCACCGCCACGCCCGCACCGGGCGCAACCCGCGCACCGGGGCGGCGGTGGCAGTGGATGCCAAGGCGGTGCCGTTCTTCAAGGCTGGCAAGGAACTGCGCGAGCGGGTCAATCAAGGCCAGGCTCCCGCGGCCTGAGAGGTTGAAAAATAATGCCCGCGCACTCGGAAATCGATCGAAGAAAATCAATATTTTCAAGAGCATGCTTTTTCAAGTTCGATTGATTTTCAGGCTCTGAGGGGGGCATCGATGCGTCTGGTTCTGTTGCTGCCGGTGCTGGTGCTGATCGTGCTGTTCGTGGTCTCCAACACCGCTCCGGTGCGTCTTGGCCTGTGGCCAACCGGCTGGACACTGGAGGCGCCGCTGGCGCTTGCGGTGCTTGCCGGCATGGCGATCGCATTCCTGCTCGGCGCCTTGTTCGTCTGGCTGCCGGCGCTCGGCGCGCGGCGGCGGGCGCGGCGGGCGGAGGCGAAAATCATCGCGCTCGACGCCGAACTGGCGGCACTCAAAAGCCGGCTCGCCGAAACCGCGCTCCACCCGGCTTCGCCCCCTCCGTCCCCGCCGAGCCTGCCCCCTCCCGGCTAAATCCGATGCGGGTCAAGATCTGCGGCATCAACAGCGAGGCGGCGTTCGATGCCGCCGTCGCCGCGGGCGCGGACTGGATTGGCCTGGTGTTTTTCCCGCCCTCGCCACGCGCCATCACGCCCAGGCGGGCGGCTTCACTTTCGGCTCGCCAGAAGGGCGGGCCGGGCCGGGTCGGCCTGTTTGTCGCCCCGCGCGCCGAGGAGATCGAGGCCGCGCTCGCCGCCCTGCCCCTCGATGTCCTGCAAATCCACGACACGGCGGAAGCCGCGGCACGCTGGCGGGCGCGCTTTGGCCTGCCGGTCTGGCGTGCCGTCGGGATCACGGCGGCGGCGGATTTGCCGTCCACCGCCGACGGCGCCGATGCCCTGCTCCTCGACGCCAGCCCGCCACGTGGCGCGACTCGCCCGGGTGGCAATGCGCGGCCCTTCGATTGGACCCTGTTGCGCGGCTGGCACCCGCCCGCGCCTTGGCTGCTTGCCGGTGGCCTGACCCCGGAGACTGTCGCCGCCGCCATTGCCGCGACTGGCGCGACGGCGGTCGATGTCTCCTCCGGCGTCGAGCGCGCACCCGGCGAAAAGGATCCGGCGCGTATCAGGGCCTTCATCGCGGCCGCACGGGGATTGCCATCATCAATGGGTTTGCTATAAGATGTGATAGATGAAGTAGCTTAAGTGATGTTTAAAACATGATTACCTCTGGGCAAATGCGGGCGGCGCGGGCCTTGCTTCAGATCGATCAACGCCAGCTCGCGGAGATTTCCGGCCTCTCGCTGCCGACCATCCAACGCATGGAGGCGAGCGAGGGGGTGATCCGCGGCACCATCGAATCACTCTCCAAGCTGATCAACGCGCTCAACGCCGCCGGGGTCGATCTCATCGGCGAGGGTGAGGTGTGCCCGCCGGGCGGGCGCGGCGTGCGACTGCGCCTGCCCGAAGCAGGGCCGGTGACCTGAGATGACCCCGGCGCTGCTCGCGATCCTGGCGTTGTGTGCAACCGGGATGCTCGGTGTGATCTGGGCGCGGCTTCCGGCGGGGCGGTGGGGGGTCTATAGCGCGAGCCTCGGTCTTTCCGTCGTGCTCATGCTCGTTGGGATCGGCGCGCTCGCCGCCCCTCCCTCAGGCCTCACTCTGCCGCTCGGCGTGCCCTGGATCGGGGTGCATCTCAGGCTTGACGCGCTTGCCGGGTTTTTCCTCGTGGTGGTTAATCTCGGGGCGGGCGGGGCCAGTCTCTACGCCCTCGGCTATGGCCAGCACGAGAAAATGCCGGAGCGGGTGCTACCGTTTTTCCCGGTTTTCCTCGCCGGCATGAACCTTGTCGTCCTCGCCGATGACGCCTTCACCTTTCTTTTCGCCTGGGAGCTGATGTCGGTCTCCTCCTTCGCGCTGGTGATCGCGCATCATCGCGAGAGCGGGACGATGCTGGCGGGCTACGTCTATCTGATCATGGCGAGCCTCTCGGCGCTGCTGCTGCTGCTGGCTTTTGCCCTGCTCGCCGGGCCGGCGGGAGACTATGCCTTCGCCTTGATGCGCGCCCGCGCCGTGACCCCAGGGATGGCGGGCGCGGTGCTGCTGCTCGCCCTCCTCGGCGCCGGGGCCAAGGCCGGGTTGATCCCGCTCCATGCCTGGCTGCCGCTCGCCCACCCGGCGGCGCCGAGCCATGTTTCGGCGCTGATGAGCGGGGTGATGACCAAGGTCGCGGTCTATGGCTTCATCCGCATCGTTTTTGATCTTCTGGACGGCAAGCTCACCGGCCCGCCGGCCTGGTGGGGGGCCGTCGGCGTCTTGGCGTTGGGCGGCGTCACCGCTGTCGGGGGCATTCTCTATGCGCTCATGGAGAGCGATCTAAAGCGGCTGCTCGCCTACAGCACGGTGGAAAATATCGGCATCATCTTCATCGGTCTCGGTCTCGCGATGGCGTTCCGCGCCACGAATTTCCCGGCCGGCGCGGCACTCGCGCTGACCGCGGCGCTGTTTCATGTCTTCAACCACGCGGTGATGAAATCGCTGCTGTTCTTCGGCGCCGGCGCCGTCATCACCGCGACCGGCGCGCGTGACATGGAGCAGTTGGGTGGGCTGATCCACCGCCTGCCGCAGACCAGCTTCGCCTTCCTGATTGGCGCGGCGGCGATTTCGGCGCTGCCGCCGCTCAATGGTTTTGTTTCCGAGTGGCTGACTTTTCAGGCGATCCTGTTGCGCCCCGATATGCCGCAATGGGGGCTCAAGATCATGATCCCGACCGACGGCGCGCTGCTGGCGCTGGCCGCGGCGCTGGCTGCCTCCTGCTTCGTCAAGGCGTTCGGCATTACCTTCCTCGGGCGGCCGCGCAGCGCGCTGGCCGCCGCGGCGCATGAGGTTGACCGCTTCTCGCGCGCCGCCATGCTCGGCTTTGCCGCGCTCGCCGTGCTCGCCGGCGTGCTGCCGGGGGTGCTGATCGATACGCTTGCCCCGGTGGTGAGCGCCGTTCTGGGCGCGCGGCTGCCGGTGCAGATTACCGTACCCTGGCTCTCGATCATTCCGGTCGCGGCGTCGCGCAGCTCCTATAACGGGTTGCTGATTTTTACCTTTCTCACCTCGGCGACCCTGCTTACGGTTTTTGTCATCCATCGTTTCGCGGCGCGCACGCTGCGCCGCGCCCCCGCCTGGGATTGCGGCTTTCCCGATGCCAGCCCCGCCACGCAATATAGCGGGGCGAGCCTTTCCGAGCCGCTGCGCCGCGTCTTTGGCACCACCTTATTCCAGGCTCGCACGGTGGTGACGTTGCCCCCGCCCGGCGACACCGGGCCAGCGCGCATCGTGAAATCGCGTCGTGATCCGATCTGGGATTTTCTCTACGCGCCGGTCGGCCAGGCGGTGGGCCGCATGGCGGATGTCATGAACCATCTGCAATTTCTTACCATCCGCCGCTATCTCGCCTTCGTCTTCATCGCCCTCATCACCCTGCTGCTGGCGTTGGCGCTCTGGCAATGAACGGGCGGGCAATGAGCGGGGCGGCGTGAGCGCTCTGCACTTCCTGCCGCCGCTTCTGCTACAGGGCGCGCAAATGGCGCTGGTGCTGCTCGCGGCACCCCTGCTCACCGGATGGGTGCGCAAGGTGAAGGCGCGGCTGTTGCGCCGGCGCGGCCCGCCCTTGCTGCAACCCTATCGCGATCTTTTGCGCCTTTTTGGCAAGGAAGCGGTGATCGCCGAGAACGCCTCGTGGCTGTTTCGCACCGCGCCCTATCTGATCTTCGCCTTCACCTGGGTGGCGGCGGCCCTGGTGCCGAGTTTCGCCACCGGGCTGATGTTTTCCTGGACCGGCGATCTCATCGCCATCATAGCCCTTCTGGGCGCGGCGCGCTTTCTGCTGGCGCTCGCCGGGCTCGATATCGGCACCGGCTTTGGCGGTATCGGCGCCTCGCGCGAGGTGATGATCGCCGCGCTCGCCGAGCCGGCGATGCTGATGATCGTCGTGACGCTGGCGTTGATCGCGGGCGCGACGCAGCTTTCCACCATCGCCACCTTTATGCTCTCGGGGGTGCAGGGATTACGGGTCTCGCTCGCCCTGGCGCTGGTCGCCTTCGTTATCGTGGCGCTGGCGGAGAACGCGCGCATTCCGGTCGATAATCCCGCGACCCATCTCGAACTGACCATGGTGCATGAGGCGATGGTGCTGGAATATTCCGCGCGCCATCTCGCGATGATCGAACTCGCCGCGGCGCTCAAGCTGCTGCTCACCTGCTCGCTGCTGATCTGCATCTTTTTTCCCTTCGGCATGGCGAACGCCGGGGATGCCGCGCGCGGCTATGCCCTCGGGCTGCTCGCCTATGGCGGCAAGCTGGCGCTGGTCGGGGCAATCCTCGCCGTGTTCGAGACCGCGATCGCCAAAATGCGGGTGTTTCGTGTCCCTGGCCTGTTGGGTGCGGCGCTGATGTTGAGCCTGCTCGGGTTATTGCTGCTCTATATCTCGCGGGGCTTCTGATGAACCCTCTCTCCTACGATGTCGCCAAGCTGCTGGCGGGGTTGCTGGTGCTGGCAAGCTTTCTCATGCTCTATCAGGTTCGCCTTTCGGCGCTGCTCAACATGCTTGGCGTGCATGCCTTCATCCTGGCGCTGGCCGTCGCCTGGCAGGCGACGATCCAGCACGCGCCCGAGCTTTACATCACTGCGCTGATCACCCTGGTTTTCAAGGCGTTGCTGATCCCGGCGGCCCTGCAGCGCATCGTCACGCGTCTCGGCCTGCATCGCGAGATCGAGGCCATCACCGGGATCGGGTTGAGCATGCTGGCCGGCATCGCGCTCGTCGCGCTCTCGCTCGAGGTGATGCTGCCGGTGACCGCGCATATCGACCCGGTGACCCGCGAGGATATCGCCTTGGCCCTTTCCGTCGTGCTGATCGGCCTTTTGATGATGGTGACGCGGCGCAACGCGGTGAGCCAGGTGGCGGCGTTCCTGTCGCTGGAAAACGGCATCGATCTTGCCGCCGCGGGCGCCGAGGGCATGCCCCTGGTGGTCGAGATCAGCGTTGCCTTCTCGGCCCTGATGGCCTTCCTGGTCATCGGCATTTTTCTCTTTCGCATCCGCGAGCGGTTCGACACCGTCGATATCCGCGCGCTCGACGAGTTTCGTGGAGATCGCCGGTGATCGCGCTCTGGGGTGTGCTCGGCGCGCCGTTGCTGGGTGCGGCGGTGCTGGCGATGATCTCCGCCTATCGGCTCTCGGCGCGGCTCAACGTGGTGGTGAGCGGCGTCGCTTTCGCCGCGGCGCTTGAGCTTTTCGTCCGCCGGCCGGCGCCGGGCCTGTTCCTGATGGTCGATGATCTCAACGTGGTGTTCGTCGTGCTCTCCAGTTTCGTCGGCTTCACCACCAGCCTGTTCAGCGCGAGCTATATCAACCACGAGCTGGAAACCGGCCGCCTCACCCCGGCCTATCTGCGCTTCTATCACGCGATGTACCAGGTGATGATGTTCGGCATGAACCTCGCCCTGGTGTCGAACAATATTGGCCTGATGTGGGTGGCGGTGGAGCTCGCCACGCTGGCCACCGTGATGATGGTCGGCGTCTATCGCACGCATGAGGCGCTGGAGGCGGCGTGGAAATATTTCATTCTCGCCAGCGTCGGCATTGCCCTCGCCCTCTTCGGCACCATCCTCGTCTATCTCGCCGCCCATCCGGTGATCGGTACCGGATTGCAGAGCATGGCCTGGACGGTGCTGCACGCGCATGCCAGCGGCTTCGATCCCGCGCTCCTCGATATCGCTTTCGTTTTTCTCCTGCTCGGCTATGGGACAAAAATCGGCTTGGCGCCGATGCACGCCTGGCTGCCCGACGCCCACGCGGAAGGGCCGACGCCGATCTCGGCGGTGCTGTCGGGGCTGTTGCTCAATGTCGCGCTCTATGCGCTGCTGCGCTTCAAGATGCTGCTCGCCGCCTGTCCCGGCGGCATCGCGCCCGGGCCACTTCTGGTAACGCTTGGCCTGATCTCTCTGCTTTTCGCGAGTGTCATGCTCTATCGACGCCGCGATATCAAGCGCATGTTCGCCTATTCCTCGATCGAGCACATGGGCATCATCGTTTTCGCCTTCGGCATGGCCGGCCCGCTCGGTAATTTCGCCGGGCTGTTGCAGATGGCGATGCACAGCCTGACCAAATCGGCGATTTTTTTCACCGTCGGCCATGTCGCGCAGGTCAAGGGCACGCAGCGCCTGGCCGAGATGGGCGGCCTCACCGAGAGCCATCCCCTGCTCGGCTGGAGCCTGCTCGCCGGGGTCGCGGCGATCGTCGGGCTGCCGCCTTTTGGCATTTTTACCAGCGAGTTTTTGCTGCTGAGTTCGACCTTCGCGCGCGCACCGGCGCTTGCCGTGCTGCTCGGCGGCGGCCTGCTGCTGGCGCTCGGCGCGCTGCTATGGCGCGCCTCGGGGCTGGCGTTCGGTATGGTGCGCGGGCCGATCGGTCCGGTGCATGCCTCGTTCGTGCCGATCTTCGCCCATCTCGCGCTGGTGCTGGTCGCCGGGGTCTATCTGCCGGGGCCGATGGTGGCGTGGTTTCAGCATGTCGCGGGACTGCTCGGATGAGTGCGTGGGAAGCGGCCGGGGCGCGGCTGGCGGCGGGTGAGGCGAGCCTCGTGAGCCTGTGGGCGGAGCCGGGTGCAGTGCATCTCGCGCTGTTCGAGAAGGGTGAACTTGGCCATCTCGCCCATGACTGCCCAACCGGGCGGTTTCCCTCGCTGGCGCGCGTGCATCCGCCGGCGCTCCGGCTTGAGCGCGCGGCGCAGGATCTTTGCGGCTTTATCGCCGAAGGCCTGCCCGACCCGCGCCCCTGGCTGATTCATGGCGCGGCCGCGACGCCCTATCGGTTTCTCCCCGTGGAGGGCGAGAACTTGCACGAGATTGCCGTCGGCCCGGTGCATGCCGGCATTATCGAGCCCGGGCATTTCCGCTTTACCTGCGATGGCGAGACGGTGGTGCGCGTCGAGGAGCGGCTGGGCTATGTGCATCGCGGGGTGGAAACGTTGATGGCGGGGGCGGCGCTGCCGCTGGCGGCGCAGCGCGCCGGGCGGATGAGCGGGGACAGCACGGTGGCCTACGCGCTCGCCTTCGCGCTGGCGGCGGAGCAAGCCAGTGGCACGGCCCCGCCGGCACGCGCCGTCTGGCTGCGCGCACTGATGGCGGAAATCGAGCGGCTGGCCAATCATCTCGGCGATGTCGGGGCGATCTGCAATGACGCCGCCTTCGCCCTCATGCACGCCCATTGCGCGATTTTGCGCGAGCGCGTGCTGCGCGCGAGCGCCGCCTGTTTCGGCCATCGGCTAATGATGGATGGCGTGGTGCCGGGCGGCGTGGCGCGCGATCTTTCGCCCGCGGGAGTGGCGCTGCTTGCCGGGCTGGCGCATGAGATCCGCGCCGCGTTCGCCCCGCTGGCGCGGCTCTATGACATGACCGCCTCGCTCCAGGATCGCACCGTCGGCACCGGCATCCTGCACCCCGATCTCGCCCGCCAGTTCGCCGCCGGCGGCTATGTCGGGCGCGCCTCGGGGCGTGATTTCGACGCCCGCCGCACACCCGGCTATCCACCCTATGAGCAGCTTGCTTTTACCGTGCCGGTGCTGCGCGAGGGCGATGTCAATGCGCGCATCATGATCCGCATCCGCGAGATCGGCGAAACCCTGGGGCTGATCGAGCAGATCCTGGCACGGCTTCCAGAAGGGCCGATCTGCGCCGCCTGGCGGCAGACGCGCGGCGAGGGGATGGCCCTGGTCGAGGGGTTTCGCGGCGATGTCTTCGTCTGGCTCCGGCTAGAGGGGGAAACGGTTGCGCGTTGCCATCTGCGCGATCCCTCCTGGTTCCAGTGGCCGCTGCTGGAAGCGGCGATCAAGGGCAACATCATCGCTGACTTTCCCCTCTGCAATAAATCCTTCAACTGCGCCTATGCCGGGCATGATCGGTAGAGGTTCACGATGCGCAAGACGCTTTTGCAGGATTTGTTCGCCCGCTCCCTCACCGAGCCACTCACGCGCCCCGACTCCCAAGCGGTCGAACTCGCACGCGCACTCGATGCCGCGGCGCAGCGCCAGCTTGGCCGCAGCCTCTCCATCCGGGCGCTCGATGCTGGCTCGTGCAATGGCTGCGAGCTGGAAATGCACGCCCTGAGCAATGCATTCTACGATCTTGAGCGGTTTGGCCTGCGCTTCGTCGCCTCGCCCCGCCACGCCGATGTGCTGATGGTGACCGGGATCGTGACGCGGGCGATGCGGGTGGCGCTGGAACGCACCGATCAGGCGATACCGCGTCCCCGCTGGGTGGTCGCGGTCGGCGCCTGCGCCCGTGATGGCGGACTGTTCGCGGCGAGCCCGCAAGGAATGGGCGGAGTGGGTGCGGTGCTGCCGGTCGATCTCTATATCGCCGGCTGCCCGCCGAGCCCGGTCGATCTGCTGGCCGGGCTGCTCGCCTTGCTTCAACAGAAAACATAAAAAAAGAGCCAGGGGCGCGGCCCTGGCCTTTTCGATTTCGCGTGCCGCCGGCCAGCCAACCCGCCGGGCTTTCTACCCGTGACCGGCGTTATCGGAGAGCAGCAGCGGGTCGATGCGGAGCTTGGCCAACGCGCGACGCCATTTCGTCTCGTGATCGGCATCGAACACCAGCGCCTCGTCGGCCGGGGCGGAGAGCCAGGTGTTCTTCTGGAACTCGGCGTCAAGCTGCCCCGGCCCCCAGCCGACATAGCCCAGCGCGAGCAAGCCGCGGCGCGGCCCGGCGCCATTGGCGATCGCCTTGAGGATGTCGAGGCTGGCGGTGAGCGCCAGACTGTCATCCACCCGCAGGCTGCCCTCATCGATCCAGTCGGCGGTATGCAGGACGAAGCCGCGGGCGTGGTCCACCGGGCCGCCGGCGCAGAGCCGGATGCGCCGCGCCGGCGGCAATGGCGCGATATCGAGCTGACGCAGCAGGTCCTCGAAACTCGGCTGTTCGAGCGGTCGGTTGACCATGATGCCCATGGCGCCCTCGGGGGTGTGGGCGCAAAGATAGATCACGCCGCGCACGAAATGCGGGTCATCGAGACTGGGCATGGCGATGAGCAATTGCCCGGTGAGCATCGTACCGGTCAGCGTGGTGGTGGCCAAGGGAGAGGACGGCCGGGGGGTCTGCTGCGCCATGGCGTAAATTTGGGCGCGATGCGGCGCCCGCGCAAGGCGCCGCCGGCCGCGCCCGCGATCACCGCGTGACAGCGCCAGGACGCGGCGCTAGGAAAGGGCTCCCGCAATTCGCGCCTGGGGCTGGAGGAGGCCCGAGGCGCATTCGAGAGAGGCGAGCGCACGCATGACAATCAAGGTTGGCGATACCCTGCCCGCGATGAAGCTGATGATCGCCTCGGCCGACGGGCCGAAGGAGATCTCGACCGAGGAAATTTTCAAGGATAAGAAGGTGGTGATGTTCGCCGTGCCGGGCGCGTTCACCCCGACCTGTAGCGCCAAGCATCTGCCGGGGTTCATCGAGCATGCCGACAAGTTTTTCGCCAAGGGCGTCGATCGTTTGGTCTGCATGGCGGTGAACGACCCCTTCGTCATGGGGGCGTGGGCCAAGGATCAGGCGGCCGGCGACAGGATCCTGATGCTCGCCGATGGCTCCGGCGCCTTCACCAAGGCGCTCGGCCTCGAACTCGACCTCGTGGCGCGCGGCCTGGGTGTGCGCAGCCAGCGCTTCGCGCTGGTGGCCGATAACATGAAGGTCACTCATCTCGCGGTCGAGGAGCCCGGCGGCTTCGATGTCAGCCGCGCCGAGGCAATCCTCGCGGTGCTCTGAGCGGGCCAGCCGAGGTGGCGGGGCTTCCCCCGCGCCTCAAGCCGCTTCCTCGACCAGATGGAGTGCCTGACGGCGCCGCATTTCGCGATAGAGCCCAGGGGTTTGTTCGAGCGCGAGCGGGCTGCCGTCTTGCACGATGCGGCCGGTCTGCATCACCACGATGCGGTCGAAATCCTTCAGCGTGGCGAGCCGGTGCGCCACCGCGATCACCGTGCGCCCGAGCATCAAGTGGTTCAACGCCGCCTGCACCGCTTGCTCGGATTCGCTGTCGAGCGCGCTCGTCGCCTCGTCCAACAGCAGCACCGGCGCATTGCGCAGGAAGGCGCGGGCGATCGCGATGCGCTGGCGCTGTCCGCCGGAGAGTTTCACCCCGCGATCGCCGACCATCGTGTCATAGCCCTCGGGAAGCTGGATGATGAATTCATGGCAGCGGGCGGCCTCGGCGGCGGCCACCACCGCGGCGTCGCTGGCATCGGGCTGGCCGTAGCGGATATTTTCCAGCACGCTGCGATGAAACATCAGCACGTCCTGAGGCACCACCGAGATCGCCTTGTGCAGGCTGTCCTGGGTCAGATCGGCGATGTTTTGCCCGTCGATAAGGATTTCGCCGCCATCGATGTCGCGGAAGCGCTGTAGCAGCATCAGCACGGTGGTCTTGCCCGAACCCGAGCGTCCGACGAGACCGAGCCGTGTTCCCGGCTCGATGCGAAGGTTGAAATCCTTCAGCACCGGGTTGCCGCCGGGATAGGCGAAGGCGACATCGCGGAACTCCACCAGGCCACGCGGCGCGGCGAGCCCGCGCGCATCCGCGGCGTCACGCAGCTCGTGCGGCAGCAGCAACGTCGAAAGCGCCTCCGAAAGACGGGCGACGTGCTGGACCATATCGACGAGCGCGACGGCAAGATCGCGGGTGCCGTGCAGGATGATGAAGCCGAGCGTGCTCACCAGCACCATGTCCCCGGCACTCGCCTGGCCGCGCTGCCAGAGCAGGATGCCCCAGGCGAGCAGGCCCGCGGTGAGCAGCGCCGTGGTCGCCGCGTGCAGCAGGCGGAGACGTTCGAGGTAGCGCAGGCTTTCGCCCCTCGCCTTCATCTCGCCCGCGATGCGTCGGGCGAAGCGGGCGCGCTCGCGGGCGAAGGCGCCGAAGGCGCGCACCAGGGAGATGTTGTTGATGACATCGACCAGCTCGCCATCGACCGCGGCGGCCGCGGCGGCGTAGGCATGGTGCAGCGGCGCGCCGCCGCGCGCCAGCCGGATCAGCAAGCCGGCGAGCCCCGCCGCGATCACCGAGATCACCAGCGCCATCACCGGATCGACCGAGGCGAGGAAGCCGATCGCGAGAATGACCGCAAGACAGGGCGGCATGACGTTCCAGGAGAACAGATTTTCCACCGTGAAGATGGCATTCGCGGTGGTGGTGATGCGCCCCGCGAGGGTGCCCGGCTGGCGCTCCGCGAAAAAGGCCGGGGCGTGGCCGGTGAGATGGGCGAAGAGATCGCGCCGGACATCGCCGGTGACGGCGACAAAGACATAAGAGGCAACCCAGCCGGCGAGCCGCCAAGTGAGATTGTCGGCGGCGATGACGCCGGCGAGCAGCCCGAAGGCCCACCACACCGCGCCGATCCGATGCGCCATCAGGGTATCGACGAGATGCTTGAGCGCGTATTGCGAGCTGACCGAGAAGCCGACCGCCAGCATCACCGCCCCAATTACCACCGCATGCGCGAGGAGATGGCGGCGGACATAGGAGAAGATGAAGGCGATCGGCCGGCGCGCGAGGCTTTCCAGCCGGTCGTTGCCCCCGCCCATGCCACAATCCTGGCCCAGGGTTTCGGGGTTCTCCGTCCGGGTGTTCAGGGGCCGGGGCAGGCTTGCCTTGCGGCGACGCGGCAGTGCTTGGCTCATCGGCGGTCGTCCTCTCACGTGGCCCCCATGATGCCCTGCAATGCGGCGGAGTTAAGGCAAAACCCGCCCTAGAATTGCCTCTGTTTCCGCGCTTCTATTGCCGCCATCACAAGGGGCCGCGCGGCGGCCTCGGGAAATGGCCCCGGCGGCAGGCTGGAACGGAGAGATACAAATGCGTATTGCCCAGATCGCGCCGCTCTACGAAGCGGTACCGCCCAAGCTCTATGGTGGCACTGAGCGCGTCGTCTCTTATCTCACCGAGGAGCTGGTGGCGCTTGGTCACGAAGTGACGCTGTTCGCCAGCGGTGATTCGGAAACATCGGCGACCCTGGAGGCGGCCTGGCCGCGGGCGCTCCGGCTCGATCCGGCGATCCGCGACCCGATCGCTCCGCACGCTTTGTTGATGGAACGGGTGATGCGGCGCGCCGGGGATTTCGACGTTTTGCATTTCCACAACGAATACCTGCCCTTCAGCCTGTTCAGCCGCCAGAGCACGCCATGGCTCAATACGCTGCATGGCCGCCTCGACATGATCGAATACCAAGGCATCTTCGACATGTTTTCGCACGTGCCGCTGGTCTCGATCTCGGATCAACAGCGCCGGCCGCTGCCGCAGGCGCGTTTCATCGGCACCGTGCTGCATGGCCTCCCGGAAAACCTGCTCACGCCGCAAATCGTGACGCCGAGCTACCTCGCCTTCTTGGGCCGCATCTCGCCGGAAAAACGCCCCGACCGTGCGATCCGTATCGCCCGCGCCTGCGGCATCCCGCTCAAGATCGCGGCCAAGGTGGACAACGCCGATCGCGACTATTTCGAGTCCGTCATCAAGCCGATGCTGGCGGGGCCGGGCGTCGAGATGATCGGCGAGATCAACGAGGCACAGAAGCCCGCCTTCCTCTCCGGCGCCATCGGCCTCTTGATGCCGATCGACTGGCCGGAGCCGTTCGGCTTGGTGATGATCGAGGCGATGGCCTGCGGCACGCCGGTAATCGCCATCAATCGCGGCTCGGTGCCCGAGGTGATCGATGACGGCATTTCGGGCTTCATCGTCGAGGACGAGACCGGGGCGATCGGCGCCGTCGAACGGCTGGGCGAACTTGACCGCGCACGCGTGCGCGCCCAGTTCGAAGCCCGCTTCACGGCGCGGCGCATGGCGCTCGACTATCTCGGCCTCTATCGCAGCCTCGCCGTCGATGCCCGACAGAAGCTGCGGGTCGTCGGCTGATCAGGCCGCGGAAAAGGCCGGGAAACCCTCCCTGACGAGCGTTTCGGGCCCGCCGCCACCGCCCCATGCGGCCGCCCGCGGGGAAGGATTTTCCCGCGGGCCGACCGCGTGATCGGCGCGCGGGGTTAAAAGCGCTCGATCCAGGGGCGCAGCTCGACCTCCAGGCTCCAGGCGCTCCGCGGTTGCTCGAGGGCGTGCAGGTAGGTTTCGGCGATCGCCGCGGGATCGAGCAAACGATCGGGCAAACGATCGGGCGCACCGGCCGTCTCGCCATGGCCCGGCGAGCGGATGCCGCCATCGATGACGAGGTGCACGATATGGATGCCTTGGGGGTGAAGCTCCCGCGCCATGCTCTGCGCCAGTCCGCGGAGCGCGAATTTGCCCATCGCGAACGGCGCCGAGAGGGCATAGCCCTTGACACTCGCCGAGGCGCCGGTGAAGCCGATCGCCCCACCCCCGCCTGCCAGCATCCGTCGTGCCGCCTGTTGGCCGACGAGAAATCCGCCAAAGGCCGAAACCGCGATGGTCTGCGCCACGCGCGCCGGATCAAGTTCGGCGATCGGCCCACGTTCGCGCGCGCTGGCGTTGTAGATGACACAATCGGGCACCAGATCGCGCCGGTCGAGTTCGGCAAAGAGGCAAGCGACCTCCGCCGGCTCGGCGGCGTTGCAGGGAAGCGCCAACGCGCCGACCTCATGTGCCAGCGGAGCGAGCTTTTCAACGTTCCGCGCTGCCAGCGCGACCTTGGTTCCCGCCGCCGCGAGACGGCGGGCGAGCGCGGCGCTCAACCCCGCTCCGGCACCGACGATAAGCGCCGCCCGGAACGCCATCGCTACAGAATCTCGCAGGCTTCGGCGAAATCGAGCCGGGGGCTGCGGGGAAACAGCGCGGATGCGTCGCCATGGCCGAGATTGACGAGAAAATTGCTTCGCCAGCCATGGCCGGCGAGGAAAATCTCATCGACCTTCTCGCGGTCGAAGCCCGACATCGGCCCGCAATCGAGCCCGAGCGCGCGCGCCGCCAGGATCAGATAGGCGCCTTGCAGGGTGCCGTTGCGAAACGCCGTCTCCTCGGCCAGTTCGGGGTTGGACGCGAACCATGAGCGCGCGTCGGCGCGGGGGAAAAGCCGCGGCAGGTGCTCGAAAAAATAGGGGTCGTGGGCGACGATCACGGTCACCGGCGCGGTCATGGTTTTTTCCACGTTACCCGCCGAAAGCGCCGGTTTCAGGCGCTCTTTCGCCCCTGGGCTGCGCAGGAAGAGAAAGCGTGCCGGCGAGCAGTTGGCCGAGGTTGGACCCATGCGGAGGAGATCGTGAAGCTCCCGCAGCGTCTCGTCGGAAACCGGCGCGTCGGTCCATTTGAAATGGGTGCGCGCCTCGGAGAACAGCGCGGCGAGCGCCTCGGGCTCAAGTCTCATCGATGCCATCTCCGAAAACCTGTCTCAAACCTCGACCTGCTCGACGGCCACCACTTCGGGGATGTAGTGGCGGAGCATATTCTCGACCCCGTGCTTGAGCGTCGCGCGCGAGGAAGGGCAGCCGCTGCAGGCGCCCTGCATGTGCAGCCGCACCACGCCGTCGCGATAGCCGCGGAAGACGATATCGCCGCCATCGCCAGCGACCGCCGGACGCACCCTGGTATCGAGCAGTTCCTTGATCTGCTCGACGATCGCGGCGTCCTCGGGAGAGACGTCCTCGACCGAGAGATCGACCTCACCCTCGATCACCGGCTGGCCGGTGACGAAATGCTCGACGATGGCGCCGAGCACCTGCGGGCGAAGCGCCTGCCAGGCGATCTCGTCGGTTTTGGTCACGGTGATGAAATCGGCGCCAAAAAACACCCGCGCCACGCCCGGCAGGGCGAACAGCGCGGTTGCAAGCGGGCTGCGTTCGGCCAGCTCGGGCGCGGCGAAATCCGCCGTTCCCGAGGCCATCACGGCGCGACCGGGGAGAAATTTCAGCGTTGCCGGGTTGGGCGTACCTTCGGTTTCGATAAACATCGGTGAACCTGCCTTTGAAAGCGGACCGGAGCCGTCCGGTTCCTCTTGCCCTAGATCGGCGATGCCGTCGCAAAACACAAGAGGCCGAAGGTCAGGGCTCTGCCCCTCTTCTCCAGTGGAACCCGCTGGGGCAAAGCCCATGGCTCGCGTTTCCCGAAAACTGTGAAAATGGCGCAATTATTTTTCGCCGCCGCCGCGCTCAGCGCCGATAGGGCATCGGCAGCAAGTCCCGCACCCGCCATTTGAGCGGCCCGCTCTCGCTCGGCAGGATCACCATGGCCTCGGGGTCGTAGTCGAAAATCATCTCGCGGCAGGCGCCACAGGGCGAGACGATCTCGGGAGTATCCGCAGGCTCCTCGGGCTTGGGATGGCGGAGTGCCACGATGGTTTTGATGCGGCCATCGCCCTCCAGCACGGCACGGCCGAGGGCGACGGCCTCGGCGCAGATCGAAAGCCTGCCAACCACCGCGCCGAGATGGATCCCCGTCCAAATGCGCCCATCGCGCCCGCGGATGGCCGCCGCGATGGTATGCCAGTGCGGCCGATAGTGGCGCAGCAAGGCCTCGCGCGCCGCCGCGATCAGGGCCGCATCCTCTTCCACCAGCTTGCGCGGGGTGAGGGTGGAAAAATCAGTCAGGCTGATCGGCCTCTTCGCTCTCGCCGCCGGCCAGCATCAGGGCATTGGCGACGACGCCGGATTGCGCGCGCACTTTCTGTTCGATGGCTGCCGCCATTTCGGGATGATCACGGAGGAACTGCTTGGCGTTCTCGCGGCCCTGGCCGATGCGCTGGCTGTCATGGCTGAACCAGGCGCCGGATTTCTCGACCACCCCAGCCTTGACGCCGAGATCGATCAGCTCGCCGAGCTTGCTGATACCCTCGCCATACATGATGTCGAACTCGACCTGGCGGAATGGCGGCGCCAGCTTGTTTTTCACCACCTTCACGCGGGTCTGGTTGCCGACCACTTCCTCGCGGTCCTTGATCTGGCCGATGCGGCGGATTTCCAAGCGGACCGAGGCGTAGAATTTGAGCGCGTTGCCCCCGGTCGTCGTCTCGGGATTGCCGAACATCACGCCGATCTTGAGGCGGATCTGGTTGATGAAGATCAGCATGGTGCTGCTGCGCGAGACGCTGCCGGTAAGCTTGCGCAGCGCCTGGCTCATCAGCCGCGCGTGCAGGCCGACATGGGAATCGCCCATCTCGCCCTCCAGCTCGGCACGCGGCACGAGCGCCGCGACGCTATCGATCACCAGCACATCGACGGCGCCCGAGCGCACCAGCGTGTCGGCGATCTCCAGCGCCTGTTCGCCGGCATCGGGCTGGCTGATCAAGAGATTATCGACATCGACGCCGAGTTTGCGGGCATAGATCGGGTCGAGCGCGTGCTCGGCGTCGATAAAGGCGCAGGTGCCGCCACGCTTCTGCGCCTCCGCGATGGCGTGCAGCGCCAGCGTGGTCTTGCCCGAGCTCTCCGGCCCGTAGATCTCGACGATGCGCCCCCTGGGCAGACCGCCGATGCCGAGCGCCAGATCGAGGCCGAGCGAGCCCGAGGAGATCACCTCGATCTGCTCATTGGTGTCGCGCGCGCCCATGCGCATGATCGAACCCTTGCCAAAGGCCCGATCGATCTGCGCCAGCGCCGCGTCCAGCGCCTTGTTTTTTTCCATCAGAAGGCTGCCCCGTTCATGAAACGCTGCCAGGAAGCCATATAAACCCTGGGTCGCGCCGTATTACCCACCTTCCCCGCGCCTCACAAGGCCTCGCCCGACACCGCTTGGGAGGTGGACCGGCCAGCGGCACCAAAATATTTGCGAAAAAGAGATTGGGCTGTTAAACCTTTGGTGGAAACGCGCGAGCCACAGGGTTTTCCCAGCCTTATCGCGCTGGTTGGCGACCTTGCTGCCGCACACGCGGGAATCCTGATCACGCCGGGGGGCTCGCACGCCGATGGCCGACACTTCGCCGCCGAACCCCGTCACCACCTCGACGACTGTCACCGCACCGGTCGTTCTGGGCAACGACGAGACATTCACCGTCGATCTCACCGGCACGCTGACCAGCACCGGCATCCCGGCCGCGATTTACGCGGCAGGCACAACAACCGGCGTCTCGGTCGTTAACTCGGGCACGATCGCCGAGAGCTACGCGATCGAGCCCGCGATCGAATTCAATAGCGGCGGCTTGCTTTCGAACCAGCCGGGGGCGGTGATCTCGGGTGGCGATGGATTGAAGGGTTACACCAGTCCCTCGATGATTTCCAATGCCGGCACGATCCTGGCTTCGGGCGCAACCGGGGTCGGCATAGATGTCAGTACCGGCCAGGTCACGAACGCCACGGCCGGCCAGATCGCTGGCTTCTACGGGGTTGAATTAGGCGGCGGCACGCTCGTCAATAAAGGCACGATTACGGCCAGTGGTTCGCCTGGCAATACCGGCGTTGTACTGAGCGGCGGCACGCTTGAGAATGCCGCGGGCGGCCTGATTTCCGGCGATTTTGGCATTCAGAATCTGAGTCCCAGCAGCGGCACCGTCACCATCATCAATGCCGGCACGATCGAGAGTACGCACGACGCCGATGCCATCCGCATTCAATCCGCCACCGCCGATCTCGTCATCGATCCTGGGGCGGACTTCATTGGCACGGTGACGGCGAGCAGCGCCGGCACGATCGAGCTGGCCTCGGCGAGCAGCGCCGGCACGATCGACTTCCAGCCAATCACCGGGTCCGAGTTTTTTTTCGGCTTTCCCGTGATCAACGAAGCGCCGGGCGCGAACTGGACGATCCTGGCGGCGGATTTCTCCCCATCAGAAACCATTTCGATCGGCGCTGGCGCGACCTTGAACTTCTCCGCTGGCGTCGCCGCCGGCGACACCCTCAATCCTGCGTCCGCTCCCAGCACGCTGGGGCTTGCCAACGTCCCTTACAGTTCCACCGATCAGGTGACGCTCGCCAGCGGTAATATCCTTGAGCTGACAAATGGCTCCGGCACGCTCGCCAGCATCCAGCTTGACCCTTCGGCGCATTACACGGGAAATTTCACTCTCGGACAATCGGCTTCCGGCAATGAACAAATTATTCTCCCCTGCTTCACGCGCGGCACACGTATCCGCACGCAACGGGGCGAAATTCCGGTCGAGGCGCTTAAAGTCGGCGATCAGGTGGTGGTGCTGGGCGGCGGCGCGCGGCCCATCCGCTGGCTCGGGCGGCGGCGGATCGATATTTCCCGTCATCCCCGCCCCGAGCAGGTCCGCCCGGTGCGCGTCCTCGCCGAGGCCTTCGGCCCTGGCCTGCCGGCGCGGGATTTGGTGGTCTCGCCGGGGCATTCGCTCTATGTCGCGGGCGCGCTGATCCCGGCGGAATTTCTCCTCAACGGCGCGACGATCGTGCGCGAGGCGGTGGGCGAGGCCGAGTATTTCCACGTCGAGCTTGATGAACATGCCGTCCTGTTCTCGGAAAGTCTGCCCTCCGAGAGCTATCTCGATACCGGCAACCGCGGCGCCTTCGAGGGCGGCGCGGCACTCGCGCTGCATCCCGATTTCGCGCCCCGCCACTGGCGCGAAACCTGTGTGCCCCTGGTACTCGAAGGGCCGCTTGTGGCCGCGGTGCGCGGCGCCTTGCTCGCGCGGGCGCGCGCACTCGGCTTTCGCCCGGCGGTCGATCCCGATCTTCATCTCCGCCTCGGCGGACGCCGCATCGAGGCGCTGCGCCGCGAGGGCGAGTGGTATTGCTTCCTGCTGCCGCCCTGGGCGCGCGAGGTCGCCATTCTCTCGCGCGCCGGCATCCCCGCCGGGCGCGATCCGCAAGACGGCGATTGCCGCACGCTTGGCGTCCGGCTCCATGCGGTGTTCCTCAACGAACGCTTCGTGCCACTCGATGCCCCATCTCTCGTCCGCGGCTTCTATCCGCTCGAAAAAAGCACCGAGAGCGCCTGGCGCTGGACCGACGGCTGCGGCGTGCTCGCCCTGCGGCCCTCATCCGCGCCTTTGGCGCTTCGCCTACGGATCGCGGAATGCATGCCGGGTTGGCAGCGCGCGCCTGAGAGTTTGAAAAAGAATGTCCTCCTGCCCGGGAATCGACAGAAAAAAACCAATGTTTCCAGAGGGCATTCTTGTGAGCCACTTGCAGAACCACGCTGACAGCGTGAATTGCCGCGGCATTGCATCGAAAGTGGGCGACCCGCCGGTGCAACCTAGCGGCGCGCGCCGCACTCTGCCCCTGCACATGCGGCCCGCGGGTCGGGTCAATCAGGCTTCAATAGACGGCGTTACGAGTTGATGCTTTCGAGCGATCGCCCCTCGGCATCGACGCCGAACCGAGCCGCGATCGCCGCTGCCAGGAGCAACAAAAGGGCGGCGGCGGCGTAGCCCTCGGCGAGCCCGGACCGCGCGCTGTTCTGGATCAGCCGGCCATAGAGGGCCGGCCCCAAAACACCCCCAAACAGGGTGCCAAGAGCAAAAAACGTGGCGATCGCGAAGCCGCGAATTTCGAGCGGAAAGATCTCGCTCGCTGTGAGATAGGCAGCGGAGGCCGCGGTTGAGGCGAAAAAAAACACCGCCATCCAGCAGCCGGTCTGGCTCTCCGCCGAGAGCCATCCGCCAAGGAAGAGCCCCGCCGTCACCGCCAGCAACAGGCCCGCGAGACCATAGGTCACGGCCAGCATCCGCCGCCGCCCGATGCGATCGAATAGCGGCCCGAGCAGCAGTGGCCCCACGAGGTTGGAGAGGCAAAACGGCAGCAGGTATCGCCCCGTCGCCCGGTCGGCGATGCCATAGAACCGGCTCAAGACCAATCCGTAGGTGAAAAAAACGGCATTGAACAAAAACGCCTGGGCGACCATCAGCGTCAGCACGAGCAGGCTGCGGCGACGATAGCGCCCGAGCAGGAGACCAATTCGCCCGATAGTCTGCCGCGCTGGGAGGACCGGCGCCGGGGCAGCGGGGGCTTCGAGCGGCCTGCCGCGCTGGCGTGCGACCGCCTCGCGCTCGAAATCCCGCACGATCGCCTCCGCTTCCTCGTCGCGGCCATGCAGCAATAGCCAGCGCGGGCTTTCGGGCACCGAGCGGCGCAGCGTGAGGACATAAAGCCCCAGAATCCCCCCGCCAGCAAAACCGAGCCGCCAGCCGACATCGATCGGAAACCATCGTGTGTCCAGCAAAAAGACGCTCGCCGCCGCGCCGAGCGCCGCGCCCAACCAATAGCTGCCGTTCACCGCGAGGTTGATGCGACCGCGCAGCCGCGCCGGCATCAGTTCGTCGACGGCGGAATTGATCGCAGCATACTCCCCGCCGATCCCGGCGCCGGTCAAGACGCGCCCGACCACGAAACTTCCCAACCCCAAGGCCAGGGCGCTCACCACCATCCCGGCCATGCAGAACAGCAGCGTCACATAAAAAATCCGCCGCCGGCCGAAGCAATCGGCGAGCGCGCCGAACAGCATCGCGCCCGCGACCGCGCCGGCGACATAGGCCGAGGCGGACATTCCGATTTCCCCCGGGGTCAGCGCCAGCGTCGGAACATATTGCAAAACCGGCCCGATCGCGCCGGCGATCGTCACCTGCAGGCCATCCAGCACCCACCCCACGCCAAGCGCCACGACCAGCTTGAGATGCCGCGCGGTCCAGGGGAGGCGGTCGAGCCGCGCCGGGATCCCTCGCGCCGGGGATGTTCCAATCACAGCGCGCCCGGAATAAACCACGGGTTTCTCTCGCGGCATGTTTTTCCTCCCGCGCCACCATGGCGCAAGGCCAGCGGTCAGGACAGCGCGCGCCGCAGCACCTCGTTGACCAGCGCCGGGTTGCCCTTGCCGGCCATCGCCTTCATCACCTGGCCGACGAAAAAGCCGAAAAGTTTTTCCTTGCCGGATTTGTATTCGGCAACCTTGTCCGCGTTGGCCGCGAGCACGGCCGCGATCGCCCGCTCGATTGCGCCGGTGTCGGTGACTTGCCGGAGATTTTTGCGCGCAACGATCGCGCCCGGCGCCTCGCCGCTCTCGACCATCTCCTCGAACACGTCTTTGGCGATGCGGCCATTGATGGTGCCGTCGGTGATCAGATCGAGGAGCTCGCCGAGCGCAGCGGGCGAAACCGGCGAGGTCTCGATCGAACGCCCGGTGCGGTTCAGCGCCGCGAAGAGGTCACCGATCACCCAGTTTGCGGCAAATTTGCCATCGCGTCCGCGCGCCACCGCCTCGAAATAATCGGCGCTCGCCTGCTCGGCGACAAGCACGCCGGCATCATAGGCGGGGATCCCATATTCCACCATGAAACGGCGTTTTTTCGCATCCGGCAATTCCGGCAGCTGCCGGCGCAGCGCTTCCACCCAGGCGGGATCGAGGCGCAGCGGCAGCAGATCGGGATCGGGGAAATAGCGGTAGTCATGCGCGTCTTCCTTGCTCCGCATGCTGCGGGTGATGCCGCGCGCGGGCTCGAAAAGCCGGGTTTCCTGGCCGACGACGCCGCCCTCTTCCCAGACCGCGATCTGGCGCCGTGCCTCGGCCTCGATCGCCTGCATGACGAAACGTACCGAGTTCACGTTTTTTACCTCGCAGCGGGTGCGGAAATCCTCGCCCGCCTTGCGCACCGAGACGTTGACGTCGGCGCGCATCGAGCCTTCATCCATGTTGCCATCGCAGGTGCCGAGATAACGCAAAATCGTGCGCAACTTGCGCAGATAGGCGCCAGCTTCCTCGGGGCTGCGCAAATCGGGCTCGCTCACGATCTCCATCAGCGCGACGCCGGCGCGGTTGAGATCGATATAGGTTTTCGTCGGATGCTGATCATGCAGCGATTTTCCGGCATCCTGTTCGAGATGGAGCCGGGTGATGCCGATTTCGCGCACCGTGCCATCGGCAAGCTCGATCTCGATCACGCCGCGCCCGACGATCGGGTGCTGGTACTGGCTGATCTGATAGCCGGCGGGGAGATCGGCGTAAAAATAATTCTTGCGGTCGAAACGGCTTGCGAGATTGATCTCGGCGTTGAGCCCCAGTCCGGTGCGCACCGCCTGAGCGACGCATTCGCGGTTGATCACCGGCAGCATGCCGGGAAAAGCGGCATCGACGAAACTCACCTGGCTGTTTGGCGCCGCACCAAACGCGGTCGCGGCGCCGCTGAAGAGTTTGGCCTTCGAGATCACCTGGGCGTGGACTTCGAGCCCGATGACGAGTTCCCAGGGACCGGTTTTACCTGCCAGCGTGTAGCTCATGCGGAGCTCCCCGCATGGAGGGTTGGTGACGCCGAAAATCCCGCCATCGCCTCGATTTTGGCCGCCACCGCGAACACAGTTTCCTCGTCGAATGGCTTGCCGATCACCTGGAGACCGAGCGGGAGGCCGGCGCGATCGCATCCCGCCGGCAGCGATATCGCTGGCAGACCGGCGAGGCTGGCCGGAACGGTGAATACGTCGTTCAAGTACATCGTCACCGGATCATCCATTTTCTCGCCCTGGGCAAAGGCGGCGGATGGCGCGGTCGGCGTCAGGATGGCATCGCAACCCGCGAAAGCGTTGGTGAAATCGCCGAGAATGAGCGAGCGAACTTTCTGCGCGCGGAGATAATAGGCATCATAATAGCCGGCCGAGAGCACATAGGTGCCGATCATGATGCGCCGCTTGACCTCATCGCCGAAGCCGGCGGCGCGGGTACGCTCATACATCTCGATCAGATCGGCGCCGTCTTCGCGCCGTCCGAAGCGCACCCCGTCATAGCGGGCGAGATTGGAGGAACATTCGGCCGGGGCGACGATATAATAGGTCGCGAGCGCGTAGCGTGTGTGCGGGAGCGAGATCTCGACCAGTTCCGCCCCCGCCGCGCGTAGCCAGTCGCGCCCGCGCTGCCAGAGGGCGGCGATTTCGTCCGGCATGCCGGGGACGGCGTATTCCTTTGGCACGCCAATCCGCAAACCCTTGATGTCGCGCCGGCAAGCGGCGGCGAAATCGGGCACCGCGCGTTCAGCCGAGGTGCTGTCTTTCGGATCAAACCCGGCCATGGCGCCGAGCAGGATCGCACAATCCTCGACAGTTCGCGCCATCGGGCCGGCCTGATCGAGCGAGGAGGCAAAGGCGATGATGCCATAGCGCGAGCAGCGGCCATAGGTCGGCTTGATCCCGGTGATGCCGCAAAACGACGCCGGCTGGCGGATCGAGCCGCCGGTATCGGTTCCCGTCGCGCCCAGCGCCAGCCGCGCTGCGACCGCCGCCGCCGAGCCGCCGGAGGAGCCGCCGGGGACGAGCGGGGTATCATCGCCCCTCCGCTTCCAGGGATTTTCCACCGCGCCAAAAGCCGAGGTCATGTTGGAAGACCCCATGGCGAATTCGTCGAGATTGGTTTTTCCCAAGAACACCGCGCCGGCATCCTTGAGCTTCGCCGTCACCGTGCTTTCATAGGGCGGAATGAAATTTCCCAGGATGTGGCTCGCCGCCGTGGTGCGCACGCCCTCGGTGCAAAAGAGATCCTTGATCGCGAGCGGCAGGCCGGTCAGCGAGCCGGCTTCGCCCTCGGCGTAGGCGCGATCGGCGGCATCGGCTTGCGCCAAAGCCAGCTCGGGTGTGACCGTGATGAACGCATGGAGGCGCGGGTTGAGTTTTTCAATCGCCGCGAGATGCGCTTCGGTCAGCGCGCGCGCGGAGAATTTTTTTGCGCGCAAACCTTCGCGCGCTTGCGCGAGGGTGAGATCGGTCAGGATCATTCCACTACCTTCGGCACCACGAAATAATCGCCGGCGCGTTCCGGCGCGTTGGCGAGGATTTTTTCCACGATGCCGCCATCGCTCACTACGTCCTCGCGCGTGCGGAGCGCCATTTGCACCGCCCCGGTGAGCGGGGGAATGTCGGTGACATCGATTTCGGCCAGTTGCTCGACCCAGCCGAGAATGCCGTTGAGTTCGGTTTGCAGGCGGGGAATTTCGTCCTCCCCGATATGGATGCGGGCAAGGTGGGCGATGCGGCGGACGGTCGCGGGGTCGAGCGACATGGGATGGGTTCTCTCTTGGCCGGGGCGCGGAGGCGGACCATAACGGCCGCCATGGCGCGCAGCAACCCGAGCCTTTTGCCTGACGCCGCGACGCTGCGGGCTAGGCTTGCGCCCGGCGCGCGGCTGCTCGGCATCGACCCTGGCAGCCGCACGATCGGGTTGGCGCTTTCGGATGTGACGCTGTTGCTGGCCTCGCCCTATGGCAGCCTCAAGCGCCGCCGCTTGCGCGAGAACGCCGCCGAGATCGCGGCGATTGCCGCGCGCGAGGGGGTAGGCGGGCTGATCGTCGGCCTGCCGCTTTCGCTGGATGGCGGTTTCGGCCCGGCGGCGCAGGCGGCGCGGGACTGGGCGATGGCGCTGGTTGCGGCGAGCGGGATTCCCGCGGCCCTTTGGGACGAGCGGCTGTCCAGTGCCGCGGTCAACCGGATGCTGATCGGCGAGGCCGATCTCAGCCGCCGCAAGCGCTCGGCTGTCGTTGATCGCGTCGCCGCCGCTTATATCCTCCAAGCGGCTCTGGACGCGACCCGCCCTTGAGGATGGGGGTCTGGGGCCACTGGCCCCAGCGGGTCCAGGGCGGAGCCCTGGCCACAATTGAAGCCTGGCCGCAATTTATGATGGGGCCAACACCCGCCCCGCCACCGCGTCGAGCCGGCCCATCAGATCGGGATCGCGGGCCGCGGGCGCGGTGATGATGGCGTGGTCGAGGGCGTGATTGCAGCCGGCGGGACAGGGCGGGCGCGGCGCGCCGAGGGCGGGCAGCACGGCGCGGAGCAGGTCGCGGGCGCGCTCGGCGTTTTCCACCAGCACCCGCACCACCGCTTCGACCGTGACGTGGTCGTGCTCGGGATGCCAGCAATCGTAATCGGTGACCATGGCGACGGTTGCGTAACACATCTCCGCCTCGCGGGCGAGTTTTGCCTCGGGCATATTGGTCATGCCGATGACGCTCGCGCCCCATTGGCGATAGAGCGCGCTTTCCGCCTTGGTCGAGAATTGCGGTCCCTCCATGACCAGATAGGTGCCGCCCTCTGTGTGGGAGAGGCCGATATTCCGCGCCGCCGCACCGAGTGCGGTGCCGAGCCGGGCGCAGACGGGATGGGCCATCGAGACGTGGGCGACGCAGCCCTCGCCAAAGAAACTTTTTTCGCGCGCGAAACTGCGGTCGATGAACTGATCGACGATGACGAAATGCCCCGGCGGCAGATCCTCGCGCAGGCTGCCGACGGCGGAGAGCGAGAGGATATCGGTACAGCCGGCGCGTTTCAGGGCGTCGATATTGGCGCGATAGTTGAGATGGCTCGGCGAGAGGCGATGGCCGCGGCCGTGGCGCGGCAGGAACACCACGCGCACGCCCGCCAGCCGGCCGCACAGCAGTTCATCGGAAGCCTCGCCCCAAGGCGAGGGGATCGCGCGCCATTGCCGCTCCGCGAGCCCGGCGATGTCGTAGAGGCCGGAGCCGCCGATGATGCCGATAACGGGTTCGAAAGCCTCCGCCATTTGCGCTCTCCTTCTCGGCGGCATTTTGGGCCACCGGATGGCGGGTATTTCAGCCCGACCGGGAGGGCGCGGTCAAACCGCGGTTTGTGGCCGGCGCGGAGCTCGCGCTAGTATGCGCGCCGCGCCGAGAGGGGGGCCGCGCGGAGAGGGGGAGGGGCGCATGCGCCAGATCATCGTCGGCAACTGGAAAATGAACGGCACCGCTCGGCTCGCCGCCGGGCAGGCCGAGATTTTGCGTGAAGCCGCGCCCGGCCTTGTCTGCGATCTCGTGCTCTGCCCGCCGGCGACTCTGATCGCGGCGCTCGTCGCCCGGCTCGCCGGAAGTGCGATCGGTGTCGGCGGGCAGGATTGCCATAGCGCGGCCTCAGGCGCGCATACCGGCGATATCGCGGCCGGGATGCTCGCCGAGGCCGGGGCGCGTTACGTCATTCTCGGCCACTCCGAACGCCGCGCCGATCATGGCGAGACCGATGCGATGGTGCGGGCCAAGGCCGCGGCGGCGCGGGCGGCGGGGCTTACGCCGATCGTCTGCGTCGGGGAAAACGAGGCTGAGCAGCTGGCCGGGCGGGCCGAGGCGGTGGTTGTGGGCCAGCTCGCGGCGAGCCTGCCCGAGGATTTTTCGGGGACCATTGCCTATGAGCCGATCTGGGCGATCGGCACCGGGCGGACGCCGACACCGGAGGATGTCATCGCCATGCACAGGGCGATCCGCGCCTGCCTTGCCGAGCGCTTCGGCGTGGCCGGCCGCGCGTTTCCGATTCTCTATGGCGGTTCGGTCAAGGCGGCGAATGCGCGGGAGATCCTGGCGCTGCCCGAGGTCGGGGGCGCGTTGGTCGGGGGCGCGAGCCTCGATCCGGCGGAATTCCTCGCCATCGCGCGGGCGGCGCGGCCCCCCGATCGCTAGGGGGCGCTTTGCAATCCGCCCGCTTCGGGCTAGAACCCGCCCGCCCGCGCGCAAGGACCCTTGATGACCACCGTTCTGCTCATCCTGCATCTTTTCGTCACCCTTGCCCTGATCGGCATCGTGCTGATCCAGCGGAGCGAGGGCGGCGGGCTGGGCATCGGCACCTCGCAGGGCATGGGCGGGTTCATGAGCGGGCGTGGCACCGCCAATCTGCTCACCCGCACGACCGCCGTTCTGGCGACGCTGTTCATGGCGCTCGCACTTGCGCTCGCGCTGCTCAATCGCGGCGGGGGAAGGGGAGGGCATTCGCTGCTCGACGTGCCACCGCCGCCGGCGAGCCTGACCCTGGCACCTACTCCCAAAGCGGCACCTGCCGAAGGCAGCGCGGCGCCACAACCGGCAAGCCCCGCTGCGCCAGGCGCGCCGGCAGAGGGCACCGCGCCGGCAGAGGGTGCCGTTTCGCCCCCGCCCGGCAAACCCACGCCGCCACCGGTGCCGACCAACTGATCCGCACGCCCTTCATGTCAAATGGCTTCCCGCCGGGCCCATGGGCGTTCTATACTGAATACCCATGACGCGGTTCGTGTTCATCACCGGCGGCGTGGTCTCCTCACTCGGCAAGGGTATCGCCTCGGCGGCGCTCGGCGCGCTGCTGCAAGCGCGGGGCTATTCGGTGCGCCTGCGCAAGCTCGATCCCTATCTCAATGTCGATCCGGGCACGATGAGTCCCTATCAGCACGGCGAGGTTTTCGTCACCGATGACGGCGCCGAAACCGATCTCGATCTCGGCCATTATGAGCGTTTCACCGGGGTTGCCGCGACGCGGGCGGACAATGCCACCACCGGGCGCATCTATGCCGAGGTGATCGGGCGTGAGCGCCGTGGCGATTATCTCGGCGCCACCGTGCAGGTCATCCCCCACATCACGGACGCGATCAAGGAGACCATCCTGCGCGAGACCGAGGGGCTCGATTTCGTTCTCGTCGAAATCGGCGGCACGGTCGGTGATATCGAGAGCCTGCCGTTCCTGGAAGCGATCCGCCAGCTCGGTAACGAACTCGGCCCCGAGCGCTCGATGTTCGTTCATCTCACCCTGGTTCCGTATATCCGTTCTGCAGGAGAATTGAAAACCAAGCCGACGCAGCATTCGGTGAAGGAACTGCTCAATGTTGGTATCCAGCCGCATATGCTGCTCTGTCGCTGCGAGCGCCCGATCCCGGAAAACGAACGGCGCAAGATCGCGCTTTTTTGCAACGTCCGTCCCGATGCGGTGATCGCCGCGCTCGATGTCGATACGATCTATGCGGTGCCGCTCAGCTATCATGCCGAGGGGATGGACCGCGAAGTGCTGCGCCATTTTTCCCTCGCGGCCGATACGCCACCCGATCTCGCACGCTGGCGCGATATCGTGGACGCCGTGCGCGCCCCGGAGGGCGTTGTGCGCATTGCCGTCGTCGGCAAATACATGAACCTGCTCGATAGCTACAAATCGCTCGCCGAGGCCTTGGCGCATGGCGGCATCGCCAATCGCGTGCACGTCGAACTCGATTGGATGGACAGCGAGATTTTCGAGCAGCCCGATGCCGTGCTGCGGCTCGAGGGCGTGCATGGCATTCTGGTGCCGGGTGGTTTCGGTGAGCGCGGCACCGAGGGCAAAATCGCCGCCGTGCGCTTCGCCCGCGAGCGCCGGGTGCCATTTCTCGGGATTTGTTTTGGCATGCAAATGGCGGTAATCGAAGCCGCGCGCCATCTCGCTGGGCTCAAGGATGCCTCCTCCAGCGAATTCGGCCCCTGCAACACCCCTGTCGTCGGCCTGCTCACCGAATGGCAGCGCGGCAACACCATCGAGCGGCGCGCGATGCAAGGTGAACTCGGCGGCACAATGCGGCTCGGCGCCTATCCCGCCGATCTCGCTGAAGGCTCGCTCGCCCGCCGGGTTTATGGCGGGATGGAGCGTATCGCTGAGCGCCATCGCCACCGATTTGAGGTCAATATCGACTATCGCGAGACGCTGGAGCGTGTGGGTTTGCGTTTTTCCGGTATCTCGCCCGATGGCGTGCTGCCCGAGATTGTCGAATATCCCGATCATCCCTGGTTCATCGGCGTGCAGTTCCATCCCGAGCTGAAATCGAAGCCCTTTGCGCCGCACCCGCTTTTTTCCCAATTCATTGCCGCCTCGGTCCGGCAGGCGCGCCTTGTCTGAACCGCGCACCGTCACGATCGGGCCGGTTACGCTCGGCAACCGCCGGCCTTTCGCGCTGATCGCCGGGCCGTGCCAGATCGAGAGCCGCGATCACGCGCTCGAAGTTGCCTCGGCCCTCGTCGAGATGACGCGGCAATTGAAAATTCCCTTGATCTACAAAAGTAGCTTCGACAAAGCCAACCGCACCAGCCTGGGGGCTGCGCGCGGGGTTGGCATGCGTGAGGGCTTGGCGATTCTCGCTGAAATCCGCGCCCGATTCACCATCCCCGTGCTGACGGACGTACATGATGCCGGCCAATGCCCACCCGTCGCGGAAGCCGTCGACATTTTACAAATCCCGGCTTTTCTCTGCCGCCAGACTGATCTTTTGCTTGCTGCCGGTGCGACGGGCGCCGCGATCAACGTGAAAAAAGGCCAGTTTCTGGCGCCGTGGGACATGGCACAGGTCGCCGCCAAAATTGCCAGCACCGGCAACGAGCGCATTCTGCTCACTGAGCGTGGCGCGAGTTTTGGCTATAACATGCTGGTCTCGGATTTCCGTGCGCTGCCGATCATGGCACGCACCGGCTATCCGGTGGTATTCGATGCCACCCACTCGGTGCAACTGCCGGGCGGGCAGGGCACCGCCTCGGGCGGGCAACGCGAGTTCGCGCCCATCCTTGCGCGCGCAGCACTTGCCGTCGGCGCGGCGGCGGTGTTCATCGAAACCCATCCCGACCCTGACCGCGCACCGAGCGATGGCCCCAACATGATCCCGCTCGCCGAGATGCCGGCTCTGCTCGCGCGGCTCAAGGAATTCGACACTCTCGCCAAGCGCGGGCGTTGATTTTTTGTTTCCTGATTACGCACCTTGCTCAGCCGACCTCTGTTGTGGTTCAATTGCTCGGATGCGGTGGATTAACAAGGGGTTGGCCAATGGCGCGCAATTCGGTGCAGTTTCAGAAAGGGCTCAGCGAGGCGGAA
>JAJYYH010000014.1 GCA_021801255.1 Pseudomonadota bacterium
GGATGACGATTTTCGATCCCATGCCGGACGTCACCGATTTCGCCGATACCGCGGCGATCATCGCACATCTCGACCTGGTGATCGCGGTGGATACCGCGGTCGCCCATCTCGCCGGCGCGATGGGCAAGCCGATCTGGCTGCTCTCGCGTTTCGATGGCTGCTGGCGCTGGCTCACCGCCCGTACCGACAGCCCCTGGTATCCCAGCTTGCGCCTCTACCGCCAGGAAACCCCCGGCAACTGGCGCCCAGCCATCGCCCAGCTCGCCGCCGATCTGACCGCGCTGGTGCGGCCGCGCAATTTGAGGCGAGGAAAAAACATAACAAGCGCGGCAAATGCGTGCTACAATTTCAAAACGGTGTCGTTTAGAGATCGGGTCCGGGGGGATTAATGGACACCGAACGTATGCCTCAGGCCGCGTTTTCTGCCATGGAAAGTGCGCCGGCCGCGGAATTTTCGACCCTTTCAGCCTCGCTGCAATGGCGCATCCTCGATACGCTGTTCGGTCAGGTCTCCTCGCTATTCGCGGCTGCCCCCGCCATTCTCCTCTGCGCCGGTGTCGTCCTCATTGTCGGTGGATCCCGGTGGTTGCTCGGCTGGGCGGCAGCCTCATTCGCGATCGTCGGCGTGCGCGCCCTTCTGATGGCTGCCTATCGCCGCCGAGCTACAACGGATCAGCCGATGCGTTGGCTGCGCCGTTTCGAGATCGGCGCCTGGATCAGCAGCATTTTCTGGGGCATGGCGAGTTTTGCCGTGCTCACCGAGCGCAACCCCGTTGCCGTGCTGATGATCGTCAATGTGCAAAGCGCCTATGCGCTGGCCGCGGCCGTGCGCAACAATGCGGTGCTGCGCGTGGCGCTGGCGCAGGTCTATCTCGTTCTCGTGCCAACGGTGTTTTTCTTCCTCGCGTCTGGAAGCAAGCTCTTTGCCCTTTTTGCCACGCTGTTCATAATCTATATCATCACCATCACCGCGATTGTGCGCCATCTCGGCCGGCAAACGCTGAACCTTCTCATCTCGCGCGACCGCATGGGCCAGCTCATCGAAGAGGCCGAGCGCAGCAACGCCCAGTTGGCGGCGGCGAACGCCAAGCTGGAGCGGCTGGCCAATATCGACGGGCTGACCGGCATCGCCAACCGGCGCAGCTTCGATGCGTCGCTGGCGCGCTGCTGGCGGCAAGGCCTGCGCGAGCCTGGCCCGCTTTCTCTGTTATTGCTCGACATCGATCACTTCAAGCTGTTCAACGATAGCCGCGGCCATCAGGCCGGCGATGAATGCTTGCGCCAGATCGCCCGCACGGTGGAACAGACCGCCCGTCGGCCCGAAGATCACGTCGCGCGCTACGGGGGCGAGGAATTCGCCGTCATTCTTCCCGATACCGACGCCGTCGGCGCGACGGCGGTGGCCGAGCGCATTCGCGCGATGATCGCGGCGCTGATGATCCCGCATCCGCTCTCGGGCGCCGGCTTCGTCACCGCCAGTATCGGCGTTGCCACTTACCGCCCGAGCGGTGACCAACACCCCGAGATCATGCTGGCCTTGGCCGATGAGGCGCTCTACGAAGCCAAGCTCGCCGGGCGCAATCGGAGCCACACCGCGACCCGCGTTGGAGCATCCGATCCCGTCCATTTGGCAGAATAATCAATCGCCGAGCGGCAATTCCGCCTGTTGCGCCGGGGCGCTCTCGGTGCGGGCGCGCAGATTGCCGTCGTGCATCTCGATCGTAATGCGGCTGCCCGGGCGCACGGCGGTGGCCGAGGTCAGGGGCTCGCCGCGTGAATCGCGGAGCAGCGCATAACCGCGCGCCAGCACCGCGTGATGCGAGACGGAGAGGAGGCGCGCCGTCAGCCCGGCGAGATGGGCGCGCTGTTCGCGGAGACTTGCTGCCAGCGGCGCGGTCGTCAGTCGGGCGATGATGCGCTCAGCCCGCCCGCGCTGCCGCAGCGCGAAATGCCGCAAGGCCGCGTTTAGTCTGCTGCTGGCGAGGCGAAGCGCGTTCTGGTGATGCGCGAGGAGGGCTGGCAGGGCGCGCTTCAGCCGCTCCATCCGGTCATCGAGGCGTTGGCGCGCGGCCCCGGCGAGGCTTGGCAGATCGGGCAGCGCCGCCGCGGCCGCATTGAGGCGAAGCCGCGCCGCTTGCCGCCGCCGCTCGATCGCGCCGGCGAGCCGTGCCGCTTTCTGCGCCAGATCGGCGAGCAAGTCGGCGCGCGCCGGCACCGCCATCTCGGCCGCCGCGGTCGGTGTCGGGGCGCGGCGGTCGGCGGCGAAATCGATCAGGGTGGTATCGGTCTCGTGCCCGACCGCCGAAATCAGCGGGATCGGGCAGTTGGCCGCCGCCCGCACCACCGCCTCGTCGTTGAACGCCATGAGGTCTTCGAGGCTGCCGCCCCCGCGCGCCACGATCAGCACGTCGGGGCGGGGGATCGGACCGCCTTCGGGGAGCGCACCGAAGCCTTCGATGGCCGCGGCGATCCGCTCGGCCGCGCCCTCGCCCTGGACCGGCACCGGCCAGAGCAGGATGGTGCGGGGAAAGCGCCGCGCCAGGGTGGTGCGGATATCCTGGATCACCGCCCCGCGCTCCGAGGTGATCACCCCGATGACCCGCGGCAGGAGCGGCAAGGGGCGCTTGCGCGCGGCCTCGAACAGGCCCTCGGCGGCGAGCCGGCCACGCAGCGCCTCGATTCGTGCCAAGAGCGCCCCGACCCCGGCATAGTCGAGCCGCTCGACGATGAGCTGATAGCTTGAGCGTTCGGCGTATGAGGAAATCTTGCCCGTGGCGATGACCTCGATACCGTTTTCCGGGGCGAGGCCGAGCCGCGGCACGGCGAATTTCCAGATCACGCCGGCGAGCTTGGCGCCCTCGTCCTTGAGCGAGAAATAGATGTGGCCGGAGGGATAGCGCTTAAGCTCGGTGATCTCGCCGCGCACCCGCACGCGGCCGAATTCGCCCTCCAGCGTGCGTTTCACCGCGCCGGCGATTTCCGAGACGGTATATTCCGGGATATTCGAGACCGGGCTATGGAGGGGCGGCGCGTCATCGCTCATGGCGGCGAGTGTAGAGGGTTTGCGGCGGGCGTGGAAACGCCGGGCGGAGAGAAGGGGCGGAATGATGCGGGTGCTGCTGGTCGGATCGGGCGGGCGCGAACATGCCCTGGCGTGGGCGTTGGCGGCGAGCCCGCTTCTGGGAAAACTCTGGTGCGCGCCGGGTAATCCGGGGACCGCGGAAATTGCCGAGAATGTCGCGATCGCCGCCGACGACATCGCCGGCCTCGTTGCTTTCGCCGGCGCCCGTCGGGTTGATCTTGTGGTACCCGGCCCCGAGGCGCCGCTGGTCGCGGGGTTGACGGATGCGCTGGCGGCGGCGGGCCTGCGCTGCTGCGGGCCAAGTGCCGCGGCGGCGCGGCTCGAAGGCTCAAAAGTTTTCACCAAGGAAATTGCCGCGGCGGCCGGTGTTCCGACCGCTCCCGGGCGATATTTCAACGATGCCGCGGCGGCGCGCGCCTATGTGCGCGATCAAGGCGCGCCGATCGTCGTCAAGGCCGATGGGCTGGCCGCCGGCAAGGGCGTGGTGGTCGCGGAAAGCGTGGCAGAGGCCGAGGCCGCGATCGAAGCGCTGATGATCGGGGGTAAGCTTGGCGCGGCGGGGGCGCGCGTCGTGGTTGAAGCTTGCCTGAAGGGCGAAGAGGTTTCCTTGTTCGCGCTCTGTGATGGCAAAACCGCGGTTTTTCTCGGCGCCGCGCAGGACCATAAGCGGGTCGGCGAGGGCGATACCGGACCCAACACGGGGGGCATGGGCGCCTATTCGCCGCCGCCCGCACTCACGCCCGCGCTGGCCGAGGCGGCGATGGCACGCATCATCCGCCCGACGCTTGCCGAGCTTGCCCGCCGCGGCACGCCATTTCGCGGCATTCTCTTTGCCGGCCTGATGCTCACCGAGGCCGGGCCGCAGCTCATCGAATTCAATGTCCGCTTTGGCGATCCCGAATGTCAGGCGCTGCTGCGGCGGCTCAAATCCGATCTGCTTGCCGCCTTGCTCGCCTGCGCCGATGGTGAGCTTGCGGATTTCGACCTCCGCTGGGACGAGGCGGCGGCCATCGCCGTGGTGCTGGCGGCGCGCGGCTACCCGGAAGCGCCGCGCAAGGGGGGTGTGATCCATGGCCTGAGGGAGGCCGCGCGGGTGGAGGGGGTCGAAGTGTTCCATGCCGGCACGGCGCGGCGCGCGGATGGAGAAATCGTCGCCGCCGGCGGGCGGGTGCTAACCATCACGGCGCGCGCGCCGACGCTCGCCGCGGCCCGCGCCTCGGCCTATGCCGCGATCGCGCGGATCACTTTTGAAGACGCGCTCTACCGCCGCGATATCGGCTGGCGCGCGCTCTTGTCACCGCCCCGGTAGGACCGGCCCCCAACTGGCGAGCAGGCTGGCGGCCAGCAGTACCATAAGGCCGAGCGCCATGCCGCGCGCGAGGCTTGAGCGCAAAGCGTAGAGCGCGGGCATGGGCGCAGCACCTTCCAGGGCGGGCAGCAACACCAGACGGTTGCGCGCGGCGAGGCCGAGCAGCAGCGCGAACAGCCCCAGCTTGATGAGTGCGAGCCGGCCATAATCCGTCGCCAGCAGCGGCCCAAAGCCGCCGATCAGGGCCACCCCCTGGATCAGCGCCGAGAGGGCAAGCGCGCCAACCAGGACCATCGCCAGCATTGAAAACCGCCGCACCATCCGCGCTGCCCGTTCAATGGGCGCGGCGCGGAGGACAAAAAACAGCGGCGCCAACCCGCCGAGCCAGCCGCCGGCGGCAAAGAGGTGCAGCGTCTCGACCGCCCAGAGCAATCTTCCTTCGCCGTCGGGCAACGCCGCCGCGTGACCGCTACCGGCGGCAAGCACCAGCGCGCCGCCAACGAGCGCCGCGCGCACCACCAGGCGCCAGGCCCGCACGCCATCATGCAACGCCAGCGCCAGGACGATGAAGGCCAACTGGGCCGCGAGAAAGGTGCCGAAGCGGCTGAAGCGGATCACCTCTGGAATGGCCGCGACGGCGGCGGCGACACTCCCGGCATCGTTCACCACGGCGCTCTCGGCGAGCAGCCGCACCAGCCCGCCGAACAGCGCCAGCAGAAGGCTCGCGCCGATCAGCGCCGGAAGCGCCCGCCCGCCTTCCATCGCGCGTGGCGCGATCAGCAGGCGAAAGAGCAGAGCGCCAAACGCCGAGAGCATACCTGCGAGCTGTAGAAAACGACCGGTGATTGTCAGCCATTCCACCACCTCGCGCGCCTTATGGGGCGGGTGCCACGGTGAAATGGAAACTCCCTTGGGTCTTGTGCCCGTCATCGGCGGAGACGGCGTGCCAATGGACAGTATAAACGCCGGGCTTGAGCGCGCCGAGACCCACGCCGAGCCGTGTGCCTTCTTTGCCTTCGGGATGAACGTCACCGCGATCGACACGCTGGCCGGCGCTGTCCTCGACGGTGATGCCGGAGAAGCGGGGGGCAACGCCCTCGGTGAAGTCGATCGTGACCTCGGCCGGCGCCGTCTTGAGCGTCGTCCCACGTGATGGATCGGAATCCTTGAGGTAGGAATGGGCAAAAGCGGGAGCGGAGAGGCCGAGCAGAAGGAGAGCGGAGAGGCCGAGCGCTTTGTTCATGACGAAACTCCTTTCTATATACTGAAGGAATCAGTTCTTGCGAACGAAAACCGGCAGGCCGAGCGAATCCGGGAGGGCGATGGCGACCTGCATGCCGAGCGTCGTCGAGCTTGGCAGACGCGGATTGGGGGTCGCGAAGCCAATCTGATCGGGGTGGATGATGTATTCGACAAAGGGTTGCACTGAGACGCCGGCGCCGATCTGCCAGAGATAGTTGAGTTCGAAATCGGTTTCTCCCTTGTTCATGGTGCCCGTGTAGCCACCCTGATTGGCAAGCAGGGTCTGGCTTTCGACAAGGCGCTGGTTGAACACCTGATACATCGCGAGGAAGTTGATGGAATCGTGAGGATGCGACGCAAACGGTCCCTGATCGGACAGTCCCGCCTGATAATACTGGCGGATTTCTGATTGATTCGAGCCGAACATGGCACCGCCAAAAAGGGTGAGCCCACGGCGCGTTTCCGAAAGATCGGGCCGCCAGATCATCTGCTGGAACATGGCATAGACGGAGGTGCGCCCCTGGTCGTTGAGCGCGGTGCCGCCATAGAGCGGTAAAGGCAGGCCGGCGTTGTTGAACAGCGGATCGGGATAAGGGCTGTTGTCGTAAAAGCCACCCACGGCATAGACCCTGGGGTAGGGATCAGTGGAAAAGTCGCTCTTGTAGCCAAGCTCGACGGGAACAAAAGCCCCCGTGGCATGGCCGAGGCCCCAGTTATTGCCGAGATTAGACGCCTGCGAATAGGCATAGGGGTCGTCTTCATAGACGCCGGCACGGAGATAGGTCTCGAGCGTCGGATGCAGGGAAATGCGCGCGCCCCAGGTCGAGGCCGGGGCGATCGCGGCGCTGTCATTGAAGAAGAAGGAAGTAAAATTGCTGCACGCGTTGGTGAACACGAAATTGCAGGCGATTGGAAGGGAATTGAAATCCTGCACCGGCGACTGGCGGCCGACCAGCAGGAGAACGTGGTTGTCGAACAGCGATTGATCCCAATCGAGTTCCTGGAACTGCAACACTTCGTTGGGGCCAAAGGTTTGCGGGGTGAGCGTGTTGCTGCCGCTGAATTTCCCATAATAGCCGCCGACCCGGTCATCGACGGCGATGTGCATCGCTGCCCCTGGGATGCCCAGGATGCGGTTCATGTCGAGATCAATTTCGAGGAGAAAATCGTTATCGAACACGGCACCTTGCTTGGCGCCGCCCGCGATATTGCCAGCGAGGATACCGGTTTCGCCGCCATTGAAATAGACGCCGCTATCCGCCATCGCCTGACCGATGCCACTTGCCGGCCCGAGCGTGCTGAAATCGAACAGATAGCCGCTCTGCCAGGCGGTGTTGCCAGCGGGAGCGGCGGCTTGAGGATTGCTGCCGCTGTCGGGGAAGGATGAGCGATCAGACGGCGGCGCTTCCTGCGCGTTGGCGCCCACGATTGTCACGGCGAAAGCGAGCGCCACGACACTCGCGCGCATGCTTCGCCACGCCTGCGGCTTGGAAAAAACACGAAACATTGCAACGGTTCTCCTCCGCGGCGCGCAGCTTTCCGTACGCCGTCTGGCATCTTTGCCAGCGGCGCACAAAATCTCGCTCGCACACCGGACCTATTGAAAAATCTCAGACTTGCTCAGAGAAAAACCGGAGGTGCGCGGGGCTGCTGCGGGTTTGCCCGCTCGGCGAGCGCGAGCGTGAAGAGGCGGGCGGCGTGGGGGGGGATGCGCACGGCCTCGCGCGGGGGCGCGAAGGGCGGCGGCGGTGGCAGCGTAACATTGGCGAGGATCTGACAAACCGGGCAGATGGCATGCGGCGCGGCGGCTTTCCTGTCCGGCGTTTTATCGGGGCTGTCCGGCCCGGCGGGCGCTACCGCGCAAATCCCGCCCGCCCGTAGCGGATCGGCCAGCGCCAGACATTGCGTGAACGCCGTCCCCCACTGCACCAACAGCAGGAATGCGAGGGCGCGCAATAACCATGAGCGGGCGGTAGACATGTCCATATCTTGAAAGCGGCGATAACAAAAAGCAAGCGTTACGTTCGGGAGTTGCGGCTTGCGGCGGCGGTGTGATTCGCCGATCATCCGCCTCCCGCGGGCATCATCCGCGGGTCGCGACAAAGGAATCTCATGCGCCGCCGTGCCGCGCTCCAGGCTTTTGCCGCCGCCGCCTCTAGCCTTGCTGTCCGGCGCGCGGCGCATGCGCAAACGCGCCTGAAAGTGATGGTCGTCGTCACCGATGTGATCGACGCGCAATGGGCGGCGCGACTCGCGCGGGGGCTTGGCCAGACCGGCGCGGGCTTTGGCCTTACCACCAGCCTGCTCGTGCCCCCCCGTCCCGACACCGCCCTGCAAGCGGGGCTGATCGCGACGCTGATCGGGCGCAAGGTCGATGCCATCGGCGTGCTGCCGCTCGATCCGGTGATGCTCGATCCTGTTCTGCAATCGGCCCGCGACAATGGTATCCTCGTTGTAACACTTGGCGCGGTGGCACCGATCGCACGAAGTTGGGATATCGAAATTATCTCTCCGGCCGCTTATGCCGCGCGCCAGATGACCGCGCTGGCTGCGGAGATGGGCGGCCGCGGCGCTTATGCCGTCTATGTCGGAACCCTGGCGGGTCCGCTCGATGCGCGCTGCGCCGATGCCGCCATCGCTTTGCAGAAAGCGCGCTATCCGGAGATGAAACTTGCGACACCGCGCAAGCCGGTAGCCGAGGATGCGCGCGCCAGCGCGCGCATGACCGAGGATTTGCTGGCGGCGTTTCCCGATCTCGGGGGTATTCTCTCGTTTGGCGCGGCGGGGACGACAGGCGCCGGCACAACCGTGCGGGAGCAACGGGCAGCGATGCGCGTCGCGGTGGTGGGCACCGTGCTGCCTTCCGAGGCCCGCGAGCTGATCATCACGGGCGCGATCCGCGCGGGCTTCCTCTGGAGCCCGCTCGACGCCGGCGCGGCCTTGGCGGGCGTCGCGGGGATGACCTTCACCGGCCGGTTGCTTCGCACCGGCATCGATATTCCCGGGCTTGGGCTCGCCAAGATCGATACTGACCACCGTCTGATCACGGCCAACCGTATTTTCGATGTCAACCGCACGACGCTGGATGGCCTGATCGCGCTTGGCCTATGATCGGCCGCATTATCAGGAAAAGCCGCGCGCCATGAGTTCCGTTCTGGTCTTCGACATCGGCAAGACCCACGTCAAGCTCAACGTCGTTGATGCGGCGGGCGTGATCGTCGAGACCCGGCGTGATTCGAATGCCGCCCGTCCGGGCCCGCCCTATGGCCATTTCGATCTGGCCCAGCGGGAAGCCTGGGCATGGGCCGCGATCCGCGATCTCGCCTCGCGCCACGCCATTGCCACCATCGTTACCTCCTCGCATGGCTCAGCCGGTGTGCTGGTCGATGCCGCGGGCCCGGTGCTTCCGATGATGGACTATGAGGCCGTGATCCCGGCCGCGATCGATGCCGCGTATCGCAGCCTCGTCGATCCCTACCCGGCCCGTGGCAGCGCGGTGCTGCCGGGGGCGGCGCATCTCGCGCGGCAGATATTTTGGTATTCCCGCGCCTGGCCGGCGGTTTTCGCCCGCGCCGAGGCGTTTCTCGCCCAGCCGCAATACTGGGGCTGGCGGTTTTCGAGGGTCGCGGCCAGCGAGCACACCATGCTCGGCGCCCAGTCGCAACTGCGCGACGTGCTCGCCGGGCGGCCGACGCGGATGGCTGAAGCCTGCGGCTTTCTACGGCTCCTGCCGCCGCTGCGGCCCGCCTGGGAGCCGCTCGGGCCGGTGCGCCCCGCTCTCGCCGCCCATCTCGGTCTCGCGCCCGAAACCCGCGTGCTATGCGGCGTGCATGACAGCAGCGGCAACTTCTATCGCTATCAGGCCGCTGGCATGACCGACTTCACGGTGATCTCGACCGGCACCTGGATCGTCGGCCTCACCGATGCGTTTGATCCCGCCCGCCTCGATGAGCGGCGTGGCATGACGGTGAATGCCGATGTCTTTGGCCGCCCGCTCGCCGGGGTGCTGGCGATGGGCGGGCGGGATTTCGCCGCGATCGCCGGGCGCGATCCGCAACGCCCTGCCGAGGCCGCCCTGATCGCCGCCCTGATTGCGCGTGGCAGCATGGCGCTGCCCTCGTTCAGCGAGGATGACGGGCCGTTTCCCGGTAGTGGCGGACGCGGCCGGTTGATCGGCCCGCCGCCGGAGAACGCCGCCGAACGTCGCGCCCTCGCGGTACTGCACGGCGCCTTGCTGACCAAGGCCTGCCTCGATGCACTCAAAGGGGAAGGGGCGGGCGGGAAAGTGGTGCTCGATGGCAGCTTTCTGAACGATCCGCTCTATGCCCCGCTGGTTGCCGGCTTGCGGTCGGGCGACACCATCCTCACCAGCGCCGAGCCCAACGGCACCGCGATCGGCGCCGCCCTGCTGGCGCATCACGGCATCGCCGCGTCCTGCGCGCTTGCTCCGGTCAGCCCGCTCGCGATGCCGGGCCTCGCCGAGTACGCGGCGGACTGGGCGGCGCGCGCCGCTGCCGCGCTCTGACCGCCGTCGGCCTATGCCGGGGGGAGAAGCGCCTCGTCTTCGGCCACGCTCTGCTCCTCGGGGGCTTCTTCCGCCGCCGCGCGCGCCCCGACCGCCTCGCCGCGCACCTGCTTCTCCGCCTCCTCGAGGCTGCGCGCGACATTGACGGTGACCGACATCGACACCTCCGGGTGCAGCACCACCCGCACCTGACGCAGCCCCAGCGTCTTGATCGGATGGTCGAGTACTACCTGCGCGCGGTTGATCGAGAGCCCGCCCGCGGTCGCGGCATCGGCGATGTCGCGCGCCGAGACCGAACCATAGAGGCTGCCCGACTCTCCCGCCTGCCGGATGATCACCACCGACAGCCCAGCGACCCGCTCGGCCACCCGCTCGGCCTCCTCACGGCGCTTGAGGTTCTGCGCCTCCAACTCGACGCGCTGGCTTTCGAAGCGGGCGAGATTGTCCTTGCTTGCGCGGAGTGCCTTTTTCTGCGGCAACAGGAAGTTACGAGCGTAGCCGGGGCGCACCTTCACGACCTCGCCCATCTGGCCGAGTTTTTCTACCCGTTGCAGCAAAATCAGCTCGATATGTGCCATCGTTGCTTCCTCAGCTCAGCACGTAAGGCAGGAGAGCGAGGAAGCGGGCGCGCTTGATGGCGCGCGCCAGCTCGCGCTGCTTCTTGGCCGAGACGGCGGTGATGCGGCTCGGTACGATTTTGCCGCGCTCGGAGAGGAAGCGCGACAGCAGGCGCACGTCCTTGTAGTCGATTTTCGGTGCATTCGGGCCGGAGAACGGGCAGGATTTGCGCCGGCGGTAGAACGGACGGCGGGCGCCGACGGCGGTGCGGCGGGCGGCGGGGTTGGTTTCGGTCGATTCGGACATTTTTTACTCCTCGCCGTGGCCAAGCATGTCATCAGGGCCATCATTCTCCGGGCGGGCGCGGAATTCCTCGCGGTCGTCGAAGCCGCGACGGCGACCACTATCGAAGCGCCCGGCTGGCTTGGGGCCGCGGAAGCCGCGCTCGCGCTCGTCCGAGCGGCGCGAGAGGATCGAGGAGGGTGCTTCCTCGATCTCTTCCACCCGCACCGTAAGAAAGCGCAGCACGTCCTCGTTGATGCGCAACTGTCGCTCCATCTCGGTCACGGAGGCCGGTGCGACATCGAGGCCGAGCAGCATGTAGTGGCCCTTGCGGTTCTTCTTGATGCGGTAGGTGAGGCTGCGCAGCCCCCAGTATTCGCGCTTTTTGACCGCCCCACCCTCGCCCTCAAGCTGGGCGGCGATGTGATCGGCAATGCCGTCCACCTGCTGCTGCGTGACTTCGCTCCGCGCGATCAGCACGCATTCATAAAGCGGCATCCTGTACTCCCTATGGCTGATATCGGTCCGCGCCATGCGAACATAGCCGGAGGGGATGCCACCCCTCCAGCAGGGTGGCGGCGTGTCGCATACTCGGGGGCGCTTGGCAAGCGCCGGCGCGGCCAGTTGTCAGGGCGAGCGGGTGAAGGAAGGGCGAGCAGCCTGTCGGACTTAACGCGACGGGGAAACGTGCGTTAGAATTGGCACAGACGCTCCTGCCTCGCCAGCCCCGCCCGCTGGGCAACCGCAGGCTGCATGCGCCGATCGGGGGCGTGAGGAAAATGGGGAATCCGGCATGCGCTTTGCGTGCAGCACAAAGCGGCCATCCGTACAAAGCGGCCATCCGCGACCTGATCACGGACCATAGCATCGCACAACCCATGCGTTTGTCGCGAATAATGGCCGGGGAGGCTTTTTGCGCCCGCCTTCCGCGTTGCCCCCTGATGGCGAGTTCCGGCTGGGCGCCAGGAATTCCGGTTCGAGGGAAAGATGAGACTGATCAAAGCGCGGATTGAGGGATTTCAGTCGTTTAGCGACTCTGGCGACATCGAACTTCTCGAAGGCATCAACCTCGTCATCGGGCAGAACAACGCCGGCAAAAGCGCGCTTCTCCGCGCATTGTTGCCGGATTTGCCCGATGACCGGCACCGAACGCCCCGGAAATGGCAATCACACGAATTGCCGACACCGAAGATCTACCTCACGATAGAAATCAGCGGCGCCGAAGTCCGCGATTGGGTGCTCCGTTCGGGCACGCAGCAATACTTTCCGATAGCGCAGGAGCAGAATTGCAACGCCTTTATGCACGAGTTTTTCAAACGCCCGAATTTTCCCATCTCCGTCACTCGGTCGGCGGGTCAAGCCTTTTCCGCAGTATATCCATCACACCAACTTTTTCGCGCGACACCTGGGCAGGGGGCTCAAGCTGTAGTTACCCCGCGCAACGGCGACTTGACGATACAACGGAATAATAGTAACGGCAATCACGACACGCTGCCAAACCTCCTTTTCGCCGCCTGGAAGCGCGATATGTTCTATTTCGCCGCCGAGCGCATGGCGATTGGCGAGGCTGCGCCCGGCCACGCTGATCGCCTATCGCCAAACGCGGCCAATCTGCCCAATGTGCTCCATTGGCTGAGCGGCGAGCGCGGAGACCCATTCCGGAAACTGGTCGCTCACCTCCGTGAGATTTTTCCGACCGTCGGCAATCTCAGTGTCCGGACCATGCCCGGCAGCAGCAACAACCTGGAAGTGAGGGTCTGGCCTACCGAGGCGATGGAACGGGTGGAATTGAGCTTTCCGCTGAACGCCAGCGGGACTGGCGTCGCCCAGGTGATCGCGCTGCTCACGGCGATCATGACCATCGACAAAGCCATCATCATCATCGATGAGATCAACAGTTTCCTGCATCCGGCGGCGGTGAAGGCCCTGCTTCGGATTTTGCAAACAGAATACGCGCAGCACCAATATATCATCACGACCCACGCGCCGGATGTCATCAGCTTCAGCAACCCGACGACGATTCATCTCGTCAAGCGTGAGGGATACGAATCCCGGGTCGAGAAGCTAAATCTCGCGGATGTTGGCGCATTTCGGGATGCCGCCGAGCATCTCGGCGTTTCTATGGCGGATGTGTTCGCGGCCGAACGGGTCATCTGGGTGGAGGGGCAGACCGAGGAACTCTGCTTCCCCTACCTCTATCAGCAGGCGAAAGGGCCGCTGCCGCCGGGGACGATCTTCACCTCCGTCGCCGCGACGGGGGATTTTCTCGCGAACAGGCGCAATCGAAAGCTGGTTTTCGAGATTTACACGCGCTTGAGTACCGCCGTCGCCACTCTGGCGGTCGCGGTCGCTTTCAGCTTCGACAGCGAAAAACTGGACGAAACCGAGAAGGCGGACATGCAACGAGAGACCAAAGGCGCGCTGCACTTCCTGCCCAAGCGGCACCTCGAATGCTACCTCATTGACCCCGCCGCGATCGCCGCCTTCATTGCCAGCAAAGACCCGCAATCGTCCCCGACCGTCACGCCTGATGCAGTTGTGACGGCTTTGAAAAAAACCACGGCGGAATGCCGCTTTCACAACGACGATTGGAAAAACGATATCACCGATGAACAATGGCTTGCCTGCGTCGATGCCGCCAACCTCATCGACACGGTGTGCGGAAGGCTCTCTGATCAGCGCGTGCGCTTCAAAAAAAAGGCGGACTCGTTGTTCCTTCTCCGACATATCCTCGCAAACACCCCCTCCCACCTTTCGGGGCTGGTCGATTACGTCGCGCGCCTCGTGGCGGCGGTGACGCCGGGCTAGCCCACACGCCGATCCTTGCGCCGCAATCTGCATCCAACAGACGAGTCCACTATTGGCCCGGGATCAGGTCCTGCGGCGTCGGTTCAGATTGCCAAGTAAGCGGTGGCGCTCCCGACGTCGTGGGCGGCCTTTTGACACAAATAAGGGATGAATTGCGGAGCAAGAGCCGGAGTGTGGTAGAGCCACGGATATGCTTCGCTCAGGTTTGCTGGCACCAACGAATGACACCCGAACGGAGAAGTTTGTTATGCCTGCTTTCGTTCTTTTGGAGGATGGTATGTCGACGCGACCGCAGGCACCATTTTTCGACGAAGAAAGCCGCCTCGCGGCAGTGCACGCGCGTGAGCCGCGGGCAGATGGCCATTTTTTCTATTCTGTCTCCACCACGGGCGTGTACTGCTATCCTTCGTGTGCCGCGCGCCCGGCGCTCCGTCAAAACGTCGCATTTCATACGACACGAGAAGACGCGGAACGTGCGGGATTTCGCGCCTGCAAGCGCTGCCGCCCTGATCTGCCGCCCCGCGCCGAACGCGAGGCCGCGATTGTTGCGTTGGCTTGCCGCGAAATCGAAGCCGCAACGGAGTCGATGTCTCTTGTTGATCTCGCGGACGTGGTGGGACTCAGCCCCTATCATTTTCACCGTATGTTCCGACGTATTGTTGGAATAACGCCGCAAGCCTACGCGGCCGCACACCGGCAGTCTCGGGTGCAGAGCCAGCTTGCTGGGGGCGCAAGGGTCACCGAGGCGATCTACGGTGCCGGGTTCAATTCATCCGGTCGATTTTACGAAGCCGCAGGCGGCATGCTGGGCATGATGCCGTCTCGCTATCGCGACGGTGGGAAGAACGAGACCATTCACTTCGCTTACGGAAATTCGAGCCTCGGTGATGTTCTGGTTGCCGCAACCGATCGTGGACTATGTGCAATCCTGATCGGCAACGAGCCCGAACAGCTGCTGCATGACCTCGAGCAGAGATTTCCGCACGCGATCCTGGCAGCGGCAAAACCGGACTTCGCGGATTGGGTGGTGCGTGTCGTGGCGATCGTCGATGACCCGCGGCAAAGTCACGATTTCGCCTTACCCCTCGATATCCGCGGCACAGCGTTCCAGCGGCGGGTCTGGCAAGTTTTGCGCACAATCCCGCCGGGGCGGACGCGCACCTATGGCGAAGTGGCCGCGCAGCTTGGCAATCCTGCCGCGGTTCGGGCCGTCGCGAGCGCTTGCGGAGCAAACACGCTTGCCGTCGCCATCCCATGCCATCGTGTGATCGCGGCGAATGGCAACCTGGCCGGTTATCGCTGGGGCATCGACCGCAAACGCAAGCTGATCGATCGGGAGGGTGGCGCGTGAACGATATCGGCGCAATTCAGAACACACTGACGATCGATTGGGAGAAAATGTCCGTGCATCTCGACGCAGAAGGTTGGGCGATACTGCCCCGCCTCATGACCAGCGCCGAGTGCGAAGCAACGACCGAGCTTTATTGCCATCCAGAGTATTTTCGAAGCCACGTGATGATGGCTCGACATGGTTTTGGACAGGGCGAATATCGCTATTTTGCCTATCCTTTGCCCCACTTGGTCACCAAATTACGCACCGGTCTCTATCGGCACTTGGCGCCCATTGCCAACACGTGGTATGAGCGGATGGGTATCGCAATCCGCTTTCCGCCAGAGCATGGCGCGTTCGTTGAGCGCTGTCATGAGGCCGGGCAATCGCGTCCGACGCCGTTACTGCTCCAGTATGGCGAGGGTGATTACAACTGCCTGCATCAGGATCTTTATGGAGAGCACGTTTTTCCGCTTCAGGTTGCGGTGTTGCTCGCGCAACCCGGAAAGGATTTCGATGGCGGCGAATTCGTGTTAACAGAACAACGACCACGGATGCAATCGCGCGCCGATGTGATACCGCTGAACAAGGGCGACGCAGTCGTATTTGCTGTGAGTCAGCGCCCCGTGTGCGGCCGGCATGGCGAGCACCGGGTTACGATGCGCCATGGCGTAAGCAGGGTGCGATCTGGCCATCGGCACACGCTGGGTGTGATCTTTCATGATGCGCTCTAACCCGCCCACGCTGTCGCCTGATCTGTTCGACATGCGGCCTCGTGACATCGACCTTGGCCCGGGCGTTCGGTTCCTCCGCGGATTTGCTTTGCCGGACGGGCAGGCCTTGCTTGCCTCCCTGGCTCTCGTGACGCTGGCTGCACCGTTTCGCCACATGGTGATCCGCGGCGGCCGGCGGATGTCGGTCGCCATGACAAACTGTGGCTCGCTTGGTTGGGTTGCCGATGAATCCGGCTATCGCTATGACCCGACGGATCCACGAACCGGCAACCCCTGGCCGGAAATGCCTGATGTCTTTTGCAATGTCGCGATCAGGGCGGCGAATGCCGCCGATTTTGATGGCTTCGCACCGGATGTTTGCCTGATCAATCGCTATGAGGCGGGCGCGCGGATGTCGCTGCATCAAGATCGGAACGAGCGGGACTTCGATCAGCCGATAGTTTCCGTATCTTTGGGTCTACCGGCCGTGTTTCTGTGGGGCGGCAGCAGCCGGACGGATCGTCCACGGCGAATATTATTGGAACACGGCGATGTGGTGGTCTGGGGCGGGCCGGCACGCAAAACCTATCACGGTGTGCATCGATTGTCGGCGGGAGATCATCCATTAACGGGGAGATTTCGCTACAACCTCACGTTCCGCATGGCTGGTTGAATACTAATGCTCCAACATCATATATTATTCTGTATAACATAACGAATGTTCCCGTGCCTGACCCGATATCCGTTGTGGATAATTTTTATCCTCAAAAGGTCTTGTCTTTATGGGCGTATAGATCGCATGAACGGGTGATGGTGGATCACCTGGAGGGTGCGGATGGCGGCGGTGCGAACTGCGCTGCCGTGTGATTTGGGGTGCGATCGACCACTGCATGCATCGCCGGATCATGGGCAAGACGTTCGGCATCGTTCACATCCTCATAGCCGGCGAGGCGGCCGAACACCGACTGGCGCAACAGCCCGGTCAGCAGGTGCCGGGTGTTCTTGCCACGGCGGCATTCCGACAGCGCCGCGCTGGCCAGATCGGAGAGGCCGAGCGCGTCGTCCAGTTCCCGGTAGGCCAGCAAGCCGGCGTCGGAAGTGATCCTGCTGCCGTGGCATTCCAGCTTCAGCCTCCGATCGAAATCGACCCGCAGAGACCCATCATCCGCTTCACCCGCTGGGTGTTCCATCCGCGCGCCCCCCTCGTTGACGACAACACGCTGATATTCATGCCACATTCGGCCTTCCTGTACAAGGAAATCCGTACCTATCCGGGAAATCCGGGTCGTAACGACGCTCTTATGAGCGTCGTTACGCGCGGGTGTCGGGATGGAGATCATCGCGGGTGTGGAGCCCTGGCGTCGCTGGCGGGATGAGGACAAGCTGCGGATTGTGGCGGAAGCGCAAGCGGCTGGCGTGTGTGGGTGGGGTGTGTGGGGGAGCTGAGGCCGGCGCCGATGCCTGCGGTGTTCTTGCCGCAGCGCTGTTGGCCAGGACGACGTCGATCGCATGGGCCTCCAACTGCGCCAGCAGATCCCGGATATTCCCGGAGCGAACGATCAGTTCGACATCAGATCGGCCGACCAATGGCCGAAGAAATTCGAGTTGGAAGTTTCGCGACAGCGTCGTGAGCGCACCGACCCGGAAAACCTGACGGGTGGCCAATGGCCGCCCACGCAGGATGCTCATCAGTTCGTCGCCGGCCTTGAACACCGTATCGGCATAGTCGAGCGCGATCTGACCGGCCTCCGTCAGAACGAGCTTCCTGCCGACACGCGCGAAGAGCGGATGGCCCATCTGGTGTTCAAGCTTCTGAATTTGCACTGAAAGAGCCGACTGCGACAGGTTCATATGCGCGGCTGCCCGGGTGAGGCTGCCCTCATGAGCGACTGCCCAGAAATAGCGCAAATGGTTGTAGTTTAGGTCTCTCATATGGTTCTATTAAAACGAACGCTGTTATAGAAACAATGAATTTTTTTTGCCCTTGATGATCAGGTACGGACGTCTCCTGACAGTCTTTCGTTTTGAGGGGGCTTCCCATGCCGCTATTCCTCGCGCCTTGGTCGGCGCCCGTTCCGCTGCTCCTCGCAGGGGCGATCGGTTTCCTGAATAGTGGCCGGCAGCCCAAGCTGGCTCCTGTGTTGGCCGAAGCCGCTTCGCTGCTCGCGTTGCTTGCGGCGATCTTGTCGACGGGCGGTCTGATCCTTGGGGGCGCCGGCGACAGCCCTGTCCTCGGGTTTCAAGACGTCGGTTTCTCCGTCCGCGTCGACGCGGTCAGCGCTACCATGCTGCTTCTGGTCACTTTCGTCGGCTGGATCGTCGCCCGCTACGCGCGAACCTATCTGGATGGAGAGGTCCGCCAAGGCGCGTTCACGGGCTGGCTGTGCTTGACACTCGCCGCGGTGTTGCTGCTGGTGACCGCCGGCAATCTTTTCCAGCTCGTTGTCGCCTGGATCGCCACCAGCCTATTTTTGCATCGGCTTTTGTTGTTCTACCCGCAGCGGATCGCCGCGCAGCGCGCGGCGCGGAAGAAGTTCGTCACAGCGCGGCTCGGCGATGCTGCGCTCCTCGGCGCCGCTTCGTTGCTGATCGCCGCTTATGGCACCGCCAATATCGGGGTGATCCTGGCGGCGGCGCGTTCAGGTTCCGGCGGGGCGCTTGCGATGGGAGCCGCCGGCCTCCTGGCGATCGCCGCGGTGCTCAAATCGGCCCAGTTTCCCAGCCATGGCTGGCTCACCGAGGTCATGGAGACGCCCACGCCGGTGTCGGCGCTCCTCCATGCCGGGGTGATCAATGCGGGCGGCTTTCTGCTGATCCGCTTTGCGGATGTCATATTGCTGGCGCCTGGCGTACTCGCCGCGCTGGTCATCATCGGCGGGTTCACCGCGCTGTTCGGCAGTCTGGTCATGCTGACCCAACCTGCGGTCAAGACCTCGCTCGCCTGGTCCACCGTGGCCCAGATGGGATTCATGATTTTCGAGTGCGGGCTGGCGTTGTTCCCCCTGGCGCTGCTGCACATCGTGGCGCACTCGCTCTACAAGGCTCATTCCTTTCTCGCCTCCGGCGGCGCTGTGGAGAGGGTGGCCGCTATCCGCAGGCCTGGGCCGATCGCGATACCAAAGGCCGGCGCCGTCGGTCGCGCATTTCTGTCGGCACTCGCCCTCTACGTCCTCGTCGGGTTGGCCTTCGGCTTTGAGCATAAGTCACCCCAGGCCATTGCGTTGGGCGCCATACTAATCTTCGGCGTCGCCTACATGCTGGCGCAAGGATTCGCCGATGCGGCGCCGAGAGCGCTCACCCGCCGCACCGCGATCTATGCCATCGCGACCTCGGTCAGCTACTTCGCCCTTCAGGTGGCGGCGACTTGGATCACCGCGAATGCGTTGCCTGCTACACCGGCTCCCGGCCCGCTTGAATGGGCGCTGATCGCACTGACGGTGGTCAGCTTCGGCCTCGTCGCCATTGTGCAGGCCATGTTTCCGCTCTGGGCCTCCCACCCCGCCGCCGCTGGTCTGCGCGTGCATCTTTCGAACGGCCTCTACGCCAACGCGGTCTTCGACCGGCTGCTCGGCGGTTGGTCCATCGGCCGCCCGTCCTAACCCGCCAGGAAGAATGAACATGGCAAAGGAAATCCTCTCGACCTGGCCTGGTCCTCAGGCGTTGGCAGTCGCAATGGATCGCGCCGCCCGCGCGATACCGCCTGCCTGGCCCCTGGCATCGAGCGTCGCGGTCAATCCCTTTCTCGGGCAAACGGAAGAGCCTCTCGCCCAAGTCGGCGCTCGGCTCGCACGGGTCGCTGGTGCGTCCGTCACGATGCCTCGGAGCTGGTATCGCGAGAAAATTTCGACGGGCGCGATCAGCGACGGTGACCTCGCAGCGGCTTTGGCGAGCGCCCCGGCGGATCGGAGGCCGGCTGACCTATCGGCCCTGAAGGCTGCGGTCAGTTGGGATGCACCACCGCAGGCCGCACTTCCGACGATCGCCGACCTTGCGGCCCGCACTTGCGGCATCGATTGGCCAGGCATTATCGCCGAACGGTTCGGAGCTTGGGCCGCCGGCTATTTCGATGAGGGGCAGGCGCTTTGGGCTGCGCCGAAAGGAAGGAGCGCCTATACCGCCTGGCGGGCAGTCGCCACCCACGACATTACCCCCGAAATCGCCGGGCTACCGGGCTTTGCACTACATGTATCGGAAGCACCGGAAACCGCTTTGGCGGTGGTGGAACGGGTCGTTGCTCGGCTCGGCCTCGATTCGGACGCCGCCGAAACCTACTTCCATCAGATGCTAATGACGCTTGGCGGTTGGGCGCACTACGCCCGCTACAAGCTTTGGCAGGCCGAACTCGCTGGCGGCACGGATGAGACGATCACGGACTTCCTCGCGATCCGACTGATCTGGGAAGAAGCGCTTTTTCTGCGCTATGGCGCGCAGATTGCCGCCGCGTGGGCGAGCGTGCGGACAGCGCACGCGGCGCCCATGGAGCCGACGTTCGATCTTGTCATCGACGCCATCCTGCAGGAGGCGGCCGAGCGTTCCGCTCAGCGGGCGTTGGCGAAGACACTGGCGCGAAACGCGACGCAGGCCTTCGATGATCGCCCCGCGCTTCAGGCCGTCTTTTGCATCGATGTGCGCTCCGAGGTCTTTCGCCGGGCGCTCGAAAGCGTCGATCCCCGGATACAGACGATGGGCTTCGCGGGCTTTTTCGGCCTGGCCACCTCGCATCGGAGGTTCGCCTCGGACGTTGAGGAAAAACGGCTGCCCGTCCTGCTCAATCCCGCGCTCAGGTCCTGTTCCGGTGGCCCTGAATTCCAAGCGAGGGATCAATCCGCGCGTTTCAAGGCGCGCGCGAAGCGCGCCTGGGGGCGTTTCAAGCTCGCCGCCGTGTCCTCCTTCGCCTTCGTGGAGGCGACAGGTCCCGTCTATGTCGAAAAGCTCCTCACCGATGCGTTGGGACTGCGGGGGGCAAGGCCACCCATCGACCCGGCGCCTCGTCTTGATCCCGCCCTCGATCCGGCGACCCGGATCAAGACCGCCGAGACCGTGCTTCGGGCCATGTCCCTGACCAGCAATTTCGCGCGGATCGTGCTGTTGGCCGGTCACGGCGCCAATGTCGTCAACAATCCGCACGCCAGCACGCTTCATTGCGGCGCCTGCGGCGGGTACTCGGGCGAGGTTAACGCTCGGCTGCTGGGGTCTTTGCTGAACGATGCAGCCGTAAGAGCCGGCTTGGCGCAGGCGGGCATCGAGATCCCCGCCGACACCTTCTTCCTGGCGGCGCTGCACGACACGACGACGGACGACGTCACCCTCTATGCCGAGGACTATCCTTCCGCCGCGCATATGATGGACCTCGAACAGGTCAGAATCTGGCTCGCGGCGGCGGGTAAGATCGCCAGGACCGAGCGCGCCCTTCGCTTGCCGCGCGCGGGACACGAACGCGCAATTCACAGACGGAGCCGCGACTGGGCCGAGATCAGGCCCGAATGGGCGCTCGCCGGATGCCAGGCGTTCATCGTCGCGCCGCGCAGCCGCACCGTCGGCAAAAGCCTGGAAGGACACGCCTTCCTGCATGATTACGATTGGAAACAGGACAAGGACTTCAGCGTTCTCGAATTGATCTTGACCGCTCCGGTCGTCGTCGCGAGCTGGATCAGCTTGCAGTACTACGGATCGACCGTCGCGCCTGAAACCTTCGGGGGCGGAAACAAGCTGCTGCACAACGTCACCGGCGGGATCGGGGTCGTCGAGGGAAATGGCGGACTCCTGCGCATCGGCCTGCCCTGGCAGTCGGTGCACGACGGCGAGCGGCATGCGCACGATCCTCTGCGCTTGTCGGTTTGCGTCGAGGCGCCGTGCGAAGCGATATCGGAGATCCTCGGCTGTCATGCGAACCTGCGGGCCTTGTTTGACAATGGCTGGCTGCATTTGTTTGCCCTCGACGAGGCCGGATGCATGGCTTGGCGTTACACTGGCAATCTCCAATGGACGGCGATGAGCGACATCAATGCCTCTCAGGCGCGTATTCCGTTGATCGCGATCACTGCAGCGTAGGAAGGCATGAACCGTGCCGGGTTTGCCGGAGGCTGTTTTGTTTGAATGAGGCCACCATGGCCAGCTCGTTCAGTTGTCCGTAGTAGCGTGCCTCGGCCTCAGCAGGTAGGATGTTGCCGATCGGCTCGAGGGGACGTCGGTTGTTGAACTGTACAAATCAGAACTTGATCTGACGGCGAGGTGAAGGTCGTGATCGAACAATGGTGGCGGCACTACAACGCGGTGCGGCCGCATTCGAGCCTGGGCTACCTGACGCCGGCGGCGTTCACGGCATAGATGGCCAGGACAGCGCCCCGTGATGCAACGGGCCGGGACGTTGCGGTATGGGGGCCTCCGCGCCCCGGCCGTTGCATCACCTGCACTAGTCAACATTTGATCTGACATTCGGTGTTGGGTTTTGCAATCTGGAGCTGGTGGGCGGGGGTGCGGTCCTGCCCCAGGGCAAGGGACCGCGCCCCCGCCCGCCAGCGGCAAGGGAGACCCA
>JAJYYH010000023.1 GCA_021801255.1 Pseudomonadota bacterium
GCCTCGCTGAGCCCTTTCTGAAACTGCACCGAATTGCGCGCCATTGGCCAACCCCTTGTTAATCCACCGCATCCGAGCAATTGGACCACAGCAGAGTCGGCTGAGCAAGGTGCGTAATCAGGAAAATTTTTGACGTTTTGAATAGGTCGAGGACGGACGGATATGAACGATGCACCGACCATCGCCGCGACCGGTCTCGTTGCACCCTTCAAGGGGTTCAGTGCGACGCCTTATCGCGACCCGGTCGGGGTCTGGAGCATCGGCTTCGGCTCGACCCGTGGCTTCGATAACCAGCCGGTCACCGCGAATACTCCCCCGATCACCCGCGCGCAGGCGCGCACGCTCGTTGCGCGTGACCTCGGCGCCGCCTGCTCCACGGTCAGGGAAGACGTCAAGGTGCCACTCAACGCCGATCAGGAAGCGGCCCTCGCGGATTTCGTCTATAATCTTGGCGCCGGCAATTTCGCCGGCTCGACCCTGCTGCGGCTGCTCAATGCCGGGGACTATGCCGGGGCGGCGGCGTAGTTCGACGCGTGGGACCACACTGGGGGCGTCGTGCTCGCGGGGCTTCTGCGCCGCCGTGAGGCCGAGGCGAAATTATTCCAGACCGCGGATGATCCCGCGCCGGCAACCCCGGTTGAGCCGCGCCCTCCGAGCGTGAAAATCAATCGAACTTGAAAAATGTTGCTCTCTGAAAACGTTGATTTTCCCGGTCGATTCTGGGGCGCGAGGGGAGGTCAAACTCTCAGGCCGCCTCGGCGCGGATCGCCTCGGCGAGCGTGCCGAACAGCCGCGCGATGTGCGGCTTCTCGATGATCAGCGGCGGCGAAAGCGCGATGATGTCGCCGGTGGTGCGGATCAGCACGCCGGCGTCGAAACAGCGGTGGAACACCCCGACCGCCCGATCGGTGGGCTTGCCCGGGCGCGGCGCGAGTTCGATGCCGGCGACCAGGCCGAGGCTCCGGATGTCGATGACATTGGGCAGGCCCTTCAGCGCGTGCGCCGCGTCTTCGAACGCGGGCTCCATGGCACGCGCCCGCCCTGGCAGGTCTTCGGCCCGGTGCAGATCGATCGCCGCGATCGCGGCGGCGCAGGCGAGGGGGTGGCCGGAATAGGTGTAGCCGTGGAACAGCTCGATCCCGGCTGGCGCGCCATCGACGATGGCATGATAGATGTCATCCTTCACCGCGACTGCGCCCATTGGCACCGCCGCATTGGTCAGCCCCTTGGCCATGGTGATGATGTCCGGGGTCACGCCGAACCGTTCGGCGCCGAACGCCGTGCCGAGCCGGCCGAAGCCGGTGATCACTTCGTCGAAAATCAGGAGAAAACCATATTTGTCGCAAATCGCGCGGAGCCGTTCGAGATAGCCCTGGGGCGGCAGCAACACCCCGGTCGAGCCGGCCAGCGGCTCGACGATGACAGCGGCAATAGTCTCGGCGCCATGCAGCGCGACGAGATTTTCCAAGGCATCAGCGAAATGCGCGCCCCATCCTGGTTGGCCACGGGAAAAAGCGTTTTTCTCCGGGGCGTGGGTGTGGGGCAGATGATCCACGGCGGGAAGCAAGGCACCGAACTGCTTGCGATTATTGCCGATGCCGCCCACCGACATGCCGCCGAACCCGACCCCGTGATAGCCCCGCTCGCGCCCGATCAGGCGCACCCGCCCGGCCTCGCCGCGGGCGCGGTGATAGGCGAGGGCGATCTTGAGCGCGGTATCGGCCGATTCGGAGCCGGAATTGGTGAAAAACACGCGGTCAAGTCCGGCCGGCGTGAGTTCGGCGACCTTAGCGGCGGCCTGGAAGGCGATGGGATGTCCCATCTGGAAGGTCGGCGCGAAATCCATCACCGCCGCCTGTTTCTGGACCGCCTCGGTGATCTCGCGCCGGCCATGCCCGGCATTGACGCACCAGAGCCCCGCGGTGCCGTCGAGGATCTCGCGGCCATCAGTGGTGTAATAATGCATTCCCTCGGCGCGGGCGAGGAGGCGCGGCGCGGCCTTGTAGGTGCGATTGGCGGTGAAGGGCATCCAGAAGGCGTCGAGATTGTTTGGGCGGGGCGTCGCGATCTCGTTCATGGTTTTATCCCTTCGTGCGGTGGCGGATCAGCCTGCCTTGTTCCGCGATCCCCGGCAAGTCTCCGGGATGCCGACTTACCCCGCGCGGCAGGCGGTGAGGCTGCGGCGCGGGGTTCCTTGGGGCGTAAAATTTTCCGCGGCCAACCAGATTTCGAAGGCGGCGCGGCAGGCCGGCCACTCCTCCTTGGTGATCGCATACCAGGCAGTATCGCGATTGCGCCCCTTATAGACCACGGCATGGCGGAAAATACCCTCGAAGCGGAACCCATAGCGCTCGGCGGCACGCCGTGAGGGCGCGTTCAGGCTGTCGCATTTCCACTCGTAGCGGCGATAGCCGAGTTCGTCGAAAGCCCGGCGCATCATCAGGTACATCGCCTCGGTCCCGGCCTTCTGGCGCTGTAAGAGCGGGCTGTAGTTGATATGCCCGACCTCGATCACGCCGTTATTGCGATCGATGCGGAGATAGGCCGCGAGACCCGCGGCACGGCCATCGGGGAGCAGGATGGCATGAAACAGCGGATCGCCCGCCGGCTGTGCCCAGGACGCGGCGGCGGTGGCGAGAAAGGCGCGGTAGGCGCTCAGGCTGTCGGGCCGCTCCCCCATGAGATAGGTCCAGCCGCTTCCATCCGGGGCCAGTTGATCGGCGGCAAACAGCGCCGCGCCATGGCGATCGGGATCGAGCGGCTCGATCCGGCAGGCCGCGCCTACCAGCGGCGCGCGGGAGGGATGCGGGCGCGGCGTCCAGCCGGGAACGGGCTCGCCGATCGGCTGGCCGAAAGCGTTATGCCGTGTGGTCATGGGCACTCCTGCTCGCCGCTTTGCCGGACTCTGGTTTGCCGCACTCTGGCGCCGCCCTTAGGCAACACGCAAGGCCGGTGCCGAGGGGCTTTTCAAACCGAGACACTCAGCACGCAAGACGCGGGTTGCCGGTGAGGGCGCTCGGGCGATATACCTTTCCTCTCACGGATGATCCGGGGCAGCGTCCCCAGGGCTGCGCTTCGTGTTGCCGAGGCAAGGCCGTTCTTCACCGATCGTTTTTCAGCAGGGCACCGCTTCGCATGGATCTCAAGGACTATATCCGCGGCATTCGCGATTTCCCCAAACCGGGAATCCTGTTCTACGACATCTCGACGCTGCTGCGGCACCCCGACGCCTGGCAGGTGGCGATGGGACGGCTTGCCAATGTCGTGCGCGCCTATCAGCCCGACCTTTTAGCCGGCATCGAGAGCCGCGGCTTTCTCCTCACCGCGCCGCTCGCGCTCAAGCTCGGCTGTGGCTTCGTCATGCTGCGCAAGCGCGGCAAGCTGCCCGGGGCCACCACCGGCCTCGACTATGCGCTCGAATATGGCAACGACCGGATCGAGATCCAGAAAGACGCCATCGCCCCCGGCCAGCGCGTCGTGCTGCTTGACGACCTGCTGGCGACTGGGGGCACGATGGCGGCGGCCCTGGCGCTGCTCCGCGAGGCCGGGGCCGAGGTTCCGGCGGCCGCGGCGCTGATCGAGCTTGCTTTTCTCGAGGGCCGCAAGAAGCTCGACGTGCCGTTCTCGGCGCTGGTCAGCTACGATGCCTGAACGCCCTTGCCGCAATGTCCGCCCATTGGCGCGGCGGGCGCTGCTCGGGGGGCTGGCGGCGGTTTCACTAGGGCGTCCCCGTCCCGCCGGTGCCGCCGAACTGCCCGTGAACCCATTCCGCGACGGCGTGACACTGTTGATCGCCGGGCCGGCGGGTGGACGGTTGGATCGGCTCTCCGGGCGGCTTGCCGCCGCCCTGGGGCTTGGCCTGCCGGGCGGGACAGCGATCCGGCGGATCGCCCGCGGCGGCGCCGATGGCGTTGCCGGCGCCAATGAATTCGCTGCCCGCGTGGCGCCCGATGGGCTCACCGCGCTGTTGCTGCCGGGTGTCACGGTGATCGACTGGCTGGCCGGCGACAGCCGCAGCCATTTCGATGCCGCCCGCTTCGTGCCGGTGATGGCCGGGCTTGGCTCGCGCCTGGTGATTATCCGGCCGGGGCTCAACCTCACCTCCCCAGGAAGCGCCAATGGCGGGCCGGCGCCGCGGGTCGCCGCCTCCCGCCCGATCGGACCTGATCTGCCGGCCTTGCTCGGCATCGACCTCCTGGGCGCGCAACCGGTGCCGGTGTTCGGCCTCGCCGGGGTTGCGGCGCGGGCCGCCTTGATGCGCGGCGAGGTTGATGCGGTGCTGCTGCACGGCGCCGACATCGCCGAGGCGCGCCTCACGCTCGGCAGCCAGGGGGTGGCGCTGTTTTCCTATGGCACGCTCGATGCCAGCGGCCACATGGTTGCCGATCCGGCTCTTCCCGACGTGCCGCATTTCCCGGCGCTCTACGCCAGGCTCTTTGGCGGGCCGCCAGAGGGGCCGCTTTACGCCGCCTGGCGCGGTATCGCGGCGGCGGCGATTCTCGATTTCGCGCTGGTGCTACCGGCGCTCACCCCCCCGGCCATGGTGGCGCTCTGGCGGCAGGCGGGGAATGTGGCGCTGGCCGAGCCCGCGATGCAGCGCACCGCCGAGGCCGAGGCCTTCCGCCCGCTCGCCGGCCTGGACGTAACCCAGTGCCTCGCCTCGCTCGGCGCGAGCACGGCGGCGCTCAGGGATCTCCGGGAATGGCTCGCGCTCCGTCTCGACTGGCAGCCGGGCTGATCGTGACGCCGCCGATCGCGCAACGAAATGCAAACGCCGCAAGGCTTTCTTCACCTTTTGCCACGACGATGGGCGCCGCTTCGGCAACAACGGAACCAGGCAAAAGTGGAAGATGCAAAACGCATGACACCCTCCCCACACCTCTTCATCGCGACCCCCTGCTTTGGCGGCCTCGTGACGCAAGGCTACATGCAATCGGTGATCGCGCTGATGCAGCACGCACCGGCCTCCGGCTTCGATCTCACGCTCGGCATGCTCGGCCACGATGCCTTGATCAGCCGCAGCCGCAACACGCTGGTCGGCCATTTCATGCGCACCCGAGCGGCGACGCACCTTCTTTTCATCGATGCCGATATCGTCTTCACGCCGGCGCAGGTGGCGCGGCTGCTGGGGGCGCGGAAGGATATCGCGGCGGGGATGTATCCGCTCAAGGCACTCACCTGGGATCCCTCGGCGCGGGCCCGGCTTGACGCCGGCGAGGCGGCGGAAACTGCGGCGCTGCGTTATGTCGGCGAGCCCTGCCAAGGGCCTGCGCTACAGCGCGAAAATGGCTTCGTCACCGCGGAATACGCCGGCACCGGCTTCATGCTGATCCAGCGCCACGTCATCGAGCGGCTGATCGCCGCCTACCCCGAGACGCGCTACGCCGCGGCCCATGTGCTGCGCATGCAGGATTCCCCCGATGGGCCGAATTACGCCCTTTTCGATGGCATGATTGATCCCGAAACGGAGATCTATCTCAGCGAGGACTACACATTCTGCCGGCGCTGGCGCCAGCTCGGCGGCAGCCTGTGGCTCGACACGCAGTCCCGCCTCACTCATGCCGGGGCATATGATTTCCATGGCGATCCGGCGCTTCGCTACGCCGCCTGACCGCCGCCGGCCGATGCTTTGACTCTTTATTAACAAAAAGCGGCGATATTTTAGGAACGTCTCGCATAATGCGATACGGTTCTGTTGTTATGGTGCAACCATGTCCGGCGAAATCTCCGTCAACACGACGGCGGTGTCGAGCCCTGCCACGGACCGCTCGGTGGCAAACGCTCCCGCCGCCGCGATTGTCCCCGCCATCACCAGTTCCGCGGCAACAGCGGGGTCGTCGCCCGCTTTCCCCAATCCCGAAATCGCCATTGATCCCGCCCTCGGCATTGCTGTGCTCGAATTTCGTGACACCGCGGGCACGGTGGTGAACTCCATTCCCTCGCAACGTCAGATCGACGCCTACCTCCAGGCGCAGGGCACGCAAAACCCATCGCCCCCGCCCGCCGCTGCCGCGCGAGGGTGAGACGCGGGAAGCCAGGCCACTGCCCTGGATAAGCTGGGGGCAGAGGTCCAGGGATAAAGTTCCTGGCGGGGCGGCTCTCGCCTTGCCTGTCCTGCTTTCGCCTCACGGCGCCCGGTGCGCGCCGGGAACCCAGAGCACGTCCTGATGCGGTGTGCTGAGGGCGCGCGAGAGGACAAAAAGATGATCGGAAAGGCGGTTGAGATAGCGCACCAGCACCGGGTTCACCGCCTCCTGGGCGGCCAGGCGGACCACCCAGCGCTCGGCGCGGCGGATGATGGTGCGGGCGAGATGGGCGTGGGCGGCAGCGGGCGAGCCGCCGGGCAGAATAAAGCTCGAAAGCGGGGCCAAATCCGCGTTCAGCGCCGCGATCTCCGCCTCCAGCCTGGCGCATTGCGCCTCGGCCAACCGCAGCCGCTGACCCGCGGCGCCGGGGACCGCGAGGTCGGCGCCGAGATCGAAGAGATCGTTCTGGATGCGCCCGAGCATCGCGTCCGCAGCGGGCGCGTCGCGGGTATGTAGGCGAAGAATGCCGATCACCGCGTTGGCCTCATCGACCGCGCCGATGGCCTCGATCCGCGCGCTATCCTTGGCAACCCGGGCGCCATTGGCGAGCGAGGTCTCCCCGCCATCGCCGCCGCGCGTGCTCACCCGATCGATTTTCACCATGCCCGCTCACCTCACCAAGCCTGCCCACCTCACCAAGCTCGCCTGCCGTTCAGATCAAAATTGATTTCCACCGGCATTTCGGAGACCACCGGCTGTCCATCCGCCATCGCCGGGCGGAAACGCCATTTCGCGACCGCGTCGTGGGCGGCGCGATCGAGCAGGTCATAGCCCGAACTTTCGACCACATCCACCGCGATCGTGCTGCCATCGGCGCCGACATGGGCGAGCAGCAGCACCCGTCCTTGCTCGCCCCGCCGCGCCGCCTGTTCGGGATAGACGGGGGGCTTGTTGTGGACCCTGGAGTCGGGGCCGGCGGGAATGACATTGGGCCCACGCACCAAGCCGGTACCGGGATCGCCGCCCTCGCCGAGCCGTACCGCGGGTTCCTCGTGGGCGGGCGTGGCGGGCGCGGGATTCGGCGCCGGGGTCGCGGGTGCCGGCGGTGGGGTGGCGAGCGCCTCGGCGTCGGGCGCGGGCGGCGCCGGATTGGGCGGGGGCGTTTTGAGCGCGGCGGGCGGCGCAGGGGGCGGCGTCGGCTTCTGGCCACGCTGGCGTGCGCCAGCGCCGACCGTTGGCGTGTTCTGCACGACCAGTTCGATTTGCGCCATTGGTGGCGGATGGTTCAAGGGCGCCCCGCCAAGCCCCACGAAGCGCACGATCAGCAGCGCCAGCACGCCCAAATGCAGCGCCAGCGAGGCCGCGAGGGAGGCAGGCCAGGGCGCGCGCTCTTCGCGCGAAAGGCGCAAACGTCGAGGAACGGCGCTAGAGAACCACGACGCCGTGATGCTTGGCCTTGCTCTCGGGTTCGACATGAATAGTGGCGACCAGCCCGGCCATTTCCTCGCGCAACGCCGCTTCGATGCGATCGCAGATGGCATGCGCCTCGTCAACCGTCATGCTGCCGGGCACCACGAGGTGGAATTGCAGGAACGTCGTCTGGCCGGCGTTGCGGGTGCGGAGATCATGCACCTCTAGCGCTCCCGAGGCGTGTTCGGCCACCAGGCGGCGAATGCGCTCGATGACCGCCGGGCTTGGCGCGGCGTCCATCAGCCCGTCGATCGAGGCGCGGATCAGGAAAAATCCGGTGATCAGCACATAGACGGCGATGGCGGCGGCAAGCAGCGGGTCGAGCCAGAGACTGCCGGTGGCCAAGGCGAGCCCGAGGCCACCGAGCAGACCCGCCGAGGTCAGGACATCGGTGAGGAGATGGATGCCATCGGCGCGCAGCGCCGGCGAGCGCAGGCGCCGCCCGGCCTGTTGCAGCACCACGCCCCAGACCGCGTTGAGCGCGGTTGCCACGCCGTTGATCATGATGCCGGCCAGCGGATCGCTGAGCGCGGGCCCGACGCGCCAGACCAGCCAGGCGTGCTGCAGGATGGCGAGGGCGGCGGCGACGATGAGTGCGCCCAGGATCACCGCGGCAAAAAATTCCGCCTTGCCATGGCCGAACGGGTGGTTGGCATCGGCAGGGCGGGCGGCGAACCACAGTGCGCCATATGTGAGAATCGCCGTGGCGGGATGGATCAGGCTTTCCAGTGCATCGGAAAACAGCGCCGCGCCCCCGGTATGCCACCAAGCAAACCCTTTCAGCGCCACCACCGCGAAACTGACCGCGATGCTGCCCAGCGCCACGCCATTAAAACGTCTCGTCTCCATCATTGCGCGCCCTCGTGGTGCCGCCGCCTCGCCACGGCAACAAAGCCTGTATTGAGCGGTTTGAGCAAGTGACATGCTGAAGGCGTGAAAACCCGCAGGCTTGACGGCGGAGCGCGCACCTGCCCCGATAGGGCGATGTCGCGTCCCCCCGCTATCCTGCCACCGAGCGAAGCCGATATCGTGGCCCTCGCCGAACGGGCGTTGGCGGCGATCCCGCCCCGCCTGGCGCGCCATGTCAGCGATGTCGGGATCATGGTCGAGGATATGCCCGACGAGGCTACCCTCGCCGAAATGGAGATCGAGTCCGGCTGGGATCTCACCGGCCTCTATCGTGGCACGCCGCTCAACCGCCGCAGTGTCGAGGATATCGCCCGCCTGCCCGATACCATCCTGCTCTACCGCCTGCCCATCCTCCTCGAATGGCTGGAGACCGACGAGGAGCTTGGGCACTTGGTGCGGAGTGTCGTGGTGCACGAGATTGCCCATCATTTCGGCTTCAGCGACGCCGAGATCGCCGCTATCGAGGCGGAGATGGAGGATTGAGAGTTTGCAAAAGAATGCCCGCACGCCCACAAATTGATCGAAAAGAATCAATTTTTTCAAAGGGCGTTCTTTTTCAAGTTCGATGGATTTTCAGGTTCTGACGCCGGCCCTCTCGATCCGCTTCTTCCCCCGCGGTGGGGAACGCTCTAGGATTGCGGCATGACCATTGCCCTGCCCTTTCTGCCGGACTGGCTGCCCGGCTGGGTGCCGATCGCGCTGCTCGTGCCGGGGCTGCTCTATCTGCTCGCCTTCCTGTTCATGCCCTTTAGCGTGATCGGTCTGAAAGCCCGCATCGAGGGGCTGGAGGGGCGGCTTGACGAGTTGCAGAACGATCTCCGCACCCTGGTGCTGCGCCTGCCTGAGCCGGTGCGCGGCGGCGGGGCCGAGGATTTCTCGCTCTATGCCGGGCCGGAACGCGGGGTGCGCGTTGCCGAACCACCGCCGCCGCCACCGATTCCTCCCGTGCCGCGCCCGGTGATGGTGCCCCGCGCCGCCCCGCTGGGGCCACCGCGCGCCGCGCCGCTCGACCCTGGCTTGCCGCCGCTTCGCCCGCCACGCGGCGAGCGCGAGCGGGGCGAGGAGGACCGGGTGGCGACGCGGCGCAGCGAGCCGCGGCTCGACTGGCCGCGCTGAGGATGAGCGCCACATCGTGGCGCCAGATAGGGGGGAACAAGCGATGCGGGTGAGCGTCATTCAGGTCAATCCTGGCGCCGATAAAGTGGCCAATATCGCTGCGGCCGAGCGTCTCATCGCGGCCGCCGTGGCGGAGGATCGCCCCGATCTCGTGAGCCTGCCCGAAATGTGGGCCTCGCTTGGCGGCGATCGCGACACTCGCCTGCAAAACGCCGAGGCGCTGCCCGAACCCGGCGCCGAGGCGCGCGACGGTACGGCCTACGCGGCGCTCCAGGCGCTCGCGCGGCGCCATCGCCTGATCGTTCATGGCGGCTCGCTCGCCGAGCGGGCCGGGGAAAAGCTCTATAACACCACGGTGATGTTCGACCGCGCGGGGCGCGAGATCGCGCGCTATCGCAAGATCCATCTTTTCGACATCACCGCCCCAGACGGCACCGGCTATCGCGAGAGCGCCACCTATGGCGCCGGCACGGCGCTCGTCACGACCACTCAGGAAGGCATCGGCTTCGCGCTTACCATTTGCTACGATGTGCGCTTTCCCGAACTCTTCGCAGCCCTCCGCGCGGCTGGCGCCGAGGCGATTTTCGTGCCCTCGGCCTTCACCCTGCTCACAGGCAAGGACCACTGGGAGGTGTTGCTGCGGGCGCGCGCCATCGAGACGCAATGCTGGATCATCGCCGCCGCCACGAGCGGCCGCCATGAGGAGCGCGGGCAGCCGCGTTTCACCTATGGCCACGCGATGATCATCGACCCCTGGGGCCAAGTGGTGGCAATGGTGCCGGATGGGCCGGGCTTTGCCACGGCGCGGATCGATCCCGCCCGTACCGCGCGGCTGCGCCGCGAGATGCCGGTATTCGAGCATCGGCGTCTGCCATTGTGAGAAACACACCATGAGCGGCGGCAATGCCGTCCCGCGCGGCATCGCCTTTCTTGCCGCGCCGACCCGGCTTGCAGAGGAAAGCCGCGCCCGGCTGATCGCGCGCTATGGCAATGCCCCGCTCAAGGACGCGGAGATCGTGGTTTCGCTCGGCGGCGACGGCTTCATGCTGGAGACGCTGCACCATTTGATCGGCCGCGCGCCGCCGGTCTATGGGATGAATTGCGGCTCGGTCGGGTTTTTGATGAACACCTATGGCGAGGACGACCTTCCCAGCCGTCTCGCTCGCGCCCAGGCCGCCACCCTCCATCCCTTGCGTATGCACGCCGAGACCATGACCGGGGCGAAGGAGGAAGCGCTCGCCTTCAACGAGGTTTCGTTGCTCCGCCAGTTGCGCCAGGCCGCCAAAATCCGCATTTCGATCGACGGGCGCGAACGGCTTTCCGAACTGATCTGCGACGGCGTGCTGATTTCCACCCCGGCCGGCTCGACCGCCTATAATCTCTCCGCGCATGGCCCGATCGTGCCGATGGGCGCCAACCTTTTCCCCCTCACCCCGATCAGCGCCTTCCGCCCCCGCCGCTGGCGCGGCGCATTGCTGCCGAGCACCGCCGAAGTGGTGTTCGAGGTGCTGGAGGCGGAAAAACGTCCGGTCGCGGCAGTCGCCGATTTCACCGAGGTGCGCAACGTCGCCTCGGTCGCGGTGAGCGAGGATCGCGGCATCGCCATGCGCCTTCTGTTCGATCCCGACCAGGCTCTCTCCGAACGTATCATCGCCGAGCAGTTCACGGTCTGAGGATATGAAAAGAAGCTCGATGAACAAAAATTGACGGTAAAAAGCCAGTTTTGCCAGAGGGGGCGCTTTTTCGCGTGCGATCGATTTTGGAGCGCGAGGGCATTCTTTTTCAAACTCTCAGACGCCGGCTGCTTCCTCGGGGCTGAGCAGCCGCCATGGCGCACCCGCCGATGTGGGGGGCAGACAGAGCAGCGGCGTGGCGTTGGGCGTGCGCACTTTCGGGGAGAGGCCCATTTCCGCCCGCACGGCGCGAAAGAGGCTACCATGGGCAACGATGAGCGCGAGGCGAGGCGCCGCCAGCAGCGGGTTGAGCGCGGCCACGGCGCGGGCGCGAAGGGCCGCGAAGGATTCCGCGCTCTCCGGTGTCGCCTGGCCGGCCACCCACGCGGTGAACCAATCACCCATCGGCTGGCCTTCACGCATCCCGAACGCCGCCTCGCGAAGGTCTGGGACGATCGCCACCGGCACGCCGAGTTGTTCGGCAATGATCGCGGCGGTGCGCTCGGCGCGCGCGAGGGGCGAGGCAAAAACCGTTTCGATGCCGCGCCCGACCAGCTGGGCGGCGGCGGTCTCCGCCTGCCGCAAGCCGTTGGCGTTCAGCGGAATATCGGAACTGCCTTGTGAGAGATTGCGGGCGTTCCAGTCGGTTTCGCCGTGGCGGAGAAACCAGAATGCCCGCCGCTCAAGCACGCTCAGGCGAGGCCCTCCTTCTGTAGCACGCGCCGCACCGCCGGCCGCGCCAGCATGCGTTGGTAATGCAGGGCGAGGTTGGCAGGCAGTTCCATTTTGCCCGAATGGCGCCAGAACTCGATGTAGAAAAGTGCCGCGTCGGCGACCGAGAAGGGCCCGACGGCATATTCCTTGCCGGTGAGCGCGCGATCGAGGATCGCCAGCCCGTTCTCGAAAATTTCTAGGCCGCGCTTGCGCACTTTCTCCTCATCCGCCGCGCTCGGGGCGAAATTGCTGGGGCGGAAGATGCGTGAGAAGCCCTGCATGTGGACCGTCGCCACGACATAATCCATGACTTCGATGGCGCGGGTCTGGGCCTCGACACCGGCGGGCCAGAGCTTCGCCGACGGATGGGTGTTGGCCAGCCAATAGGCGATGGCGGGAAATTCGGTGAGCACCGAGCCGTCGTCGCGGATCAGGGTCGGCACCTTGGATTTCGGATTGATCGCGGTGAAGGCCTGCTGATATTGTGCGCCGTCCTTGAGCGACACCCGCTCGGTCTCAAAGGGTGCGCCGATTTCCTCGAGGATGACGTGGATGCCGATCGAGCAGGCGCCGGGAGAATAGAGCAGTTTCATAGCGATTTCCTTCGGCTGAATTATTCAAAAAGCGAACTGACTGAGCTTTCGTCATTGATCCGTCGCATCGCCTCGGCGAGCAGCGGCGCGATGGTGAGTTGGCGGAGATTATGCGCGAGCCGCACCGCCTCGGTTGCCTGAATGCTGTCGGTGAGCGTCATCATCGCGATCGGGCTCGCGGTGATACGCGCGACCGCGCCGCCCGAAAGCACGCCGTGCGTGGTATAAACACTCGCCGAGTGGGCGCCCTCGGCGATCAGCGCGGCGGCAGCATTGCACAGCGTACCGCCGGAATCGACGATGTCATCGACCAGGATGCAATCCCGCCCGGCAACGTCGCCGATCACGTTCATCACCTCGGAAACCCCCGCCCGCTCGCGCCGCTTGTCGATGATCGCGAGGTCGCAATTGAGCCGGGTCGCGATCGCGCGCGCCCGCACCACGCCGCCGACATCGGGCGAGACGATCATGATGTCTTTTCCCGCGAAACGCTCGCGGATGTCGCGGGTGAAGAGCGGCGCGGCGTAGAGATTGTCCACCGGGATATCGAAAAATCCCTGGATCTGGCCGGCGTGGAGATCCATCGTGAGCACCCGGTTGGCACCCGCCTCGGTGATCAGATTGGCAACCAGCTTGGCGCTGATCGGGGTGCGCGGGCCGGATTTGCGGTCCTGGCGGGCATAGCCGAAATAGGGAATGACCGCCGTCACCCGCCGCGCCGAGCCGCGCCGCAGCGCATCCAGCGTGATCAGCAATTCCATCAGATTGTCATTGGCGGGATAGGAGGTCGATTGGATCACGAACACATCCTCGCCGCGCACATTCTCGTGGATCTCGACGAACACTTCCATATCCGCGAAGCGGCGGATCGCGGCCGAGGTGAGCGGCAGATTGAGCGAGGCGGCGACGGCCTCGGCCAGGGCGCGATTGCTGTTGCAGGCAACGATCTTCATCTGGCGTGATCCCGAATGCCCCCGATCGGTCGGTCTGGCGCGGCTGGCAGGGCCGCTTCTAGCAATGTGACGGGGGTGTGTCCAACGATCAGGGCGGTGGGGCCTTGGCCGGGGGAGGGGAGGGGGTGACGCTGGGCGGGGGCGTGCCCGGCGGCGGATGGGTCTGCTTCTCCAGCACCTCGCGCACGCCGAGCGCCGCCTGCTGTGCCACCACGATCGCAACGTCGCCCCAGGCGTGATCGAGCGTGCCCTCCGGCACCTCGTTGATCTGGACGATGCGGCCGAGATCGTGGCCGGCGGCGTCCTGCATCTGCCACTGGAGTTCGACGCGCTGATTGCCCGCCGTGGAGGTCGCGACGTGCACGGCGCAGCCGACGGTGAAATCGACCCCTTTGGGATCGTCGCGCACAATCAGGCCAAGTTGCGGCAATTGTAGACGCATCTGCCGCGCCAGCGCCGTATCGCCATCCCCGGGTGCCCCGGTCACCGCCAGCACCGCGACCTCTGGGGTGCGATGATAGAGGCTATGCGGGTCGTTCTGCTTCTGCGCGGCATCGATGCTGGTGAGCAGATCGGCGAGCCTGGGGGCGGCGTCCTGTGCCGCGCTTTGCAGCACGCCGGCATCGCCGCGCGCCCAGGCGGCGGCCGGCTCGGGCAGCCCCTCGGCGCTGGCGACCCGCACGCCTTGGGGGTTCTCGATGGTATAGCGCGGCGTCACCTGGCCGCCTTCCATCTCGGCGCTCATGACCAGTTGCCAATCACCGCTTTTGGCGTTGATCGCCTCGGCCGGCACCTCGTGGCCAAGCAGTGCCTCGGCCATGTCGTTCGCGAACACATGGGCGTCAGCATCGCTGAGCAGGGCATTGGCCGGGGGCGGAACGGCGAGGCGGGCCGGGGGCGGCTCCAGGAGGCGCGCGGCCTCGCCGCTCGGCGGTCCTTCGAAGGGATGGGGGATGGAAAAACAGCCACCCAGCAGCCCGCTGCCAGCCAGCACCAGGGGCCATAAGCGGATGCGCGGCGCGGTTACGCCTCGGCTCACAGCACGATCAGCGATAGCTGATGCCCGATCGGCCCGCCGCCCGCGAGGGTGCGGCGGCGATGGCTGAAGAAGCGGGCGGCATCGGTCACGGTATCGCTCGCCAGCAGGCGAACCTCGGCCACGCCGGCGGCCTGGAGACGGGCCGCGCAATAGCCCGGGAGATCGAACAGCCAATGCTGGGCATCGCGGCCAGGGGCAAAAAACCGCCCATCCCCGGCATCGCGCCCGAGCACGGCGGCGTGCAGATCAGCGCCCACCTCATAGGATTTCTGGGCAATAGAGGGGCCGATCGCCGCGACCACCTGGCCGGGTCGGGCGCCGAGCGCCGCCATTGCCGCGAGCGTTGCCTCCAGCACGCCGCCGAGCGCGCCGCGCCAGCCGGCATGGGCGGCGCCGATCACCCCGGCGGCGGCATCGGCGAACAGGACCGGGGCGCAATCGGCGGTAATGATGCCGAGCGTGAGGCCCGGCCTGGCGGTCACCATCGCATCGGCCTTTTCCCCCGCGCCCGGCGCCCAGGGCGCGGCAACGCAGACGACTTTGTTGCCATGCACCTGCGTCAGCCCGACCAGGCTGGCCGGATCGGCGGCCAGCGCACGGGCCGCGCGGGCGCGGTTTTCCAGCACATTTTCCGGTGCGTCCTGGCTGGAAAGACTGGCATTGAGACTAGCGAAGGGGCCGCTCGAAACCCCCCCCTCGCGGGTAAAGAACCCGTGGCGCGCGCCAAGCTCTGGGGCGCTGAGGAAGGGCGGCAGCGTCATGCGGCGAAGCCCGGAAGTTCCGAGAGGCTGGGATGAGCGATGGCGAGCGCCTTGAACAGCCTTCCCATCCGGTCGGGCGCGGCAAGCCGCTCGACGCCGGCGAAGATGGCCGCCGCCTGTTCCGGCGTGCGCTCCCGGGCCAGCCGTCGCGCGCGTTCCGACAGCCCCAGCCGGGCGAGGAAAATCCCCTGCGCCAGCGGCCCGAACACCGCCGCCCCGACATCGCGCGCGCGTCGCGCCAGGGCGGCGAAATCGACATGAGCGGTGAGATCGGCGCTGCCCGGCGCCCGGAGTGGGTCGGCCGGACGGCCGGCGCGGATCGCCTGGAAACTATCCCCCGCTGCCGAGCCTTCCGGCCCATAATCGAGAAACAACGCGGCTCCGCCGCTTTGTGCGAGCCGCGCCGCCAGGTCCGCGACCGCCGCCCGCGCCACCTCGTTCACCTCTATCACCGCGCCTTCCGTAAGATCGTCGGGCAGATCGAAGGGCAGATCGGTGAGGGGGCATTCAATGAAGGCGCCGGCCGTGACATGGCGCTCGCGCCAGCTCCCGGCGCGGCGCACGAACTGGCGGATCGGCAGGGCGTCGAGGAATTCATTGGCGAGCAGGATCAGCGGGCCTTGCGGCAGATCGGCGAGGCGCTCATGCCAGGTCGCACTTGGCAGCCGCGCCGCCTGCTCGGCGCGGAGCCGGGGCGAGGTCTCCACCAGATGGAGGCGGAGTGCCGCGGCGAAGTCCCCCGCCACCTGGCCGATCGCGCGCAGGGCGTCGGCCATCAAGGTGCCGCGTCCCGGCCCGGCCTCGGCGAGCAGCACCGGGGCGGGCCGGCCCATCCGCTGCCAGACGACCGCCGCCCAGAGCCCGAGCAACTCGCCGAAAACCTGAGAAATCTCGGGCGCGGTGGTGAAATCGGCGAACGGGTCGTGGTTGGCGTAGTAGGCGGCGTTGGCCGCCGCCATGAACCGATCGAGCCGCTCCATGTCAGGGATTCTCTTTTCCATCATGCCCCGCGAAGGCAGTGATCGGCGGCTTCGTCTGGGCGCGGAGAAGGAAAAAAATACCGGCGGCCAGCATCGGCAGGCTGAGCAACTGTCCCATCGTCGCGCCGCCGATGAGGAAGCCAAGAAAGACGTCGGGGGCGCGGAAAAACTCGCCGATGATGCGCGCTACGGCATAGCCGATCAGGAAAGCGCCGGTCAGCCAGCCCGGCCGTGCCCGCAGGTCGGCGCGGCGCGCGAGCGCGTAGAGCGCGATGAACAGGATCAGCCCCTCCAGCAGCGCCTGATAGATCTCGCTCGGATGGCGCGGCAAGGGGCCCGCCTGGGGGAAAATCATCGCCCAGGGCAACCAGTCCGGCGCGGGCCGGCCCCAGAGTTCACCATTGATGAAATTGGCGATGCGGCCAAAGCCCAGCCCGATCGGGGCAGTGACGGCGATGCGGTCGGCGAAGCCGAGCAGGTTGATCCCCTCGCGGCGGGTGAACCACAAAATGGCAACGACGACGCCGAGCATGCCGCCATGAAAACTCATCCCCCCCTGCCAGACCGCGAAAATGGCCAGCGGGTGAGCGAAAAAATACCCCGGCTGATAGAAGAAGACATAGCCGAGCCGCCCGCCGAGCACCACGCCGAGCGTTGCCCAGCTCAGAAAATCATCGACCGCGGTGAGCGAGGCGACCGCCGGGCTTTGTCGCACGAGGCGGCGCAGCAGCCTCCAGCCGAGCACGAGGCCGAGAATATAGGCGAGCGCATACCAGCGGATCGCCAGCGGCCCGAAACGCAGCATCACCGGGTCGAAGCCGGGAAACAGCAGAACCGGGATCATCGATAGGGATCGGGTTTGCTCAGGTAATTCTGGAGATAAAGTCTCACCCCGTCTTCCAGCGCCGTGCAGGGCCGGACAAAACCTGCCGCCCGCAGCCGTTCCATGCGCGCCTCGGTGAAGGACTGGTATTGCCCGGCCAGGGCCTCAGGCATGTCGATGAACGCGATCTGGCGCGCAACCCCGAGCGCGTCGCAGACGGCATGCGCAAGATCACGATAGCTTCGCGCTGTCCCGGTGCCGAGATTGAACAATCCGTTCACGCCGGGCGTATCGCGCAGCCAGAGCAGCGCCTCGACGACATCGCCGACCCAGATGAAATCGCGCTTCTGCTCGCCATCGGCGAGGCCCGGCTGGTCGGCGCGGAACAGACGCGCCGCCTGTCCCGCCTTGACCTCGTCATGCTTGACCTTGACGACCGAGACCATGCCACCCTTGTGGTATTCGTTCGGGCCATAGACGTTGAAGAATTTCAGCCCGACCCATTGTGGCGGACGCTTTTCTCCCGCTGCGATCCGTCGCGCCACCCAGAGGTCGAAAGCGTGCTTGCTCCAGCCATAGAGGTTGAGCGGGCGCAGCGCGCGCAGATGCTCAAGGCTCGGGTCGTCATCAAAGCCCGCGCCGCCATCGCCGTAGGTCGCCGCCGAGGAAGCATAGACGAAGCGCACGCCGCGCCCGGCGCACCACTCCCAGAGGGATTGCGAGAGCGCGACATTGCTCTGCCAGACGAGATCGCCATCGCGGGCCGTGGTCGCGCTGATGGCGCCGAGATGAAAAACCATCTCGACCGGCGGATGGCCGGCGAGAAATTGATCGAGATCCTCGGGCGCGATGAGCCGCGCCGGCGGATGGGCGGCGAGGTTGCGCCACTTGCCGTGCTCGCGCAGCCGATCCACCACCACGCTCTCGACATTTCGCTCCCAGAGTGCCGCTTGCAGGTTAGAGCCGATGAAGCCGGCGCCGCCGGTGACGAGGATCATGAGAGGGCTTATATAAGGCCACGAGGCGCGGCGGAAGCCGCCCTGGAGAGGAGTGCCGGATCATGGATAGCAATCGCCCGCGCCTGTTCGATGACCTCGCCGGCGTCGCTGGCGGCGCCTTCTCGGCCCTGATCGGCCTGCGCGATGAGGCCGAAGCATTGGTGCGGGCCCAGGTCGAGGCGGCGATCCGCCGGCTCGATCTTGTCCGCCACGAGGAAATTGCCGCCGTCGCGGAGATGGCGGCCAAGGCGCGCGCCGGCCAGGAAGAGGCCGAGGCCAAGCTGGCCGCGGCGCTGAGTCGGCTCGCCGCGCTCGAGCATCGTGTCGCGGCCCTTGAGACCCCGCCGACCCCAGAGGCCGTTCCCGCCGATTGAGCGCGCCGCTGCCACCCTCGGGGCCGCGCAGGAAAGGCTTGCGGCCGGCCCCGACCCGCCTCTAGGCTGGTCGCGCGCTACGAGTCGCGGCGGCGCCGCCCGGCCCCGGCCTTCCTCAGTCATGGGAGACCTCGCCATGCCTGCTCTCTCGACCTCAGAACCTTCCCGCGCGTCCAACCCGCTCGATACGCTGGAGCAGATCGTCGCGGCCAATGACTGGGCCTTCGATCGCCGCAGCGAATCCGAAATGGCGGCCGAAGCGCCTGGTAAATGGTGCGATTACGGCCTCTATTTCAGTTGGTCGCACGAAATCAGCGCCATGCACTTTACCTGCGCCTTCGATCTCAAGGTGCCGGAGCGGCGCCGCGGCGCCTTGTTCGAGCTGCTGGCGCTGGCCAATGAACGCCTCTGGATCGGTCATTTCGGTCTCGACGGCGATGATGGCATGCCGCTGTTCCGCCACGCCATGCTGCTGCGCGGCACTCAAGGGGCTTCTACCGAAAGCCTGGAGGACATGGTGGATATCGCGCTCACCGAATGCGAGCGGTTTTTCCCCGCCTTCCAGTTCGTGCTGTGGGGCGGCAAGAGCCCGGCCGAGGCGCTACAGGCGGCGATGCTCGACTGCGTCGGCGAAGCATGAGCGAGGCCCCGCTGCCGCCGCTTTTGCTCATCGGCTGCGGCCGCATGGGGAGCGCCTTGCTCGCCGGCTGGCGGGAGGCCGGGCTCGCTGAGGCGGTGATCGTCGATCCCGCCGGCCCAGAGCTGCGGGCGCCGGCGCGGGTGGTCGCGGAAGCGGCGGCGATCCCGCGCGATTTTGCCCCGCAAGCGGTAATTTTTGCGATCAAGCCGCAGGAGGCGGAAGCAACGCTTGCGCACTATGCGCGGTTTCGCGCGGGGGCGGTGTACCTCTCGATCATGGCCGGGCGCACGATTGCGGGCATGGAGCGCCTTCTCGGCGCGGGGGCCGTCATCGTGCGCGCCATGCCGAACACGCCGGCGGCCATTCGCCAGGGCATCACCGCGGCCTACGCCGGCGCGAGCGTGAGCGCGGCACAGCGCGCGCTCACGGCGCGCCTGCTCGGCGCCATCGGTGAGGTGGCGTGGGTGGACGCCGAGGCCGAACTCGACGCCGTCACCGCGGTTTCGGGCTCGGGGCCGGCCTATGTGTTCCTGCTTGCCGAACTGATGGAGCAAGCCGGGATCGCCGAGGGACTGACGCCCGATCTGGCACGGCGTCTGGCACGGCGGACGGTTGCCGGCAGCGGCGCGCTGCTTGCGGCCAGCGCCGAGGAGGCGAGCGCGTTGCGCCAGGCCGTCACCAGCAAGGGCGGCACCACGCAAGCGGCACTCGATATCCTGATGGCGCCCGAGGCCTGGCCCGCCAGCGTGCGGCGTGCGATCGCCGCCGCCGCCGAGCGGTCGCGCGCACTCGCGCGGTAGGCAGAAGGCAGGGCGCTGCTCTGGACAAGCTGGGGCGAGTGGCCCAAGACGCGTCCCATGCTCTGGGACGCCTCCTCCCGGGAAGGGCTCCAAGGGCGTCGCCTTTGCTGGGGTCACGCGGCGAGGGGTATATCGCGATCGCCAAATCGGCCCCCTTCCCGAACCCACGCGCGGTTTGTGGTGAGCCGCGTGGGGACGGTCACTTGGCATTGGCATGGGCGTGCGGCCGCCCCGGTTCGTGAGGATCGAGGGATTGAACGATGGGCGGCGTCTTCAATAAAGGAATTTTACGAACTATATTTGCTATTTTTAAGAATTTATTTTCGACCTTATGCAAGAAAACCACTCTCTTCCAGCTATATTTGAGTCTGGCACATGTAATGTATGCACTGCCCCATGAGCCAACTCACTCTGCAAAACACCACCAGCCAATATAGCAAGTACTTCGCTAGCAGTGGTCTCGTTCGATGGTAGCTTTGTCGAGAGTGAGTCGGCAGATTGGCTCTGTATCGATAATTTCCAAGATCCAGAAGGGCCGGCAAAGATTAGGTGGGCGGGTGGTTTGCCATGAGTGATTACCGAACGTATTGCAGAACCAGAAATATAAAAATTAATAAAATAATTATTTTCAGAATAAATGCTGAGTTTCTCGGAATTTGTAGAGACGCTTGCATAACATTCATTATTTTCTACAGAAAATGACCAAACTGGTTTAGATTCTGCGGGCGGTTTTTTCGTGTTTTGTTGATAGGTATGTGTTGTATGGCTTGAATTAAAATTTGATGTTTGACACGAAGAAAGAACGAGACACAATAATACGTTTGAAACTCTGGTAAATTTCGCACGAAGGCAGCAAGGTATTTTTTTCATTTTTGTTTTTGTCTGACAAGTGAAAAACTTTTCCAATCAGTCACTGCATATTGCGAGATATCCCTGCGCACGGCATATAAACGCCACGCATATCTGTTGAATCTTGCATCCAAAGTAATTGTCTTAAAAATTTCAGAAACATAGCCTGAAAATATTTCTTGTATTTTATTATTATCTATAGCAATAACTTCAATAAAAATTTTTTCTTCGGTTGGGTCGTTTGGTATTATCCATGAAAATTTGACCTTGGTGAGATTACTATTTGTTACGATGATTGCCCCGTCATCTGGTGCAACTGGCTTCGGCGGGGTTAGATGGTATTGTGTAAATGCCTCATCTGGCGCGATATCGCCGATAACGATAGGCGTGATGGAACCAACAAGATGATGGCCATCTGGTGCATAGGGTAATGTTTGCTGTGCGAAGGAGCTCGCCTGCGCGGCGCCAGCGACAATCACAAAGACCCTTAAAAAAAGCATAATCGGTGATATCCAACGAATGTGCGGGCTATGGAGTCGCAATCATAATCTCGACTGTGCCTGGCCGAGGAATCGCGCTTCGCGGCGAAAGCACGATGAGACGAGGCTGGCCGAATGCGCTTGCAAGCTTATGACTGATTTCAACAGCGCCGTCGCGATCCTGGGCAAAGAAAAAGCTGATAGAGGGCGCCGCGGCTCGGCTCAAAACTGGTATGGGATCTTCCGCTAAAAAGCCCATTGAGGTCAGGGTACGGGCAAGCTCCGCGGCACGCGCGGCCGCCTTGAGATTGCCGCGCGGATAGCTGATGACGACCCGGATAGGCGTGGCGGTCGGGAGCGGGAATAGTCGATTGGGTGCGAAACCGCCATATGATTCCGCGGACGGCATGGCGCCCGGGTTAAACGCTGGAAGCGGTTTCACACTGGAACGAGAGCCTTCGCTGGCCATCACGGTTATCGCGGGGCCCGCCACGGCAAGACCCGCCGCTGCCGCATCGATCTGGGAAAACTTGGCGCTGGGTGCTGCCGCCAAACGGTCATCTGGCGCGGCGCGGGGGGACGGTGCTGGTTGCATCTTCGTTGGTTGCAGCATCGCTGGGCGGGCGCCGGGAGACGCATCCGGGGTGGTGGGACTATCGGGGTTTTTCCCAACCCCGGGTATAGACGTAAGTTTGGTTGCAATGGCCAGAGACGGTGGGGCGTTTCCTGGCTTAGATAATGTTAAAATCGCGATGAACGGCCGGACGCCCGGCCAAGATAGGAGGGCCATAAGCGTGACAAAACACGCGAAGACAAAGATCAAATCCAATATTTGTTCATGACGATTTTTTTGAGAATAAATTTTTTTATTTGATGTAAACTTAGCGGGGAATGGAAGAATTTTATTTTCTTTTATTTCTAACTGTTCAGATTGGTCATCCGTATAATCCAGAAGAATTGGAAGTTTTTCTTGATCATCAGCTTGGTTGCTATTTGCTTTTGTGACAGTGCCGGCAGAATCCAAGCCTGTAATTTCGGGCTTGCGACCGCTCTTCTCGTCTGATGTTTCGATACTTAAAAGGGCCGCGGCCTCCTCGATATGTGCGGCATGAACGTGCTCTACGCCTTCAAGAGAAGCAGAAAAGCAAGAGAGTTTGATCAGGTTGTCTAAAATGCGCGGCACGCCTTCGGACAGTATGGCGAGTTTCGCGATTGCTTCACTCGAAAAAAGTTCGGGAGGCTGCCCCCTTTGAGCCAAACGCGCTGAAACAAACATTTTAATATCATCAAATAAAAGACACTTTAGTTCAATCTTAGCAAAATTAATTAAAGAATCTTGCCAATGTTCAGTGGCCGCAGAGATGGCCGCAAAGACGATGAAGCGATTCCTTCGCTGACCCAATTTCGCCAGAGTTGCAGGGATGGCGCGGTGTACTTCATCAATCAAAATTACTGCCGCGTCATCGCATTCAGGGAGAACATCACTGCGTTCGAATAAACGAGTTTCATGCCCAAGATCACGGAAAACCCGCGATAATTCGTGCAAAAGCAGCGTTTTGCCAGTCCCTGGAGGGCCGAATAGACCCACGACATTGGGGCCGTCTTCGAAGAGCTTCAGAATTTGCGTCCGAGCGTCGCACCACTTGGTATGGGGGATGATTGAGTCCATGGCGAGCAGCGCTTTTTCACGAATCTCCAACATCGGAAAATACCCTAAAACCTATCAGATGGCATCCGATATATTTGAAAACCGGCTTGGCCGGCCATTTCCGGAAAAGCCCGCGCGGGAGCGGCAGGGGAAAGTCGCGGGGCGCGGCGTGTCATGGGCATGGTCCCGGCTGGGGTTGGGCGGTGAACGATGGGCGGGGGGGCGCGCGACGGTCAAGGCTTTTCTCCTGGCCCCAGCAGTGTGGCGGGCGAGTAGGCGGGGAACTGCGCGCCGAACGACCGCTTCCGGGGCTGCCGTATTGCTCGCGCCATCCCGCGGGCCCGCGACATTGCTGCTCGCGCGGCGGAGGGAGTTTGCGACCGGCCGGCGCTTTATACCTCCCGGTTGAGGTGTTAACACATCTCGACCCCTTGGTATCTGGTCTTGCGTTGGCATCTCCTTGCGAGGAAAAACGGATGCGCCATTTTCTCCCCTCCGATCAGGTTACCATATATCACAATCCCGCCTGCGGCACCTCGCGCAACGTGCTCGGGCTGATCCGCAATGCCGGCATCACCCCGCATGTCGTCGAATATCTCAAGACGCCGCCAAGCCGTGCCGAACTCGTCGATCTCATCGCCCGCATGGGCTGCACCGCGCGCGACGTGCTGCGCCGCAAGGGCACGCCGCATGACACGCTCGGCCTCGACGACCCCACGCTTGCCGAGGAAGCGCTCATCGCGGCCATGCTCGCCCACCCCATTCTCATCAATCGCCCGATCGTCGCCACCCCGCTCGGGGTGAGGCTCTGCCGGCCCTCGGAAACCGTGCTCGACATTCTGCCCACGCCCCAGCGCGGCGCCTTCGCCAAGGAAGACGGCGCACCGGTGGTGGACGCGCGGGGCAAGCGCGTGATCAAGGAAGGATAGCCGGCATGGCCGAGGCCATCGCGCCCGCGCGCCAGACAGCGCCAGGGTTGAACCTTTTCGAGCGCTTCCTCACGCTCTGGGTAGCGCTCTGCATCGTGGCCGGGATCGTGCTCGGCCAGACCGTCCCCGCGCCGTTCCATGTGCTCGGCGCGGCGACCCTCGCCCAGGTCAATCTGCCGGTGGCGGTGCTGATCTGGCTGATGATCGTGCCGATGCTGCTCAAGATCGATCCCGGCGCACTCCGCCAGGTGGGGGCGCATTGGCGGGGGATGGCGGCGACGGTCGGCGTCAACTGGTTGGTCAAGCCGTTCTCCATGGCAGCGCTGGGCTGGCTCTTCATCGGCCACCTCTTCCGCCCCTATCTGCCGCCGGGCCAGATCGAGAGCTATATTGCCGGCCTCATTCTGCTCGCCGCGGCGCCATGCACGGCGATGGTGTTCGTGTGGTCCGGTCTCGTCGAGGGCGAACCGGTTTTCACCCTGAGCCAGATCGCGCTCAACGACGCCATCATGGTGGTGGCGTTCGCGCCGATCGTCGGCCTGCTGCTGGGGCTTTCGTCCATCACTGTGCCGTGGAACACGCTGTTGCTCTCGGTCGCGCTCTATATCGTGATCCCGGTGATCATGGCGCAGGCGTGGCGCGCGGCCTTGCTGAAGCAGGGTGGGGCGGCGGCGCTCGCGCGCACGCTGGCCCGACTCGGGCCGATCTCGCTGGCCGCCCTACTCGTCATGCTGGTGCTGCTGTTCGGCCTCCAGGGCACGGCGATCGTCGCCCAGCCGGGAGTGATCGGCCTGCTCGCCATCCCCATCGTCGTGCAGGTTTATTTCAACGCTGGCCTCGCCTATGGGCTGAACCGCTGGTTAGGCACGGAATGGTGCGTTGCCGGGCCCTCGGCGCTGATCGGGGCGTCCAATTTCTTTGAACTCGCGGTCGCCGCCGCGATCGCACTGTTCGGTTTTCAATCCGGCGCGGCGCTCGCAACCGTGGTCGGCGTGCTCGTGGAAGTGCCGGTGATGCTCTCGGTGGTAGCCCTCGTCCGCCGCACCCGCCCCTGGTATGAAGCGGGGGCGGCGCGGCAGCGGAGGGGATGATGGGGGCTGGCGCGGCGGGCGCCCTCCGCCTGTTCGGATGAAATAGCGCCGTGCGAAAGCGCCCGGTTTCGTCAAACCCCGCTCTTGAAGCGATCGCGCCGGATGCCCACGTCCGTGGCTCATGATCGCACGTCGTAAGCTCATTCTGGAGATGACGCCGGAGGGAGAATTTCGCGAAAGCGAATTTTCCCGCGCGCGGGCGTTGCGGGCCAATTGGGTGGCCCGGATCGCGGTCTCGGCGGCGGTGCTGGCGGTGGTCGCGGGCGCTGTCGCGGCGGCGGCGCTGGCCTTCTGGGTGGCGATGATCCTGCTGCCGGTGGCGATCATTGCGGGCTTGGCCTCCTACGCCATGCTGCGCTTCCAGTTCTGGCGCGCCCGGCGCTTCTGAACGCGGCCTTCGAGGGGCATTCACCCTCTTCCGTTTGTCGACGCGGCTTGGCATGGTGGTGCCATGGACAAAGCCGCAACCGAGCCGCCGCAAGCGCCCTCTTCCGCCGCTGATCAAGCCAGAGCTGCCCGCCTCAAGGCGCTGCATGAGCAGGTGCAGCGCGCGGAGCAGGCGCTCGGCGCCAAGCGCTTCGGCGAGGCTGCGGGGATCTGCCAGGATGTGCTGGAGGGCGCCCCCGAATATCCCCCGGCGCTTGCCCTGCTCGGGGCGATCTTTGGCCATCGTGGCGATCTCGGTCGGGCCGTTTCCCACATTGAGCAGGCGCTGAGCCGCCAGCCGGGCGTTGCCGCCTGGCACAGCAATCTTTCTGGCCTCTATCGTTTACTCTATCGCTTCGATGACGCCGTCACTGCCGCCGCCGAGGCGGTGCGTCTGCAACCCAGTGTCGCGCGCTTTCGGGTCAATCTCGGCAAGGCGCTCATGGATCGCGGCGAGCGCGCCCGCGCCATTGAGGAATTTCTCGCCGCCATCGGGCTGGAGGCCAGCCATCCCGAGGCGCATCTCGCGATTGGGCAGATCCTGCTGGCGAGCGGGGAGATGAAGCCTGGCTGGGTGGAGTATGAATGGCGCAACCAGCTCGAGCAGGCGAAGGGCATGCTGCCGAAAATGGCCACACCGGCCTGGAACGGCATGCGCCTGCCGAAAGACCGCCTCCTCCTGATCGGCGATCAGGGCTATGGCGATACCCTCCAGTTCGTCCGCTACGCGCCCCTGGTCGCGGCACGCTGCGGCGAGGTGGTGCTTGGCTGTAGCCCCGATCTCGCGCCGCTTTTGCGCTCGGTGCGGGGGATTACCACCTGCCATTCGCGCTGGGACGAGATCCCGCCGCACCGCGCCCATTGCCTGCTGTCCAGCCTGCCGGGGATTTTTGGTACCGAGATCGCCACGATCCCAACCGAGATCCCCTATCTCAGCATCGATGCCGCGCTGATCCGTGATTGGGCCGAGCGTTTCGAGCAGGCGCTGCCACCCGCTAGCCTGCGGATCGGCGTTGCCTGGGCGGGGCGGCCGACGCATCCCAACGACCGCCGCCGCTCGATGCGGCTGGCCGATTTCGCTCCGCTCGCCGCGGTTCCCGGCGTCGCCTTCGTCTCGCTGCAACATAAATTCCCGACAGCCGACAACGCGGCGCGCGAGACCTTGCCCGGCATGCTCGATATTTCCGGGGAACTCCGCGATTTCGCCGCGACTGCGGCGGCGATCATCAATCTTGATCTGGTGGTTTGCGTCGATACCTCGGTCGGCCATCTCGCCGGCGCGCTCGGCAAGCCGGTCTGGCTGATGCTGGCGAGCCCGGCGGATTGGCGGTGGATGCTGGAGCGCGCCGACACACCTTGGTATCCCTCGATGCGGCTGTTCCGGCAGGGCCGACCGGGAGATTGGCAAGCGGTTACCAGCGCCGTCGCATCGAGCCTCGCGAGCCTGCCGCGCCGCCGCTAAAGGGCATGCAAAAAGCCCAGGGGCTTTGCCCCTGGGCTCCATCGAGAGGGCCTGTCAATAGCGATAAGCGTCGTGCTTGAACGGGCCGGATGCCGAAACGCCGATATACGCGGCTTGTTTCGGCGAGAGCCGGGTGAGCACGGCGCCGACTTTCGCAAGATGAAGCGCGGCTACTTTCTCATCGAGATTCTTGGGCAGGGTATAGACCCGCCGCTCATAGCGTCCCGCCGGGGCGGTGAAAAGTTCGATCTGCGCCAGCACCTGATTGGTGAAGCTGGCACTCATCACGAAGCTCGGGTGGCCGGTGGCGTTGCCAAGATTGACCAGCCTGCCCTCCGAGAGAAGGATGAGGCGCTTGCCGTCGGGGAACACCACCTCGTCCACCTGCGGCTTGACGTTTTCCCAGCGGTAGTTGCGCAGCGCCTCGATCTGGATCTCGGAATCGAAATGGCCGATATTGCAGACGATAGCGCGATGTTTCATTGCCCGCAGGTGATCGATGGTGATGACATCGATGTTGCCCGTGGCGGTGACGAAGATATCGCCCTTCGGCGCGGCATCCTCCATGGTGACGACCTCGTAGCCCTCCATCGCCGCTTGTAGCGCGCAGATCGGATCGATTTCGGTCACCAGGACGCGGCAGCCGGCATTGCGCAGGCTCGCCGCCGAGCCCTTGCCGACATCGCCGAACCCGGCGACGACGGCGATCTTGCCAGCCATCATCACATCGGTGCCACGACGAATGCCATCGACGAGGCTTTCGCGGCAGCCATAGAGATTGTCGAATTTCGACTTCGTTACGCTATCATTGACATTGATCGCCGGCACCAGCAGAAGCCCGTCGCGCTCCATGTCGCGCAAACGATGCACGCCGGTCGTCGTCTCCTCGGAAAGCCCGCGCACATCGGCCATCATGGCGGGATATTTCTCGTGCATCAGCTTGGTGAGATCGCCGCCGTCATCGAGAATGAGATTGGGCGTCCAGCCGTCGGGGCCACGCACCGTCTGCTCGATGCACCACCAGAATTCCTCCTCGTTCATGCCCTTCCAGGCAAAAACCGGAACGCCCGCTGCCGCGACCCCGGCGGCGGCGTGATCCTGGGTCGAGAAGATGTTGCAGGACGACCAGCGCACGCTCGCGCCGAGCGCGATCAGCGTCTCGATCAGCACCGCGGTTTGGATGGTCATGTGCAGGCAGCCGGCAATGCGCGCGCCCTTGAGCGGTTTTTCCTGGCCGTATTCGGCACGCAACGCCATCAGGCCGGGCATCTCATCCTCGGCCATGGAAATTTCCTTGCGCCCCCAATCGGCGAGCGCGATGTCTTTGACCTTGTAGTCCGGCATTGAATTTTCCTCTTTTACGGCAACCCGCCAGCGATCAGGTGTTCCAGCGATCAGGTATTCATGGCGTCAAAGAAATCCTGATTTGTTTTGCTGTATTTCAGCTTGTCCAGCAGGAATTCCATGGCATCGGTGGTGCCCATCGGGTTGAGGATGCGGCGTAGCACCCACATTTTCGACAGCATCCCTTTATCCACCAGGAGTTCTTCCTTGCGGGTGCCGGATTTGGTGATATCGATCGCCGGGAAGGTGCGCTTGTCGGAAAGCTTGCGATCGAGGATGATTTCGGAGTTACCGGTGCCCTTGAACTCCTCGAAGATCACCTCGTCCATGCGGCTGCCGGTGTCGATCAGGGCGGTGGCGATGATGGTGAGGCTGCCGCCTTCCTCGATGTTGCGCGCCGCGCCGAAAAAGCGCTTCGGACGTTGCAGCGCATTGGCATCGACGCCGCCCGTCAGCACCTTGCCCGATGATGGAACGACGGTGTTGTAGGCGCGCGCGAGGCGGGTGATGCTGTCCAGCAGGATCACTACGTCGCGCTTGTGCTCGACCAGGCGCTTGGCTTTCTCCAGCACCATTTCCGTAACTTGCACATGCCGCGTTGCCGGCTCGTCGAAGGTCGAGCTGACAACCTCGCCATGCACGCTGCGCGCCATGTCGGTAACTTCCTCGGGCCGCTCGTCGATCAGCAGCACGATGAGGAACACCTCGGGGTGATTGGCGGCGATGGCGGTGGCGATATTCTGCAGCATAACGGTCTTGCCGGTGCGCGGCGGCGCCACGATCAGCGCGCGCTGGCCGAGGCCGATCGGGGCGATGAGATCGATCACGCGGGGGGTGAAATCCTTGCCCGGCGCCTTCGCGACCGACTGGAAATTCTCGGTCTCCATCTTCAGCCGCTGAGTCGGGTAGAGCGGCGTCAGGTTGTCGAAATTGATGCGATGACGCACCGCTTCGGGCGGCTCGAAATTGATGGTGTTGACCTTGAGCAGGGAAAAATACCGCTCGCCGTCCTTGGGCGCGCGGATTTGACCTTCCACCGAATCGCCGGTGCGCAGCGCGAAGCGGCGCACCTGCGTCGGGCTCACATAGATGTCATCAGGGCCCGGGAGATAATTGGCCTGCGGGCTGCGCAGAAAGCCAAAACCGTCTGGCAGGATCTCAAGCGTGCCTTCGCCGCTGATCGCCTGATCGTTTTCGGCGAGCGTCTTGAGGATCGCGAACATCATATCCTGCTTGCGCAGCGAGGAGGCGTTCTCGATCTGGAGGGATTCGGCAAAACTCAGCAGATCAGCGGGTGATTTTGCCTTGAGTTCGGCGAGATGCATCGGTGAGGCCTCGAAAACCATCGCGGGGGAATGCGCAGATATGTTGTCTGCGGACCACAAGCCGGCACACGGAACCATGACGCCGGCGCGGTCGGGAAGATTGGGAAAAGAGACCAGCGGCGAGAACGCCACACGGCCAGGACAAAAAGACCGTAGAGAAGCCCCCTTCTCCCGTCAAGCGCCAGATGGGACAAAATTTTTGCGCTTCAAGCCCCGCGCCGCCGGATGTCGAGGGGGAGCGGCGAGATTCTTGCCGACCTGGCGCGCAGTCTAGCCGCCGAGTGCGCCCGAGGCCCGCAGCGCCTCGGCATCGAGGCCCAATTCGGCGAGGATCGTGGCACTTTCCGCCGCGGGCGGCGTGGGTGGGCGGGGCGGGGCAGGGGGGGTGCGGCTGAAGCGCGGCGCCGGGGCGGGCTGGGTTACGCCATTGATTTCAATAAAACTACCGCGCGCGCGATTATGCGGATGCAGCGGCGCCTCGGCGAGCGAGAGCACGCCGAGCGCGCAGGCATCCGTCCCTTCCAGGATTTTCGCCCAGGTCTCGCGGCTCCGCGTGGCAATGATCGCGGTCAGCGCCGCGCGGAGCGCCGGCCACAGCGCCTGGTCATACTGGCCCTTCACGAATGCGTCATCGAGGCCGATCCTTCGGGCCAGCTCGGCGAAGAATTTCGGCTCAAGCGCGGCGATCGAGAGATATTTTCCATCCGCCGTCGCATAGGTGTCATAGAATGGCGCGCCGCCATCGAGCAGGTTGGCGGCGCGCCGGTCCTGCCACAGCCCGGCGGCGTGGAGCGCGTAGAATGGCGTCATCAACAGTGCCGCCCCCTCCGCCATCGCTGCGTCCACCACTTGGCCGCTTCCCGAGCGCGTGCGCTCCAGCAGGGCGGCGAGCACGCCAACCACCAGGAACATCGCGCCGCCGCCGTAATCGCCGACGAGATTGAGCGGCGGTACTGGCGGCGCTTCCGCCCGGCCGATGCCGTGCGCCACGCCGGCGAGTGCTATGTAATTGAGATCGTGCCCGGCAGCTTCGGCGAGCGGGCCGCTCTGGCCGAAACCGGTCATGCGGCCATAGACCAGGCGCGGGTTACGGGCGAGGCATATCTCCGGCCCGAAGCCAAGTCTTTCGGCGACGCCGGGGCGGAACCCCTCGATCAGCGCGTCGGCGGTCTCGACGAGGCGGAGCAGCACCGCGACCGCGGCCGCGCATTTGAGGTCCAGGGTGAGCGAGCGGCGACCGCGCCGCGTCGCGTCCCGCTCGGGCGCCAGCCTCGCGGTCTCGCCGGGACGGTCAATGCGGATGACCTCGGCGCCGAGATCGGCAAGCAGCATGGCGGCGAAGGGGCCGGGCCCGATGCCGGCGAGTTCCACGACCCGCAGACCGGCGAGCGGCCCCGCTGTCGCGGTTTCGGCCTTTTTCATTGGTTCCCCTACTTTTCCCGTTGTTTCTCACCAAGCTATCCGAGCGAAGTTTCGCGGGCCGCCCAGAGAGCGTCAATCCTGCCGCCCAACTGGCCTGCCGCCCAACTGGTTGCGAAATCCGCCGGCAATGGCACACTCGGCGCCAAAGCCAGGGAGAACGCCATGGACGAGCTGGAGTGCTGGGCTGCGCGGCATCCCGAAAAATCCGCCGTGATCTTTCCGCAGTCGGCGCGGGCGCGGGATTTCGCGACCCTCGATGGCAACGCCAACCGGCTGGCGCAAGGGCTCATCGGGCGTGGCCTGGAGCCGGGCGCGATGGTTGCAGTACTGCTCGAAAATCGCCCGGAGATTTTTGAAATCGCCTGGGCGGCGCGGCGCGGCGGGCTCTATTACGCGATGTTGAACAGCCATCTGCGCGCCCGCGAGATCGCCTATCTGCTCGCCGATTGCGGTGCCGCGCTGCTGTTCGTAAGCCGCGCGCTGCTCGCCTTGGTTCCGGCCGAATGGCGCGCGCGGTGGCCGATTGTCTGCCTCGCCTCGCCCTCGTCCGAGGCCGAGGCGGGTGATGCGGCGCCGCTTTATTCCTATGACTCCTATGACGCCTTGCTGGCCAGTAATCCGCGGCCGGCGCCTCTGCCCGAGCGCCCGGTGGGGCGCGAATTCCTCTATTCCTCCGGCACGTCGGGGCGGCCCAAGGGGATACGTTTTCCGCTGCTCGCCGCCGCTCAGCGGGGTGTTATGCAGCCCGGCGAAAAGCTGCTCGATCAAACCCTTCGCTTCGGCGCCGACAGCGTCTATCTCTCGCCCGCCCCGCTCTATCACGCCGCCCCGCATGTCTATTCTCTGCATGCCATGTCACGCGGCAAGACCGTCATCGCGCTGGAAAAATTTGAGCCTGAGACGGCGCTTTCCGCGATCCAGCGCTATCGCGTCACGCATAGCCAATGGGTGCCAACCATGTTTGTCCGCATGCTGGCGCTCCCCGAAATCGTGCGCGCGCAGTATGATCTGAGTTCGCACACCCGCGCGATCCACGCCGCCGCCCCGTGCCCGATCCATGTCAAGGAGCGGATGATCGCCTGGTGGGGGCCGATCCTGGTCGAATACTATGCCGGCTCGGAGCGCATCGGCACCACGCTGATCGAGAGCGCCGCGTGGCTCGCGCATAAAGGCTCTGTTGGGCGTGCGATATACGGCACAATCCATATTCTCGATGAAGACGGCAATGATCTGCCACCGGGCGAGGTGGGGGGCATCTGGTTCGAGGGCACCGGCGGCTTCGCTTATCACAACGACCCGGAAAAGACCCGCGCAAGCTATAACGCGCGGGGCTTCGCCACCCTCGGCGATCTCGGTTTTCTCGACGCCGAGGGTTATCTTTATCTCAGCGATCGCCGCAGCGATCTCATTATCTCCGCCGGCGCCAATGTTTATCCCGCGGAAATCGAAAGCGTATTGCTGGAACATCCGCTGATCGCCGATGCCGCGGCGATCGGCGTGCCCGACGAGGATCAGGGCGAGGTGGTGCTCGCGGCGATCGAGCCGGTCGCGTCACCGGAGAGTATCGGTCTCACCCCAGGCGCGATCATCGCGTTCTGTCGCGAACACATGGCGAGCATCAAATGCCCGCGCCATGTGGTGTTCCTCGAACGCTTGCCGCGCACGCCCACGGGCAAGCTGTTGCGGCGCGAGTTGAAGGAGCGTTTCCGTTCAGAAATGGCTCCAGCCGCCCGCGCCTAGCGCCAAAGCCTGGCCATCGGCACCGCGCACCTGGACGACGGGCGGGCCGGCGATGAATGTGCCGATGCGCGAAAACGCAACACCGCCCTCGCGGCCCGCCTGATGAAGAGCGCCTTCGCGCTCGGGCGGAACGGCAAGGACCAATTCATAGTCATCACCCCCGGTCAGGCAGGTGGTGAGAAAGGCCGGCCCCGCCGCGCGCGCCGCTTCCGAGCGTGGCACCGCTTCGGCTTCGATCGCCGCCGCAAGGCCGGCGGCGCGGCAGAGATGGCCGAGATCCTGGACCAGGCCATCGGAAATATCTGCCCCGGCATGGGCGATGCCGGCGAGATCGAGGCCGAGCCGGGGCTCGGGCAGGAGATAGCGTCGGGCAAGGAAACCGGTCGGATCGGCAAGGGCGCCGCGCCGGACGGCAAGACCGAGGGCGGCATCGCCGATCGTGCCGCTGACGAAGACGCCATCACCCGGCTGCGCGCCGGATCGCAAGAGCGCCTGGCCGGGCGCGACGGTGCCGAAAATGGTGAGCGAGAGAGCGATCGACCCCGGCGTGGATGTAGTGTCGCCGCCGAGCAGGCTGAGGCCGAATTGCGCCTGATCGACGGCCAGCCCGGCGGCGAAGGCAGCAAACCAGTCATCTGGCGTTGTCCTCGGCACCGCGAGCGTCAGCAGGTAGCCGTAGGGGGTCGCGGCCATCGCGGCAAGATCGGAGAGATTGACCCGCAGCAGCTTGCGCGCGACGAGATCGGGCGGATCTTCCGCGAAAAAATGCACGCCCTCAATCAGCGCATCGGCTGAGACGACGAATTGCCGATCCCCGCGCACCGGCAAAACCGCCGCGTCATCGGCAAGATCGAGTGCGCTCGCTCCGGCGAGCGGGCGGAAATGCCGCGCGATCAGGGCGAATTCACGTGCCGTTTCCGCCATGGCTGACCTCGTCTTTCGCCCGCGCAGCGAGGATACCGCGATGTGGTCAAGTTCCATCGTACCAGACGCAGTTGAATAAATTATTGAGACGATTCAGAAAAGTGCTTTTCTGTTGCCACGCAAAGGATCGCTCTGGTGCAGAATGCGTTCTCGAACGCCCTATCGAGGTGATAGCCAAACACATCCCGCTTTTCCGGACAAGGCGTGAAACGCTGGCGTTGCTGATCATGCGCTAAGGCACGATCCGCCGATGGCGGCTGGCGGCTGGCGGCTGGCGGCTGGCGGCTGGCGGCGCATGTGGCGACGGGGGGACGACCGGCTCGGTACGGCCGCGGTTTTATCGGCTGTTCCAGTATGTTGCGGGGGATGGCACGACGATGGCGCGGGTGCTCGCCGAGTCATGGGGCCTGCGCGGCAAGCCGTGGGTTCTCGCGATCGCGCGCACCACCTGGGAGTTTCGCAAGGCGACCATCAACACCCTGATGGTTTTGGCTGACTGGAACGGCGAGGCCGCGTAGCGTGATGGGTGCAAGACCCACAGCTCGGCGGCTACCCACAAGCTTCACAGCGCCACAGCAACCAGAAGGATTGATTCTGAATGCGATTCCGGGGATCATGACAACCAGCAACCGGGAACCGGTCTTAGCTTTTTCTCCCCCGGAACCTGTTCAGTTCAGAACCTGTCCGGTTCACCGGTACCGTCGCGCCCGCTCTCGCGTGTGCGTTGCCTGAACAGGCGAAAATGGAGTCCAACGCATGGCTGACTATGTGTCCGTCACGACGACACGCCAAAGCAAGTATCAATTCATGGTTGATTTCGGGCCAGAAATTGCGGCGCTGATCGCGGATGAGCCGGTGCCGATTGGCGCGGGCACCGGCCCCTCGCCGACGCATTTGCTGGCGGCCGCGGTCGCGAATTGCCTTTCCGCGAGCTTGGTTTTTGCCCTCGGTAAGTTCAAGGAAGACCCCGGACCCCTGGTTGCAACGGCGGTCTGCGCAGTCGAACGGAACGAGAAAAACCGTTTAAGGGTACAAAATATCGCGATCACCATCACCCTTGGCGCGGCGGTGGAGTCACTGCCTCACCTCGAGAGAGCCTTGGTACAATTCGAGGATTTCTGCACGGTTTCGCAAAGCGTGCGGAACGGGATCCCGTTCACGGTATCGGTCAAGGGCGCCGATGGCCGCGTGCTCAAATAGCGGCGTCTGTGCCGGGGCGATCATCGCGGCGAGGGAGGCGCTGTTTCATTCGCCCTGCAGCCGTCGCGAAAATGGCCGACAGAGCCGCGCGGTTCGGCGCCACAAGCCGCGCAGGATCAGCCGCGTGGAAAAACCCCGCGGCTCATCGCGCCATAAGCCGAAACCTGTTTGCCCGGGCGGGTAGGTTCCTGAAATGAATGGATTGCAGCGCCGCAAGGCCCGAGCGCTGCGCGCCCGCCCGACAGGATTACCATTGCAGACGCGGCCTCGATTGAAACCAAGCATTGTAGCCTCTCTTCGGTTGATAGTGGCGTTTGTCCCCGACGATATTTTATCGCCGGGGACGAGAGCACAAACGAGCGAGAAGATCCTCTCCCTCAACTCGCGGCGATCTGCCGCGCTGCCTGCTCGATGATATTTTGCACGCGCTGACTTTCGCCTTCGCTCCAGGAGCCAGGATGCAGCACCAACGCCTGGCGCAGCGTCTGCATTGCCTGCTGAACGTTTTCCGGCGTCATCTGCCCTGAAAGGGCGCGGCCAGCCAGTTCCATCCGGGTCATCACGCCCTCCACGCTGGCGCTATTGGCCTGCAAAAACGCCATCCCCGCCTGCGTCAGTTCAAAGCGACGTTTACCATCGCCTGCCGGGTCGAGTGCTTTGGGCTGGATCAGCCCCTGCTCCTCGAGCAGGGTCAATGTCGGATAGACCGCGCCGGGGCTCGGCGTATAGCTGCCCGCGAAGCGCTCCTCGATGGTCCGGATCAGCTCGTAGCCGTGGCGTGGCTGTTCGGCGAGAAGTGCCAGAAGCGCGATCCTGAGATCGCCGTGAGCAAAAACGCGATCGCCGCGGCCGCGCCGCCCGCCCATGCCCATGCCCATACCGCGCCGCCGCCCCATCCCGGAGCCATTGCAGCCACAGCCTTGGTTGGATGCAAACATCGGAAAACCTCCTCACAAAAAGATATAACTAACTTAAGATAGTCTTTTTGTCTTTTCAAGGGCAGGACGACCCAGGGCAAAAAAACACTCGCGATCACGCGCGGTAGTGCCGTAAATAGCGCCACTCGAAGGCGCGCTTGGCGAGATGCCAGAGGGGATTGGGCAGAACGAGCGAGCGTTCCGGCGTGCGGTAAACCATGACGCCGCTGTTCAGGGTATCGACGATGCAGACCAGTTCGGCCTTGAACGTCGCGCCACTTGGCCTGCCGGCGAGAAAGGCGATGGCGTTTTCTACCGCGGTCGCCGCCTGCAGATCGGCCGTGTGTCCCTGCTTGGGGAGCCAATCGGGCGCCCCGGCATAGGAGCCGGCATCGCCGGCCACGAATACGCCCGGAAAGCCGGGCACCTGGCAGGTGAGATCCGATTGGAAGAAGCCTCCAGGCGACAGCGGCAAACCACTCGCGCCCGCCCACTCGGACCCAGTCATGCCAGGGACAAAGGCGATCAGATCGGCGGCAATCTCGCCCCCCTCGGTCTTGATGGCGCCGGCGTCGAAGCCCGTGATCCGATGTCCGAGATGGGTGCGGATATGGCGCTTTTCCATTTCCAGGAGCAGCCGTGCCACGGCTTTCGACCCCAGCCGGTTGCCAGGCTCACGCATGGGGTTGAAAAAAACCAGGTCGAAACGCGCGCGCCGGCCCGTGCGCCGCAGATAGCTCTCAATGCCGAATAACAGCTCGAATACCGGTCCGCCGCGCACCGCCGGCGGCTCCTTGGGGTTGCTGGCAAAACCGAAGGCGAGCGTGCCGCCGGCGAGACCATTGAGGCGATCGCGGATCGCTTCCGCCGCTTCCAGCCCGTCGCAAATCGCCCAACTGTGCTCGATGCCGGGGAGCGCTCGCAACCCGCGTCCCCCGCTGGCGATGATCAGCGCCTCGTTCGCCACCTCCCCGGCTGTGGTGACGACGATGCGCCCGCCGTCCTTGAGCCCGAGCGCTCGGGCCTGGTGGAAATGCACCCGCGTGCGTTGCAAAAACGGGCCCAAGGGAAGCAGGATATCCTTTGCCGTGCGCAATCTGGTCGGAATCCAGATCAGGCTCGGATAATAGAGAAAGGTGGCCTCCGGCGCGATCAGCGTGATGTCGGCTTGCGGCATTTTGCGGCGGAGCAGGCGAATGGCGGTCAGGCCCGCGAAACCGGCGCCGATGATGGTGATTTTCGCCATTTTTTATTTCTCCTACACAACGTTGATCTAACGCAATGCCCGGTCCGGCGGATGAGGCATGATGATCCGCCATGGCGGGGGAGGTGCGTATCGTCCGGTGCCGTCTGGCTTTTCAAACCGAGACATCACCTACCACCTTCCTTGACAGACGGAATACGCTACTCTTAAGATATAACGAAACACTGCGCGAGTCCATCCGCCGCCGGCTGCCTTGGCGCTGATCGTCTCGCCTGAAGCACGAGGGGCGGGATGCGTTTGATTGAGGGAGCCCTGCGATGATCGATGCAACCGTGGTCGAACTCTCGCGCATGCAATTTGCGCTGACCGCGCTCTATCATTTCCTGTTCGTGCCGCTCACGCTCGGCATGACCGTGATGCTGGCGGCGATGGAGACCGTCTATTTCATCACCGGCAAGCCGATCTACAAGGAAATGACCCAATTCTGGGGCAAGTTGTTCGGCATCAATTTCGCCATCGGGGTTGCCACCGGCCTCACCATGGAATTCGAGTTCGGCACCAACTGGTCGATGTACTCGCATTTCGTCGGCGATGTGTTCGGCACGCCGCTCGCCATCGAGGGCTTGATGGCGTTTTTCCTGGAATCGACCTTTGTCGGGTTGATGTTCTTTGGCTGGGACCGGCTGAGCCGGCCGGCGCATCTCGCGGTGACCTATCTCGTGGCGCTCGGCTCGAATCTCTCGGCGCTTTGGATCCTGATTGCCAACGGTTTCATGCAGGATCCCGTCGGCGCGCTTTTCGACCCCGACACCATGCGCATGGAATTCACCAGCTTCTCTGATCTGGTTTTCAGCGAGGACGCCCAGGCCAAATTCGTGCATACCTCGATCGCGGGTTTTGTCTGCGCGGCGATGTTCATGATGGGTATCAGCGCCTATTATCTCCTGACCCGCCGGCACCGGGAATTCGCGGCGCGCTCGTTTCGTATGGCGGCTTTGGTGGGCGTCATCGCCTCACTCGCGGTGATCACGCTCGGCGATGCGCTGGGCCGCGCCGATTATCTGCTCCAGGCGCCCAAGATCGCCGCCATGGAAGGCATCTGGGATACCACCAAGCCGCCCTATGAGCCCTGGAAACTCATTGCCCTGCCCAATGACGCGGCGCAGCGCGATCTGTTTTCCTTCGGCCTGCCCTATGTCTTGACCCCGCTCGTCACCCATACCTTCGATAAGCCGATACCGGGCATTCTGGAGCTCGAGAGTGACGCCAAACCGCGGATCGTCCGGGGCATCCAGGCGGTCCTCGCACTGCATGCCTATGCGACGACGAGAGATCCCGTGGCGCTCGCGGTGTTTCGCCAAAACGAAAGCGATATGGGTTATGGCCTTTTGGCGCAGCGCTTCGCGCCCGATCAGGATCTGGCAAAAATCACCGCGGCGGAGCTGCCCACGATCCTCGATCTGACCGCGCGCGAAACCATTCCCAACGTCTTCGTCGAATTCTGGTCTTTCCGCATCATGGTGGCGCTCGGTTTCGCGTTTCTCGCGGTCTTTGCCTTCGGCGCCTACTACAGTCTGAGAAACCGGCTCGAACGCCATCCCTTCCTCCTGAAGCTGACCATGTGGTCGATACCGCTGCCTATCCTGGCCACCGAGTTCGGCTGGATTACCGCCGAGAATGGCCGGCAGCCGTGGACGGTGTTCGGCTGGCTGCCGACCTTTCAATCGGCCTCCAGCCACGCGCTCGGCTATATGCTGTTCTCGCTGATCGGCTTCGCGCTGCTCTATAGCAGCTTCATCGCGGCCGAACTTTATCTGATGTTCAAATTTGCCCGCCTGGGGCCCGAGGGCCGCGCGGCGCACGCCCCGCCTCAGCCCGGGCCCACGCTTGCCGGGGCGCCCGGCTATGCCGATAAACCCTGGCAATAGCGTTCCAAGGACGAGGATAGAACCGTGGAAACCTATGTTATCTTGAAGTTGATCTGGACCCTTCTGCTCGGGGTGCTGCTCGTCGGGCTCGCGGTCATGGTTGGGATGGATATGGGGGTTGGCACGCTGCTTCGTTTCGTCGGGCGGAGCGATGCCGAACGGCGGGCAACGCTCAATGCCATTGGCCCGCACTGGGATGGCAATCAGGTTTGGTTCATCCTCGGAGGCGGGGCAATTTTTGCCGCTTTTCCAACGCTCTATGCGACTTCTTTTTCCACCTTCTACGTGGTGATGATCCTCCTGCTGTTCAGCATGATTTTGCGGCCCGTGGCATTCGAATATCGCTCCAAGGTCGATGCGCGACGCTGGCGTGGTGCCTGGGACTGGGCTTTCCTGATCTCGGGCGCGGTGCCGATGATCGTCTTCGGCGCCGCGATCGGCAATATTCTTGAAGGGGTGGCGTTTCATTTCTCCTGGGACGGACAATATTACCAGGATCAGTCTTTTATATGGTATCTTCTCAACCCATTTGCCTTGCTCTGTGGTGTGATGTCGCTCGCGCTCGCGGTCTATCAGGGGGGAGCGATGTTGATGATGCGCACCGAGGCGCCGATCGCCGGGCGCGCCCGCGGCTTTGCGATGGCCGGCGGCTGGCTCGCCGCGCTGCTATTTGCCGCTGGCGGGTTTTGGGTTGCGCGCCTGCCGGGTTTCGTGCTCACCCAGCCGGTTGATCCAGGAATGCCCGCGACCCCGCTCGTTGGCTCCGGCGTCGCCATGGCAGTTGGCGCCTGGCTCAGTAATTTTTATATCGCGCCGCTCCTCTGGATCGCGCCGGGGCTCGGGTTCTTCGGTATGATCGTGGGCCCGCTCGCACTTGCTGCGCGCCGGCCGGCCTGGGGCTGGTGGCTCGGCGCCCTGGCCTGGGTTGGCACGATTTTCACCGTCGGCTTCGCGATGTTTCCCTTTCTCATGCCCTCGACGACGGCGCCCGCCCAGAGTCTTACGGTGTGGAATGCTTCTGGCAGCGCCTATAATCTTTCCTGGATGCTGGCTTTTACCCTGGTTTTTGCCCCAGCCGTGGTGATTTATACTGGATGGGCGTTTCGCATCATGCGCGGCAAGGTGAAAACGAACGCCATCGCGGAGAATGAGCATTCCTACTAGAAAGCAGCCCAGATCATGAAAACACTGATCAAATTTCTCGGCCTCGCGGGGGTGCTATTTTTGGCGCTGCTGCTCGCGGTCGTCGCGGGCGATTATGGCCCGTGGTATTTCGCCTGGCTGGTCGGGACGACGATGATCATTCTCATCGCCGCCGCCGGCGCTGTCCTGATGGAAACCCAGACCAGCTCGGGCCGGCGGGACGAAGAATTCTAACGGCGAAGCGCGGGAGATCGCGGCATGCTCGGTGGACTCGAAGGCCTTATTTTTTTCGTTCCCTTGATCTATCTCGGGCTTTACATCCTCGCCTATATTTTCACGCGCCGGCATTTCCCCTGAGCGTTCACAAAAGAATGCTCTTGAGCGCGGCGCGCTTGAGCTTTCCCTTCTTGCCGCTCCTTGATCGACCAAGCCACGATGGCTGAGAGCGCCGAGCGATCTCTCCTGGCCATCGCTTGGACGGCGCGCGCGGCTCTTATCGGTGCGATCGGCTTTGGCCTGGCGGCCGGGTTTCTGGTCATCGTCCAAGCGACCCTGCTCGCCCGGATCATCGATCGCGCGATATTCCATGCAGCCGATCTTCCCGCTCTCGCGCCCGCGATCGCGGCGCTGGTCGGGTTGTTCGTCTTGCGCGCGGCGCTGTCCTGGGCTGGCGAGGTCGTGGGTTTTGAAGCGGCAGCGCACGTCAAATCGACGCTCCGCCAGCGCCTCGCGGTCCATCTTCTAGCGCTCGGGCCGGTTCATGCCGTACAAGAGCAAAGCGGCGATCTCGCCACCACGCTGCTCGACGGGGTTGAAGCGCTGGAGCCCTATATCGCGCGCTATCTGCCGCAGATGGCGCTTCTGGCGATGGTGCCGCTGGCGATTTTTGCCGCCGTGGTGCCGCTTGATTGGCCGAGCGGGCTTGTGCTTCTTGGCAGCGGCCCGCTCATTCCCTTCTTCATGGTTCTGGTCGGCGCGCGCGCGGGGGCGATCAACCAGCGGCAATGGCGGCAATTGCTCATGATGGGCGGGCATTTCCTTGATGCCGTGCAGGGCCTCACAACACTCAAATTATTCGGCGCCGCGCGCGCCGAGATCGATCTGGTCGGGCGCATCGCCGATGCCTATCGGCGAACCACGATGGAGGGGCTGCGGGTCGCGTTTCTTACTTCGGCTGTGCTGGAATTTTTCGCGAGCCTCGCGATCGCGCTCGTTGCCGTGCTGCTCGGGGCGCGGCTGCTGCATGGCGGCATCGATTTCTACCCGGCGCTTTTGGTGTTGCTCTTGGTGCCGGAGTTTTTCCTGCCGCTACGTGGCTTTGCCGCGCATTATCACGCGCGAATGAGCGCGCTCGCCGCGGCACAGCGCATTTTCGCGCTGCTCGATCTGCCGCTGCCTCTTACCGCCGGCTCGCGTCCGCCGCCCGCGCCGCCGCTCGCGCTCTCCTGCCAGGGCCTCGTGCTGGCCTACGGGATGGGCGCGCCGGTGCTGCGCGGTCTCACCTGCGACATTCCAGCCGGACGCGTGACCGCGCTGGTGGGGCCGAGCGGCGCCGGCAAAAGCAGCTTTGCCGCGGCATTACTCGGTTTTCTCGTGCCACATGCTGGAGAGTTACGGGTCAACGGCATCCCGCTTGCCGAAATCGATCGCACGGCGTGGTGGCAAAGCCTCGCCTATGTGCCGCAAAGGCCGCGTCTCTTCGCCGGGAGTATCGCTGCCAATCTGCGGCTCGCGCGGCCAGCGGCAACGATGGCGGCACTGCGCCGGGCGGCGGCGGCGGCCGGCGCGCTTGACTTTATCGAATCCCTGCCGCGCGGCTTCGAGAGCGAACTCGGGGATGGCGGCGCCGGTCTCTCCGGCGGGCAGATCCAGCGCTTGGCGCTGGCGCGCGCTTTTCTCAAGGACGCGCCGCTGCTGATCCTCGATGAGGCCAGCGCCCATCTCGATCTCGAAACAGAAGCGGAGCTGGCCGCGGCGATCGCCGCGCTGGCGGTCGGGCGAACAGCGGTCGTGATCGCCCATCGCCTTGCCACGGTGGAGCGTGCCGATCAGATCCTGGTCATCGATCGTGGGCGCCTCGTCGAAGCCGGCACCCACGCGGCACTTCTGGCGAAAGGCGGGGTCTATGCCGGGATGCTGGCGGCGCGGCGGGACATGGCATGCGCGACCTGATCCGCCTGCTCCGGCTCTATACGCCCTACTGGCGCTGGATGAGCGCCGGGATCGCGCTCGGGTTGGTTACGGTTCTCGCCAATTTCGGCTTGCTTGCGCTGGCTGGCTGGTTTCTCACCGCCGCCGCGGCGGCGGGGCTTGGCGGTATCGCCGCGCAGAACGCTTTTAATTTCTTCACCCCGGCGGCTTTCGTGCGCCTCTTTGCGACCCTTCGGGTACTCGGACGCTACGCCGCGCGGATCGTCGATCACGAGGCGACGTTTCGCCAGATCGCGGGACTGCGGGTTTTCCTGTTCGCGCGTCTGGTGCCGCTGGCGCCGCTCGGCCTCGGCGGCGATCGCGGTGGTGACGTGTTATCCCGATTGGTCACCGACATCGACCGGCTGAGCGATTTTTATCCCCGCCTGCTCGCTCCGGCACTGGTCGCGGCGATTGCCGCTATCGTGATGGCCCTGGTGATCGCCACCGTGGCGCCGATCGCCGGCCTCGGGCTCTTCGCCGCCTTGCTCGCGGCCGGCATCGCCGTGCCGCTCCTCGGCCTTCGCGCCGGGGCGGCGCCGGGCAAGGCGATTGTCACGCAGGAGGCGGCTTTGCGCGCCGAGATCGTCGATATGGTGCAGGGCATGGCGGATCTCCTGACCCATGGCGCCGGGCCGCCGACGACAACCCGCATCGCCGCCGCCGATGCCGCCCTGATCGGACAGCAACGGCGGATGCGCTCGATTACCGCCTTGAGCGCGGCCCTCTCCGGGTTCCTCGCCAACGCGGCATTGGCGATGATGCTGATGATCGCCGTGCCACTGCTTCGCCTGGGCCGGATGTCGGGGGCGGATATGGCATTTCTGGTATTCGGCACATGGGCGGCGTTTGAGGCCGTGGCGCCGCTCGGTCCGGCGTTTCACCTGCTGGGTCAGATCCGAGCTTCGGCGCGGCGGGTTTTCGAAACCGCCGATCGTGCGCCCCCGGTCATCGAGCCGGCGGTAAGTCCGCATCGGCCACGCCGGCTCGATCTCGCGTTGCACGACCTGCGACTCCGCTACACGCCGACCGGGCCCTGGGTGCTGGATGGCCTCAACCTCACGATCCGCGAGGGCGAACGCCTGGTGCTGATCGGTCGCAGCGGATCGGGAAAGACCACGCTCACCCATCTCTTGTTGCGTTTTGTGGAATACCAGGAAGGGTCTGCCCGCCTCGGTGGGATTGAACTCCGCTCGATCCGCGGCGACGATGTCCGAAGCCTGTTCACCGTTATTTCGCAGCGGACGTTTCTGTTTCATGGTACACTCAAAGACAATTTGCTGCTGGCACGACCAGACGCCACGGAAGCGGCGTTGTGGCGAGCCCTCGAGGTTGCGCAACTGGCGGCCTTTGTCCGCGCGCAGCCGGAAGGGCTCGAAACTCTTGTCGGCGAAGGCGGCGCTCGTCTCTCGGGCGGCGAAGCGCGCCGCGTGGCGCTGGCGCGCGCGGTGCTGCGCGACACCCCCTGGCTCATCCTGGATGAGCCGATGGAGGGGCTCGACCCATTGACCGAGGCATTGGTACAAACCGCCCTCGATGCGGTGACCCGGGGACGGACGGTGCTGACGATCACCCATCGGCTGACGGCTATTCAGGACCATGATCAAATCGCGGTCATCGCGGCGGGGCGCATCATCGAAAGTGGAGATTTCGGCGTGGTACGGCGTCAAGGCATCCATGTGCCGCGTCTGCTGGCACTCCAATCCGGACTGACGCGGCTCTGAAATAACCCGTGATGGTGGGGTCCGTCGGGGCATTGGGCCGCGCCCATCCGGCTATTTCGGCTTCACGGATCAGCGACTTTTCACGAGCTTCGCTCGTCGTCAACCGACGAGCTATACTCCGTTCACGCCATAATCCGAAAATCCTTGGGCGAGATAACGCGGAAATTGTCCGGCACTCTTGCCTGGGAATCGAGAGAAAAACCCAATTTTTCCAGAGGAAATTCTTCAATTTCGATTGATTTCCAGGCTTTTAAGGCATATAAATTATTAAAAAATAATCGACAATTTAAAAATAAAGCACTATTCATTTTTTTATAAACATCTTCAGACGGAAAATTGGAGCGGGTGAAGGGAATCGAACCCTCGTATGCAGCTTGGGAAGCTGCCGTTCTACCATTGAACTACACCCGCGCCGGCGAGGGCGTTTATAGGAAGCTCCGGTTGACGGCGCAATGCGCGATCTCTAAAGTAAATTCCGGTGGTGTTACCACCCCTCGCGATTTGTCCGGCCGGATTGCGGCGAGGTGAAATAAGCGCGCTAAAGAGGCCAGCGCCTAGACTTGCGGAACGGCGCTGCATCCACGGTCGGGCCAGATGCAAAGGGCCCCGAGAGATGACCGAACCGTTTTCCTCACTTGCCGTGCTTCGCCCGGCGACCCGTTTGGTTCATGCCGGCGGGAGCCGTACGCGTTTCGGCGAGACCGCCGAGGCGCTCTTTCTCACCTCGGGTTTCGTCTATGAGAGTGCCGAGGAGGCCGAGGCGACATTCAGGGGCGAGATCAGTCGCTACCAGTATTCGCGATTCGGCAACCCGACGGTCGCGATGCTGGAAGAACGCCTCGCCGCGATCGAGGGCGCGGAGGCTTGCCGGGTCACAGCGTCGGGCATGGCCGCCGTCCATGCCGCGCTGGTGTGTGGCCTCCAGGCCGGCGACCGGGTAGTGGCGGCCCGCGCCCTGTTCGGCTCCTGCCACTGGATCATCTCGGCGCTGCTACCGCGCTTTGGCATCGCAACCGAGTTTGTCGATGGTGCCGATATCGCATCCTGGCGCGCCGCTCTCGCCCACCCGGCCGCGCTGGTGCTGCTGGAAACGCCGTCCAACCCGATGCTGGAGGTCATCGATCTCAGTGCGGTAGCGAGCCTCGCGCATGACGCGGGAGCGAAGGTGATCGTCGATAACGTGTTCGCCACCCCTTTGCTGCAACGTCCGCTGGAATGGGGCGCCGATATCGTCGTCTATTCCTGCACCAAGCATATCGACGGCCAGGGCCGGGTGCTGGGCGGCGCGGTGCTCGGCGCGCGGAAGTGGGTGGAGGAGGTTTTGCAACCCTATCTGCGCAATACCGGCCCGGCGCTCTCGCCGTTCAATGCCTGGCTGCTGCTCAAGGGGCTCGAGACGCTGTCGCTCCGCGTCGAGGCGGGCTGCCGCAATGCGGCAAAGCTCGCCGATTTTCTTGCCGAGCGGCCCGAGATCGCGCAAGTGTGGTACCCGGCCCGCGCCGATCATCCGCAAGCGGCGCTGGCGCGGGCGCAGATGAGCGACGGCGGCACGATCGTCACCTTCTCGCTCAAGGGCGGCAAGGGGGCGGCCTTCGCGTTCATGAACGGGCTCAGGCTGATCCGCATTTCCAACAATCTCGGCGACGCCAAATCCCTCGTCACCCATCCCGCGACCACCACCCATTCCCGCCTCGGTGCCGAGGAGCGCGCCCGGCTCGGCATCGGCGACGGCGCGGTACGACTGTCAGTGGGGATCGAGGATGCGGCCGATCTTCAGGACGACCTCACCCGCGGACTGGCCGCGATTGCCGCCTGAGAGTTTGAAAAAGAATGCCCTCTTGCCCGGAAATCGACAGGAAAAACCCAGTGTTTCCAGAGGGCGTTCTTGTTCAAGTTCGATTGATTTTCAGGCTCTGAGAGGTTGAAGAATTTTTCGCCAAACTGGACCCGACCGAAATAGCCCTGGAAGCCTGTGCGGGCACCTCACTGGGGTCGGGCCAACAAGATCGCCCGGATCGTCTGGGCAATGATGGCGCGCGGCGAGATGTACCGGCAGCAGCCTGACCTTGGCCGTTGCCAGGGAAGCAAGAGCGACAGACCAAGATGGCGATCGGTCGAACCGACGAATGGCGGCAATCCAGACTGGGTCACCGGCAGAACAATGCCGCAAAATTGTTATGATTGCGGCAAGATCATCATGCAGACCTTCCTTGACAGCCTGCCCATCGCATAGGAGAAAATCATCGCAGCCTGATCACGACAGACACTTTCATCGGGGCGAATATCCGGCACCGCCTGTCAGGTGCAGTCTTAAGTTATACACGCGCAATATTGCGGTCTGGGGCCACTTGTGGGGCCACTTGCAAACTGCGTCATCCGCTTCCAACATCGCAGGAGAGCAAGACAGAGCAAGACAAGGACGCGAGATGGATCAAGCGATGAGCGAGGACGCTCTCAAGCCGGGGTGCTTTGTCGATAGCGATCATCCCCTGGTGCGCGCGTTCGCCCGCGCCCATGCCACGGGCGAGACCGCGCGGGCGCGCGCCGTGGCACTTTATAACGCGGTGCGCGATGAAATCCGCTACGATCCCTATCGCGTCGATCTCAGCGAGGCTGGGCTGAAAGCCAGCCGCTGCCTGGAACTCGGCTATGGGTTCTGCATCACCAAGGCGGCGTTGCTGGCCGCTGTGTTGCGAGCGAGCGGCATTCCGGCGCGACTCGGCTTCGCCGATGTCAGGAATCACCTCACCAGTCCCCGTCTGCGCGCCACCATGCAGACCGATATTTTCGTCTTTCACGGCTATACCGATATTTTCCTCGATGGCGCATGGCGCAAGGCGACGCCCGCCTTCAACCTGGCACTTTGCGAAAAAGCTGGCATTCTACCGCTCGAATTCGATGGTAGCGGCGATTCGGTGTTTCACCCGTTCGATGCGGCGGGCCGGCGGCATATGGAATATGTCCGCCAGCGCGGGGTTTTCCCCGACGTGCCGCGCGCTGAGATCCTCAAGGCTTTCGCCGAAGCCTATCCGCGGAGCGCCGCCTGGAACAGTGCCGACGCGCCGAGAATAGAAGGCGATTTCGCCGCCGAAGCGCAGGCCGGCTAAAAAGCCACCCGTTAGGCGCGCCGATCCACCACGCGCCGCGCCTTGCCGAGCGAGCGTTCGATACTGCTCGGCGCCACGATCGCAACCCGCGCGCTTATCCCGATCAACCCCTTGATATGATGGGCGATCGCCTTGCTCTCGGCGGCCAGCGCCGGAGTACCCCAGGCCTCCGGGTGGGCTTCAACATGGATGGTCATGGCATCGAGCCTGCCCTCGCGGGTTAGCTCGATCTGGTAATGCCCGGAAAGCAGCGCCGAGCGCAGCACGATCTCCTCGATCTGGGTCGGAAAGACATTTACCCCCCGCAGGATGATCATGTCGTCGGCTCGCCCGGTGATGCGCTCCATCCGCCGCATGGCGCGCGCCGTGCCGGGCAGCAGGCGGGTGAGGTCGCGGGTGCGATAGCGGATCACCGGCATCGCCTCCTTGGTGAGCGAGGTGAAGACCAGCTCGCCCTTGGCGCCATCGGGCAAAACGGCGCCGGTTTCGGGGTCGATCACCTCGGGGTAAAAATGGTCTTCCCAGATATGCAGTCCGTCCTTGGTCTCGATGCATTCCTGCGCCACCCCCGGCCCCATCACCTCGGAAAGCCCGTAGATATCGACGGCATGCAAGTCGAACGCCTCTTCGATCTCGGCGCGCATCGCTTCTGACCACGGCTCGGCGCCAAAAATACCAACCTTGAGCGCGGTGGCGCGCGGGTCGCGGCCCTGGCGGCGGAATTCATCGAGGATGGCGAGCATGTAGCTCGGCGTGACGGTGATGAGATCAGGCGCGAAATCGGCGATCAACTGCACCTGCCGCTCGGTCATGCCGCCCGAGATCGGCACCACGGTGCAGCCGAGCCGCTCCGCCCCGGCATGGAGCCCAAGCCCGCCGGTAAAGAGGCCGTAGCCATAGGCGTTGTGCAGCAACATCCCCGGCCTGCCGCCCGCGGCGCGGAGCGAGCGCGCGACGACGCTGGCCCAGACCGCGAGATCACCCTCGGTATAACCCACCACGATCGGCTTGCCGGTGGTCCCGGAGGAGCCATGAATACGCCGGACCTCGCTCCGCGGGACGGCGAACAGGCCGAAAGGATAATTTTTTCGCAAGTCGTCCTTCGTCGTGAAGGGGAATTTCGCGAGATCATCGAGGCTCCGGCAGTCGTCGGGATGAACCCCGGCGGCCTCGAAGGCGGCACGATAATGCGCCACCTTGGCATAGGCGTGGGCGAGAGTGGCTTGCAGGCGGGTGAGCTGGAGGGCCGCGATCTCGTCGCGGGACGCAGTCTCGATCGGCTCCAGCGCGGTCGGCGCAAACTCAGGGCGAGGCATGGTGGCCTTCCTCCTCGGGAAAAAAAGGGTCGCCGAGCAGACGCGAATGGCCGCGGAACTCGGCGACGGCCAGGCCTTCATCGCCGCGCACGGTGACGTCATAGATGCCGTTCCGCCCGCTCAGGACGCGCTCGACGGCCTCGGCGATCAGCACCTGACCGAGCCGCACCGGGCGGAGAAAGGTGACAAAACAATGCTGCGCCACGGCGCGCCGGTTGCGGGAGTTGCAGGCGAAGGCGAAGGCGCTGTCGGCCAGCGTAAAAATAAACCCGCCATGGCAAGTGCCGTGCCCGTTGACCATGTCGGGGCGGATGGTCATGGCGAGGCGCGCGAGACCAGGGGCGATCGCCTCAAGCGTCATGCCGAGCGCCTGACTCGCCCGGTCGTCGCGCCACATCGCCTCGGCGCAGGCGCGCGCCAGATCGTCGGGCCCGCGCATCAGGTGCGGCCGGAAAAGCGCGGCGGACGTTTTTCCAGGAAGGCGCGCGCCCCCTCGGCATAGTCGCCACTCTGCCCTGCCGCACGCTGCAAATCGCGTTCAAGCGCGAGCTGGGCGTCGAGATCATTGGCCGACGAGGCGAGGAGGGCCTGCTTGATGAGGCCGAGCGTGGTGGTCGGCTGGGTCGCGAAATAGGCGCAGAGCGCCTCGGCCTCGCCGATCAGCGCCGCGTCCTCGACGACGCGCCAGATCATGCCCCACGCGGCGGCCTGTTCGGCGGGGATTTTCTCGGCCAGGAGCGCGAGCGCGCGGGCGCGGGCATCGCCCACCAGGCGCGGTAAAATCCAGGTGCCCCCGGCATCAGGGATCAGCGCGATTTTGGCAAAGGCCTGAACGAAGCTTGCCGAGCGGGCGGCGAGCACGATATCGCAGGCAAGCGCGAGATTGGCCCCGGCCCCGGCGGCGATGCCGTTGACCGCGCAGACGATGGGCAGCGGATGGCGGCGCAGCGCGCGGATCAGCGGGTTGTAAAGCTCCTCCACCAGCGCGCCGAGATCAGCCTGGGCGGGATCGCTCATGTCGCTCACCGCGCCGAGATCCTGGCCCGCGCAAAAACCACGCCCGGCGCCGGTCAGCAGCACGGCGCGGCAGGCGCGATCGCAGGCCGCCGCCTCGAACGCGGCGCGCAGCGCACGCAGCATCGGCGCGGTGGTGGCGTTGAGTTTTTCTGGCCGATCGAGCGTGATCACGCGATAGCCGGCGCGGTCCTCGATGCCGATCCCATCGCTCATGGGGCGTCCTCCCTGATCTTGCATGAGAGTATCGCCGCGCCGACCCGCGCGGCAAGCCGGCAAGACGATGGCTCTCGCGTCGGCGTGCGGCTAAACTTGGCGCCTCTGGCCAGAAGGAACCCGTCATGCCGCCGTTGCAAACCCCTGATTTCATCGCCCCGCCCGACGACCCGGCGGCGGCCGCGCTCATCGCCACCGGCTTTCTCATTCGCAACTGGTGGGCGGTGGCTTTGCGTGGGCTGGCAGCGGTGGGCTTCGGGCTGATTACTCTGCTGCTGCCGGGCGCCACTCTCTACTTTCTGGTGGTGCTGTTCGGCTTCTACATGATTTTCGATGGCGTGTTCGCGCTCCTCTCGGGACTGCGGGCGGCGGCGCATCATCGCCATTGGGGAGCGCTGTTGCTGGAAGGCGTGATCGGGCTGGCGATGGGGGCGATCACGCTACTCGCCCCGATCGTGACCATCGCTGCCTTCGCCTATCTCGGCGCGGTCTGGGCGATCCTGACCGGGATCGTGCTGTTTTCCGCCGCGCGGCGGCTGCATGGCGGGCATGGCCGCTTCTGGCTTGGCGCCGCGGCGTTGCTCTCGATTCTCTGGGGGATGGCGCTCGTCTTCGCACCGATTGCCGGGGCGGTCGTCATGGCGTGGTGGCTCGGCCTCTACGCCCTGGCCTTCGGGGGGATGATGCTGGTGCTGGCGACGCGGCTGCGGCGGATTCAGGCGGGCGGATAAGTTTCTTCGCCATCAAATGGGCTCGATTTGTAACCTATATCGTATCGCGCGGGCGACAGAAGCGGCGTGAGCAGGAGAAAAACCAAAATATAGGACCGATCCGATGCATTTCGGCGATTTTTCCTCTCGCAGCCTGCCGCAGCGCGCGCTATACCAAGACGTGGGCGCGGCCATGCGTCCGATGATGGAGCCCGCCGATGCCGGAAAAAATGCTGAAATTCGTCCACTTGCCACAGCATATGCCGGACAAGCGCGACCTCGCGGCGCGTCGCAGCGATTTCGCCGAAATCTATCGCCGTTTCGACCAGGAGGAGGCGGCGCGCCAGGCGAGCCGCTGTAGCCAGTGCGGCGTGCCGTTCTGCTCGGTACATTGTCCGCTGCACAACAACATCCCCGACTGGCTGAAGCTCACCGCCGAGGGCCGGCTCGAGGAAGCCTACGAGGTTGCGAGCGCCACCAACAATTTCCCCGAGATCTGTGGCCGCATCTGCCCCCAGGACCGGCTCTGCGAGGGCAATTGCGTCATCGAAAAGGGCTATGAGAGCGTCACTATCGGCGCGATCGAACGCTACATCACCGATACCGCCTTCGAGCGTGGCCTGATCAAGCCGCGCCGCCCGCGCGCCGAGCTTGGCGTCTCGGTCGGCATCATCGGCGCCGGCCCGGCCGGCCTCGCTTGCGCCGAGGAACTCCGTGCGCGCGGCTATGGCGTCGATGTCTATGACCGCCATGATCGCATCGGTGGCTTGCTGATCTATGGTATTCCCAGCTTCAAGCTGGAGAAAGACATCGTGCTGCGGCGCTGGAAACTGCTCGAGGAAGCCGGCATTCGCTTTCATCCCCGAACCGAAATCGGGCGCGATATCACCTTCGCGGCGCTGCGGGCCCGTCACGCCGCACTGCTGATCGCAACCGGGGTCTATCAGCCGCGTGAAATCGGCGGGCCGGGCGCCGGCCTTCCTGGCATCGTCCCTGCGCTCGATTATCTCATTGCCGCGAACCGCACCGGGCTCGGCGATACCGTGCCAGAATTCGACTCTGGCGTGCTGAACGCCGCGGGCAAGCGCGTGGTGGTGATCGGCGGCGGCGACACGGCCATGGATTGCGTGCGCACCGCGGTGCGCCAGGGCGCGCGCTCGGTGCAGTGCCTCTATCGTCGCGACCGGGCCAACATGCCAGGCTCGATGCGGGAAGTAAAAAACGCCGAAGAGGAAGGCGTTGAGTTCATCTGGCTCGCTGCCCCGGAGGCGTTTCTCGGTGACGCGGCGGTGCGCGGCGTACGCGGCGTGCGCATGCGTCTTGGTCTTCCCGAGGCGAGCGGGCGGCAATCGGTCGAACCGGTGGAGAATAGCCATTTTACCCTCCCCGCCGATCTCGTCATCAAGGCGCTCGGCTTCGATCCCGAGAAACTGCCGGAGGCTTTCGGCGAGCCGGCGCTAGCGACCACGCGACACGGCACGCTCAAAATCGGCCATCGCGATTTCATGACCAGCCTGCCAGGCGTTTTCGCCGCCGGCGATATCGTGCGCGGGGCGAGCCTGGTGGTCTGGGCGATCCGTGACGGGCGCGACGCGGCGGCGCGCATGCACGCCTGGCTCAGCCAGAAGGCGGCTATCCGAGAGGCTGCGGAATGAAAACAACTTGTGCAACACTGGCGTTCGCCGCCCTCGTGCTGCTCGCTCCGTTCTCCGCCGCGCCGGCCGACAACGGGGCGCAGCAGGAAGCTCTGCAACTCGCCGATCTCACCGGCTCGGACGCCGTGACGAACCGGGTGATGTCGGCGATGCGCGGCCAGATGATCCAGATCATCACTGCCGCTGGCGCCAAATCCGAAGATCAGGCCAAGGACATTGTCGATAATCTCCTGATGCCGGAATTCCGCGCCGATCTCCCGCAGCTTCGCCAGCAGATGGCGACCATCTGGGCCGACACGCTCTCGGTCGCGGATCTGCATGCGATTACCCAATTCTATAGCACGCAAGCGGGCAAGCATCTCTTGGCGGCAATGCCCGAGATCACCGAAAAAAGTATCCAGACTGGCATTAACTGGGGCCAGAGCGTGGCCCGTGCGGCGGTGCAAAAACACGCCGATGAGTTACGCAAGCGTGGCATCCGAATCTGAGGGAACAAGCCCATGACACACGAATCCGCAGCCGACTTTGTCGCGGCGTTCGCGGAAAACGCAGCCCGCCTCGCCGCGACATACGATGTCGCGGCGGAGCACGATGCCTGCGGCGTCGGCCTCGTGGCCGCCCTCGACGGTAAGAAGCGGCGTGATATCGTCCAGGCCGGCATCGATGCACTGAAGGCGGTATGGCATCGCGGCGCGGTCGACGCGGACGGCAAAACTGGCGATGGCGCTGGCATCCATATCGAAATCCCGCAGGATTTCTTCACCGAGGCGGTGGAGCGGGGCGGCGACCGGCTGCGCTATCCCGGCCCGATTGCGGTGGGCCAGGTCTTTCTGCCCAAAACCGATCTCTCGGCCCAGGAGCGCTGTCGCGAAATCGTCGAAAGTGAGATCCTCGCCTTCGGCTATGCCATCTATGGCTGGCGGCAGGTGCCGATCAATGTCGCCTGTATTGGTGAGAAGGCCAACGCGACGCGGCCGGAGATCGAGCAGATCATGATTGGCAATGCGCGTGGCTCGGACGAAGAAATTTTCGAGCGTGACCTCTATGTCATCCGCCGGCGCATCGAGAAGCTCGCGGCCGCCGCGCAAATTCCCGAACTTTATTTTTGTTCGCTCTCGGCGCGCTCGATCATCTACAAGGGCATGTTTCTCGCCGAAAGCCTCACTGATTTTTACCCCGATCTCCTCGATCCGCGCTTCATCTCGCGTTTCGCGATCTATCATCAGCGGTATTCGACCAACACCTTTCCCACTTGGCGACTCGCCCAGCCCTTCCGCATGCTTGCCCATAACGGCGAGATCAACACATTGGCCGGTAACGTGAACTGGATGAAAAGCCATGAGACACGGCTCGCCGCGGGCGGTCTTGATCCCTATCTAGATGACATCAAGCCAGTGGTGCAGGCCGGCGGGTCGGATACCGCCATTCTTGATAACGTCTTTGAGCTTCTGACGCGCGCCGGGCGCGATGCGCCGATGGCGAAAGCGCTGATGATTCCAGCAAGTATCGGCCAGGATGCGACGATGCCGAAAGCGCATCGCGATATGTTCCTCTATTGCAACGCGGTGATGGAGCCATGGGACGGCCCAGCGGCGGTGGCCGCGACGGACGGTCGCTGGGTGATCGCCGGACTCGATCGCAACGGGTTGCGGCCACTCCGCTATACCATCACCCGGCACGACATGCTCATCGTCGGATCAGAAACCGGCATGGTCAAGCTCGATGAAGTTGATATCATTGAGAAAGGCCGTGTCGGGCCAGGCCAGACGATCGCGGTCGATCTCGATCACGCGCGCTTTTACGCCGATGCCGCGCTCAAGGACCGGCTCGCTGCACGTCAGGATTTCGGTGCATGGACCCGGCGCATTCGTGAAATCGACCACATCGTCAAGGCCGATGCGACTGAACCCGTCCGTTTCGAGGGTGAGGCGCTGCGCCGCCGTCAAGTCGCGGTCGGGGTGTCGCTCGAAGACCTTGAGATGGTGCTGCATCCGATGGTCGAGGATGCCGGCGAGCCGACCGGCAGCATGGGCGATGACACGCCGGTCGCCGTGCTCTCGGAACGCTATCGCGGCCTGCATCATTTTTTCCGCCAGGCGTTCAGCCAGGTGACCAATCCGCCGATCGACAGTCTGCGCGAGACCCGTGTGATGTCGCTTAAGACGCGGCTTGGCAATCTCGGCAATGTCCTTGACGAGGATGCGAGCCAATGTGATCTCCTGCAGCTTGAAAGCCCGGTGCTCTCGAATGCCGAATTCCAGGCGATGCACGCCTATATGGGAAGCTCGGTGGCCGTTGTCGACTGCACGTTTCCCGCGGCCGACGGCGAGAGCGGGTTGCGCCGCGCGCTCGATCGCATCCGCGCCGAGGCCGAGGAGGGGGTGCGTGCCGGCTGCACCCATGTCATTCTCACCGATGAGGCGCTCGATGCGGCGCGCGCGCCGATCCCGATGATCCTCGCCACCGGCGCCGTGCATACCCATCTGGTACGTCAGAGCCTGCGCACCTTCACCTCGCTCAATGTGCGCTCGGCGGAATGTCTCGATGTCCACTATTTCGCCGTCCTCATCGGCGCCGGCGCTACCACGGTGAACGCCTATCTCGCGCAGGAGGCGATCGCCGACCGTCACCGGCGCGGGTTGTTTGGCGATATGTCACTGAAATCCGCCGTCCAGCGCTTCAAGAAAGCGGTGGATAAGGGTTTGCTGAAAATCATGTCGAAGATGGGCATCGCAGTGATCTCATCCTATCGCGGGGGCTATAATTTTGAGGCGATCGGATTGTCGCGCGCCCTCGTCGCGGAATTTTTCCCCGGCATGCCGTCACGTATTTCCGGCATCGGGCTCACCGGCATTGCGCGCAAGGTGCTTGATCTGCATGAGGCGGCGTGGACCAACGACACGGTCGCTCTCCCAATCGGTGGCATCTACAAGCTCCGGCGCCGCGGCGAGGTGCATGGCTTCGATGCGCCTCTGATCCACATGCTGCAAGCCGCCGTTGCCACCGATAGCTATTCCACCTACCGGCGCTTTGCCGAATTGGTGCGCAAGATGCCGCCCGTCGCCCTCCGCGACCTGCTCGATTTCCGCACCGAGAAATGCACGCCGATCCCGATCGATGAAGTCGAGAGCATCACCGAAATCCGCAAGCGCTTGCTATCGCCTGGTATTTCACTCGGCGCCTTGAGCCCGGAGGCGCATGAGACGCTCTCGATCGCGATGAACCGCATCGGCGCGCGCTCCGATTCTGGAGAAGGAGGCGAGGATCCCGCGCGCGCAGTGCCGCGCCTGAACGGCGATAACGCTTCTTCCGCGATCAAGCAGATCGCCTCGGGGCGTTTCGGTGTGACCGCGGAATACCTCAACAATTGCCGCGAGATCGAGATCAAGGTGGCGCAAGGGGCCAAGCCCGGCGAGGGTGGTCAGTTGCCCGGCTTTAAGGTCTCCGAGTTGATCGCCAAGCTGCGCCACGCCACCCCCGGCGTCATGCTGATCAGTCCGCCGCCGCATCACGACATCTATTCGATCGAGGATCTTGCCCAACTGATCTACGATCTCAAGCAGATCAATCCCGAGGCCGCGGTCTGCGTCAAGCTCGTGGCGCGGAGCGGCATCGGCACCATCGCCGCGGGTGTCGCCAAAGCCAAGGCCGACGCCATCCTGATCTCCGGCCACGCGGGCGGCACCGGGGCGAGCCCACAAAGCTCGATCAAATACGCCGGCCTGCCGTGGGAGATGGGCCTCTCCGAGACGCATCAGGTTTTGATGCTCAATCGCCTGCGCCATAAGGTAAAACTTCGCACCGATGGCGGCATCAAGACCGGGCGCGACGTCGTGATCGCGGCGATGTTGGGGGCGGAGGAATTCGGCATTGGCACCACCTCGCTGATCGCCATGGGCTGCATCATGGTGCGGCAATGCCACTCCAACACCTGCCCGGTCGGGGTTTGTACGCAAGACGAGAAACTGCGCGCGAAATTTGAGGGAACACCCGAGAAAGTCATCAACCTTTTCTCCTTTATCGCCGAGGATGTGCGGGGCATTCTGGCATCCCTTGGCGCGCGCAGTCTGGCTGAAGTGATCGGGCGCACCGATCTTTTGCATCAGGTCAGTCGCGGTTCCGAGATTCTCGACGATCTCGATCTCAACCCATTGCTGGTGCAGGCCGATCCCGGTCCGTACGCGCGCTATTGCACGCTCACCGGGCGCAACGAGGTGCCGGAAAGCCTCGATGCCCAGATGATCGCCGATGCGCAGGCGTTTTTCGAGCATGGCGAGAAGATGCAGTTGCAATACTCGGTGCGCAACACACATCGCGCGGTCGGCACGAAATTTTCCTCGCGGATTGTCCGCCGCCTCGGTAAGTCAGCCCTCCAACCCGATCACGTCACGGTACGGCTTCGTGGCTCCGCCGGTCAGTCGCTCGGCGCCTTCGCCGTGCATGGGCTCAAGCTCGAAGTGTTTGGTGATGCCAATGACTATGTCGGCAAGGGACTTTCCGGCGCGACTATCGTCGTGCGCCCGGCGCCGTCCTCCAATCTCGCAAGCCAGGAGAACACAATCATCGGCAATACGGTGCTCTATGGCGCGACCGCGGGCTATCTCTTCGCCGCGGGCCAGGCCGGCGAGCGCTTCGCCGTGCGCAATTCCGGGGCGATCGCGGTGGTGGAAGGCTGCGGCGCCAATGGCTGCGAATACATGACCGGCGGCACCGTCGTCATTCTCGGCGCGGTCGGCGATAATTTTGGCGCCGGCTTTACCGGCGGCATGGCCTTCGTCCATGACCCAGAAAACCTTTTCGAAAAGCGCCTCAATCCGGAAACCCTGATCTGGCAGCGGCTCGCCTCAAGCTATTGGGAAAGCGTGCTCCGCGATCTCGTCGCGCGCCACGCGGGGGAGACGAATAGCCGCTTCGCCGCGCTGATGCTGCATGAGTGGGAACGCGCGGTCGGGCATTTTTGGCAGGTGGTACCGAAGGATTATGTCCGCTATCTCGCCATGCCGCTGAGCGAGGAGGCGGCAGCCCAACGCGCCTAAGGCGGGCTATTTCTTCCGCGCCTTTCCCTGTTAGAATGCCGGCAGTGCCAGGTATCAAAGGATCCCCGCCATGAGCTTGCCCCGCGCCAATTCCGCCGCCGCGCGTGATATCGCGAGCGTGCTGCATCCCTACACGGATCTCAGGGCGCATGCCGAGATTGGCCCGCTGGTGATCAGCCGCGGCGAAGGCGTGCGGGTATGGGATGAGAGTGGCAAATCCTATATCGAGGCGCTGGCCGGGCTCTGGTGCGCGTCCCTCGGCTTCAGCAATGAACGCCTAGTGGCGGCGGCGGCGGCGCAGATGCGCGCGCTGCCATTTTACCATTCTTTTGCCGCGAAATCACATGAGCCGCTGATCACGCTTGCGGAAATGCTGCTGACGCGCGCGCCGGTGCCGATGAGCAAGGTGTTCTTTGCCAATTCCGGCTCGGAGGCGAACGACACCGCGATCAAGATGATCTGGTATTTTAACAACGCGCTCGGCCGCCCGCTCAAGAAGAAAATCATCGGCCGCGTCAAGGGTTATCACGGCATCACGCTGGCCAGCGCCTCGCTTACCGGGCTCCCCGCCAACCACCGCTCGTTTGACGTGCCGTTGCCAGGTTTTCTCCATACCATCACGCCGCATTTCTATCATGGCGCCGAGCCCGGCGAGAGCGAGGAAGCGTTTGCCACGCGCTGCGCCAGCGAACTCGAACAACTCATTCTCGCCGAGGGGCCGGAAACGGTTGCCGCGATGTTCGCCGAGCCGGTGATGGGCGCCGGAGGCGTGATCGTGCCACCACCCACCTATTTCGCGAAAATTCAAGCGGTACTTGCGAAATATGACATCCTGCTGGTCGCCGACGAGGTGATCTGCGGTTTCGGGCGCACCGGCAATTACTGGGGCAGCCAGACCTTCGCGATCACCCCCAACATTCTCACCTGCGCCAAGGCGCTCTCGGCGGCTTTTCTGCCGATCAGCGCGGTGATGGTGGACGCGCGGGTGTTCGCGGCACTCGCCGATGAGTCGCATAAGATCGGCACTTTCGGCCACGGTTTCACCTATTCCGGCCATCCCGTGCCGGCGGCGGTGGCGATCGAAGCGCTGAAAATCTACGACGAAATCCCCCTCGTCGATCAGGTGCGCGCGACCGCGCCGCATTTCCAGGCGGCCTTGCGCGCCTTACGCGACCATCCGCTGGTTGGGGAGGCGCGGGGTGTGGGGTTGATCGGCGCGCTCGAACTGGTCGCCGACAAGGCCGCGCGGCGGAATTTCGACCCGGCGCTGAAAATCGGTCCGCGCGCGACGAAATGGATGGAAAAACACGGGGTGCTCGGCCGCGCCATGACTGGCGACGTGCTCGGCTTCAGCCCACCCCTGATCATCACCCCTGACGAAATCGACGAAATTTTCGCGGGCGTTGCCCGCGCGCTCGATGAACTGCATGCCGAACTGCGGCGCGAGGGGTTGGCTGCGGCACCGTAAGAGCCGCTGCCCTCGGCGCTATTCGACCGTCACCGATTTCGCGAGATTGCGTGGCTGATCAACATCGGTGCCTTTGAGCAGCGCCACGTGATAGGCTAAAAGCTGCACCGGAATGGCATAGAGGATGGGTGCCACGAAGGGGTCGACGCCGGGCATGACGATCATCTCGGCGGCGATCCTGTTGAGCTTGGCCGCGCCCACCGCATCGCTCAGCACGATGATTTGCCCGCCCCGTGCCGCCGCTTCCTGGAGGTTGGAGGCGGTCTTCTCGAAAAGCGGGCCGGATGGCGCGATGGCGATCACCGGAACGCTCTTGTCGATCAGCGCGATGGGGCCATGCTTCATCTCTCCCGCAGCATAGGCTTCGGCATGGATATAACTGATTTCCTTAAGTTTGAGAGCCCCTTCGAGGGCGATCGGAAACCCCGTGCCGCGGCCGAGATAGAGCACGTCACGGGCTTCGGCAATGCGCTCGGCGATACGCTGCACCACCGCCTCGGCCTCCAGCACCTCGGCGGCGCGGCTCGGCACTTCCAAGAGCGCTGCCACCAATGTCTGTTCCGAAGCTGCATCGAGCGCCTTGCGGGCGCGCGCCGTGGCGAGGGCCAGGCAGGCGAGGGCGGTGAGCTGCGCGGTGAACGCCTTGGTGCTGGCGACACCGATCTCCGGCCCGGCGACGGTTGCGATCACCGCATCGGCGTCACGTGCCATGCTGCTCTCGGGCACATTGACCACCGCCGCGACATGCTGCCCCGCCGCCTTCATATAGCGGAGCGCCGCCAGCGTATCGGCGGTCTCGCCGGACTGGCTGATCAGGAGGCCAAGTCCGCCGGGGGCAAGCGGGGGGGCGCGATAGCGGAATTCGCTCGCGACATCGGCCTCCACCGGCAGCCGGGCCAGGGTTTCGAGCCAGTTGCGCCCGACCAGGCCGGCATAGAAGGCGGAGCCGCAGGCACTGATCGCGGCGTGGGAGATGCGCGCGAGATCGAAGGGCAGATCGGGCAACACGGCACGCCGCGAGCCCGGATCGATCATCCGATGCAGCGTGTCGCCGATCACCGCGGGGTGCTCGTGCAGCTCCTTTTCCATGAAATGGCGGAAATTGCCCTTGCCGATCGCGGCTCCCGTGAGTGCGGTGAGCCGTACCTCGCGCAACACTTCCTCTCCGCTCGCGTCATGGAATGTTGCCCCCCCGCGGCTGATCACGGCCCAGTCGCCATCGCGGAGATAGGCGATGCGGCGGGTGAACGGCGCCAGCGCCAGGGCGTCGGAGCCGACATACATCTCCGCTTCGCCAAAACCCACGGCGAGCGGGGCGCCGTGCTGGGCGGCGATGATCAGATCGGGGTGGCCGGCGAACACCATCGCCAGCGCATAGGCGCCTTGCAGGCGGCGGAAGGTGGCGGCAGCCGCCTCAATCGGCGCCATACCCTGGCGGAGATGCAGATCGACCAGTTGCGTCACCGTCTCGGTATCGGTTTCGGTCTCGAAAATCTGACCCTCGGCTTCAAGCTCGGCGCGCAACTCGGCGTGGTTCTCGATGATGCCGTTATGGACGAGGGCGACGCGCGAGGTGCCGTGGGGGTGGGCATTTGCTTCGGTGGGCGCGCCATGGGTTGCCCAGCGGGTATGGCCGATGCCGACACTGCCGGGCAGCGGGGCGGTGGCGAGGGCGGCGGCGAGCCGATCGAGCTTGCCTTCGGCGCGGCGGCGGGTGATGGCACCATCGACCAGGGTCGCAATGCCGGCGCTGTCATAGCCGCGATAAGCCAGGCGCTGTAGCGCTTCCAGCAGGAGCGGTGCCGCCTCTCCTGTCCCGATCACGCCGACGATGCCGCACATCAGTTTTTCTCCTGCCGCCCCTTGGCGCGCAATTGTCGGGCTCTTCCCGGCTTCTCCACCTGCTGGCCGCGAGCGATCGCCAAGGCATCGGCGGCAACGTCGCGGGTGATGACGCTGCCGGCCGCGGTGATCGCGCCCGCACCGACCGCGACCGGGGCGACGAGCGCGGTATCCGAGCCGATGAAGGCGCCGGCGCCGATGATGGTGCGGTGCTTGTTAACGCCGTCATAATTGCAGGTGATGGTGCCGGCCCCGATATTGGCGCCGGCGCCGATCTCGGCATCGCCAAGATAGGTCAGATGATTGGCCTTGGCGCCGGGACCGAGATGGACCGCTTTCAGCTCGACGAAATTGCCGACATGGGCACCCGCCTCCACGACCGTGCCGGGGCGCAGCCGGGCATAGGGGCCGATGGTCGCACCGGCGCCGATCGCGCAACCCTCGAGATGGCTGAAGGCGCGGATTTCAGCCCCCCCGGCGACGCTCACACCGGGACCGAACACAATATAGGGGCCAAGCGTGACATCGGCGGCCAACGCGGTATCGGCGGCGAGGAAGACGGTCTCTGGCGCGGTCATCGTCACCCCCGCTTCCAGCGCCGCGGCACGGAGGCGGGCCTGGATCTCGGCCTCTGCCTCGGCCAGCTCGGCACGGGAATTGATGCCGCGGCAGAGCGCGTAGTCCGCCTCGACCGCGGCGACGCGCCCACCCTCTTTGATCGCGGCGGCGACGATGTCGGTGAGATAGTATTCGCCCTTGGCGTTATCGTTGCCGAGCCCGGCCAGCCAGCGACGCATATCGGTGGCATCGGCGCAGAACAGACCGGCATTGCAGAGGGTGAGGGCGCGCTCGGCGTCACTGGCGTCAGCCCATTCGACGATGCGCCGCACCAAGCCATCGGCCATGACCACCCGGCCATAGCGCGCCGGATCGGGCGGGCGCATGGCGAGCAGGGCGAGCACCACATCGCCTTTCCGCCGCCGCGCCAGCAGCGCTTCCAGGGTCGGTCGGTCGATCAGCGGGTTATCGGCGTAGAGTACCACGACTTCGCCGGTGCCAAACGCCTCGGCCGCCTGCAAGGCCGCGTGCCCGGTGCCGCGCCGCTCGTGCTGCACGACCACCTGGTTCGGTGAAGCGATCTCGGCCAGCGCTCCCATCTCCGGGCCAACGACCACGACGATGCGGGGAAAAACCTCGGCGCATGTGGCGATCAGGTGGGCCAGCATCGGCCGCCCGGCGAGCTTGTGCAGCGCCTTGGGGCGGGTTGACTTCATGCGGGTGCCGAGGCCGGCGGCCAGGATCACGGCGGTTGCGCTCATGTCCTCCGGCTTGCCGCGCCCGCCGCGCCATGTCAAAGCCTTCGTGATCAATCCTGGTTTCGGAGTGCTACGGATGCGGGGAACGCTGGTCGTCGATCTCGACGGCACATTGGTCGATTCGCTGCCGGCGATCGCGCGGGCGCTGAACCGGGTGCTGGCGGCGCGCGGCCTCGACGCCCTGGCGCGCCCGGCGATTGCGGCGATGGTCGGCGATGGCGTCGCGGTGCTGCTGCGGCGCGCCTTCGCCTATTACCGGCAGGCGGCCGATGCGACGGATTTGGCCCGCTTCCGTGCCGATTATGACGCCGATCCGATCTCGGGCTGCGCCCTTTTCCCCGACGCTGCCGAGGTCCTCACCGGCCTGGTGGAACGCGGCTGGCGGCTCGCCATCTGCACCAACAAGCCGGTTGCCCCGGCGCGCGCGATGCTGGCGGCGTTTGGCGTGGCCGATCTGTTCGCGGCGATCGGCGGGGGCGATAGTTTTGCCACCCGCAAACCCGATCCCGCGCATCTTCTGGCGACGCTGGAGGCTGCCGGCGGGCAGGTTGGGCAGGCTGTGATGCTCGGCGATCATGCCAACGACATCCAGGCCGCGCGTGGCGCCGGGGTGCCCGCGGTTTTCGCCGCCTGGGGTTATGGCGCGCCCGGGATGGCGTTGGGCGCCCAAGCGGTGGCGCATGGGTTTTGTGACATTCCCCCGCTACTTGCCGATCTCATGGCTGGAAATTGACGGAGAAAAAACAACATAGCTGCCCCGAACCGCCCCGGGAATCCCCGCAGCTGCAACCGTGCCGGTGATCACGCGATCTATCTGACTATAAAGACAAGGCTTTTTTTAGGACAAAAGTTATTCATAGCGGATATCCGGCTTTCCGACCCAACCTCAACTCCGCGCCGGCACGACGTCGAAGCTGCGGTTGAACACGGATTTGCGGCTGTCCTCAACCCGCACCTTGAGCGCCCCTGGCCCGTCGGGGATGAAGGCGAAGGTGATGGCGGGATCCTCGCTCAACGAAATATCGCTGTCGAAATCGAACACCAGATGATCGTTATAGGTGACGTGAATGGTCTGTATATAACGCGCCGGGATATAATTGCGGGTGATCTGGTCCATCTGCATACCGTTATTATTGGGGTGACGGATCAGCAATTCAGCGAGTTCGGGCTGGCCGGGCACAACGGTCCCGGTCAGATTGAGCTTCATCCGCCCCATTTCCTTGAGCGCCAACTCCTCATTGCTTCCCGCCGGCGCCGAACAGCCCCCGGCCGCCTTGACGAATCGTTCGGCGACATAAAGCTCGCCATCCGTCGTCTCGGCAACCGCGTGCATTAGCGTATATTGCTCAACCCGCACGCGGGTGCGCAACAGATGCGGGTCGATCGCCGGGCCGAAATGGAAGGTGCCCGCGAGCGGCGAGGGATTGCCGTCCACCAGCAGATAGACCGCCTTGATCGGTTTTTTCCCCGAAAGCGTGATCCCGACCGGCACCAGGGCCGCGTTCATCGCGCGCACCGGCGCTTCCAGGCTGATTACCCCGCTGCCATCCCGAAGCGGGCGCTGGCCGAATACCGCGACTCGCAGATCGTTCCACCGTGCGGCCCGCGTCGCCTCGTCCTCCTGCGCATGCACCGGCAGCGCGGCGAGAAATACGAAGCCCAGAGCCCATAGCAGATGTTTCATGAACCACTCCCTTGGACGCCGCCTACGTGGCCTACTCCCATTCCAGTTCCTTATACGCCTCGATCACGTTGCGGGCGTTATAATCGTCGAAAAGACGCCATTTATCGCGCTCGGTATATCCCACTTCGCGACTGGCGATCTCGATATCGACCCCTTTAGCTATAAGCGCGCGCACCTCGCGTGCAAGGGTCGCGAGATAGCGCTCCTCATCGGCGGCCGCCTCCGGCCAGGCCACGGAGACCGGCCCATGCCCCGGCACGGCGCGCCGCGCTGCCTGTTGCTTCAGCGCGGCGAGCGTCGCAAGCCAGCCGGTGAGGCTGCCATCGAGCACCGGAATGCGCCCGACGAACAGCAGATCAGCGGCCCAGAACGTGCCGCTCGCGCCATCACGGACGGTGAGATCGGTATCTGTATGGGCGGGCGGGTGGGCGGTGATTTCCAACACGCGATCACCGAGATCGAGGCGAAGTTCGTCTTCCACCAGGCGCGTCGGGGGCACGAAATCGCCAGCGGCAGTCGGGCCGAGGAGATCGACGAGATGCTGGCGATAAAAAGCGCCGCGCGCGGCCAGCGCCGCGGGCAGACGAGCATGGCCGATGAATTCGACCCCCTCGGCGCGGAAGGCGTTCGCGCCAAAAATATGATCGAGATGGACATGGCTCGCGATGACGTAGCGGATGGGCCGTTCGCTGCGGGCGCGGATCGCAGCCAGCAGCCGCGCGCCATCAGCGCCACTCCCGCCAGGATCGATAACGGCGATGGCATCGCGGCCGATGACGAAGCCGATATTGGCGATGGCATCGCCGTTGGCGGCCGTTGCGTCCGCATCCTCGCCACGGCGGACAAAAATGCCCGGCGCCACCTCCTGCATCGGCAACGCCGCCGCCGCGCCGCCGAGCGCGAGCGCCGCGGCGCTCGCGATCAGCCGACGGCGGGTCAGATGCAGCGGACAGCAGGGGCAAAACACCGGAGCATTGCCCGAATCCGCCCGTAAATCCGCCCGTAACCGATTGCAAAGGCTCTGCCTCTGCTGGGATTGAGGGGTAAAACCCCTCACCTTGAACATGCCCAGTTCGCCTAGACCACCGCCTCGACCGGCGCCCGCTCGCTCCCGGCGTTAATGCGGCGATAGATGAAGGGGGGTGGGGCGATGCCGCGCTCGGCGACCGCTTCGGCCATCACCGCGTGATCCGGGGCGAGCGCGCAAGCCGGGTCGGTGCGCCCGGCATCCCCGGTCAGGGCAAAAGCCTGGCAGCGACAGCCCCCCCAATCGATCTCGCGCCGCTCGCATGACGCACAGGGCTCGGGCATCCAGTCGGTGCCACGAAAACGCAAAAACGCCGGATCGGATTGCCAGATCGCGGCGAGCGGGGTGTCGCGCACCGAGGGGAAGGTGAACCCTGGCAGGGTCTCGGCGGCATGGCAGGGCATCGCCTTGCCCGAGGGCGAAATATTGATGAAGCGCTGCGCCCAGCCACCCATGCAGGATTTCGGCCGGCTGGCATAGTAATCCGGCACGACATAGTCGATCACCATGCGGCCCTTGAGGCGGGCGCGCGCGGCCTCGACGGTCGCGGTGGTGGCGTCCAGCTCGGCGCGGCTCGGGAGCAGTGCGGCGCGGTTCTTGAGGCCCCAGCCGTAATACTGCACATGCGCGATCTCGCTGCGCTCGGCACCAAGTTTTTCCGCAATATCAATCATTCGCGCGACATTCTGAATATTCTGGCGATGGACGACGAAATTCAGCGTGAGCGGCAGGCCGGCATCGCGGATGCGTTGGGCGGCGGCCAATTTCTTCGCGTGCGCGCCGCGATAGCCCCCGATGCGATCGGCGTTTTCTGGCTCGATATCCTGTAAACTCAATTGGATATGGTCGATGCCGGCGGCCATGAGGGCGGCCATCAGCGGCTCATCGAGGAGCACGCCAGAGGTAATGATATTGGTATAGAGACCGCGTGCCGAGGCGTGGCGGACGAGGTCGGGCAGATCCCGCCGCGCCGTCGGCTCGCCGCCGGTGAAATGGAGCTGCAGCACGCCGAGTTCGGCCGCCTGATCGAAAACCCGCATCCACGCCGACGTGTCAAGTTCGCTCGCCGGGCGTTCAAGCTCCAGCGGATTGGAGCAATAGGGGCATTGCAGCGGACAGCGATGGGTCAGCTCGACGATGAGGCCCATCGGCGGGGGAAACAGGCCGGTCATAGCGCGATCGCTCCCTTGTCGGCCAAATCCGTGAGCATCGCGGCGACGTCGGCGAGAATAACCGCGCGCGGGGCGGCGAAACGGGCGGCGAGGTCATCCGCGATGGCGCCGAGGCTGCGCGCGCCATCGATCAGCTTGAGCACTTCCACCGCCGGCTCGTCGGGCACGAATAACCGCTCTGGCGCCAACACCACCCAGGAAGCGCGCACCGCGTCGAAGCGGAATTTGACGCCACGGCGAAGGCCTGGAACCGTGGTTTCGGGAAGGCTCATTTCTCCAGCTCGGGGCGGAAGGCGCCGGGTGGGATCAGGCCCGGATCAACATAGGCGAAATGGAGCGCATCGAGCTGCGCCCACAGCACGTCGCATTTGAAGCGGAGCGCGGCCAGCACCGCTTCCTGCCGCTCGCTGGTGTCGGCGTGTTCCCTGACATAGGCCAGGGCAAATTCGACATCGCGCGGCGCCTGGGTAAGGCGCGGGGTAAAGTAAGCGAGCGTTTCCTTTGTAATAAAAGAATAGTTGGCGAGCATCCCGGCAACCCGCTCGGCAATGATACCGGGCGAGAACATTTCGGTGAGCGAGGAGGCGATGCCTTCCAGGACCGGCCGGTCGCGCACGAAATGGACGTAGGCATCAACAGCAAACCGGGTGCCGGGTAATAGGCCGCGGGTCGAGACGACATAGTCGGGATCGAGCCCGATCCCGGCGACGAGCTTCATCCAGCGCGCGATGCCGCCGGTCCCCGGCGCATCACCGTCATGATCGACAATGCGGGTGCGCCAGGCGCGGCGAAGTTCCGGAGTGGGTAGGCGGGCGAGGAGGAAAGCGTCCTTGGCCGGGATACGGCTCTGATAATAAAACCGATTGAGCGCCCAAGCCTGCACCTGAGCGCGGGTGAGTTTGCCGCCATGCAGCAATTTGTGGAAGGGGTGGTGGCTATGATAGCGCTCAGCGCCGATCTGACGGAGCGCCGCCTCTAGCTCGTCAGGCGATAGCGGGCGCGATTCCCCGATCATAGCTCCACTTCCATTCCATCCTCCCCGACCCGCCATCCCGCTGCCACCACCGCGGCATGCTCGGGTGTGTCCTCAAGCAGGATCGGGTTCGAATTATTGATATGGATCAAGATGCGACGCGCAATGGAACAAGTTTCGAACGCGGCGAGCGTGCCGTCAGGGCCGCCGACGCTGATATGCCCCATGCGCTGGCCGGTTTTGGTGCCGATCCCGGCGCGTATCATCTCGTCGTCGCGCCACAGCGTGCCATCGAAAAACAGCGCGTCCGCGCCCTCCACGCGGGCCAGCAGCTTATCGGTCACACGGGCGCAGTTGGGGATGAAAAAAAACCGATGGCGGCCGTCGCTGATCTCCGCGCCGACCGTTTCTTCGCCTTCGACGGTCGGCGGTGGCACGCCGGGGCGTTCAAGATAAAGCGGCACTTTGCCGGGAACGGCAAAAAGCGTGAGCGTCAGGCCGCTCGTCCCGCCTTTGGTGAGCGGGAGCAAGAGCGGCTCGTCAAGCGGAACGCGCACGCGGCGGACGATATCACGGGCGAGGACTTCGAAAATCGGGTTCTCGTCGAGCACGCCGAGGACAGTGCCGGTGGCAAAGATGCTGAACGCCTCAGCCTCGCGCAGATTGAGCAGGCCGGCGACCGCATCGACATTGCCATCGGTCAGCACAACGCCCTGGATCGGGGTTGAACGCAAGCCGGTTCGCGGCTGCAGAAAGGGGAAGCGCTCGATCTGGGCGCGCAGGTCGGGCGAAGCACTGAAGACGAACCAGTTGGCATTATCGGCGGAAACCGCGAGCGAGATCTGGCTACGCGGCTTGGCCGCGGGATCGCCCGCACGCGCCCGCCAGCAACCTGGCGCGTTGGAATTCCATTGAGGAAAACCGCCGCCGGCTGCAGCGCCGAGAATGACGACCCGCATGACGTTCCCTCGATAGCCCGCAAAACAAACGCCGCCGGAGGCAGGGCCCCTCGGCGGCGTTAATTCGAAATTACTTCACTTCGGCGCAGGCGTAGCAGTTGATTTCTGCACCGAGAGCGATTTCGACGATTTTCGGGGTCTTCCAGGCCATGGTGTTGCCTCCTTTGCATGATTGATTGGCACGCCAAATAAAGCGAGTGATGAAGCCTATCGCTCCATCGAAACGCCAGATCGGAACACTTTGTTGAGACACCGCGTTACCCGACCTAAACCACTAGATAGCGCGGTCCCGCTCCCCTCGCAAACGGATTTTCTCGATGAACATGATCGAGCCGGGGTTGTGATCAAGCCGGGACGGCAAGAAACGGCTTCAGCCATTGGCGGTGGTAGGATCGATGGTGCGCTTGACCTCGGTGATGCGGTTGGCGGGAAAGCCACTCTTTTCGGCATGACGGCGGATGATCGCCTCGTCGGCAGCGAGGTAGACGCAAAACGTCTTGTCGTTCGCGACATAGCTTTCGACCCATTGAATGTTCGGACCGAGTTCGGCCAGCACCTCGTTCGACTTCGCCGCCGCCGCCTGCAAGGCCGCGCGCTCGGCGCTGCCGATCGCCGGCAGGTCGCGCTCGATGATGAATTTTTTCAGCGCCATGACGTTACTCCCATTTGACAAAAGACGCTAAATCATCGCACCGACTGACCGACCACGCAATCGGCTCGAGAGGGATGTCCCCGGCTTGATCGAAAAGCTCGAATATCTCCTGGCTTTGGCGCGCGAGCGGCATTTCGGCCATGCCGCCGAGGTGTGCGGCGTGACGCAGCCGACGCTCTCGGCCGGCATCAAGCAGCTCGAAGAGACCCTCGGCGTGCTATTGGTCCAGCGTGGCTCACGATTCTTGGGCTTCACACCGGAGGGCGAGCGCACCCTCGACTGGGCGCGGCGCATCGTCGCCGACGCGCGCGCCATGCGCCAGGAAATCCGGGCATTGAAACAGGGGCTGGCGGGCAATCTCAAAATTGCTGTCGTCCCCACGGCGCTCGCCATGGTCGCCCAACTCACCACGCCCTATCGTGAGCGCCATCCCGGCGTCACCTTCACCATCCTCTCCGCGACCTCGATCGCGACGCTGGCGTTACTCGAAAATCTCGAGGTCGATGCCGGCATTACCTATCTCGACAACGAGCCGCTTGGGCGGGTGCGCACGGTGCCGCTCTATCATGAACTGTACTGCCTGATCACCGCGCCCGAGGCGCCGCTCGGGGACCGCACCGAGGTGACCTGGGAGGATGTCGCGCAGATCCCGCTCTGCTTGCTCACGCCGGATATGCAGAACCGGCGCATTCTTGACCGCCTGCTGCGGATGACCGGACGGCCGTCCTCGCCGACGCTCGAATCGAACTCGATGGTGGCGCTGTGGTCGCATGTCCGCACCGGGCGTTGGGCGAGCGTGATGCCGGTCAAGCTCGCCTCGATGCTTGGGCTGAGTGCCGCGGTGCGGGCGATCCCGATCAAGGGCGGTCCGCCGAGCCCCAGCGTCGGCCTCGTCGTCCCCTATCGCGAACCGATGACCCCGCTCACCGCCGCCCTCGTCACCCAAGCCCAGATCATCGCCGCGCAACTCGAGGCTGGCTGACGCCGCAGCGATAACCAAACCTTCATTGCCTTGTTCTATGGTACAACGGATCAGCGGGCTTGATCGGCCCGGCCGGTATGCGCACATATTTACCGAGGATTGTCCGGGAACAAGGTTTGATGCACGAATATAGCGCCTGGGATGACGAACGCGCCGGCGAGATCATCACCCCCTGGTGCACGGCTGAAGGCGGCACGCTGCCTGCGCTGCACGCGCTGATGGCGGAATTCGGCGCGGTGCCCGATGCAGCGGTGCCGTTGCTGGCACAACAATTTAATCTTTCGCGCGCCGAAATACGTGGGATTATCAGCTTCTACCACGATTTCCGGCGCACGCCACCGGGCCGGCACGTGCTGAAACTCTGCCGCGCGGAGGCCTGCCAGTCGATGCACGGCGCGACGCTCGCGGAAAACCTGCTGGCGCGGCTCGGCCTCACTTGGGGCGCTACCACGACCGATGGTGCGCTGACCATCGAGCCAGTCTATTGTCTCGGGCTGTGCGCCGTCGCCCCCGCGGCACTCCTCGACGAGGTGCCGCAAGGCCGGCTCGATGTGGCGCGGCTCGATCGCCTGGTCGCGGCGACACGATGAGCGCGCGGGTTTTTCTCCCCATTGATGCCGGCGCGCTGGCGCTTGGCGCCGACGATGTCGCCGCGGCGCTTGCGGCTCACGCCCGCGCGCGCGGCATTGCCCTCGAAATCGTGCGCACCGGCGCGCGCGGGCTCTACTGGCTGGAACCGCTCCTGGAAGTGGCGCGGCCGGAAGGGCGGATCGCCTATGGCCCGGTGAGCGCGGCGGATGTGCCCGCTTTGTTCGAAAGCGGCTTTCTCGACGGCGCCGCTCACCCCTTGCGGGTCGGCCGGCCGGAGGAGATCCCCTTCCTCACGCGCCAGACGCGGCTCACCTTTGCCCGCTGCGGCATCGTCGATCCCGCCTCGGCGGCGGATTACGAAGCCCTGGGCGGCTGGCGCGGTCTGACGCGGGCCTTGGCGCTCGGGGCGGCGGCGAGCATCGAGGAGGTGGTCGCCTCGGGCTTGCGCGGGCGCGGCGGCGCCGGGTTCCCGACCGGGATCAAATGGCGCACCGCCGCAGCCGCCCAGGCGGATCGCAAATACATCGTCTGCAACGCCGATGAGGGCGATTCCGGCACTTTCGCCGATCGCATGATCATGGAAGGTGATCCCTTCGTGCTGATCGAGGGGATGCTGATCGCGGGTTACGCGGTTGGCGCCAGCAAAGGCTATATCTATACCCGTTCCGAATACCCGCACGCGATCGCGGCGATGAATCGCGCGCTCGCCGCCGCCCGCGCCGGAGGATTTCTTGGCGCCAATATCCAGGGCTCGGGATTTTCCTTCGATCTCGAAGTGCGGGTCGGCGCCGGTGCCTATGTCTGCGGTGAGGAGACGGCGCTGCTCGACAGTCTGGAGGGCAAGCGCGGCGTGGTGCGTGCCAAGCCGCCGCTGCCGGCGATCCAGGGGCTGTTTGGCCGGCCGACAGTGATCAACAATGTGATCTCGCTGGCTTCCGTCCCGACCATCCTCGCCGAGGGCGCGAAACACTATCAGGGGCTCGGCTATGGTCGCTCGCGCGGCACCATGCCGATCCAGCTTGCCGGCAATATCCGCTATCCGGGCCTGTTCGAGGCGGCCTTTGGCGTCACTTTAGGCGAACTGGTGAACGAGATCGGCGGCGGCACGGCCACCGGGCGCCCGGTGCGGGCGGTGCAGGTCGGCGGCCCGCTCGGCGCCTATTTCCCGCCCGCCCTGTTCGACACGCCGTTCGACTATGAGGCTTTCGCCGCGCGCGACGGGCTGATCGGCCATGGCGGCGTGGTGGTATTCGACGATACTGTCGATATGGCGGCCCAGGCGCGTTTTGCGATGGAGTTCTGCGCCATTGAATCCTGTGGCAAATGTACCCCCTGCCGCATCGGCTCGACCCGTGGCGTGGAGGTCATCACGCGCATCCAGCAGGGCGTGGATGTGGAAAAAAACCTCGCTCTCGTTACCGATCTCTGCGAGACCATGAAGTTCGGTTCGCTCTGCGCGTTGGGCGGCTTCACGCCCTATCCGGTGATCAGCGCGCTCACCCATTTCCGCGAGGATTTCACCCGCGCCACGGCGCGCCAAGCCGCGGCTGAATAGGGAGACCACCATGCCTCTGATCAAGGAAACCGATTACGGCACGCCGGCGATTGCATCGGAAAAAACCATATCGCTGATGATCGACGGCATGACCATGGAAGTGCCCGAGGGCACCTCGATCATGCGCGCGGCCGCGCTGGCGGGCATTACAGTGCCGAAACTCTGCGCCACCGACAGCCTGAACGCCTTTGGCTCCTGCCGGCTCTGCCTTGTCGAGATCGAGGGCCGCGCCGGCACGCCGGCCTCCTGCACCACCCCCGTCGCTCCCGGCATGGTGGTCGCGACAGAGACCGAGCGGTTGAAGAAACTCCGTCGCGGCATCATGGAGCTTTACGTTTCGGACTTCCCGCGCGATATTCTCACCGCTCCCGCCAACGGCAACTGCGAGTTCCATGACATGGCCGGGGCGGTCGGTTTGCGTGAAGTGCGCTATGGCTATGATGGGGCAACTCATCTTAACGCCAAGAAGGACGAATCGAATCCCTATTTTACATTCGATGCGTCGAGATGCATCGTCTGCTCGCGCTGTGTACGCGCCTGCGAGGATATCCAGGGCACCTACGCGCTGACCATCGCGGGACGTGGTTTTGCCTCGCAGGTGGCGACGGGGGGCACGGATTTCTTCGCCTCCGAATGCGTCTCCTGCGGCGCCTGCGTGCAGGCCTGCCCGACGGGCGCGCTGATCGAGAAATCGGTGATCGCCGCGGGCCAGCCCGAGCACTCCGTCATCACCACCTGCGCCTATTGCGGCGTGGGGTGCAACTTCAAGGCGGAGATGCGCGGCGAGGAAGTGGTGCGCATGGTCCCTTATAAAGATGGCAAGGCCAATCACGGCCATTCCTGCGTCAAGGGCCGTTTCGCCTGGGGCTATGCCATGCATCGCGAGCGTATCCTCAAGCCCATGCTGCGCGAGAAAATCACGGATCCCTGGCGCGAGGTTTCCTGGGAGGAGGCGATCGGGCGCGTCGCCTCCGAATTCAAGCGCATCCAGGCGCGATACGGGCGCTTTTCGGTCGGCGGCATCACCTCCTCGCGCTGCACCAACGAGGAAACCTATCTGGTGCAGCAATTGGTGCGCGCCGGTTTCGGCAACAACAATGTCGATACTTGCGCCCGTGTCTGCCACTCACCCACCGGCTACGGGCTGAAGGCAACGTTCGGCACCTCGGCGGGCACGCAGGATTTCGACTCTATCGATCACGCCGACGTCATGCTGGTGATCGGCGCCAACCCGACGGACGCGCACCCGGTCTTTGCCTCCGCCATGAAGCGACGGCTCCGCGCCGGGGCGAAACTCATCGTCGTCGATCCGCGCCGCATCGATCTCGTGCGCACGCCGCATGTCGCGGCGACCTATCATCTGGCGCTGCAGCCGGGCACCAATGTCGCGATCGTCAACGCGCTCGCCCATGTCGTCGTCACCGAAAACCTCGTCAACGAGGCCTTCGTGCGCGATCATTGCGAATGGGACGCTTTTCAGGACTGGGCCTCCTTCATTGCGCGGCCGGAAAACAGCCCCGAGGCGGTGGCGAAAGTCGCGGGCGTACCGGCCGCCCTCATCCGCGACGCGGCGCGGCTCTATGCCACCGGCGGTAATGCCGCGATCTATTACGGCCTCGGCGTCACCGAACACAGCCAGGGTACGACAACGGTGATCGCGATCGCCAATCTCGCCATGGCGACCGGCAATATCGGCCGCCCCGGCGTCGGCGTGAATCCGCTGCGCGGGCAGAACAATGTCCAGGGCTCGTGCGACATGGGCAGTTTCCCCCATGAACTGCCCGATTACCGCCATATCTCGGACCCCGCGGTGCGGCGCATCTATGAGGATATCTGGGGCGTCAAGCTCGACGCCGAGCCGGGCCTGCGCATTCCCAACATGATCGACGCGGCGATGGATGGCTCCTTCAAGGGCCTCTACATCCAGGGCGAGGACATCATACAATCCGATCCCGACACGCAACACATGATCGCCGGGATCAGCGCCATGGAATGCGTCGTGGTGCAGGATCTGTTCCTTAACGAGACCGCGAATTACGCGCATATTTTCCTCCCCGGCTCGAGTTTTCTGGAGAAGGACGGCACTTTCACCAATGCCGAGCGGCGCGTGAACCGGGTGCGCCGGGTGATGCGGCCGAAAAACGGCTATGCCGACTGGGAGATCACTCAGTTGATCGCTCAGGCACTGGGCTATCCGATGCACTACGCCCATCCTTCCGAGATCATGGACGAGATCGCCCGCACCACGCCGAGCTTCGCCGGAATTTCCTATGATTTGCTCGATCGCGTGGGCTCGGTGCAATGGCCATGCGACGCGAACGCGCCGCTCGGCACCCCGGTGATGCATATCGGCGGGTTCGCGCGCGGGCGCGGCCATTTCATGATTACCGAATATGTTCCGACCGAGGAAAAAAGCGGCCCGCGCTTTCCGCTTTTGCTCACCACCGGGCGTATCCTCTCGCAGTACAATGTCGGCGCGCAGACGCGGCACACCGAGAATTCCCTCTGGCACGAGGAGGATCGGCTGGAAATCCACCCCCATGACGCCGAACAGCGCGGCATCCGCGATGGCGACTGGGTAAAACTCGAAAGTCGCTCGGGCGCTACGGCCTTGCGCGCGCTGATCACCGATCGCGTGGCCACCGGCGTGGTCTACACCACCTTCCACCACCCTGACACGCAGGCCAATGTTGTCACCACCGAATTCTCCGACTGGGCAACCAACTGCCCGGAATACAAGGTGACGGCGGTGCAGGTTTCACGCTCCAACGGGCCGACGGAATGGCAGGAAACCTATCGTCAGCACGCCGAACAGAGCCGGCGCGTCCTGGCCGCGGAATGACGCTTCCGGCACCGCTCCTGACATCCCGGCCACTGGTCTGGCGAGAGGACGGGGCGGCGCGCGGCCTGCGCCACATTCCGGAGGAAACCGCGATCGCGCTGACCTATGGCCGCGCGACCTATGCGGTGATGATGGCGACCCCGGCCGATCTCGAGGATTTTGCCTGGGGGTTCAGCCGCAATGAGGGGCTGATCGCGGCGGCGGATGAGATCACCGCGTGCGAGGTCGTGGTCCGCGACATCGCCGGCGAGGTCGCGATCGAACTTCGCCTCGATCTCGCCGGCGCCCGCGAGGTGGCGCTTTGGCGGCGCCAGCGCCGTCTGCTCGGGGCGACCGGCTGCGGCCTCTGCGGCATGGAAAGCCTGGAAGCGGCACTCGCCCCCCTGCCGGCGCTCGCGAGCGACTTGCGCCTCGATGCCGCGGGCCTCGCCGCGGCGATGGCCGGGCTCGGCGCTGGCCAGACGCTGAACCGGCAAACCCATGCGCTCCATGCCGCGGCGTTTTTCGACCCTGAACGCGGGATCGTCGCCGTGCGCGAGGATGTCGGGCGGCACAACGCGCTTGATAAGCTCGCCGGCGCCCTGCTCCGTGCCGGGATCGCGCCGGCGCGTGGCGCCGTCTTGCTGACCTCGCGGGTTTCGGTCGAGATGGTGCAAAAACTGGCGCGGATGGGATGCGCGGTGCTGCTCGCCGTCTCGGCCCCCACCGGGCTTGCCCTCCGCCGCGCCGAGAGTTGCGGCATCACGCTCGCCGCCGTCGCCCGCGCCGATGGGTTCGAGATTTTCACCCACCCCGCGCGCATCGTCATCGAGAGAGAGGCCCATGTCGCCTGATACCCATGCCGCCTGAAAAACTGACCATGATGGCGAACCAGATCAGTCGCTTTTTCGCCCATCTCGGCCCCGAGCACGCGCCCGAGGAGATCGCCGATCATTTGCGGAAATTCTGGGATCCGCGCATGCGCCGTGACATCATCGCCTATGTCGCGGCGGGCGGCGGCGGGCTCGATCCGCTGGCTGCGGCGGCGGTGGCGCGGCTGGCGGCGGAGACCAGGGTGCCTTGAGCATTTGTTTCATGTCCTATTGTATCGTATCGACTCGTCCGAGCTGAAATCGTCCAGGGAAAACGGCCAAGGGAAGAAAGAAAATCATGTCGCGAGCAGACACCGCGCCCACCGGGGCGATGCCGGCGCCGGCCGGCCTTCTTGATCGCGCGCGTATCGTCGCGCGTCCTGGATTCAACCGTTGGTTAGTACCTCCTGCCGCCGTCGCCATTCATCTCTGCATCGGCATGGCCTACGGCATGAGTGTCTATTGGCTGCCGCTTTCGCGCGCGCTCGGGGGCGCGAAATCGCTCGCCTGTGCCCCCGGCACCGGGCTGGTCGGCACGCTTCTCGCCAGAAATTGCGACTGGCCGGTGACCGATCTGTTGTGGACCTTCACGATCGCCATCGTCCTGCTCGGCGCCTCGGCGGCGGTCTGGGGCGGCTGGCTGGAGCGCGCCGGGCCGCGCAAGGCGGGGTTCGTCGCGGCGCTCTGCTGGGGCGGCGGCTATCTCATCGCCGCAATCGGCGTTTTCGTGCATCAGCTCTGGCTGATCTGGCTCGGCCTCGGGCTGATCGGCGGCGTCGGGCTCGGGTTGGGCTATATTTCCCCGGTCTCGACCCTGATCAAATGGTTCCCCGATCGCCGCGGCATGGCGACCGGGATGGCGATCATGGGCTTCGGCGGCGGCGCGATGATCGGGGCGCCGCTGGCCAATACCATGATGACCCGTTTTCAGGGTGGGAACGGCCTTAATGTGGCGCTCACCTTCGCCGTCACCGGCGTCATCTATTTCGTGGTGATGACGATCGGGGCGTTCGGCTATCGCGTGCCGCCGGAGGGATGGCAGCCGGAGGGCTGGATGCCGCCCATGGAAAGCGGGCGACCGATGATCACGACGCGCCATGTCCATCTCCACATGGCGCCGCGCACGCCGCAATTCTGGCTGATCTGGGCGGTACTCTGCCTCAATGTCAGCGCCGGCATCGGCGTGCTGGCGATGGCCTCGCCGATGCTCCAGGAGATTTTCGCGGGCAAGCTGATCGGCGCGCCGGATATCGGCTTCACCGCGCTCAATGCCTCCCAGCGCGCCGCGGTCGCGGCAATCGCCGCCGGCTTCGCCGGGCTTTTGTCGCTGTTCAACATCGCCGGGCGCTTTTTCTGGGCCTCGCTTTCGGATCGTTTGGGGCGCAAGAACACCTACACCACGTTCTTCATCCTCGGCATGATCGTCTATGTCGGCGCTTCGCTTGCCGCGCAAAGCGGCAACAAGGCGCTATTCGTCGCCTGCCTCTGCATCGCGCTCTCGATGTATGGCGGCGGATTTGCCACCGTGCCGGCCTATCTCGCCGATATTTTCGGCACCAAATTCGTCGGTGCCATCCACGGCCTGATCCTCACCGCCTGGTCCACCGCCGGTGTCATTGGTCCGCTGCTGGTGGGTCATATCCGCGACTTCCAGATCTCGGCCGGTGTGCCGCGCGCCGATGTCTATGACCGCACGCTCTATATCCTCGCGGCACTCCTGTTCCTCGGCCTGATCGCCAACGCCTTGATCCGCCCATTGAACAAAAAATGGTTCATGCGCGAGGAGGATCTGGCCAGCCACGAACTCGCCGTCCATCCGGCGACGAAGCCCTCGGCGGCGGGTGCGTTCGGCATCGGCCGCGGCGGTTTTACGTCCGGCGCGCTATTGGCCTGGCTCGCCATCGGTATCCCGCTCGCCTGGGGGGTGTGGATCACGCTGAACAACACGCTGGTGATGTTCCGCTAAAGGCGCGTGCGGCGGAGGGTTTATCGGGTGGTAAGAAAATCCTGCGAGATTTGGCGCATGACGATTTTGCCGCCTGCCTCGCCCGATGCGCCGTGACACGCTCGCCTCGCTCCGCCAGTTGAGCCAGGTGCTCGGCGATCTGCCGGTCGCAAGTGCGGCCGGAACCGTGCGCGGGGTCGCCGGGCTCGCGATCGATATCGCGGGGCTCGCGCATCACGCCGCGATCGGCCAGCGCGTCGCCATCCTTGGCGCCGGCGATGCGCCGGTTCTGGCCGAAATCCTGGGTTTTTCCGGGGGTACCCAGAAGGCTATGACACTCGGCCATACCGAGCGCATCAAGGCCGGGATGGAGGCACGGATCGTGGCCACGGCACGGCGATTTTCGAGTGGCGAGGACGAACCTTTTGCCGATCGCGGCGGGCTCTTGGTCTCGGAGGGCTGGCTCGGCCGCGTCGTTGATCCCTTCGGCGCCCCGCTCGATGGCAAGGGCTATCTGCCCGCCGGTCCTCGCGCTTGCGCGCTCCGCGCCCCACCGCCGCCGGCCACCTCCCGGGCGCGGCTCGGCGGCGCGCTCGATCTTGGAGTGCGGGTGCTCAACACCTTCGCCACCGCCTCGCTCGGCCAACGGCTCGGTCTGTTCGCCGCGAGTGGGGTGGGCAAATCGACGCTGCTCTCGATGATCGCGCGCCATACTGAATGCGATGTTGTAGTGCTGGCGCTGATCGGCGAGCGCGGACGCGAGGTGCGGGAGTTCATCGAGGAGCATCTCGGCGCTGAGAAGATGGCGCGGAGCGTCGTCGTCGTCGCGACCTCGGATGCACCGCCCCTGGCGCGCCGCGAATCGGCGCACGCCGCCATGGCGATCGCGGAATATTTTCGTGATGCCGGCCAATCGGTGCTGCTGGTGATGGACAGTGTCACCCGCTATTGCCAGTCCTTGCGCGAAATCGCGCTTTCGGCGGGGGAATTTCCCGCCGCACGCGGCTATCCGGCGAGCGTTTTCACCGAGCTGCCACGCCTGCTTGAACGCGCCGGGCCAGGGGCGGAGAGCACGGATGGCAGCGCCGGGTTCATCACCGGCATTTTCACCGTCCTGGTTGATGGCGACGATCACGACGAACCGATCGCGGATGCGGTGCGCGGCATTCTCGATGGCCATATCGTGCTGGCTCGCCGCATCGCCGAGGCTGGCCGCTATCCGCCCGTCGATGTCGCGCGCTCGCTCTCGCGCACCATGGAGGCGGCGGTTTCGGCGGCGGACATGGCGCTCGCCCAGCGCGGCCGCGCAGTTCTCGCCCGCCATGCCGAGCTCGCGCGGCTGATCGAGATGGGCGTCTATGAGGCGGGGCGTAACGCTGAATTCGACCAAATCGTCGCGAAGGGCCGCGCCATCGAGGCGCTGCTGGTCCAGCCCCGCGCCGCCCGGGTCACGATCGAGGAGGGTTTTGCTGATCTCGCGCAGGTGATCGGGGCAGGCTCAGAGCCTGAAAATCAATCAAACTTGAAAAAGAACGCCCTTTGAAAAATTTTTTCTGTCCGATCGATTTCCCGGCGCGAGAATATTCTTTTTCAAACTTTCAGGCTTTTTAAAACTTGTTGAATTAAAACAGTGTCGGGGTGTTGCCCTGGACCCGCTGGGGCCAGTGGCCGTAAACCTGCGGCATGATAAGGGTTGCAAGGGCTCCGCCCTCGGTAGGGGGTCCAGGGATAAAACCCTGACGCTATATAAATGGCGCGGTTTCGGCGAGGGCGTGGTTGCGGAAGCTAGCGTGGTTGGGCAGGATGGCTGTTCCTGAACGCGGGATGGGTTCATGGCCGGCATGAGACGCCTCGCCCAAGCCTGCCGCCTAGCCCTCGCGCTCGCCCTCCCATGGCCGGTGGCGGCGGGGGAGGTGGCCTCGTGGCCGCAATGGCAGACCATCCTCTATCAACACACCACGCCGGCCGCGCTGGCCAGCCTGCACGCGATCGGCATCAACGCTGGCCAGGTCATCGCCGATCGCAACGACGTCGCCCCGGCCCCGATGGGGCCGGCGATCGCGCCGTTTCTCGACCAAAACATGCGATGGTACGTAGAAAATATCGCTAGCGACTTCTACGCCGCCTATCACCGCTGGCAGCCCGACGCCCCGGTAAACGCGGCGTTTTTGCAGGCAGAGGCACGCCATCGGCGAAATCCCGGCGATCTTGCCGCATTCATCCGCCGCCCAAGCCTGTGCGACCCGGCATGGCGGGCGAAAATTGCCGCCCGCTTGGAGCGCGTGGTGGACGAATTCCGACCTTATCGGCCGCTTTATTATAGTCTTGCCGATGAAGCCGGTATCGGTGATCTTTCGGCGGCCTGGGATTTCGATTTTTCTCCCTGCTCGCTCGCGGGATTCCGCATCTGGCTTGCCCGGCAATATCCCAGCCTGGCGGCGCTCAACGCCGAATGGGGCTCGCATTTCGCGAGCTTCTCGGCGGTGGTGCCGATGACGACCGATGAGGCGCTGCGGAGCGCCGATAATCTCGCCCCCTGGGCGGATTTCAAGGCGTGGATGGATGTTTCATTCGCCGAAGCCGTGGCCTTTGGCGGGCGCGCTGTGCATGCCGCCGATCGGCACGCCCTGGTGGCGCTGGAAGGCGGGCAGATTCCGGGCTGGGGGGGGTATGACTATGCTCGTCTCGCGCCTGTGCTCGATGTCATGGAAATCTATGATTTCGGCGATAGCGTCGCGATCGCGCAGGCGATGAACCCGCGCTTGATTACGCTGATGACCATCGCTGGCGATGACGACGCGGCAACCCATGCGCTTTGGCATGGGATTCTGCACGGCATGCGCGGGGTGATTTTGTGGGATGAGGACCAGGCGCTGGCGCGCCCGGATGGCACGCTCGGCCCTTGGGGGCGGCGGGCGGCGCCACTGTTTGAGGCACTGGCGGGCCGGCTCGGCCGGGTGATGCTGGCCAGCGCGCCGCTCACCGACCCGATCGCGCTGCTTTATTCGCCGGCAAGTTTTCGCGTCTCGTGGCTGCTGGCGCGACGCGCGGCGGCGGATGACTGGGCAAGGCGTGGGGCTGATCTCGACTACGCCGAAAATGACGCAAGCCGGGCGCGTGCGGCGTTTCTTGCCGGGCTCCGCCCGCAAGGCTGGCAGCCGCGGATCCTCGACCCCGCCACGCTTGCCGGAGACGGGCTTCTGGGCATGCGGGTATTGCTGCTTCCCCAGGCGATCGCGCTCTCGGCAGGAGAGGTTGCCGCCATCCGCCGCTTTGTTGCCGGCGGCGGGGTGGTGATCGCCGACACTGTGCCCGGCGTGTTCGACGACCATGGCCGCCGCCGCGCTCGCCCGGCTCTCGCCGATCTCTTTGCCGCGGGCCAGCGCGCGGTGCTGCTCGATCCCGTCTCCCAAGGGGTACGACTTCAGGCGCTGCTGGTGGCATCAGGCCTCACGCCGCCGGTTCAACTGACGACAGCAGCCGAGACGGCGGCGGCGGGCGTGGCGGTGGTGCGTCGGCAGGTGAAAGATCGGCTGATCCTCGGCATCGAGCGCGATTTTTCGCCGCTTCCCGCAACCCCCTGGCCGCTGGTGTTGCATCTTCCCAGCCCTTGCCAGCTCGGCGACCTCGTGAGCGGGCGGGATTTTGGCTGGCACCAGGATTTCGCCTTCCGCCTCGACCCGGTCACGCCGAACCTTTTCACCTGTGCGGCGCCCTAGCCGGCCTTATGGGGCCCGCTGGGTTCAAGAAGGCGATTGGCAGATAATTCCCGAGTCCGAAGGTCTTTTTTTCAAATCCTCAGGTGACGTTGGGGTCGGGCGTGTGATAGGCGGCGATGGCTTCGAGGATGGTTTTTTCCGCCGCCTCACGATCGGCCCAGCCGGTCACCTTCACCCATTTATCGTCTTCGAGATCCTTGTAGTAGGTAAAGAAGTGCTCGATCGCCCGGCGCGTGATCGCGGGCAGATCGGACGCCGTTGTGACGTCGCTGTGTTGCGGGTGGATTTTGTCGTGGGGGACGCAGATCACCTTCTCGTCCTGCCCGTTTTCGTCCTCCATCAGCAGCATGCCGACCGGGCGCGCCCGCACGACCGCCCCCGGCACCACCTGCGCCGGCAGCAGCACCAGCGCGTCCAATGGGTCACCGTCGGCGGCGAGCGTGCCCGGCACGAAGCCGTAGGCCGCCGGGTAGGCCATCGGGGTGAACAGGAAGCGATCGACCACCACCGCGCCCGATTCCTTGTCCACCTCATATTTTACCGCCGAGCCTTGCGGGATCTCGATCACCACGTTGATATCACGAGGCACATTGCGCCCGGGGGAAATCTTGGCGACGTTCATTGAGAAACCTTCCAGCGTGGCCGGCGTTGAGCGGATGATGCACTGCGATAAAGATCACCCACCTTAATCTTACCGAGCACCCTTGCCAATCGCTTCGGCTTTCCGGCAATTAGGCTTTGCCCTCGCGCCTGTAGCTCAATTGGTCAGAGCGGGCCGCTCATAACGGCTTGGTTGCAGGTTCGAGTCCTGCCGGGCGCAAACCAGGCGGGCGGTGATTGCCGCGACGCCCAGACCCCCCTAAAACCGCCGCGTCTCATGCCGGAGCCCGAGAATGCCGAGTTATCAGTATGTTTACGTGATGAAAGACCTCACCAAAGCCTATCCCGGTGGGCGCGAGGTGTTCAAGGGCATCACGCTGTCCTTCCTGCCTGGGGTGAAGATCGGCGTGCTCGGTGTCAACGGCGCCGGGAAATCGACGCTTTTGCGCATCATGGCCGGGATTGAGCGCGAGTATGGCGGCGAGGCCTGGGCGGCGGAGGGCGTGCGGGTCGGTTATCTGGAGCAGGAGCCGCGGCTCGATCCCACGAAAACCGTGGGAGAGAATGTCGAGGAAGCGTTTGGTCCTCTCAAGGCCGCGCTCCAGCGTTTCAACGCGATCGCCGAGGCCTTCTCCGAGCCGATGGAGGAGGCGCAAATGGAGGCGCTGCTCGCCGAGCAGGCGGAATTGCAGGCCAAGATCGACGCCGAGGAGGGCTGGGAGCTGGATCGCCAGGTCGAAATCGCGCTCGACGCGCTCCGCTGCCCGCCGGCCGATGCCCTGGTCGGCCCGCTTTCGGGGGGAGAGAAGCGCCGCGTCGCGCTCTGCCGGCTGCTGCTCGAAAAACCCGATCTCCTGCTGCTCGACGAACCCACCAACCATCTCGACGCCGAGAGTGTCGCCTGGCTCGAACACACGCTCCGCGATTATCGCGGCACGGTGATGGTGGTGACCCACGATCGCTACTTCCTCGACAACGTTACCAACTGGATTCTCGAAATCGAGCGCGGCCGCGGCTACCCGTTCGAGGGCAATTATTCCTCGTGGCTCGGGCAAAAGAGAAAGCGCCTGGCCCAGGAGGAAAAGGAGGAGAGCGCGCGCCAGCGGGCGCTCGCTGCCGAGGAGGAATGGATCGGCGCGAGCCCCCGCGCGCGCCAGGCGAAAAGCCGTGCCCGCATCGCCCGCTACGAGGACATGCTGGCGAAATCGCAGGATCTCGCGAGCAATGTCGCCGAGATCATCATCCCGCCGGGGCCGCGCCTTGGCGGCACGGTGATCGAGGCCGAAAATCTCAGCAAGGGCTATGGCGACCGGCTGCTGATCGAGGGCCTGAACTTCAAGCTGCCGCCGGGCGGCATCGTTGGCGTCATCGGCCCCAATGGCGCTGGCAAGACCACGCTTTTCCGCATGATCACCGGCCAGGAAAAGCCCGATGGCGGGAGCTTGCGTATCGGCGAGACGGTGAAGCTCGGCTATGTCGATCAGAGCCGTGATAGTCTCGATGCCAGCAAGACGGTGTGGGAAGAGATCAGCGGCGGGACAGACATTATCCATCTCGGCAAGCGTGTCGTGCCCTCGCGGGCCTATGTCGGCGCCTTCAATTTCAAGGGAGCGGATCAGCAGAAAAGGGTCGGCGTGCTCTCGGGTGGCGAACGCAACCGGGTGCACCTTGCCAAAATGCTGAAAACCGAGGCTAACGTCCTCCTGCTCGATGAGCCGACCAACGATCTCGACGTCGATACGCTGCGCGCGCTGGAGGAGGCGCTGGCCGAATTTCCCGGCTGCGCCGTCATCATCAGCCATGACCGCTGGTTCCTCGATCGCCTCGCGACGCACATTCTGGCCTTCGAGGGGGACAGCCATGTCGAGTGGTTCGAGGGCAATTTCCAGGCCTATGAGGAGGACAAGCGCCGCCGCCTCGGCGCCGAGGCCACCGAGCCGCATCGCATCAAATACCGCCCGCTCACCCGCTGAGCCGGCGGCCGGACCGCTTGCCCCGTGTGCGGCTCAGGACGGCTTGTGCTCGGCACCGGGCGCTTGCTCCTGTGCCCGGTCTCAGGGGCCGATCTGGCCGATCTGATCGCTCTCAAGGCCGATCCTCGCGTCTTCGCGGTGATGCAGGGGGGGGTGCGTCTGGCGCCGCGGACGATGGCCGAACTCGCTGATGATATCGCTTTCTGGGCGCGCCGCGGGGTGGGCATGTGGTCGGCCCGGCTTCGTGCCGATCGCCGCTTCGTCGGCATCGCCGGCGTGATGGAACGCGCCGACGGGCTCGGTCTCGCGCTCCGCTTCGCGCTCTGGCCGGAAGCGCGCGGACAAGGCCTGGCGCGCGAGGCCGCCGGCGCGGTATTGCGTTTTGCTCACGAGGAGGCCGGGATCGCGCGGCTGATCGCGGTGGCGCGGGCGGATAATTTTGCCTCGCGCATGGTGCTCGGCGGCATCGGCATGCGCGAGGTAAGCCACTTCGTGCGCGACGGCACCCTGTTGTTGGTCTATCAGAGCGATCGTCTGCCGTTTGCCTGAGAGTTTGAAAAAATGCCCTCGCGTCCGGAAATAGATCAATAAAGAATCTGGGCCCCGATTCCGAAGTTATGTACCCATCCGCCAAGGACCGCGATCACAACCGACGCCGCTGCCGTATGCGGCGAGCTTCGACGCCTTGAACTGAAGTTCAACAGTGCGGGCCCGTTTCCCGAATTGTGAGATGAATCGTTTCAATGGGTTACGCAACGGGCGGGGCGATTTTCCGCTGGAATGTGGTGCCACGTTTTGCGACAATTGTCGCCATATCGCCATTTATATTGACCCATAATTGTGCTATTAATGCGGTGTCTCGTTGGAGCGCCGCATGTTCTTCCGCATCAAGCCTTCGGGCGACCGCCGCTACCTCCAGATCGTCGAGAACACGCGCGACGGCGCCAAGACACGCCAGAGCGTGATC
>JAJYYH010000055.1 GCA_021801255.1 Pseudomonadota bacterium
ACATTGCGAACCGGCGCGACAACAACAAGGCAGCCTCCGCCACGCTCTGCCCACGCGCGAGCAACCCATGAGCCGCATTGAGACGTTCCGCCTTCTGCGCTTCGGTCGACCGCGACATATGTCATATACATATTACCTTTTGAGGCGGAGATCAAGCACAGATCGAGAACGATCAAGTGGGATCACGCGATCAAAACAGAAAATACCTTTTGCGTTCGGGGAGTGATGACGCCCCCGCTCGGCATGCTATGGTCACGGCAGCATTGGTCGGAACCCAGCTGCCAATTTCCGGCCTGGCTGCGACAAAGAACCCGAACGCCGCCAATCATGGACGTTCGACAAGGGGGAACGCCTCATGCGCCTGACACCAGACCAGGAATCCTTGAAAGCCAGGGCCGCCGCTTTCTCTAACGGCCTGGTGCGGCAACGCGCAGCCGAGATCGACCGCAGTGGCGAATACCCCTGGGACATCGTGGATGCGCTGAAAGCCGAGGGCTTTCTCGGCATGACCATCCCCAAGGAACTCGGCGGGCAGGGGCGCAGCTTCCTCGACACCGTCCTGGTGATCGAGCAGATGGCGCGTTCCTGCACCGTCACCGCCCGCATCGTCGTCGAAGCGAACATGGGCGCGATCTCGACGATCATGGCCTACGGCACCGAGGCGCAACGGAGGCTCGCCGCCGATCTCGTGCTGAATGGCGACAAGCCGGCCATCTGCATCACCGAACCAGACGCCGGCAGCGATGCCTCCGGCATGACCACGCGCGCCGACAAGCGTGGCAACCGCTACGTGCTCAACGGCCGCAAGCATTGGATCACCGGCGCCGGCATCTCGCGCCTGCACCTGATCTTCGCGCGCGTCTTCGACGAAAGCGGTGAGGATCTCGGCGTCGGCGGCTTCCTCGCCATCCGCGGCGAGGCCGAGGGGCTGCGCGTTACCCGGCGTGAGCCGACCATGGGGCTCTGCGGCATGCCCGAGGGGGAGATCACGTTCAGCGATCTCGAGATTACGCCCGACCGGGTGCTGCTGCCGCCATCTGGGTTCAAACGCGGGTTTGCCGACCTGATCAACGCCTATAACAGCCAGCGCGTCGGGGCCGGCACGGTTGCGATGGGCATCGCCGCCGGGGCGCTCGAACATGCCGTCGCCTGGGCCAAGTCCCGCGAGCAATTCGGCCGGCCGATCGGCGAGTTCCAGGGCCTGCAATGGATGCTGGCAGACATGCAGACGCAGCTCACCGCCGCACGCCTGATGCTTTACGCGGCAGCTGACTCGCGCGGCCCGAACGGCAGCGCCTTTCCCGATCCCAACCTTGCCGCGCAGGCGAAGATTTTCGCCTCCGAAGCGGCGATCAAAATCGTCAATGATGCGCTGCAGATCTTCGGCGCGCGCGGCTATTCGCGGGATTTTCCGCTCGAGCGGATGGCGCGTGACGTGCGGATGTTCACCATCGGCGGCGGTACGGCGCAAGTTCTGCGCACGCTTGTTGCGAGCAAGGTGCTGGGCTGGAAACTGCCGCAGACGCGCGACGGGTACGTCCGGTAAAACGCGCGAAGGGAATGGCCGGCGCCGGCTTTGCCCCAGGCCTGCCGCCTGGAGGAGCGGCCGTGAGACCGGCGTCTTTCGCCAGTGCCGGCGTCTTCGCACTGTCCGAATTCATCGCCAGGGTATCCGCGGCTACGCTGGCCATCACTTTGCGCTTGCCGCCGCGCGAAACATCCATCCTGCTCCGCAATCGCCATGTCCGCGACCAAGATCCTTTGGGGCCAGGTGTTCGCTGTCGGCGCCACCGTGCTCGCATTCCTCTGGGGGGCGACGGAGTGGGTGGCGTGGCGGCTTCTCTTTCAGCCGCAGCTCGGCCGGCCCTGGTTCGGGGTTCTTGGTTGGCCGGTCTATCCGCCGCCGGCCTTCTTCTGGTGGTGGTTCGCCTTCGATGCCTATGCCCGCGAGATTTTCACCGAGGGCGCCATCATCGCCGCCGCCGGTGGCGTTGCCGCGGTGATCGTCGCGATCGGCATGTCGGTCTGGCGCGCCCGGGAAACCAAGCGCGTGACCACCTATGGCTCGGCGCGCTGGGCGCAGACGGCGGAGATACGCGCAGCAGGCCTCCTCGCCCAAGACGGCGCGGTGCTTGGCCGCTGGCAGGGGCGCTATCTCCGCCATGACGGCCCCGAACATGTGCTCTGCTTCGCGCCGACGCGCTCAGGCAAGGGCGTTGGCCTCGTGGTGCCGACGCTGCTGACCTGGTCGGGATCGGCGATCGTCCATGACATCAAGGGCGAGAATTGGACGCTCACCGCCGGCTGGCGGCAACGCTTCGGCCGTGTGCTGCTGTTTGACCCGACTAATGCCGCGAGCGCCGCCTACAACCCGCTGCTCGAGGTCCGCCGCGGCGAAGGCGAGGTGCGCGACGTCCAAAACATCGCCGATGTCCTGGTCGATCCAGAAGGGGCGCTGGAGCGCCGCAACCACTGGGAAAAGACCAGCCACTCACTGCTGGTCGGCGCGATCCTTCACGTGCTCTACGCCGAGCCCGACAAAACGCTCGCGGGTGTTGCGCGCTTTCTCTCCGACCCGCGCCGGCCGATCGAGAAAACGCTCCGCGCGATGATGACGACGCCGCATCTCGGCGCGCGCGGCGTGCATCCGGTGATCGCGAGTTCGGCGCGGGAGCTGCTGAACAAAAGCGAGAACGAACGCTCCGGCGTGCTTTCAACCGCGATGTCGTTCCTCGGCCTCTATCGCGATCCCGTCGTCGCCACCGTGACGCGAAGCTGCGACTGGCGCATCCGCGACCTGGTGGAGGCAAAGGCGCCGACCACCCTCTACCTGGTAGTGCCGCCTTCTGACATCAGCCGCACCAAGCCGCTCGTGCGCCTGATCCTCAACCAGATCGGAAGGCGTCTGACCGAGGAGCTTGCGCCGAAAGCGCGGCGGTATCGGCTGCTGCTGATGCTCGATGAGTTTCCGGCACTCGGGCGGCTGGATTTCTTCGAAAGCGCGCTCGCCTTCATGGCGGGCTATGGGTTGAAAAGCTTTCTGATCGCCCAGTCGCTCAACCAGATCGAGAAAGCCTACGGCCCGAACAACGCGATCCTCGACAACTGCCATGTCCGCGTGAGCTTCGCCACCAACGACGAGCGCACCGCCAAGCGTGTCTCTGACGCCCTCGGCACCGCGACCGAAATGCGCGCGATGAAAAACTACGCCGGCCACCGGCTCAGCCCCTGGCTTGGCCATCTCATGGTCTCGCGCCAGGAAACTGCGCGGCCACTTCTGACCGCGGGCGAGATCATGCAGCTTGCGCAGGAGGACGAGCTGGTGCTGGTCTCGGCCTGCCCGCCGATCCGCGCGAGGAAAGCCCGCTACTACGAAGACCCGGAGCTTTCAGCACGCATTCTGCCGCCGCCATCTTTGTCCCCGCAGCTTCTGGAACCGGCACCCGACGATGCCCCAGCCGATCAAGGCGACTGGGCGGGCGCCATCATCGCCGAACCTTCCTCCGCCAGCGCCGGCGATCCGGCAAATGGCGGCATCCGCCGCGAGCCTCAGTTGCAGGCGCATGAGGACATCGCGCCGCCGCCGCGGCCGGTCAATGAGTTCGAGCCGCTCGAGGATGCCGACGATGAGCCGCAACGTGAGCGTGGCGTGCGGCGCGCGATGAGTGCCGTCGCCCGGCAGGCGGCACTCGATCCGGCCGATGAGATGTGGCTCTGAGCGCGATGCGAACCAAGCACACGTTCCGCCTGCCGGCCGATCTGATGACCAAACTCGCCGACCACGCCGGGCGCAAAGGCGTGAGCCAAGCCCTGATCGTCGAGGCAGCACTGGCCTCACATCTCTCCCCCGACGGCGCCGAGCGGCTGGAAGCCGCACTCGCCCGCCGCCTCGATCGCATCGGCCGGCATCTCGAGCGCATCGAGCGGCATGTCGCCATCACGAACGAGGCCCTGGCCGTCTTCGTCCGGTTCTGGCTGACCAGCACACCGCCTCTACCCGACAGCGCCCTTGCCGCAGCGCAAGCCAAGGGCCGCGAGCGCTACCAGGGCTTCGTCGAGGCGCTCGGTCGGCGGCTCGCGCGCGGGCACACACTGGCGGACGAGGTTGTTCGCGATGTGGCCGGGAACGCAACGGAGGCGGATGAGGCCAGAAATGCTGAGGACGGACAACATTGCTGAATGGCCGGGTTCGGCCGTCGCGCAGGGGCTTTCGTTTCGCGGTGACTGCGAGTGGTCGCCTATTTTGGTCGTGGGACGCCGCGGTAGCCCAGCCAAGACGCGCGACGTGGCAACATCGCGTGAAGCCCGAGAAAGGCCGACTATCGCCGATTTCACGAATTACGCGACTTCGGTAGTCGCAACACGAACAAGCCATCTTCTGATTGCCTGTTCCTCGTCCGATGCCAGGGCGTCAATCAGCTCATGCTCTATCTCATGCACTCGAGCACGGCAGGTTGCCAGTAAAGCCTTGCCGCTTTCAGTAAGATCGAGATGCTGGATTCGCCCATGGACCGCATGTCGGCGACGAACTATTGAGCCGGCGCGCTCCAAATTAGCGACGATCACGCTAACTGTTTGCGGAGTGAGCAAAGCCAGGCGCGCAAGATCGGCATTGGAATGGCCGGGATAAGCGGCGAGCATAGTCAACACGGAAAACTGAGGCGGTGTAACGTCGAGGTCCGCCAACGCCAGTTCTACCCGGTGCCGATACGCACCAGCCGCCTGCCGTAACAGATATCCGATATAGCCCTTCTCTCCACGTTTACCCTCGCCTGGCTTGGGCAAACGGGCCCTCTGCGGCGACTTGACCATGTTGTAAGAACTCTGATATGTTGTTAGGAGCCTGACTATCTATGATCACTTGAAAGGAGTATTTATGTCAACTGGGCACCCGCGCGTGGATTATCAAACATTCCTAAAGTCCGCCCCAGACGCGTATGCGGCGCTCTTGGCCTTGGGGAAAGTGGTAGGTGATTCCGGTCTGGACAAGCATCTGACGGAACTGGTCAAGATCCGGGTCTCGCAAATCAATGGTTGCGCCTTCTGCATCCAACATCATCTGAACGTTGCCCGAAAGGCGGGCGTTGAGAGCGCGAAACTTGATTTGGTCGCTGCCTGGCAGGATGCCGGGGTCTTTTCGGAGCGGGAGTCCGCCGCTCTTGCCTGGGCCGAGTCTCTGACTGCGGTGGCTACACAAGGCGCATCTGACAAATCCTACGAAGCTCTACGCGAACATTTCATGGAGACGGAAGTGATATTTTTGACCGTCGCAATTGGGACCATCAATAATTGGAATCGCATTGGTGTTGCACTGCGATTCTCGCCACAACTCCCTCACCGCCCGGCGAGAACATGACCACGGCGAAGTCAACGCGAGAGGGAAGCATGGCGTGGCCAGCCCCACCTGACATGCGCTATGTGGATAAGGAATCCGAGGTTGTGGCCTGCTACGGATTGATGCGACAACTTCGGCCGCACCTCGCCTCTGAGCGTGAATTTTTGATACGATGGCAGAGGCAAGTTACCGTAGGTTACCGTTTACTTGCCCTCTGGCAAGGAGCAAAGCCCGTCGCCCTGGCCGGTTTCCGCGTTCAGGAGAACCTAGTGCATGGCGTGCATTTCTATGTCGATGATCTTGTGACCGATGAGGAATCTCGTAGCAGCGGTCACGGCCGAGTCCTGATGGAACGGTTGAAGGCGGAGGCACGGGCGCTCGGCTGCGCAAAGCTTGTATTGGACACGCCTCTGACCAATACGCTCGGCCATCGTTTCTACTACCGTCAAGGTCTCCTTGCGACAGCCCTGCGTTTCACCGCGCTTCTCATCTAATGCGAGAATAACAACGTGCCCGTGCTACTTCATGTCAGTGCCAGCCCGAGCGGCTCGGCCTCGCATAGCCGAAAGGCCGGTCAGGCGTTCATTGCGAAATTTAGGGAAATCGCGGACATCATAATAACAGAGCGTGACCTTTCGCGGCGGCCCCCACCATATCCCGATCAAACATTCGTCGAAGCAAGCCTTATGGCAGCGAAGGAACGTGGCACTCGGGAGTTGGCTGCACTCGCCTACTCTGAAACATTAATCGCCGAACTGGAAGCCGCCGATCTCGTCGTGATCGACACACCAATGCACAACTTTATCGTGCCGTCTGTGCTCAAAACCTGGGTTGATTATGTAGTGAGACCGGGACGCACATTCCGCAATACACCCGAAGGCAAGAGGGGCCTCCTAAGTAACCGACCTGTCTTTATCATAATCGCCTGTGGCGGTTCTTTCTCCGCCCCCATCGGCAGAGAACAGACTGATTTTCTCACACCCTACCTTCACTATGTACTTGCGACGGTGGGCCTTCACGATGTTTTCACTCTGCGGCTAGAGAATCTACGCCGGGGAACCGCAGCCATAGAACAGGCGGAGGCACAAGCCACTGCCTGGATCATAGATCAAGCAACGAGATGGCAAAAACGGCAACACGGTGGCTGTCGCATACTTTAGGGCAAATCCGGCCACCTTTGTGGTCGCACGACCGGTCTGACTGCTCCAAAGCATGCCGACGGCAATCCCATCCATGACCGCTCTCGTGTCACCGCCAATCGCGAACCTCGCGGCCCATCCTTGGCGCCTGTCTTTCTATCCGGCTGCCCTCCCACCTCATCAGCGTTGTTGCGCCGCCTCACTTCCGGCTCTTTCTAATTGACGCCGCTGATGCAACGGCCTCGGCATCGAGGCGATCCGGTGGGGGTTTTTGTGACGACGCTTTCCTTGCGATCGGAAGCCTTTGCCCGTGGCGCGCGCATGCTGCGCACGGCGCTGGGACCGGCGATTGCGGGCCATCTCGAAGACCCGGGCGTGGTCGAGGTGATGCTCAACCCCGACGGGCGGCTGTGGATCGACCGGCTCTCCGGCGGGCTGGAAGACACCGGCGTTCGCATTCCCGCGGCTGACGCTGAACGCATCCTTCGCCTCGTTGCGCACCATGTCGGCGTCGAGGTCCATGCGGGCGCGCCGCGCGTTTCGGCCGAACTTCCGGAGACCGGCGAGCGGTTCGAGGGGTTGGTGCCGCCGGTCGTCGCCGCGCCCTGCTTTGCGATCCGCCGACCGGCCGTCGCCGTATTCACGCTCAGCGATTACGTCGATGCCGGCATCATGTCCCCCGATCACGCGGACTTGCTGCGCGCCGGGGTTCTGGCTCGGAAGAATATCCTGGTTGCCGGCGGCACAGCGACCGGCAAGACGACGCTGGTCAATGCGCTCCTCGCCGAAGTCGCCAAGACCGGCGATCGCGTGGTGCTGATCGAGGATACGCGCGAGCTGCAATGCGCCGCGCCCAATTTGGTGGCGCTGCGCACCAAGGATGGCGCCGCCTCGCTCTCGGACCTGGTGCGCGCCTCGCTCCGGCTGCGCCCGGATCGCATTCCGATCGGCGAGGTGCGCGGGGCCGAAGCGCTCGATCTCCTCAAAGCCTGGGGCACCGGCCATCCCGGCGGCATCGGCACGCTGCACGCGGGCTCGGCGCTGGGCGCGCTGCGCCGGCTCGAACAGCTGATCCAGGAAGCCGTCGTCACCGTCCCGCGCGCGCTGATCGCCGAAACCATCAATCTGATTGCCGTGCTTGCGGGCCGTGGTGCCGCCCGCCGTCTCGCCGAACTCGCCGTGGTGTGTGGGATCGGCCCCGGCGGCGATTACGCCCTCACGGAAGCAGGAGAGACGTGATGCGGTTGACCCGCGCCCTCACGGGCTTTGCCACCACCCTTCTGGCACTGGCCAGCGCCCCGGCCTTTGCCGCCGGCACCAACATGCCGTGGGAGCTGCCGCTGCAGCAGATCCTCGATTCGGTTCAGGGGCCGGTGGCCAAAGTCGTCTCGGTCATCATCATCGTCATCACCGGCCTGACACTGGCCTTCGGCGAGACCTCGGGCGGGTTTCGCCGGCTGATCCAGATCGTCTTCGGGCTCTCGATCGCCTTCGCCGCCTCGAGCTTCTTCCTCGCCTTCTTTCAGTTCGGCGGCGGGGTGTTGGTGTGATGGAACCGGCCGACGCCATCGCCGGATTCTACGCGCCGGTGCATCGCGCCCTGACCGAGCCGATCCTGCTCGGCGGCGCGCCGCGCGCGGTGGTGATCATCAACGGCACGCTCGCCGCCGCGATCGGCCTCGGCCTGCGGCTCTGGCTCGCCGGCGCAGCACTCTGGCTCATCGGCCATCTCGCTTCGGTCTGGGCGGCCAAGCGCGATCCGGCGTTCGTCGACGTGGTGCGCCGGCATCTGCGCTACCCACAGCACCTGGTCGCGTGAGAGCGGCCATGATGCCTCTCGCCGAATATCGCCGCCGCGCGCAGAGCCTCGCCGATTTTCTCCCCTGGGCGGCGCTGGTGCGCGAAGGCGTTATCCTCAACAAGGACGGCTCGTTTCAGCGGAGTGCGAAGTTCCGCGGGCCCGACCTCGATTCCGCGACTGAGGCGGAGCTGGTCGCCATTACCGCACGGCTCAACAACGCGCTCCGCCGCCTCGGCTCCGGCTGGGCGATTTTCGTCGAGGCGCAGCGCGACTTTGCCCGCGGCTACCCCGAGAGCCGCTTTCCCGACCCGGTTTCGGCGCTGGTCGATGCCGAGCGCCGCGCGCAATTCGAAGAAGAAGGGGCGCATTTCGAAAGCCGCTATTACCTGACGCTACTCTGGCTGCCCCCAGCCGATGACGCTGCCCGCGCCGAGGCCTGGCTTTATGAAAACCGCGCCCAGTCCGGCGCCGATTGGCGCGCGGCGCTCGCTTCCTTCATCGACCGCAGCGATCGCGTGCTTGCGCTTATCGAAGGCTTCATGCCCGAGGCCGCGTGGCTCGATGACGGCGAGACGCTGACCTATTTGCACGCCTGCATCTCGACCCGGCGCCAGCGCGTCCGCGTGCCCGAGACGCCAATGTATCTCGACGCCATCCTCGTCGATGAGGATCTCACCGGCGGGCTCGAACCAAGGCTCGGTGGGGCGCATTTGCGCACGCTCACCGTGATGGGATTTCCGTCGCAGACCTGGCCGGGGCTGCTCGACGACCTCAACCGCCTCGCGTTCCCCTATCGCTGGATGACGCGCGCCATCTGCCTCGACAAGACCGACGCCGCCAAGGTGCTCGGCAAGATCCGCCGGCAATGGTTCGCCAAACGCAAATCGATCCTGGCGATGCTGAAGGAGGTGATGACCAACGAGGCCTCGGCGCTGATGGATACCGATGCTGCCAACAAGGCGCTCGACGCCGACGCCGCGCTGCAGGAACTCGGCGCCGATCTCGTCGGGGAGGCCTATGTCACCGCGACGGTGACGGTGTGGGACGAAGATGCCCGCATGGCCGAGGAGCGCCTCAGCCTCGTGGAAAAGGCGATCCAGGGCCGTGATTTCACGTGCCTCCGCGAGACGGTCAACGCGGTCGAGGCGTGGCTCGGCTCGCTCCCCGGCCATGTCTACGCCAATGTGCGCCAGCCGCCGCTTTCCACGATGAACCTCGCGCATATGATGCCGTTTTCGGCGGTGTGGGCGGGCGCGGTGCGGGATGAACATTTGCAGGCGCCGCCGCTCTTTTTCGCGCGCACCGGGGGCGCGACGCCATTCCGCTTTTCGCTCCATGTCGGCGATGTCGGCCATACCCTGATCGTCGGGCCGACCGGCGCCGGCAAATCCGTGCTGCTCGCGCTGATGGCGCTGCAATTTCGCCGCTATGCGCGCGCCCAGGTCTTTGCCTTCGATTTCGGCGGATCGATCCGCGCCGCCGCCGTGGCGATGGGCGGCGACTGGCACGATCTCGGTGGCGCACTCGCCGATGAGGCGGCCGAAGCCGTCGCACTTCAGCCACTGGCGCGCGTCGATGACAGCGGCGAGCGCGCCTGGGCCGCCGAATGGATCGCGGCCCTCCTCGGCCGGGAATCCGTTGCGATCACGCCCGATCTCAAAGAACATTTGTGGTCGGCGCTCACCGCGCTCGCCTCCGCGCCGATGGCGGAGCGGACGATCACGGGGCTTGCCGTCCTGCTGCAGTCGACGGCGCTCAAGCAGGCCCTTCAGCCTTATACGGTGGCGGGGCCCTGGGGCCGGCTTCTGGATGCTGAAAGCGAGCGGCTCGGCGCGGCGGATGTTCAGGCCTTCGAGACCGAGGGGCTGATCGGCACCGGCGCCGCGCCCGCCGCTCTCGCCTATCTCTTTCACCGCATCGCGGACCGGCTCGACGGCCGCCCGAGCCTGGTCATCATCGATGAAGGCTGGCTCGCCCTCGGTGATCCCGGCTTTGCCGGCCAGTTGCGCGAATGGCTGAAGACGCTGCGCAAGAAGAACGCGAGCGTCGTCTTCGCCACCCAATCGCTCGCCGATATCGCCGGCTCCGCGATTGCGCCGGCGATCATCGAAAGCTGCCCGACACGTCTCTTCCTGCCCAACGAGCGCGTGCTCGAACCCCAGATCGCCGCCATCTATCGCCGCTTTGGCCTGAACGACCGCCAGATCGAGATCCTGAGCCGGGCCACGCCCAAGCGGGAATATTACTGCCAGTCGCGGCGCGGCAACCGGCTCTTCGAGCTTGGGCTCTCGGAAGTCGCCCTCGCTTTCACCGCCGCCTCGTCGAAGAGCGACCAGGCGATGATCTCACGCCTGCTCGCCGAGCACGGCAGCGACGGCTTCGCCGCCGCTTGGCTGCGCGCCAAGGGGCTCGACTGGGCAGCCGAGATGCTGAGCCAGGAGCCCCCGCCATGATCCGCACCGCGCTTGCCGCAGCCCTCGTCCTCATCGCGGCCATCCCGCCGGCCAAAGCACAGTGGATCGTTTTCGATCCGACCAATTACGCCCAGAACGCGCTCACCGCAGCGCGTGAATTGCAGCAGGTCGATAATGGAATCCTCGGCCTGCAAAACCAGGCCGCGATGCTGGTCAATCAGGCGCGCAACCTCGCGAGCCTGCCATATTCCTCGCTCGGCGTGCTCGCGCAATCGAGCAGCGAGACAGAGCTTCTGCTCTCGGAGGCACAGCAAATCGGCTACAGCACCGGCGCCATCGATCAGGCGTTTACCGAGACCTACCCGCAGACCTATGCGAGCAGCGTTTCCTCCCCGCAGATGATCGCCGATGCCCAAACCCGCTGGCAGAATGCGCGCGCCGGTTTCCAAGACGCGATGCGCGTCCAGGCCGGTGCCGTGCAAAATCTCGGCGGCGCCAGCACGCAAACCGACGCCCTGCTCGCCTCGAGCCAGGCGGCAGCTGGCGCCTTGCAGGCGGCGCAATCGGGCAACCAGCTGATCGCCGTCCAGGCGACCGAGCTCGCCGATCTCACCGCAGTGATGGCGTCGCTCGCGCGGGCGCAGAGCCTCGATGGCGCAAAGCGGCTCGAAAGCCAGGCGCAGGCACAACAGCAGCTGCAGAGTTTCCTCAATTACGGCGCCGGCTATCAGCCTGGTGCTGCGCAGATGTTCCATTGATGCCGAGGCGGGTTTTCACTGACCGCGCTGCCGCGTTGCAACCGACGCCGAAGCGCGAGACCCGGGAACGGTCACGCTGATGAGCGGCACCGGCGTCATCGACGGGTTCCTCGCAACCTTCACGCAATACATCGATTCTGGCTTCGGCCTGGTGCAAAGCGATGTGCACTGGTTGGCGAGCACGCTAATCGCGATCGATGTCACCCTTGCCGCGCTGTTCTGGGCGCTGGCACCGGATGAGGACATCCTCGCCCGGCTGATCAGGAAGACGCTCTATATCGGCGTCTTCGCCTTCATCCTCGGCAATTTCAACAATCTCGCGCAGATCATCTATAATTCCTTCTCGAGCCTCGGCCTCGAGGCCGGCGGCGGCACCATCACCGCCCAGCAGCTTCTGCAGCCCGGGCAGCTCGCCGAGATCGGCATCGATGCCGGCAAGCCGATCTTGAGCGCGATCTCCGGGCTGGTCGGGTTCACCAGCTTCTTCGACAATTTCGTCGAGATCGCGATCCTGCTGATCGCCTGGCTGATCGTCATCATCAGCTTCTTCGTCATCGCGATCCAGCTTTTCGTCAGCCTGATCGAGTTCAAGCTGACGACGCTCGCCGGCTTCGTGCTGGTGCCGTTCGGGCTTTTTGGCCGCACCGCCTTCCTCGCTGAAAAAGTGCTCGGCAATGTGGTGGCGAGCGGCGTCAAGATCCTCGTCCTTGCCGTCATCGTCGGCATCGGTGCGACGATCTTCGGCGAATTCACCACTGTGCTGAACACGCCACCGACGATCGCCGACGCGCTGACGCTGATCCTCGCCTCCCTTACTCTCCTTGGCCTGACAATCTTTGGCCCCGGCATCGCCAACGGCCTCATCGCCGGCGGGCCACAGCTTGGCGCAGGGGCGGCGATCGGCACCGGCCTTGCCGTGGCCGGGATCGGCGGCGCTGGCATCGGTCTCGCCGGCGTGGGCATCGGTGCCGTTGGCGCGGCAGGCGGCGCCATCGCCGGCGCCTCGCGCGGTGGCGCCTGGCTCGCGGGCGCGGCGAGCACCGCCTATCGCACTGGTGGCATGTCGGGGGTCGCGGAAGCCGCCGGGGCGGCCGTGACCAGCCCGCTCCGCCGCGCTGGCGCCAGCCTCCGATCGAGCTTCAGCGCCGGCGGGGATGCCGTCACCGGCAACTCCGCCCCCACCAGCGGGGCCAGCGCGGCCGCAGGGGCACCGGCCTGGGCACGCCGCATGCAGCGCCAGCAGCGCGTCCACCAGGGCATCGGCGCCGCCCATCACGCCATCCGTGCGGGCGACCACCCTGCGAGCGGCAGCGGCGTCAACCTCTCCGAGGGGGAGTAACCATGTTCCGCCGCCCTACGGTCCGCTACGGCAAAACCCCGGCGCCCGAGACACCCTATCAGCGCGCCGGCCAGGTCTGGGACGAGCGCATCGGCGCGGCCCGCGTGCAGGCCAGGAACTGGCGGCTTGCCTTCTTCGGGGCGCTGGCATTGAGCGGCGCTCTCACCGGCGGTCTGCTCTGGCAATCGGCGCGCGGCACCATCACGCCCTGGGTGGTCGAGGTCGATGCGCTCGGCCAGGCGCAGGCCATCGCCCCGGCAACCGCCGGCTACACGCCCACCGATCCGCAAATCGCCTGGTATCTCGCCCGCTTCATCAGCGAAATCCGCGCCATTCCCGCCGATCCCGTGGTACTGCGGCAGAACTGGCTCGATGCCTACAACTACGTCACCGACAAGGGCGCGCTGGCCCTCAACGCGTATGCGCGCTCGAGCGATTCCTTTTTCAAGGTCGGCAAGGTGCAGGTCACGGTCGAGATCGTGAGCGTCATCCGCGCCTCCGCCGACAGTTTTCGCATCACCTGGATCGAACGCCGCTATGCCGATGACGCCCTGGCCGCAACCGAGCGCTGGAGCGCGATCCTCACCATCGCCGTGCGGACGCCGACCGACGCCGATCGCCTCAAGAAGAACCCGCTCGGGGTCTATGTCCACGCTTTCGACTGGGCAAAGGAGCTCGGCTGATGCGGCCGCCCACGACGCTTCTCCTCGCCGCGCTGGCCCTCGGCGCCTGCGCCAACACCGACATCCCGCCGGTCATCTCCTATGACGAGGCGCCGCACGCGAAAGCGGCGGTGCTGACGCCGGATCCGCCCCAGCCGGTGCAGATCGTCGCGTTGCCGACGCCGCTGCCGCTTCCGGGGCAGATGAAGCCGCTTGCCAGCGGCAAAAGCGCGCCGCCCGAACCCGGCGATCCGCAGGCCCGCATCGATCGCGCCAATGGCGCCGCCCGCATCCAGCCGACACGCGCCGGCTATCTCAACGCAATCCAGGTCTATCCGTGGTCGGACGGCGCGCTCTACCAGGTCTATGCCGCACCGGGACAGATCACCGATATCGTGCTCGAGCCCGGCGAGCAGCTCGTCGGCACCGGCCCCGTCGCCGCGGGCGATACGGTACGCTGGATCATCGGCGATAGCGAAAGCGGCGCCGGCGCCGGAAAGAGCCTTCACATCCTGGTCAAGCCGACGCGGCCGGACCTGACCACCAACCTGATCATCAACACCGACCGCCGGACCTATCACCTCGAGCTGCACTCCGAGGAGAAAACCTACATGGCCGCGGTCTCCTGGATCTATCCGCAGGATCAGCTGATCGCACTCCGCCAGCAGAACGCCGCCGCCGAGGCCGCGGCGCCGCTCGCCACCGGGGTCGACATCAGCGCGCTCAATTTCCGCTACCGCATCGCGGGCGACAGCCCCGCCTGGCGGCCGACGCGCGCCTTCGATGATGGCCGCCAGGTGTTCATCGAATTTCCGCGCGGCATCGCCCATGGCGAGATGCCGCCGCTCTGGGTGATCGGCGCCGAGGGTGACGGGCAATTGGTGAATTACCGCGTGCGCGGCAATTACATGATCGTCGACCGTCTGTTTGCCGCCGCCGAACTCAAGCTCGGCGGCGCGCATCAGGAGATCGTGCGCATCGTCCGCACCGATGGGGTAAACAGCGGCGCGCTTCCGGAAAACCCTGGCACGCATGCGTCGCAAGCGGTGATGCCCCGGACGAACAGCCGAGGGCCGGCCTCATGACCGAGGCGCCGCGCGATGAAGAACGGGCGCTGCCACGGCCGCCGCAAGAGATGCGTCTTCGCGCACAGAGGGCGCCGGTCACCCGGCTCTCGCGCAAGGTGCTGCTCGGCCTTGCCGGGCTGGTCGGCCTCGGCATCGGCGGGGCGGCGTTCCTTGCCTTGCGGCCGCGCCCTGCGCCGCCGGCGCCGGAGCTTTTCAGCACCAGCCATCGCACGACCCCGGAAGGGCTCGCCGCCTTGCCGCCTGACTACACCGCCCGGGCGAAACCACCGCCCCGCCTCGGCCCACCGCTTCCCGGCGATCTCGGCCGGCCGCTGGTTGACGCCGGCGTGCCGGGCACGCTCGCCGCTCCTGATATCGACCGCCTCGCCCAGGAGCGGGAAGCCGCCCGCGTGAGCCGCCTGTTCGTCGCCGGCAGCACCAGCGCGCCGGTTGCCGCGATCGCCGCCAGCACCCCGGCGGCGGCGCCAGCGGCTGTGGCGGCGGCCGGCGCAGCGCCCCAGGATCACAAACTCGCCTTCCTCAACCGTCCCGCCGATCAGCGCACCGTGAGCAAGGAGCGGCTGCAGCCGGCAGCGAGCCCCTATGTTCTGCAAGCCGGCTCGGTCATTCCGGCGGCGCTCATCACCGGGCTGCGTTCCGATCTTCCCGGGCCGGTCACGGCGCAGGTCACCGAGGATGTCTATGACAGCGTTGCCGGCAGCATCCTGCTCATCCCGCAGGGCGCGCGGCTGATCGGGCAATATGATGCGCAGGTTGCCTTCGGCCAGTCGCGGGCGCTGCTCGTCTGGACCCGGCTCATCATGCCGAACGGGCGCTCGATCATCCTCGAACGCCAGCCCGGCGCGGATACCGAAGGCTACGCCGGCCTCGAAGATCAAGTCGACAATCATTGGGGCACGCTCTTCAAGGCGGCCATCCTCTCGACGATCCTGAGCGTCGGCTCCGAGGCCGGCATGAGCGCCAATAATTACGGCTCGCTCGCCGATGCGCTCCAGCAAGGCGTGTCGCAAAGCATCAATCAGACCGGCCAGCAGGTCGTCAGCCGCTCGCTCAGCGTGCAGCCCACCATCACCATCCGCCCCGGTTTCCCGGTGCGGGTCATGGTCACCGCCGATCTCGTTTTGGAGCCTTATCGTGGGTGAGGACAAAGGAATGACAAAACTCAAGCTCGGCACTATCCCCGATGACACGCCGGTCAAGCTCTCGCTGGCGCTGCCGGCAGCGCTTTACCGCGATCTCATCGCCTATGCCGAGGCGCTGAGCCGTGAGAGCGGCGCGCCGGTCACCGATCCGGCGAGGCTCATCGTGCCGATGATCGCGCACTTCATGGCCGGCGACCGCGCTTTCGCGGCGTTGCGCCGCGCCGCGCACTCACCGCCGCCCGCGCCGCCTGCGCGCGGGTCGGCGCCATCGCACGAGCCAGGCTGAGCAAGCGCCGCAGCGCCGGATTGTCGTTCCCCGGCAGCCACACCGCGCTGTAGGGCAGCGCGTCCTGCGCGGAAGAAAGCGGATGGACGGTGACGCCGGGATAGCGCGTGCCGGTTGCCGCCTCGCTCACCACGCTGATGCCGAACCCGAGCGCGACCAAATGCATGAGCGTCTCACGGCCCACTGGATAGCGCTCGACCGTCGGGCTGAAGCCGAGCGAGGCGAGGCGCTGGATCACAAAATCATGGATCTCCGGCCCCGGCGCCTGGCGGCTCAGGATGAACCGCTCACCCTTGATCTGGTCCCAGGCGATCTCGGTCGCGCCAGCCAGAGGATGGCTCTCCGGCAGCACGACGAACACCCGTGCCCGCCAGAGCAGCGCGACGTCGCAGCGCGGGGCCTCGGGCCGGCCGGTCACAAAGGCGATGTCGAGCACGCGGTCGTGCAGGCGCGCGATATGATCGCACGTCGACCCTTCCGCGATCTCGATCACCACCGCGGGGTGGGTCACGCGAAACCGCACCAGAAGATCGCGCACGAACCCTGCCGACAGCGACGACAGAATGCCGATCCGCACCGAGCCTTCGCCACCAGCGCCGGCGTTCGCGGCGTTTCGGACGGCGAAGTCGATATCCGCCAACGCGCAGCGGCAGCGATCGAGAAATGCCCGCCCCGCCTCGGTCAGCCGCACGCCGCCGGTCTCGCGCTCGAACAGCGAGACGCCGATCTCGTCCTCAAGCGCGCGAATGCGCCGGCTGACCGCCGATTGCTGGATCCTGAGAACCTTCGCCGCGCGGCTGAAACTCCGGTGCTCCGCCACCACCAGCGCCTGCGAAATCGAAACGAGGTTGATCACCCGATCACCTGCCGCCGATCAAGCGCCGATCCCAGCCACGCCCCGCGCCGACACCGGAGGATCGAAGGCCCGGTCATGCCAGCGAAAGACGCCGTCGCGGCGCTCTCATCACGGAAGAGTGAGTCTAAATTTATGAGGAAATGGTTAACGCGCGACGCGGGATTTCGCGCCCTGAACGCCGGGCAGCATCGGGCGCGACGCTGAGCGCGTGTTCGCGAGGCGCGGCTTTATTTGAATTGCGTCCCCATCACCGAGCCTTTTGAGAGCGCGGTGATATAGGTTTCGAGCGCCACCAGATCGGCGCTGCCCGGGGCCGGCGGCGTGCCCTTGAGGGCGTTGTGGATGCAGCCGCCGATCTGCTGCGAAAGCGTGATCACCGCCTGCGCACGCGGGGAATAGCGCGGGAACCCCGCCGCTGCGCCGACCAGGCTCGGGATCGCTTTGCCGTTCGGAAGCTTGCCGGGATCACGCCCACCATTGAGGTGGCATGTCTCGCAGGTGCCGGCGCCGCCGAAACTCTCATGCGCGAAGAGATCCGCACCTTTCTGAACCGCTTGCTGGAGCGCCGCCTGCGCCGCCGGGGCATCAGCGGCGCGCGCGGCAAAAGGCATGGCGAGCGCAGCCACCATGAGGACGGTGGTCAATCCTGGGTCTTTTCCTCGCGTCATGATTTCTCTCCTGGTTATGATCTTCTCGGGGCGGTTCACTCTCCGGCCCGCGCCCGGGAAGCTCAATACTGAGGATAGGCGCCGAGCGCGGCAGCGGCAAACGCCGTGCGCCGAGCGCCTCGCCGACGACGCGAGGATTTGCGGCGATTACTCAGACTGCCCGGGATCACCCATCGCCCAGCCGGAAATTTTGCCCCGTTCGGCCCCGCTTCCTTGGCGAGATCAAGCTCCTGCGCCACGAAAGAGGGGCTAGTGAGGCGCGCCGAGTCGTCGGGCTGCGGCTTCGGGGGTCGCGGTGCCGCCCGGCCCTTGGGCCGGCCGAACATGTGGCGGAAGCGCTGGCGCAGAGCGTGCACCCCGCGCGCCAGGCTCAGCGCCAACTCGCGGCCGCCTTCGTGGTGCCGCAGCATGGTTTCGCCGATGTCATCAAACAGAGCCATGGATGCGATCCCTTCATCCGCGGCGGCGATCCTGCTGCCATGAAGGACATTTCCGCCCTGTAAGAGACGACGAGCACACGGCCTCGTCGGCAACGCGAGCCAAGGCCGCAGCGCCGGCCATTTTTGCCGGTCGCGGAGGGGGCGGCGGGAATGGCTACGCGGCCCAATCCGGGCTCACATCGTATTTGTGCAATGCAAAATGAGATTGCCTGGAGACGATGTCAATGCACCGGATGGGCAAAGCCGTGCCTCATCACTGCCTCTGCCTTTTGAGGGGCTCCGTGGGGTGGATTTTGCCAGTCCGCTTTGGAGCGTGCAAACGGGAATGGTGGATGCCGAGCTGTCGCGTTTTCCTAAGATGCGCGACAAGCCTGGTCCCGGTGAAATCGGCCACAACGAGGACGCCAACGGCCGATGTCGCTGCGCCCAGCAGCGGGCGTAGTCAGGTTTGATTACAATCCGCGTTTGGCCATAAAATTTTTATAAACCAGGTTGTTCGTGCCCTAACGAGAGTAACAGTCCAGCTTCAATACAATGGTTGCAATCCGAAAGCTTGCGCAAAGCCGTGCGATCCAGCCCTCGTGACCGAAACGGCACGACTGTCTTTGATGCGCTCAATCCAGCCCAACTCGAAAGCGCGCGCGCATAGCGCCGCACCGACTGCACCAGCCAGATGCGGTCGCCGCTCGCTCCAATCCAAGCAAGGCCGGCAAAAGGCGCGCCTCTGCCGGGCCGCGATTGCACCGATGTCGATCCCGAGATCGGCCAAGTGCATCTGTCCGGCCGCGGTCACCTCGCCGCCATCGTCCGCAAGCACAATGTGTCCGTGTGCGACGAGTGCGTCCGCAATGCCCACCGCGAGGCGACCAGCGAGGTGGTCATAGCAAGTGCGCGCTGCACGGAGCGCCTCGCCACCTTTCCAGTGCGGACGGTAACGGGCTGGGCCGGTCTCGGCCACAGCCATGATGCTTTCCAGCATCTGCCCGACCAGGGGAGAAGCGAGCCGGTAATATCGATGCCGTCCCTGTTTCGCCTGTGAGAGCAGCTCGGCCTCGGCGAGCTTGCTCAGGTGCGAGCTGGCCGTCTGCGGGGTGACACCGGCGAGGTAGGCGAGTTCTGTCGCGGTCAACGCACGGCCATCCATTAAGGCGGAGAGCATGTTGGCGCGGGCTGGGTCGCCCACGAGCGTCGCGATTTGAGAGATGTGCGGGCCGGCTCGCATGGGCAAAACTTAGCACAGATCGCACCTGCAAGGGCACGCCAATACTTCGACCTCGCTCGAAGCATTCGAGGGTGACATGGGTGGCGAGTAGGATCAGGTTTTCGACAACATACATTATGGAGATACCGTATGGACATCCAACCAGCCGAAACCCGATCGCTGCTCGATTCACGCGAGCGTCACTTCCGCATCCCGAGCGACCGCGCGGGGCTGAGCCTGTTCCTGCGTTACTTAGCGGCAACGACGCCGCTCGGCGCAGGTGTCAGTCGCAAAGCGGTGTTCTACGTGCACGGTGGCACGTTCCCCTCCGCGCTATCCATTGCGCACCGCTTCGACTTCCACTCTTGGCGCGACGCGCTCTGCGCGGCAGGTTATGACGTATGGGCGCTGGACTTCCACGGTTTCAGCATACTTTCCGACCGGTATCCGGAGATGGCGGAGCCGGCCGAGCGCCACCCACCGCTAGGCCGGACCGAGGATGCTAGCCGGCAAGTCGAGGTAGCCGCGCGCTTCATTGCTGGCCGCTACGGTGTGAGCGAGCGCATCTCAATTATCGCTCACTCTTGGGGCACGATGGCTGTCGGGCACTTCGCTGGGCGCTGCCCGGAGCTGGTGGACCGCCTCGTGTTTTTCGCGCCGATCACTTGGCGCCACAGTACGGCGAGCGCTCCACGCCTGCCCGCTTGGAAGCTGGTGACCTTACAGGACCAATGGGACCGCTTCACCGCGGACACACCGAAAGGCGAGCCCCCCGTGCTGCTGGAACGGCACTTCCATGAGTGGGGTGAGCGCTACCTGGACTGCGATCCTGAAAGCCGTATGCGGACGCCGCCGGCGGTCAGGGTTCCGCTCGGTCCATTGCAGGACATCTACGACGCTTGGGCAGGCAGGCTTGCCTACGACCCTGGTCTGATTCGGGCGCCGGTCGGCATCATCCGAGGCGAGTGGGACAGCATGTGCACCGATGCCGACGGGCGTTGGCTATTCGACGCGCTCGCGTCGTCGCCGCTCAAGCGTGATGTCAAGCTCAGCCGCGGCGGGCACCTGATGCACCTGGAGGAGGGCCGCTACGCGCTCTACCGTGAGACGCTTACTTTCCTTGAGGGCACCGACTCCGTGCCTGAGCCGGCAGTTTCTGAGTCATCAAACCCCGAAACTTAGGCAAACCGCAGGTAAACAAGGATTAACACATGTTCTCCGTCATCTTTGAGGTAAATCCGAAGGCCGACCAATGGGATGCATATCTTGGTTATGCTAAGCTCTTGCGCCCCGAGTTGGTGCAGATAGACGGATTCATCGATAACGTCCGCTACGGCTCCAAGCGCCGCGACGGCTGGTTGCTGTCGCTGTCAACCTGGCGCGACGAGAAGGCGCTAGTGCGCTGGCGCACGCATGCCTTGCACCACGAAGTACAGGAGAAGGGCCGCTTCGAGGTGTTCCAGGACTACCACCTGCGGGTCGGCCAGGTCACGGCCGACAACCGGGTGCCGGATGGTCACGTCTGGCGTGAGCAGCGCCTGGACGAAACCGAAACAGGCGTGAGCAAAATCATATCCATCGTCGAGGCGAAGTGCCCATCCAACCTGCCCGAGAGAGCCCCGGCCGACGAGGTCGCTTCCCGTCTCGGCCTCCCCGCGGCCGCGGACGGTCTGGTGGATTGGGATGTGTTCGACGCTATCCTGACCCCGGGCGACCTGCTGCTGCTCCTATCCTGGCGCGACGCGGCCGCAGCGGAAGCAGGCGAGCGGGGCGGCACCATCCCCGAGGGTGCGCGTGTGCGCCGGGTACGGGTCGCGCGCGACTATGGCATGTTCGATCGCAGAGAAGCGCCGCAGTTCTACCCTGAAGTGCGGCGGTTCCCGGTCAAGTAAAGTCATCTCTATGTGCGGATCACCGGCACCGCCATCGCCCGTGCCATCCTTCCGATCACGCCGCATAGCGAACGTCTGGGGCCTGGAAGAAGGATTGCACCTTTGTGGGGCGCCGCTGTAATCCCTGCATGTGCGATCGCAGTCCCGCCTTCATCGCCACCTTGTCCATAGGCGTGCTGCGGCGGCCGAGCGCCTGCTTGACGTCGATGTTCAGATACTCGTCCAGGTTTCTCTCCGGCGCGTAAGGCGGCAGATAAAACAGTTCGATCCAATCGGTGTTCTCGGCCACCCAGGCGGTCACCACCTTGGCCTTGTGCACACGCAGATTATCCACGATCATGAACAGCTTGCGATCGGCGTCCTTCACCAGGCGGCGCAGGAATTTCAGAAAGATCGCGGTATTCAGCGCCCCGTCGTAGACCATGAACCGCAACTTGCCCTGGTTGGTCAGGCTGGAGATCATCGACTGCGTGAACCGCGCCGCCGGCCTCGGGATCACCGGTGTCTCGCCTTGCGGCGCGAAGCCGCAGCCATAGTTGGCCTGGTTGGAGATGCCGGTTTCGTCCGCCCAATGGATCTCCGGCCTTTCCTTCTTCGCCCGTTTCACGATCGCGGGGTAATCGTGGTCCAGCCAGGTGCGGACCGCCGCCTCGTTGCGCTCAGTGGCCCGCCGGATCGGCTTCCGTGCGGCCAATCCCCAGGCCGCCAGGTAAAGGCTGATCGCGCTCAGCGACAGACGGATACCGGTCCTCTGCGCAATCAACTGAGCGACAGCCTCCCGGGTCCAGAGCGCGAACGGCAGCTTCAGCTGATCCGGGCATTTACCGACGATCAGCCGCCGGAGCAGGGCTTCCTGACGCGGCGTGAGCGCCTTTTGCTCACCCGGACGGCGGCCACGCCGCCCCCCGGCAAGGGCGGCTTCCCCCGCTACCTCGAAGGCGCGCACCCACGCGCCCACGAAGCGGCGATTGACCCCAACGGCTTCGGCAACCTCGATCCGGCTCTTGCCTGAGCGCACCATGGTCACCGCGACGCGGCGCAGCTCGGCCTGGGTCGATGGGGGGATCTTAGAGCCTGACCTAAAATTGGTTGACCGGCCTCGCGGCCTTTGATTCCCTTGGTTTGCGACAACTTTGGGAGATTCGCGATGCCTTGGAACGAGGCCGATCGGGCGAAGTATGAAGTCATTCGGGCGCGCTATTCAAGCGATATGTCGGAGGCCGAGTTGGCGCTGATCGCGCCGCTG
>JAJYYH010000066.1 GCA_021801255.1 Pseudomonadota bacterium
CCGCCGGCCTGCCGGTCATCGACAGCCGTGGCGTCGCCTTCGATGCGGTGGCGCGGCTCGCCATTCGCGGCCCGATGGTCGCCGTCGGCGCGCCGCCTGACCCGCCGCCGCATGGCCCGTTCAGCTACGTGCCTCTGGCGGAGGTGGCAGCGGCCTACCGCGCCGCCGGTGCCGAGGTGGTCAACCTGCCCGAGACGGCGGCGGATGCCCGCGGCGCCTGAGGCTCGGTTCTGGCGAGCGAGAGGGCGGTGGGGATTTTCGCGACGGGTCGAGGGGCTGGGAGAGAGGCTCCCGGCCGGCCCGTCGCGGAGATCACCGATGGTTGCGACCCAGAAGATCGTCCTGAACCCGTCACGGGACATTCCGTTCAACAAGCTCGTCCTAAGCCAGGCTAATGTCCGGCGCGTGAAGGCCGGCGTCTCGATCGAGGCGCTGGCCGAGAGCATCGCCCGGCGCTCCCTGCTGCAGAGTCTCAGCGTGCGCCCCGTGCTGGACGCCGAGGGCAACGAAACGGGCATGTTCGAGGCACCCGCCGGCGGTCGGCGCTATCGCGCGCTGGAACTGCTGGTCTGGCAGAAGCGCCTGGCCAAGACGGCGCCCATCCCCTGCATCGTCAAGACCGATGGCCTCGCCGAGGAGGACAGCCTCGCCGAGAACGCCGACCGCGAGGCGCTGCACCCGCTCGACCAGTTCCGCGCCTTCCAGACGCTGCGCGCAAAGGGCCAGGGCGAGGAGGAAATCGCCGCCGCGTTCGGCGTCACCGCCGCGGTGGTACGCCAGCGGCTCAAGCTCGCCGCCGCCAGCCCGGTGCTGCTCGACGCCTATGCCGAGGGGACGATGACGCTCGATCAGCTGATGGCGTTCTGCGTCAGCGACGATCACGCGCGGCAGGAGCAGGTGTGGGCGACAATCCAGCGCGGCTGGAACAAGGAACCGAACATCATCCGCCGCATGCTGACCGAGGGCGCGGTCCTCGCGACCGACCGCCGCGCCTGCTTCCTCGGCACCGAGGCGTACGAAGCCGCAGGCGGCATCGTGATGCGCGACCTGTTCCAGGAGGATGAGGGCGGCTGGTTGCAGGATCCCTCGCTGCTCGACCGGCTGGTCGCCGAGAAGCTCGCGCGGGAGGCCGATGCCATCCGCGCCGAGGGTTGGCAATGGGTCGAGGCCGCCCCCGACTTCCCTTATGGCCACCGGCAGGGGCTGCGCCCGCTGCAAGGCACCAACCCGCTGACCGAGGCCGAACAGGCGGCGTTCGATGCGCTGAAGGGCGAGAACGACGCGCTCGAAGAGCAGTATGGCGAGGCCGCTGAACTGCCCGAGGCGGTGGAGGCACGATTGACCGAGATCGAGGCGGCGATCGAGGCATTCCAGAACCGCCCGCCGAAATTCGACCCCGCCGACATTGTACAAATCAGAACTTGATCTGACAGACAGTGTTGGATATTTGGCGCCGATGGGTGTGTCTGTCGTGTTCAGGTAGCCATGGATTTTTCCTTAGCGATGGGCAGGCTGTCAAGGAAGGTGTGCATGAGGGTCTTGCCGAAGCACCATCGGCCCTGATGGGGAGGGTTGGTGTTGTAATCGGCGATCCAGGCATCGAGGTCGGCCTGCAGCTCATCGATGCTGTGGTAGATCTTCTTGCGGAAGGCGATCCGATAGAACTCATCGAGCAGGGTCTTGTGGAAGCGCTTGCAGATGCCGTTGGTCTGCGGGCTGCCGCGCGACAATCAGGATGAGAATCCGGGTTGGGGGCCTGCTCGGGCCAGGCCCTCTCAGGCCCCCAACCCGGATTCTCATCCTGATTGTCGCGGATTCTCATCCTGATTGTCGCGCGGCAACCCTGTCCGACACCCGCCGGAGCCGCCGTCCTGCGACGTCGTTGAGGCCGCTACCCTCGCCCGCGACGGGTCTCCCCCAATTACCCGGCTCACCCTTCCGACATGCCGTGCCCACTACCCCGATGGACCAGAACGGGTGCATCTGTCGGTTGCCTCCCCGTCCCACCTGGGCCTTCCCCGTTATTCAGGCGGGTCGGCGTCCATCACTTCACTTTCGAGGCCTGCTCAGGCTTCACTCACGTTACGGCCTGCCGGATTGCTCAACCGCCCATGGCGGCCTTTGTCACGAGGCTTCGGCCCGCCCGGTTACCCGACCAAGCCGCTCGTCAGCTACCAGGGTCTACCAACAACTCCCTGGATGGATCCTCCCTCCACCGGTGAACCGCGCCGTCGGGGCGCACACTGAATAAGATGGGTTAGCGCGACGATCAGGGGCGCCTGGATAAAAGAACGCCGGCGTGCACAACGGCGCCCCGGGGGATGCGTTTTAGCCATGCTGTGCCTTTATCTGCAATTGCGACTGACTCGCAATTGCAGATAAAGGCAACACACGATCCCGCGATGGGACAGGCCAGGCAGGCGGAGAAACAAGCGAAAAACCCAACTGCGTCGGGCGCAGACCGCCTAAGGTCTTGGGCGTCCCGCCGGGCGTTGCGCAAGCAATCGCTCAGGGATGGTGAGGCCGAGGCGGAGGGGTACGTTCCAAACCTCGTCGATCTCGCGATAGATCACGAAACCGGCACGCAAATACCCGGGCAGCGCCCGGGGATGGTCGGCGGTGCAGGTGTTGAGCGTCATGGTGCGCGCGTTATGACGCCAGACCAGATCGACGGCGTGGCGCAGCAATGGCCCGCCGAATCCCTGCCCGATGAACTGCGGCATCAGCCCGAAATAGCAGAGATTGACCACTGGCCAGGGGCGCGCGTCGATTTCATAAAACCCTGCCGGTTCGCCGCCAACATAGAGCACGTTCAGTGAAATACCGGGCGTGCGGAGATACTGCGTGAGTTCGGCATCCGGCGTCACCCGGCGTAGCCACCAGACGTAATCAGCGCCAACCGTGTCGTAGAGAAAGCGATAATACGTCAAACTCGGCGCCGCCAGCGTGACCACTTGCGCGCTCCGGGGCCAAGGGGGCGCGGGTGCGGCGGGCGGGCGATCCATGCGCAGGAATGCGACGCGCACCGCAACTCGCACCACCGGTTCCATCGCCGCCGGCTCAGACCGCTAAAAGAGATCGAGCTTGTGCAAGAATACCCTCTGGCAACATTGATCCTTTCCGACCTATTCCCGGGCGCGAGGGCATTTTTCAAATTCTCAGTCGTCGAGAAAACTGCGCAGCTTGCGGCTGCGGCTCGGATGCTTGAGCTTGCGGAGCGCCTTGGCCTCGATCTGGCGAATACGCTCGCGCGTAACGTTGAATTGCTGGCCAACCTCTTCCAGCGTGTGATCGGTATTCATGCCGATGCCAAAGCGCATGCGCAGCACACGTTCCTCGCGGGGGGTAAGGCTCGAAAGCACCCGTGTCGTCGCTTCGCGCAAATTGGCCTGGATCGCCGCATCGATCGGGATGATCGCGGTCTTGTCCTCGATGAAATCGCCGAGATGGCTGTCTTCCTCGTCGCCGATGGGAGTCTCGAGGCTGATCGGCTCCTTGGCGATCTTCAGCACCTTGCGAACTTTTTCGAGCGGCATGCCGAGTTTTTCGGCCAATTCCTCAGGCGCTGGCTCGCGGCCGATTTCGTGCAGCATCTGGCGCGAGGTGCGTACCAGCTTGTTGATGGTCTCGATCATATGCACCGGAATGCGGATGGTGCGCGCCTGATCGGCGATCGAGCGGGTGATCGCCTGGCGGATCCACCAGGTCGCGTAGGTGCTGAATTTGTAGCCGCGGCGGTACTCGAATTTATCCACCGCTTTCATCAGGCCGATATTCCCCTCCTGGATCAGATCGAGGAATTGCAGACCACGATTGGTGTATTTCTTGGCAATTGAAATTACCAGACGCAGATTGGCTTCGATCATTTCCTTCTTTGCGCGCGCTGAATCGCGCTCGCCGCGACTAACCGTGCCATAGACACGGCGAAATTCGCTGATCGGCAGCCGCGCATCGTTGGCAATCTCGGCGATATGCGCACGGATCTCAATGATCTCGGCGGCGTGGCGGGCGGCGAAATTCTTCCATCCCTTGCTGGTCAGCCGCGCCACCCGGTCTAGCCAGTTGGGATCGAGCTCATGGCCGTGATACTGGTTGAGGAAATCCTCGCGCCCGACCTTGCACGATTCGGCCAACCGCAACAGCCGCCCCTCGTGTGCGGTAAGCCGCTTGCTGAGTTCCTTGAGCTGCATCACCAGCTCTTCGATGCGGTTGTTGTGCAACCGCACCTGCTCGACCTTCTGGACCAGCTCCTCGCGCAGCTTTTCGTAGGATTTCTCGCTCCGCGCGCTGATCGCCACGCCGCCAGTGATGACTTCGAGACGCTTGCTCTGCACCTTTTGGAGTTTCTTGTAGAGTTCCTCGATCTCCTCGAAATTCGCGAGAACTTCAGGCTTGAGTTTTTCCTCGAGCGCGGAAAGCGAGAGACCGGCCCCTTCGCCCTCCTCCTCCTCGTCATCGAGTTCCTCGCTGGGCGCAAAGCCCTCCGCGGGATCGGCGGGCGTTTCGGTTGGCTCGCCGGAAACGGCGGCGGGCGGCGGGCCGCCTTGGGTCGCCTCGAGATCAATGATGTCGCGCAGCAGCAGGCGCCCGGCCTTGAGCGCGTCGTGCCAAGCGATGATAGCGCGGATGGTGAGCGGGCTCTCGCAGAGCCCGCCGATCATCATCTCGCGCCCAGCCTCGATGCGCTTGGCGATGGCGATCTCGCCCTCGCGCGAGAGCAGCTCGACGCTGCCCATTTCGCGCAAATACATGCGCACCGGGTCGTCGGTGCGGCCAAGGCTTTCTTCATCGACATTGCCAGTCGGCTCTTCGGCTTCTTCTTCCTCGCGCTCGGGCTTGGCGACCGGTTCGGCCTCCTCGGCCTCCTCGCCCTCAACCACCTGGATGCCCATTTCATTGAGCTGGGCCATGACATCCTCGATCTGCTCGGAGCTGTTCTGATCGGGCGGCAGCACGGCGTTCAGTTCGTCGAAGCTAATATGGCCGCGCTCCTTGCCGCGGGCGATCATGCGCTTGACCGCAGCCGACTGGATGTCGAGCAGCGTGGTGTCGAGATCGGGATCGGCGGTCGCCGTCTCGGTCGCGGCGGCTGGCTTGGTTGCCATCAGCGGAAAAACTCCCTCAACGGAAACGGCCGCAACAACCGGGCCTGGCGGTGTGGTCTGGATAGCGAGCGGCTCATGTCAGGTGGTCCCTGGACCCGGCATCACCCGCCTCATCTGCTGCCGCCTCGGGTTCGCCAGCGACGAGGTTCCGGAGTGCGTTTGTCAGGGCGACCAGGCGCCGCTCATTCGGCGCGTTAAGGACGGCTGAGGTTTCGCGCTGCACGGCGGCGACTTCCTCATCGAGCCGACGTCGGGACAACAAGCCGAAGAAATAGAGCCATCCTGCCGCCACCTCCTCGGGGGGTGCCTCGGGGGAGACAAAGCGCGGCAAGGGGCCTGGCTTTCTTGCCAGAACCCTCTCCACCGTCGCGTCATACCCGGTCGCGCGGAGATGGGTGATCAGCACCCCCGAGTCAAGCGCGCGGGGAGGATTTTCCCGCTGATTTTCCGCAGCCGCATGGCTCCAGGCGATTGCCGCCCCGGCGAGGGCGGCGAGATCAGGTGGCAGATCGAGGGTTGCGAGATCCTCCTCGACCTCGGGCGCCAGCCGCGGGTGGCCGAGCAGGGTGGCAAGCAGAATGCGCACCCGCTCCGCCTCGCCACGCAGCGGCCGGGCCCGGATTGGCGCTGCCGTCGGCGTGGCCCGTGCCCGGGCGCGCGTTTTGTCGCGCCCGCCATAAAATCGATCCTTAAGCGCGCGGCGATATTCGCCGGCGAGAGTGGGGTCCGGGATCGACCCGGCAGCCTGCATCAGCGCCTTGAGAAACGCGCTCCTCCCCTCCGGCGTGACGGCAGGAAATTCGCTTTGCAACAAGGCGTAGAGCGCGGCATCGAGGGGAACCGCGCGGGCCAGCACCGCGCTCTCGAAACCCGCCGCACCACTCGTGCGCACCAGCGAATCGGGATCTTCGCCGGCGGGCAGCGGTGCGATGCGGAGGCTACGGTCGGGCGCGATCAGGGGAAGTGCGGTGCGGATCGCGCGGAGGGCGGCGCGGCGGCCGGCGGCGTCACCATCGAAGCAGAGCACGGGCTCGGGCGCGAGTTGCCAGAGCGTCTCTAGCTGCTCCTCGCTCAATGCCGTCCCAAGCGGCGCCACCACTCCGGCAAGCCCCGCCTGGTCGAGCGAAATAACATCGAGATAGCCTTCCACCACGATCGCCTGGGCGCCTTCGCGGAGGGCGGCGCGAGCAAGATCAATATTGTAGAGCGTGCGGCGCTTGGCAAAAAGCGCGGTCTCGGGTCCGTTGAGATATTTCGGCTGGCCCTCGCCGAGGACGCGACCGCCGAAGCTGATCACCTGGCCGCGGCGGTCGCGGATGGGAAACATCAGGCGCCCGGCAAAGAATTCGCGCGCGTCGCCACCCTCCTCGCGGGCACGGAGCAGGCCGGCAGCCTGCATCGCCTCGGACGTGACGCCCGCGCGCGTGAGTTCCGTGACGAGCGCGCCGCGCGGGGGCGCGAAGCCCAGGCCAAAGCGCTCCAAGCTCGCCTGGTGCACGCCACGCGAGGCGAGATAGGCGCGCGCCGCGACGCCTTCGGGAAGCGCGAGCCGGCGCTGAAAGACCGCCGCCGCGCGTTCCAGAATGGCCGCGAGATCGAGCCGGGCGCGCTCGGCCGCCTGCGCCTCGGGGCTGGGTTTGGGCACCTCGAGCCCGGCCTCGGTGGCGAGGCTCTGCACCGCCTCCATGAAGCCCATGCCCTCGGCCTGCATGACATAGGCGATCGCGTCACCGTGGGCGCCGCAGCCGAAGCAGTGGTAGTGATCGTCATAAACATAGAAAGAAGGTGTTTTTTCGCCATGGAACGGGCAGCAGCCCTTCCATTGCCGCCCCGAGCGGGCAAGCCGCACACGCCGCCCGATCAGCGCCGGCAGGGGTGTGCGGGCCCGGAGTTCCTCGAGAAAGGCGGGGGCAAGCGCCATCAGCCGCTGAGTTTCCGGCGTGCCAGGGCGCCGGCGCGCGCCATGTCGATTGCCGTGCCGTGCTTGGTCTTCAGCGCCGCCATCACCTTGCCCATTTCCTTGATGCCCTGCGCTCCGCTCTCCGCGATCGCCGCGGCGATAGCGGCCTCCAGTGTCGCCTCGTCCATCGATTGGGGAAGAAAACTCTCGATCACGGCGATCTCGGCCTCTTCCTTGGCGGCGAGTTCGGGGCGGTTGCCCTGGCGGTAGAGTTCCACCGATTCGCGGCGGGATTTCACCATGCTGCGGAGCATGGCGATGATTTCGTCGGGGCTCGCCTCGGCCATGCCCTTGCCGCGGGCAGTGATGTCGGTTTCCTTGAGCCGGGCGATGATCAGGCGCAAGGACGAGGTGCGGGCGGCGTCGCGGGCCTTCATCGCAGACTTAAGCGCGTCGGGAAATTTCTCGCGTAGGCTCATCACTCTGGTCTCCCTCGTGTAGAGGTTTTCAAAGGCATTGCCTTTGGTGGAGGTCAAGGGGGCGAGCCCCCAGTGCGACTTTCCGCGCGCGCCTTTCGGGAATTTGTTTCCCATACCATTTCATAGTTGCTCCGGGAATTTTTTTCCCATAAAACACCACCATGCCTTTCACCGTCGAAGAGATCCTGACCCGTCTCGGCGGCGCCGAGGCCGCCGCCGAGCGGCTCGGCGTCGGCACCGAGGCGGTACGCAAATGGCGCCAGGCACGAAGCGTACCGGCACGCCACTGGCCGGCACTGCTTGCCGCGACCGGCCTTGACCTCGCCGATCTCCCCGGCGCCCCCCCGCGCCCCAGCACCGGCCAGCGGAGCCCAGCCATGACCTCTCCCGAGGAACCCCCCGAAGGCGCGAGCGCCGCCCTGGTGCTCGCCGATGGCACGGTGCTTTGGGGCCACGGCTTCGGCGCGCATACCCCCGAGACCGCGCCGGTTGGAGAACTCTGCTTCAATACCGGCATGACCGGCTATCAGGAAACCCTCACCGACCCCTCCTATGCCGGCCAGATCATCACCTTCACTTTTCCCCATATCGGCAATGTTGGTGCCAATGGGGAGGATGTCGAGGCAACCACGATCGCCGCCCGCGGTCTGGTGTTGCGCGCCGACATCACCGAGCCGGCGAACTGGCGCGCGCATGAGGCGCTCGGCACCTGGCTCGCGGCGCGCGGCGTCGCGGGGATTGCCGGGATCGACACGCGGGCGCTCACCAGCCGCATCCGCGATTTTGGCGCGCCTTCGGGCGTGCTCGCTTTTCCCGCTGATCGCCGCTTCGATCTTGCGCGCTTGCGCGCGGCGGCCGCCTCCTGGTCAGGGCTTGAGGGAATGGATCTCGCGCGTGCCGTCTCATGCACCCAGGGCTACGCGTGGGACCAGACCGTTTGGGCGTGGGGCACGGGCTATGGGCAGCAGCAGCAACCGCGTTTGCATGTCGTTGCCGTCGATTACGGCGCCAAACGGAATATTCTTCGCGCACTGGCCTCGGCCGGCTGCCGCGTCACGGTGGTGCCTGCGACCAGCAGCGCGGCGGATATTCTCCGCCACCGCCCGGATGGGGTTTTCCTCTCGAACGGCCCCGGTGATCCGGCGGCGACGGCCGAATACGCGGTTCCCGCCATCCAGGGTGTGCTCGCCTCCGGCTTGCCGCTTTTCGGTATTTGTCTAGGCCATCAGCTTCTCGCGCTGGCGCTTGGCGGACGCACCTTCAAGATGGCGCGCGGGCATCGCGGGGCCAATCAGCCGGTCCAGGAGCTGGCCACCGGCCGGGTTGAAATCACCAGCCAGAATCACGGCTTTGCCGTCGACCCCGAGAACCTGCCGGCTGGCGTCGCGGCGACGCATGTGAGCCTCTTCGACGGCTCGAACGAGGGTCTCGCGCTCACCGGCAAGCCGGTGTTCAGCGTGCAATACCATCCCGAGGCCAGTCCCGGTCCCTCCGACAGCCGCCACCTTTTCACGCGTTTCGTCGCGCTGATGGCGAGCTGAACGATGCCTAAACGCACTGAGATCCACTCGATCCTGATCATCGGGGCAGGCCCGATCGTTATCGGCCAGGCCTGCGAGTTCGATTATTCCGGCGCCCAGGCGTGCAAGGCGCTGCGCGAGGAAGGCTATCGCGTGGTGTTGGTCAATTCCAATCCGGCGACCATCATGACCGATCCGGGCATGGCGGACGCCACCTATATCGAGCCGATCACGCCGGAGATCGTGGAGAAAATCATCGCTCGCGAGCGCCCCGATGCGGTGTTGCCAACGATGGGCGGGCAAACTGCCCTCAATGTCGCGATGCAACTTGCGAAATCCGGCGTGTTCGAAAAATATGGTGTGGAACTCATCGGCGCGCGCGCCGAGGTCATTGATCGCGCCGAGGATCGCCTGAAATTCCGCGACGCCATGGCCGCGATCGGCATCGCCAGCCCCAAGAGCGCGATTGCCCATAGTCATGAGGAAGCCCGCGCCGCACTCATGGAAATCGGCCTGCCCGCCGTCATCCGCCCAAGCTTCACTCTGGGCGGCACCGGCGGTGGCATCGCCTATAACCGCGAGGAATTCGACCAGATCGTGACCGGCGGCCTCGCCGCTTCACCGGTCGCGGAAGTGCTGATCGAGGAAAGCGTGCTGGGCTGGAAGGAATTCGAGATGGAGGTGGTCCGCGACTGCGCGGACAATTGTATCATCGTTTGCGCCATCGAGAATATCGATCCGATGGGTATCCACACAGGCGATTCCGTGACTGTCGCACCCGCCTTGACGCTGACGGACAAGGAATATCAACGCATGCGCGATGCCTCGATCGCATGCTTGCGCGCCATCGGCGTCGATACCGGCGGCTCGAACGTGCAATTCGCGGTCAACCCGCAAGATGGCCGCATGTTGATCATCGAGATGAACCCGCGCGTTTCTCGTTCTTCGGCGCTGGCCTCAAAGGCGACGGGGTTCCCGATCGCCAAGATCGCCGCCAAACTCGCCATTGGCTACACGCTCGACGAACTCACCAACGACATCACCGGCACCACGCCTGCGAGTTTCGAGCCAGTGATCGACTATGTGGTGATCAAAATTCCACGTTTCACGTTCGAAAAATTCCCCGGAACCCCGGCCCTTCTTTCAACCAGCATGAAATCGGTGGGCGAGGCGATGGCGATTGGGCGGTGTTTCGCCGAGGCGTTGCAAAAGGGTCTCCGCAGCATGGAGACCGGACTTGCCGGCCTCGATGAGATCGCGGCACCCGGCGATGGCGGGGCGGATGCGTTCCGTGCCGCCCTCTCGACACCCCGGCCCGATCGCTTGTTGGTCGCCGCGCAAGCGCTGCGCGCTGGCTTGAGCGTGGCCGACATCCATGACGCCTGCAAGATCGATCCCTGGTTCCTGCGCGAGGCCACGCGGATTATCGCGGCCGAGGCGGAAATCAAGGCGCGTGGCCTGCCCAAGGATGCGCAGGTTTTGCGTTCCTACAAGGCGCTGGGTTTTTCGGATGCGCGGCTCGCCGCCCTTACGCAACGCCCTGAGAGCGAGGTGTCAGCACTTCGTGCCCGTCTCGGCGTGCTTCCCGTCTACAAGCGGGTCGATACCTGTGCCGCGGAGTTTTCCTCGGCGACGCCCTATATGTATTCCACCTATGAAGGCGGCTTCGGCGCCCCAGTTTGCGAGGCCATGCCAAGCGCGCGCGAAAAAATCGTCATTCTCGGCGGCGGGCCGAACCGCATCGGCCAGGGGATCGAATTCGACTATTGCTGCGTGCATGCCGCCTATGCGCTGCGCGAAGCCGGCTTCGAGACCATCATGGTCAATTGCAATCCAGAAACAGTCAGCACCGATTACGACACGTCCGACCGGCTCTACTTCGAGCCTCTGACGGCGGAAGACGTCATTGCACTGATCCGCCGCGAGCAGGCGAACGGTAAGGTTCTCGGCTGCATCGTGCAATATGGCGGGCAAACCCCGCTCAAACTCTCCCAGGCCCTGGCGCGCGCGGGAATTCCGATTCTTGGCACCTCGGCGGAGTCGATTGATATCGCCGAGGATCGCGAGAGGTTTCAAGGGCTTTTGCAAAATCTGTCGTTATTACAACCAGAAAATGGCATCGCGCGCTCGATCATGGAGGCCGAGGGGGTCGCCGAGCGCATCGGTTTTCCGGTGGTGATCCGCCCGAGCTATGTGCTCGGCGGGCGCGCCATGGAGATTGTCCATGACCGCGCCGGCCTCGCCCGCTACATGCGGGAAGCCGTCAAGGTCTCGGGTGACAATCCGGTACTGATCGATCGCTACCTCGCGGATGCCATCGAGGTCGATGTCGATTGTATCGCCGATGGCAGCCACGTCTATGTTGCTGGCGTCATGGAGCATATTGAGGAAGCGGGCATCCATTCCGGCGACAGCGCCTGCGCCTTGCCGCCCTATTCGCTACCGCCGGCGATCGTCACCGAACTCAAGGCCGAGACCGAAGCCCTGGCCCGCGCGCTCAACGTCGTCGGCCTGATGAACGTGCAATATGCCATCCAGGGTGATGCGATCTACGTTTTGGAGGTTAATCCCCGCGCCGCGCGTACCGTACCGTTCGTTGCCAAGGCGACCGGGGTCGCGGTCGCGAAACTCGGCGCGCTTGCCATGACCGGAATAAAGCTCGATCCCGCCGCTCTCGATGGCCACGCCATCGCGCCGCATGTCGCGGTCAAGGAAGCGGTGTTTCCGTTCGCCCGGTTTCCCAATGTCGATGTCATTCTCGGCCCGGAAATGAAATCGACCGGCGAGGTGATGGGGATCGATACGAGTTTTGAGCGCGCTTTCGCCAAGGCGCAGCTCGGCGCCGGGGTTATCTTGCCCGAGACAGGAACGGTGTTTCTTTCCGTCAAGGACACCGACAAGCAGGCGGTGGTGTCGCTCGGGCGGCGGTTGATCGAGATGGGCTTTACCGTTCGTGCCACCCGCGGCACGGCCCAGCGCCTGCGCGAGGCGGGGCTTGCGGTTGCCGTGATGAACAAGGTTCTCGAAGGAAGGCCGCATTGCGTCGACGCGATCCGCTCGGGCGAGGTGCAACTGGTGATCAATACCGCCTCGGGCGCACAATCGGTAAGCGATAGTTTCGATATCCGCCGCAGCGCGCTCACCCATGGCGTGCCGCACTACACCACGATCGCCGGCGCCCGGGCGGCGGTGCACGCGATTGCGGCGCTGCGCGCGGGAAAGCTTGAAGTCGCGCCGCTACAAGCGTATTTTCAGGGGCCGTTCTGAACTGCGCTGCGGCTGGGCGGGTGGGTTGCTTCTGGCTCGCCGTCCCCGGCCGTGGCGGTCTTGTCTGTGGCGTTCCATCCCAAGGCGCGTCGCAGATCGCCGATTATCTGGAACACGCCCGTCTCAGCGGGAGGATCGAGGGTTAGCGCCGTGCAGAAGTTTCCGATGACCGCCCCAGGCCTGCAGCGGCTTGAAGAAGAGCTGCGCCAGCTCAAATCCGTCGAGCGGCCAGCGGTGATCCGCGCCATCGCCGAGGCGCGCAGCCATGGTGATCTCTCGGAAAACGCTGAATACCACGCCGCGCGCGAACGGCAGTCCTTCATCGAGGGCCGCATCGCCGAGCTTGAGGAAATTGTCGGCGCCGCCGAGGTCATCGACCCCGCGCTACTCTCCGGCGATCAGGTGAAGTTCGGCGCCATGGTTCGCCTGATTGACGAGGAAACCGAGCGTGAGGCGACCTATCAGATCGTCGGCATGCACGAGGCCGACATCAAATCCGGCCGCCTCTCGGTCTCCTCACCGCTCGCCAAGGCGCTGATCGGTAAGAAGCCGGGCGATTCCGTCTCGGTGCCGGCGCCTGGTGGCGATCGCAGCTACGAGATCCTCAGCGTCCGTTTCGGCTGACCAAGCGTGAGTGTCACCCTTGCCGATGTCGAGGCAGCGGCAACGCGCATCCACGGGCGGGTGCTCGCCACACCGAGCCTTTTTTCCGACACGCTTTCGCGCGCCACCGGCGCACAAATTTTTCTCAAGCTTGACAATCTTCAAGCCACCGGCGCCTTCAAGGAACGTGGCGCGGCGAACCGCCTGGCACTGCTTTCGCCCGAGGAGCGCGGGCGCGGCGTCATCGCGGTCTCCGCCGGCAACCACGCCCAGGCGGTGGCGCGGCACGCTAATCTCTCCGGCATCGCTGCCACCATCGTCATGCCGCGATTTACCCCCGCAACCAAGGTGACGCGCACCCGCGGCTGGGGCGCCCTGGTGCTGCTGCACGGCGACACCCTCGCCGAAGCTGCGTCCGAAGCCCATCGTCTCGCCAAAAACCGTGGCCTAGTCTTCATCCATCCCTATGACGACGCCGCGATCATCGCCGGACAGGGAACGCTCGCGCTCGAATTTCTTGCCGCCATCCCCGATCTCGACGTGCTCGTCGTCCCCGTCGGTGGCGGCGGGCTGCTCGCCGGCTGTGCCGTCGCGGCCACCGCGCTCCGTCCCGGCATCGAGGTCATCGGCGTCGAGGTCGCGGCCTATGCAGCCCTCGCCCAGCGTCTCGCCGGTGCGCCGGTCGCGGTCGGGGGCCAAACCATCGCCGAGGGTATTGCGGTGCGCGATATCGGCGAAATCCCGCTGGCGCTGATCCGCCGCCACGTCTCCGACGTGCTCATCGTCCCCGAGCGCGCCATCGAACAGGCGATCGCACTGCTCGCCGAGGGCGCCAAGGTGGTGGCCGAAGGGGCAGGGGCGGCCGGGCTTGCCGCGATCATCGCCTTTCGCGAGCGCTTTGCTGGGAGGCGCGTCGGCGTGGCCGTCTGCGGCGGCAATATCGATGCGCGCATTCTCGCCAACGTGCTGCTGCGCAATCTGCTGCGCGACGGGCGGCTGTTGCGGCTACGCCTCGAAATCCCTGATCGGCCCGGCGTGCTCGCCGATATCGCCGCCACCATCGGCAATGCCGGCGGCAATATCATCGACGTCTCGCACCACCGGCTCTTCGCCTCGCCCAGCGTGCAATCGGCGGAACTGGAATTGATGGTGGAGGCACGCGACACGCCGCATGGGGACGCCATCGTCGCGGCGCTGGCCGCGACCTATACGATCCGCCGCATCGCCGGCGAAGCGAGCGGGTTCAGCTAGCTGGCACGGGTTTGCGTTTCACAAAAAAGACGCAGGGGGCTTTGCCCCCTGCACCCCAACCAAAGGCGAAGCCTTTGGAAACCGTCCTGAAAAAAACTCAGGCGGCGTGGGCGATGGTGCGTGGAGCTTCGCCCGTTTGGATCGCGACACGGCGCGGCTTCAGGCTCTCGGGCACGACGCGCTTGAGATTGATGTGCAACAGCCCGTTCTGCATCTCCGCCCCCTCGACCATGATGTGATCGGCGAGCACGAAACGACGCTCGAACGCACGCCCGGCAATACCACGATAGAGCACCTCGGTCTTCTGCGCTTCGTTCGCGGTGCGGCCGGTCACAACCAACGTGTTATCCTGCACCGTGAGGTCGAGATCGTCCTGACTGAATCCCGCGACCGCCATCGTGATGCGATAGCTATCCTCACCGAGCTTCTCGATATTGTAGGGCGGATAGGCTGACGCCTCGGCGCCTGTCTGAACGCTGTCCATCAACCGGGCCAAACGGTCGAAACCGATCGCGGTGCGGAACAGCGGCGCGAAATCAAAACTCGTCATCGAACAAACCTCCATTATCCAGCAAGGTTTTACCGCGGACCGCCCAAACGGGCCGGCCCATTACCGATGCCGGAGCCTCTCTCGAGCACCCCAACAACGCTGAATATTGGCGAGTAAGTCCTGGCCTTCAAGAGGGGTGCTATTTGCGCACGAGACCGAGACCGGCGAATTTCTTGTTAAATTTTGCAACCTGCCCGCCGCTATCAACCATGCGCTGCACGCCGGTCCAGGCGGGGTGGGATTTCGGGTCGATATCGAGACGCAGTGTGTCCCCCTCCTTGCCCCAACACGAGCGGGTGGTGAATTGGGTCCCATCGGTCATGATGACGGTGATGTCGTGATAATCGGGGTGAATGCCGGGCTTCATCGCAGCGCTCCTCGCTCACCCGCCGATACCGACCGGCGGGAGGCGGCGTGATAGCCGCAACCCCACCGGTTGGCAAGCCGGGCGGTCAGTTCTGGCCAGGCTGCATCTGTCCGGGCGGCATCTGCCCGGGCGGCATCTGGCCATTCTGCATCATCCGCGCCCGCCGCCGCTCCTGCTGATAGCGGAAGGCGTCATCCGCCGCCTTGCGCTGCTCCGGCGAGAGCGAGGAATAGACCGCCGTGAACGCCGGAATCAGGCGCTGCATGTTAGCGACATGCGCCTCGGCGATCCGCTCATAGGATTGCAGGCTCTCGAGCGCCGTCATCTGATCGAAATGCGCCGCACGCTGCTTGAACAGCGCCTCCATGTTCGCCGCGTTCTCGCGCATTACCTTGGCCAGAGCCTGCCATTGCGGCTCCTGTTCCGGAGTGATTTTGAGCGTCTTGTGCATCTGCTCGATCTGGCGCTCGACCCGCTGCATCGGGTTGCCACCTTTGCCTGGCATCCCTTGCTCGGGCATCTGCATGTTCGGCATCGGCTGGCCCTCCATCTGCTGGGCGAGCGCGGGCAGGCTGAAGCCGAGCAGGGCGGCGAGCGGCAGCGCCAAGAGGCGGCCGCGCGGTTGGCGTCGGGAAATATATCTCATGCGTGATTTCTCCTTAGGTTCGCGGCCCCTGAGCGGGCACGGTCAGCGTCGAGAAGAGCTATAGCCCGAAACACGGTGACGCGGCGTTGCAAAATGTTGCGCACCCCGGCGCTGTGGGTGAAAAAAAATTCACTCAGCCCGGCAGATGCGCCCGCTGATATTGCACCGGCATCTCGGGCGCAATGCCGAGCGCGCGTGCCGCGCGCAGTGGCCAGGCGGGGTCGGCGAGCAGGGCGCGGGCGAGCAGCACCACATCGGCGCGGCCATTGCCGAGGATCTCCTCGGCCTGAAACGGATCGCGGATCAGCCCGACCGCGCCGGTCGCGATGCCGGCCTCGCGGCGGATGGCTTCAGCGAACGGTACCTGATAGCCGGGATGGAGCGAGGGGATGTGCTGCGCCGGCGAAGCCCCGCCGGAGGAGCAATCGATCAGATCGACATCGCCACGCTGGGCCAGCCAGCGCGCAAGCGTCACCGCCTCGGCCAGGGTGAAGCCGCCGGAAACCCAGTCGGTGCAGGAAAGCCGCACGAAAAGCGGCAGATCGGCCGGCCACTCACCCCGTACCGCGTCGATCACCTCCATCAGCGCCCGCGCCCGCCCCTGGAGGTCGCCGCCGTAGGCGTCATCGCGCCGGTTGGAAAGCGGGGAGAGGAAGGAATGCAGGAGATAGCCGTGCGCGGCATGGATCTCGGCGATCTTGAAGCCAGCCTCGCGCGCCATGCGGGCGGTTGCGGCGAATTGCTCGGCGATCTCGGCGATCTCGCCGGCGCGCAGGCTTTCCGGGATGGCATGGCCGGTATCGAAAGGCACGGCGCTAGGTGCGACCGGCGTCCAGCCGCCATTGGCGGGCGCGATCGGCTTGCTGCCTTGCCAGGGCGGCGTAATGCTCGCCTTGCGCCCGGCATGGGCGATCTGGATCGCCGGCACCGCGCCGAGGCGCGCGATCAGGGCCGCGAGGCGCGCGAGAAAGCCGGCCTGTGTGGCGTTCCACAGGCCAAGACAGCCCGGCGTGATTCGCCCGATGGCCGAGACATGCGTCGCCTCGGTGAACACGATCCCCGCCCCGCCTGCCGCTTTGGCGCCGAGATTCTGGATGTGCCAGTCATCGCCGAGCCCGTCCGCGGCGCTGTACTGGCACATCGGCGAGACCACGATGCGGTTGCGCGCGGTGATGGAGCGGAACGTGACTGGCTGGAAAAGATGCGGCACATGCGCCATGGCGTCGTTATCCTCGGCTTGTCGATCCCAAGGCGGTCAGAGGTAGGCGCGCGGGTCTGACCTGGCAAGGAGGGGTGAGCTTGCGCATTCTGTTGCTGAATTCCTTTGTATGCCACGGCCATGTCGGGGCGAGCGCGCAGCTTTTCCCGCTCCAGCGCCTCGGCGCCGAGGTGACGGTGATCCCCACCGTGCGGTTTTCCAACCACCCCGGCTACGGCCACTTCGCCGGCGAGGGGACTTCGCCCAACGAGATCGCCCGCCTCGCCGAGGGCCTGGAGGCAATCGGCGCGCTCGACGGACTCGATGGCCTGCTCAGCGGCTATCTCAGCGACCCGCGCACCGGCGCCGCCGCGATCGAGGCGATCTCGCGGGCGCGCCAGCGTAGCCCCGAAGCGCTCTATGCCTGCGATCCGGTGCTCGGCGATAACGGCCGCCTCTACGTCTTGCCAGGGGTCGATGAATTACTGCGCGGCCAGGCGGTGCCAGCGGCCGACCTCATCACCCCCAATCTCTTCGAACTCGGCCTGCTCACCAGCCTTCCCTGTGGCAGCCTCGCCGAGGTCAAGCGGGCAGCGACGGCCTTGCAGGTGGACATGCGCGCCGCCGGGCCACGCGCCGTGCTCATCACCGGGCTACGCCTGGAGACGACGCCCAAGAATGCGGTCGATATGCTGCTCGCCGAGGGCGGCGCGTTCCATCGCCTGCGCACGCCGTTTTTCGACCTTGCGGTGAGCGGCACCGGCGATCTCGCCGCGGCGCTTTTTCTCCACGAATATCTCCGTTTCGGCGATGGCGCGGCCGCGCTCGCGGCGATGGCCGCGCGGCTCGTGCCGGTGCTCCGCCTCACCGCGGCGCGCGGGGCGCGCGAACTCGCCCTCGTCGCCGCGCAGGCCAAACTGGCGGCGCCGCCGCGCCAGTTTCACGTGGAGCCGTGTTAGTCAAGGCGAGGGCTCTGTCCCCTTCATCCCATTGGAACCCGCTGGGGCCAGCTTCCCCAAACCCGCATCATGGAACGGATTGCAAAGGCTCTGCCTTTGCTGGGGTCCAGGGGCAAAGCCCCTGGCCTTTAATTGAGAAATATCTTCCCCGGATTCAAAATCCCCTGCGGGTCAAGCGTCGCCTTCAACGCGCGCATCACCGCGAGCGCCTCGGCGCCGTGCTCGGCTTCGAGAAACTCCCGCTTGCCGAGCCCCACCCCGTGCTCGCCGCTGCACGAGCCGCCGAGCGCGAGCGCGCGGCCGACGATCTGGCGATCGAGCGCCCAGGCGCGCGCCAGCGCCGCCGGGTCGTTCTTCGGGATCAGGATCACGGTGTGGAAATTGCCGTCCCCGACATGGCCGACGATCGGGGCAGTGAGGCCGGAGGCGAGAATATCCTCCTTGGCCCCGAGCACCGCCTCGGCAAGTTTCGAGATCGGCACGATGGCGTCGGTGGTGACGCCGAAATATCCCGGCTTGAGCGCGAGCCCGGCCCAATAGAGGTCATGGCGCGCTTTCCACAGGCGCGCCCGCTCCTCCTCGGCAACCGCCCAGCGAAACCCGGCGCCGCCATTTTCGCGCGCGATGGTTTCGGCAAGTTCCGCCTGCTCGCGCACGCCGGCTTCGCTGCCGTGGAACTCGAAAAACAGCGTCGGCCGCAAGGCGAGGCCGGTGAGCTTGGAATAGGCGATCGCCGCCCCGATCGCGTCGTCATCGAGCAATTCGATGCGGGCGACGGGAATTCCCGCCTGGATGGTGGTGATCACGGTCTCGACGGCGCCGGCGAGATCGTCGAACTGGCAGATCGCCGCCGCCATCGCCTCAGGAATGCCGGAGAGTTTCAAGGTGATCTCGGTGATCACGCCGAGGGTTCCCTCCGAGCCGATGAAAAGCCGCGTCAGATCATAGCCGGTCGACGATTTGCGCACCCGCCCGCCGGTTTTGATCACCCGGCCATCGGCGAGAGCGACGGTGAGGCCGAGGGTGTTTTCACGGATGGTGCCGTAGCGCACCGCATTCGTCCCCGAGGCGCGGGTCGCGCACATGCCCCCGAGCGTGCATTCGCTGCCGGGATCGACGGGAAAAAAGAGGCCCTGGTCGCGCAAATGGGCGTTGAGCTGCTGGCGCGTGACCCCGGCCTCGACGCGGCAGTCGAGATCGGCCTGATTGACTTCGATGATCCGCGTCATGCGCGAAAGATCGAGCGAGATACCGCCGCGCACCGGCGTCACATGGCCTTCGAGCGAGGTGCCGGCGCCAAAGGGCACCACCGGGACGCGCGCCGCGTTGCAGAGCGCGAGTAGCCGCGCTGCCTCCTCGGTGGTTTCGATGAAGGCGACGGCGTCGGGCAGGACCGGCGGGTTGGTGTCCTCGCCATGGGCGTGCTGCTCGCGGAGCGCCGTGTTGCGTGAGAGGCGCGGGCCGAGAAACGCGGCGGCGCGGGCCAATACGTTCTCGAGCGCGTCATCCGTCAGACCATCCATTGTTCCCTCCCGCCCGGTTGAATTGACGCTCCTCCGGGGCCGGCCTAGTTTGCCCCGAAGCGGAGGAAAACACCATGGCAAACCGGCTGAAAGCGCAATGGCAACAGGGTAAGGCGACGGTCAATGGCTGGCTCGCCATCCCATCGGCGTTTTCCGCCGAGGTCATGGCGCAGGCCGGCTGGGACAGCGTCACCGTCGATCTGCAACATGGCGTGCAGGATTATCTCTCGATGATCGCCTGCTTCCAGGCGATGGAAAAACATCCGCCGCTGCCCATGGTGCGGGTGCCCTGGAACGAGCCCGGCATCATCGGCAAGGTGCTCGATGGCGGCGCCTATGGCGTGATTTGCCCGATGATCAACACCGCGGCCGAAGCCCGCGCTTTCATCCGCGCCGCCAAATACCCGCCCCAAGGCGCGCGCAGCAATGGCCCGATCCGTGCCGCCCCCTATGGCGTCATGAGTTCCTATCAATCGACCGCCAACCAGGAAACGCTTTGTATTCCGATGATCGAAACCCGCGAGGCGCTCGACAATCTCGAGGCGATCCTCGACGTGCCAGGAATTGATGCGATTTATATTGGCCCGAGCGATCTCGGGTTTTCGCTCGGGATGCCACCCAAACTCGACCGCGAGGAGCCGGAAATCCTGAAAATCTACGAGCGCCTGATCCGCGAGACGGCGAAGCGCGGCATCTTCGCCGGTCTACACAACCTCTCGCCCGCCTACGCGCTGCGCATGATCGAGATGGGGTTCAAAATGGTAACGATCGCCAATGATTCCGGCCTGATGTTTCAGGCCGCGCGCGCCGCTGTCAGCGAAATCCAGGCGAAACTCCAGCAGTAAGGGTTTCGCCATGACCCCGCTTGTGATCCGCCTTTCGCCCGACGATGGCGTGGTGATTGCGCGCGCCACCCTGCTGCCCGGCACGCGGATCGCCGAGAATATCACAGCCACCGAGCGCATTCCCGCCGGCCACAAGGTCGCGACGCGGGCCCACGCGGTAGGCGAGCCGATCCGTCGCTATGGCCAGATCATCGGCTTTGCCACGCAACCGATCGCGCCCGGCCAGCATGTTCATGTCCAGAACTGCGCCATGGGTGATTTCGCCCGCGACTATGCCTATGGCGTCGATGCTCGCCCGACCGCCTATATCGACACGCCAGCGACATTCGAGGGCATCCGCCGCCCCGACGGGCAGGTCGCGACGCGCAACTACATCGGCATTCTGACCTCGGTGAATTGCTCGGCACATGTCGCGGCGATGGTCGCCGATGCCTTCCGCCGCAATCCCTTCACCGAGGAAAACCCGCTCGCCGATTTTCCCCATGTCGATGGCGTGGTGGCGCTGACCCACAAAACCGGCTGCGGCATGACGCAGAAGGAACCGCTGGCCCTGCTCCGCCGCACCCTCGGCGGCTATGCCCGGCACGCGAATTTTTCCCACGTCATCGTGCTCGGCCTCGGTTGCGAGGTGAACCAGATCGGCGGGCTGATGGAGGAGCAGCGGCTTGCCGGGCGGCTCAAGGCGATGGACATCCAGACCATGGGCGGCACGCGCCGCACCGTTGAGGCCGGCATCGCTTTCGTGCGCGAGGTTTTGGCGGAGTCGAACACCGCGCGGCGTGAAACCGTGCCGGCGGGCGAACTCTCGATCGCGCTGCAATGCGGCGGCTCGGACGGGTATTCTGGCATCTCCGCCAATCCTGCGCTCGGCGCCGCGAGCGATCTCGTGGTCCGCCATGGCGGTACTGTCATTCTTTCGGAGACGCCCGAAACCTACGGCGCCGAGCATCTCCTCACCCGCCGTGCCGTCTCGCGCGAGGTGGGCGAAAAACTGGTCGCCCTGATGCGCTGGTGGGAGGACTACACCGCCCGCGAGGGCGCCGAGATGGACGCCAATCCCTCCCCCGGCAACAAGGCCGGCGGGCTCACCACCATCCTCGAAAAATCCTTGGGCGCCATGGCCAAGGCGGGCAGCACCAATCTCGTCGACGTCGTGCGCTATGCCGAGCCGGTCACCGCCAAGGGTTTCGTGTTCATGGACACCCCCGGCTATGATCCAGTGGCGGCGACCGGGCAGGTTGCCGGCGGCGCCAATCTCGTCTGCTTCACCACCGGGCGCGGCAGCGTGTTTGGCTGCAAGCCGGCACCCTCGATCAAGTTCGCGACCAACACGCCGATGTATCGCCGCATGGAAGACGACATGGACGTCAATTGCGGCACCATCCTCGACGGCGCCGAGACCGTCGCCGAATGTGGCCAGCGCATTTTCGAACTCATCCTCCGCGTCGCCTCGGGCGAAAAAACCAAAAGCGAAACCTTCGATTTCGGCGCCGCTGAATTCGCCCCCTGGCAGATCGGCGCGACGATGTAAGCTTTTTCCCCGCGCGCGGTTTCAATCACATTATCGGGAAATTTAATGGATCAGCGCAACGCAGCTGATGTTGAAGCGGCACCCTTTGTGTTGGAGCTCGTGCGGTTCGTCTGACTGAAGTTCAACACCTCGAATCGCGAACTTGTTGATCTAACGCAGTAATTCAGGAAAGTCCCGGCCGCGTGGCACCACGGCGGGGCCGTCCGCGGCGCGCCGGGAGCGGCGCTGGCTTTGGCGGCGGCTGGGCCGGC
>JAJYYH010000042.1 GCA_021801255.1 Pseudomonadota bacterium
GCGAAGCGACAATCAAACCAAAACCACCCCTTGCAAGCAAACCAAAACGCGATATTCTGCCTAAATCGCGGTCAGGTTTTCTCATCCTGATTGTCGGTTTTTCTCATCCAGATTGTCGCGCCACAGCAGCCGGCGGATCGGTTCATCCTCCAGCGCGTCCTGGGCGATGTCGTGGTCGAGGACAGAGAGATCCGCGGCCAGCCGATCCAGCTCGCGGACATGGCGCGCGATCGCACCCTGCTCGTCGTCTGGAACCGGCTGGCGGGTGAGCCAGTCACGGCCGCGCTGGTTGAAGAGATCGGCATGGGGGCACTTCGGGATCAGATGTGCATGCAGAATGGCATGCACCTCGTTCTTGATCCGGGTCCGATGCCGGACAAGCTGATAGCGGCGCGCGACGAGCCTGCGCAGCCGCTCCGTCGCCGCATCCGGAGTCCAGATTTCCGGCAAATATCCGGCGGCGTGCAGGCTTGCCAGCGTGCCGGCGTCAACCTTGTCGGTCTTGACGTGCGCATGGGCGATGGCCTTGACCTGAAGCGGATTGGCGATCACCACCCGCTTGACGTAGGGCGTGAGCACACGCGATACGGCCATGCAGTTTCCGGTCGCTTCGATGACCACTTCATCCGTCTCCAGAAGCTGTCTGCCAAGGCCCTCCAGAGCCGTTCGGGTCATGTCGACCCGGCCCTCGCGTCTGGTCAGACCGTTCTCCCAGATCACCACCTCGCCAAAGCTGCGGTGGATGTCCATTCCGATCACGCGTCTCATCTGCGCCTCCTCTGCCAGCTGAAAACAACGGGAGCGGCGGGCAACACGACAACTACGGATTCGCGCTCTCGGCGCAACCGGGTGAGTCGCAGAGGCGGCCAGCTGCTAACTCGAGCTCACAGCTCATGGTACAACATCGGCCTGCCCGCACCTTCGTGCTCCCGGTGCCTCTGTCCCGGACGGTCGCACCATACACCAAGTCCCGAAGAACCTGGCCGGACATCAGCACCAAGAATCTTATACCGGTTACGAATTCCATCGAACGCCTGCACGAGGAATGCAAGCGCCGGATCAAGACCCAGACCGTCCTCCCCTCAGCCGAAACCGCGGCAATGTTGCTCTGGTCATTGCTCGCCTCCGGACAAATCACCATGCGCAAAGTCGACGGCTGGCAGAGCCTCGGCGAACCTCTTTCCTCAATGCCTCTTGATCTCGTCGCCTGACACCGTCATGGTCCCCTGACCGGAGACGCCACAACAGCAATTTCCACATCATCCGAGACACGACTCCGCAATTTTACGGATGGCGCTGAGGCCGAGGGCGAAGAGCGACCACGCTCTGCCCTTGGTTCGCGGTCATGGGGCACACGTCGGCAAACAGCGGCTATTTATCGATAATGCACCCATCCGGGAAATCCGGGTTGAACAGCCATGGGTGGCTTGAGCAATTTCGTTACTATGTGCCATATAAAATGCCTCTGACAGGCTCTCTGCGCTTGCCGATGGCGGCCTCAGAGTTCCGCACGGGTAATTTCCGATATTCCGGGCATGGCTCCGCCCTCGCGATCGCACCGGCTGACTCGCAGGAAGGGAAAATACCGTGTTTGGTGCTAGGATGCCTCTCTCATGGCGTCTTTTTTCCCACATGGAAAACGCGCAATATTCGCCAAACAGAGCCAGCCCACCTTGCGCCGTCAGAGCGCCCTGGCCTTTAACCAAGCCTTGCCGCCGCCGCGATCCCCTCGGCGACGCGGGCGCGGAGCAGGGGATGCAGCGCCGGGTTGGCGGCGATGATCTGGCGCGCCGCGCGCGGATCGCCGCCCTCGGCGTCGGTCGCAAAGCCGCCAGCCTCGCGCACCAGCAGCACGCCGGCCGCGACGTCCCACGGATTGAGGCCGAGTTCCCAGAAGCCATCGAAGCGCCCGGCGGCAAGCCAGGCGAGGTCGAGCGCAGCCGAGCCGAAGCGGCGGATGCCGGCGACCTCGGGGATCAGTCCGCCCAGCGTGCGGGCGAAGGCCATGCGAACAGCGGGGCTCATGCCAGCGTGCGGAATGCCGGTTGCCAGCACCGCGTCCTTGAATTCGCGCCGGGCCGAGACGCGCAGGCGATGGTCGTTGAGAAACGCGCCGCCGCCTTTCTCGGCCCAGAACATCTCGTTCTGCGCCGGAGCATAGACGAGGCCGGCCGCCAGTTCCGAGTTGCCATCCGGGAGACGGTGCTCAAGCGCGATGCTGATCGCCCATTGCGGCAGGCCGTGGAGGAAATTGGTGGTGCCGTCGAGCGGATCGACAACCCAGCGCCAAGCCCAGTTCTCCGAGCCGTGGGCGCCCGATTCCTCCATCAGAAAAGCATAGCCAGGGCGCGATTTCCCCAGCTCCTCGTGCAAAACCGCCTCGGCTCGGAGGTCGGCCTGGGAGACGAAATCGGCCGGCCCCTTGATGCTGACCTGGAGCTGCTCGACCTCGTTAAAATCACGCAACAGGCGCCGCGCCGCCTTCTGCGCGGCCTGGATCATGATGGTGAGATGCGGCGAGAACGCCTGCGCCATCAGTTTTTGGCGCGCTCGACATAGGAGCCATCCTCGGTGCGGACGACGATTTTTTCGCCCCTCTCGATGAACGGCGGCACCATGGTGCGCACGCCGTTCGAGAGTTTCGCCGGCTTGTAGCTCGACGCCGCGGTCTGGCCCTTGACCACCGGATCTGCCTCGACGATTTCGAGTACCACCGCGGGCGGCAGATGGATGGCGACCGGCTCGCCCTCCACCAGATCAACGGTGACCTTCATGTTGTCCTGCAGGAACGGCGTGGCATCACCGAGCAGATCGGCCGGCACCATGTGCTGCTCGAAACTCTCGTTGTCCATCAGCACGAGATTGGCGCCATCCATGTAGGAATAGGTGTATTCCTTTTCCTCGGTGAGCAGCCGCTCGACCGTGTCGGCGGTGCGCCAGCGCTCGTTGGTCTTGTTGCCGGTCTTGAGGTCGCGCATTTCGACCTGGATGAAGGCGCCACCCTTGCCGGGGGTGATGATCTGCTGCTTGAGCACGGTCCAGCGGCGGCCCCCGTGCTCGATCACCTGGCCGGCGCGAATCTGGTTCGCCTGCTGCTTCATCTCTCTCGCTCTCTCGGGATGGGCGGAAAGCGGGTGTCTAGCCCGAAGCCGGCGGCGCGGCAAGGCGATGCCGCCCGCCCCAGGGGTCGCGGACGTGATCGGGGGGGTCGAGATAGTCCGGCCCGACCGGCACTTTCCCCCACCCGCCGGGAATATCGAGCACATAGGTCGGCCAAGCGAGGCCGCTGATCCGCCCGCGTAAAGCCGCGAGCAGCGCGCGGCCCGCGGCGAGCGGAACATGAAACCGCGCGGTGCCGGGGGCGGGGTCGAGCTGGTGCAGGTAATAGGGTTTTATCCGGGAAGCGAGCATGGCGCGAAAAAGCGCCTCCAGCGCCGCTGCGCTGTCATTCACCCCGCGCAACAGCACGGACTGGCCGAGAACGGCGATGCCGCGTGCCTGGATGCGGCGCAGCGCGGCGCGGACACCGGGCGTGAGTTCTCTCGCGTGATTGGCGTGGAGGACAACGAACAGCGCTTTTTCGACATCGAGGGCGGCGGCGAGCGCCGGCGTCACGCGCTCGGGGCAAGCGATCGGAAAGCGGGTGTGGAGGCGCAAGATCTCGACATGCGGGATGGCGGCGAGCGCTGTGAGCAGCGCGCGGAGCCGGCGCGGCGCGAGCATCATGGGCTCGCCGCCGGAGAGAATAACCTCGCGAATGGCCTTGCGGTCGGCGATCCAGGCGAGGGCGGCGTCAAGCTCGGCGGGGCTCAGCACGCCGCCATCCGGCCCCACCTGCTCGCGCCGGAAACAGAAGCGGCAATAGACCGGGCAGGCGAGCAGCGGCTTGAGCAGCACGCGGTCGGGGTAGCGATGGACGATGCCCTTGAGCGGCGAGAGCGCTTCATCGCCGATCGGGTCGGGACGTTCGCCGGGCGCGGTTGTCATTTCGCCGGGGTCGGGGATGAACTGGCGGCCGATCGGATCGTCGGGCTGCTCGATCAAGGCAAGAAGCGCGGGCGGAATGGCAATGGCGTAGCGCGCGCCAAGCGTCGCCACAGCCTCGCCCGCCTCGGGCGGGATCAATCCGGCTTCGACAAGGGCGCTTGCGTCGTGCAGCGTGCGATCGCGCGGGTCGATGGTCATCGGTCCATTGAATTGCGCCGCCCGACTTCGCCTGTCGAGAGAGGCGAGTGTGGCGATTGCGCAACAGTGCGCGGCGTTTGTATGGGGAGGCGATAGATTCTTGCCCCAAACGGGGGAGGGAGGGCTTCATTTTTGTCGTTCACCGATATCTAATCGCCGATGCGATCCCTGGCGTGGTTTTCGTTCACGCCATGGATCGTGTCGCGATGCCGGAAACCGGCGCGCGGCCAGGCTTTTCGCCAACCCTAGGGAAGGGACCACGAAGTTGGAACGAGTAGCAGAGAAAAGGCGCGGCGCACCGGCCTGGATTGGCGCGGTCGCGGTCGCGGTGTTGGCCCTCGGCGCGGTGCAGCAGGCGCACGCGCAATCGGCCTATCTCAATGCGATACTGAACACCCGCAACGATAACGATCAGCCGCTGCAGACCGCGCAGGATCAATCCCAGGCCCCGGTCGGCACCGCCGCGCAAGCGACGACCCCGGCGCCGGATGGCTATCTGTTCAATTTGCAGGTCGGCAAGTCGGTCGGCCAGGCGCTCGCCAATCAGGGCATCTATATCGACGGCAGCTACATCAACATCACCGGCTATAACGCCGGCGGCGGGGTGAGCAACGGCACCTATTCCGATGGCGATGCGACGCTTGGCATCAACCTCGACATGGGCAAGATCGCCGGCATCCAGGGCGCCCAGATCCATTTCTACGTCGATGACCGCCAGGGCCCCAACGCCATGGGCTTCACCGGCGTCCATACCGACGATCCCTTCGTCTATGGCCCGAACGATGCTTTCCGCCTGACGGAGTTGGACTGGGACCAGAGCCTGTTCAATGACCATGTGCGGATCCTGGTGGGCCGCATCAACGATCTGGGTGATTTCGATACCTTCGATTTTGCCTGTAACTTCGTGGATTACACCTGCGCCAATACGTCGTTCTTCTACTATAACGACAGCAACTCGGCCGATCCGGTCTCGGCCTGGGGCGGGCGCGTCACCTTCAAGCCGACGCTCCAGACCTATTTCCGCATCGCGGCGGAAGCGTCCGATGGCAGCGGCTTCTACAACGGCCCCAACGAGGGCTGGAACCTCTCGATGACGCATGACAACGGCGTCTTCCTGCCCGTCGAATTCGGCTACAAGACCGATTTTTCCTCCTCTTCCTACCCGAGCCAGTATGACGTCGGCGGCTTCTATGACAGCGGCAACTACAGCGCCAACATGTTCGCCAAGGATGCCGTGACCCAGATGCTGGTGGCCTCGACCTACACTGACGGTGTCCCGCGCGAGGGTTTCTGGGCGCAGGCGGCGCAGATGGTCTATCGCCCGGACATGAACAGCAAGCGCGGCATTACGCTGTTCGGCGAGGTCGAGGCGATGGCGACCGGCCAGGCACCGATCCAGGATGAACTCGATGGCGGCATGGTCTGGCGCGGCCCGATCGCCAGCCGGCCCAACGACTCGCTCAACCTGATCGCGGAATACTACAAGTTCAGCAACCAGGTATTTTCCACCACGGGCGTCGCGATGGGCAACTCGGTCCGCCCCTCGAAAGACATGACGGCACTGCAAGCCGACTACAACTTCGCGCCGGCGCCGGGAATCTCGATCTCGCCGTTCTATGAGTATTTCATCAACCCCGACATGGACGGGATGGCCGCCCCGAATCGCGTGAAGAGCGCCTCGGAAGTGGGTGGCATGCTCCAGATCATCCTCCCCGATCTGCTCGGCCTGCCGACCCTCGCCCGCGTGAACTGACGCGCCTGAGTTGCGCGCGGCCGGTTTTCGGCCGCGAGACCAGGGCCGCCCCGGTTTATTCAGAACCGGGGCGGCGTGTGGCGTTTGTTGTTGCCAAATTGTCACAGCTTCCATGCAATTTGGTAACGCCAGCGAGATTGCTCTCGCCTTCGTGAAACTTCTTGGCTTAGATCACCCCGCCTGATCGGACCGATGCCCTCTGGGGGGGCGCGGCCCCGGTTCGGCCGGGGTGCCTTGGCGTGCCGGCGCGGCTTCTCCCCGCGCTCGCCGCCCAGTTCCCCGCCCGGCAACCACATCTCGTTCCTTATGGGGGGACCACAGGGTGCAATCCATCAACCGAACCTCGCACCGCACGACCCGGGCCATCACGGCCACGGTCGCCGCCGCGATCCTGAGCATGGCCGCGGCCGGTGCCGCGCATGCGCAATCCGCCTATCTCAATTCGATACTGAACGCCCGCAACGACAACGACCAGCCGCTGCAGACCGCGCAGGACCAATCCCAGGCCCCGGCCGGCACCGCCGCGCAAGCGACGACCCCGGCGCCGGATGGCTACCTGTTCAACCTGCAAGTCGGCAAGTCGATCGGCCAGACGCTGGCCAATCAGGGCATCTATATCGATGGCAGCTACATCAACATTACCGGCTACAACGCCGGCGGTGGCAACCAGAACGGCACCTATTCGGACGGTGACGCGGCCCTCGGCATCAACCTCGACATGAACAAGATCGCCGGTATCCAGGGCGCTCAGATCCATTTCTACGTCGATGACCGCCAGGGACCGGGCTGGACCAAGTTCACCGGCGTCGGCACCGACAACACCTTCGTCTTTGGCCCGAACGACGCTTTCCGGCTAACGGAACTGGACTGGGATCAGAGCCTGCTCAACGACCATATCCGCATCCTGGTCGGGCGAATCGACGATCTGGGTGATTTCGACACCTTCGATTTTGCCTGCCAGTTCGTGGATTACACCTGCGCCAATACGTCCTTCTTCTACTATAACAACAGCAACTCGGCGAACCCGGTCTCCGCTTGGGGCGGCCGCATCACCTTCAAACCGACGCTTCAGACCTATTTCCGCATCGCGGCGGAAGCGTCCGATGGCGATGGCTTCTACAACCGCTCGAACGAGGGCTGGAACCTCTCGATGACGCATGACAACGGTGTCTTCCTGCCGGTCGAATTCGGCTACAAGACCGATTTTTCCTCGTCTTCCTACCCGAGCCAGTATGACGTCGGCGGTTTCTATGACAGCGGCAACTACAGCGCCACGCTGTTCGCCAAGGATGCTGTCACCCAGGCTCTGGTGGCCTCGACCTATAGTGACGGTGTCCCGCGCGAGGGTTTCTGGGCGCAGGCGGCGCAGATGGTCTATCGGCCGGATATGAACAGCAAGCGCGGCATCACGCTGTTCGGCGAGGCCGAGGCGATGGCAACCGGCCAGGCGCCGATCGCGGATGAGTTCGATGCCGGCATGGTGTGGCGCGGCCCGTTGGCCAGCCGGCCCAACGACTCGCTCAACCTGATTGCGGAATACTACAAGTTCAGCAACCAGGTGTACTCCACCATCGGCACGCCGATTGGACAAATCCACCAGTCGAAGGACATGACCGCGCTGCAGGCGACCTACAACTTCGTCCCGGCGCCGGGCCTGGTCATCGCGCCGTTCTTCGAATACTTCATCAATCCCGACATGGATGGGATGGTCACTTCCAACCGCCTCAAAAGCGCCTCGGAAGTGGGTGGCATGCTCCAGGTCATTCTCCCCGACCTGCTCGGCCTGCCGACCCTCGCCCGCGTGAACTGAACGCGGCCCAACCCGGCAACGCGGCCCGATCCCCTTGCGCGGGATCGGGCCGTTTTCTTTGCACCGTCCGCAATCAGCCACTGGCCGCCGCAAGCCGCGCTGGGTTGAGCATCTCATCGAGCGCGGCATCGCTCAGTGAAAACTTCTCGCGGGCGAGCGCGCGCACCGTCCGTCCGCTGGCCAGCGCCTCCTTGGCCAATTGCGCCGCCGCCTCATAGCCGATCAGCGGCACCAGCGCCGTCACCGCTCCCACGCTCGCCTCGAGATGGCGCGCGCACTCGGCCGGGCGCGGGGTCAGCCCCGCCACGCAACGCGCGGTGAAGACCGTGACCGCGTTGGTCAGCAGCATGAGCGAGGAATGGATGTTGTGGGCGATCAGCGGCTCGAAGGCGTTGAGCTGCAATTGTCCCGCCTCGGCCGCCATCGTCACCGCGAGATCGTTGCCGATGACCTGAAAACACACCTGATTGACCACTTCGGGAATGACCGGATTGATTTTGCCCGGCATGATCGAGGAGCCCGGCTGCACCGCCGGCAGCGCGATCTCGCCGATGCCCCCGCGCGGGCCCGACGAGAGCAGGCGAAGATCGTTGGCGATCTTGGAGAGCTTGGCGGCAACGCGCTTGAGCACGCCAGAGAACATCACGAACGCCCCCATGTCCCAGCTCGCCTCGACCAGATTGCTCGACTGCACCAGGGGAAACCCGCTGATCGCGGCGAGTTCGGCGATCGCCGCCGGGCCATAGGCGGGATCGGCGTTGATCCGCGTGCCGATCGCGGTGCCGCCGAGATTGACCTCTTGCAACAGCTGCTGGGCCTCGCGCAGGCGCTCGATATCCTCGCGGATGGTGGTGGCGAAAGCGCCCAGCTCCTGCCCCAGTGTCATCGGCACGGCATCCTGCATCTGGGTCCGGCCGAGTTTGACGACCGCGGCGGTTTCGGCGGATTTGCGCTCGAACGCGCCGGCCAGTTCGGCGAGGGCAGCGGCAAGTTCCCCGCATGAGAGCAACACTGAAAGCCGCACCGCCGTGGGATAGGTGTCGTTGGTCGATTGCGAGAGATTGACGTCGTCATTGGGATGCAGCGCGTGGTAGTCGCCGCGTGCATGCCCCATGAGTTCGAGCGCGCGATTGGCCAGCACCTCGTTCATGTTCATGTTGGTGGAGGTGCCGGCGCCGCCCTGGATGACATCCACCGGAAACTGGTCGTGGAATTTGCCGTCGATCACCTCTTGCGCCGCCGCGACGATCGCCCTGGCCTTGTCGGCACTCAGCTTGCCGAGCGCGGAATTGGCCCGCGCCGCCGCCATCTTGACCATGGCGAGCGCCCGCAGCAGCGCCGGGTAATGGGCCAGATTAACGCCGGTGATGGGAAAATTCTCAACCGCGCGCGCCGTCTGCACCCCCCAATAGGCGGCCTCCGGCACCGCCTTCTCGCCGAGACTGTCGTGCTCGATCCGAACCCCACTCATGCGATCCTCCTGAGGGTTGAGCGGCGAAGATGCCCGAAAAGCCCCGCCATGCCGAGAGCCAACCCCAGCCCCCCCACGGCGCGCCAGCCGCCGATGCCGAAAGCGAGGCCGCCGCAGGCTGAGCCGGCGGCACCGCCGGCGAACATCACCGTTACGAACACCGTGTTGATGCGGCTCCGCGCCTCGGGCCGGAGCGCGTAGATCACGCTTTGATGGGCGATGAGCGCCATCTGCACGCCGAGATCGAGCAGGATGGTGCCGGCGATCAGCCCGGCGAGGCGATCAAGCGCCATGAATACCGCCCAGGCCACGAGCGTCAGCAGCGCCCCGAGCGCGATCACCGGGCGCGACCCGCGCCGGTCGCTGATCCGTCCGGCGAGCGGGGCGGCAAGCACGCCGGCCAGCCCGACCAGCCCGAATAGCCCGGCCGCCGAGCTCCCGAGGCGAAAGGGTGGGTCGGCGAGATGCAGCGCGAGCGTCGCCCAGAACGCGCTGAAGGCACCGAACAGCGCCGCCTGCACCAGGGCCGCGCGCCGCAGCGCCGGCAATTCGACGAACAACGCCAGCAGCGAGGCGAGCAGGCGGCGATAGGACAGCCGCTCCTTGGCGACACCCCGCGGCAAGGTCAGGGCGAGCAAAACCGCGATCACCCCGGCGAGCCCGACGCCCAGCCCGAACACCGCTCGCCAGCCGAGCAGGGCGGCGAGCGTGCCACTCACCACCCGGCCGAGCAGAATACCCGACAACAGCCCGCTCATGACCGTCCCCACGGTCGCGCCGCGCCGCGCCGGGCTGGCCAGCTCGGCGGCAAGCGGGACAATCTGCTGGGCGAGCGTCGCCCCGATGCCGATCAGGACCATGCTCGCGAACAGCATCCCCGGTCCCGGCGCCAGCGCGGCCGCAACGAGGGCGAGCGCCAGCTCGGCGAGCTGGGCGAAAATCAGCGCTCGCCGGTCCATCCCGTCTCCGAGCGGCACGAGCAGCAAAAGCCCAATCGCGAAGCCGAGCTGATTGGCCGTGGGCAGCAAGCGGACCCAGGTTCCAGCGCCGGGAAATGCCGCGCCGATGACGCCGAGCAGCGGCTGCACGTAATAGATATTGGCAACCGCCGCGCCGCAGGCGAAAGCCATAGCAGCGAGGGTCGCGCGCGAGAGGCCGGCGGAGGCCGGCTCAGAGTAGGAGGAAGACGTCATGAAGGAGGATGAAACCCCGCGATGAAAAACCAAGCTGCCGAGATAGGCCGCCCGGCGCGCCCCGCCCAGGGGCCAGGGCGAGAGAGCCAGCGATGAGCGCCGGCGCGGGGCTGACCACCGTTTTCGCCGCCCTCGCCGCCCTCGCGGCGGTTTTGACGCTGCTCAGGGGATGGCGCGGCGCGGCGCGGGAGGAGACGCTGCGCCTAAAACTCGATCAACTTCTCGCGGGGCAGCAGAGTGCCGCCGAGACCATCGGCCTCCGCCTGCGCGAGACCGAACGCGCGCTCACCGCGCCCCTCGGCGATCTCCGCGCGGTGCTTGGCCAGAGCCAGGGCGATCTCCGCACCGCGCTCGCCGAGGGCCAGGACAAAACCTGGCGCCTGATGTCCGAAAAGCTTCAGGAACTTCGCGAGGGGAATGAGAAAAAACTCGGCGAGATCCAGGCCAGCGTCAACGAACAGCTCCACGCCGCGGTCGAGGCGCAGATGACGGTGAGCTTCGCTCGCGTCACCGAGCAGTTCGCGGCCGTGCAGAAGGCGATCGGCGATGTCCAGTCCGTCACCGCGCAGATCGGCGATCTCCGGCGGCTGTTTTCCAACGTCAAGGCGCGCGGCGGCTGGGGGGAGGCGCAGTTGCAGGCGATGCTCGACGATATTCTGCCCGCGGGCGGCTATCAGATGAATGTGCGGATGCGCGACGACAGCCAGGAGGCGGTGGAGTTCGCCGTCGTCATGCCGATGCGCGGCGATGTGCGCCCGCTCTTGCCGATCGATGCCAAATTCCCCACCGAGGACTATGAGCGCCTGCTCGCCGCCGCCGAGATGGGCGATGCCGAGGGCGAACGCGCCGCCCGCCAGGGCCTGGCCCAGCGCATTCGCAAGGAGGCGGAGAAAATCCGCGATAAATATATTGTTCCGCCGCGCAGCGTGGAATTCGCCGTGCTCTATCTGCCGAGCGACGGGCTGTTTGCCGAAATCGCCCGCATCCCCGGCCTGATCGATGAGATCAGCAGGCTTACGCGCGTCGTGATCCTCGGGCCGAGCCTGCTGCCGGCGCTGCTGCGCACCATTCTGCTCGGCCATGTCACGCTGGCACTGGAACAGAAGGCCGATGAGGTGCGCCATCTGCTCGCCGCGACGCGCGGCGAGATGGTCCGGATGGACGCGGTGCTGCAACGGCTCGCCAAACAGGCGAGCACCATGGGCAACACCATCGACGAGGCTCGAAGGCGCACCCGCGCCGTCGATCGCAAGCTCAGGGGGGTCGAAGTGCTCGCCCCCGAAGCAGCGCGCGAGGCGCTCGGGATCGAGGACAGCGTCGAGGCCGAGGAGGGCTGAACATGGCACGGTTGTGGATTGCGCTCGGCGCGCTCTACGGGCTGCTCGGCGTTGCCCTGGCGGCCTATTCCGCCCATGCCGGGCTCGACGACAGGGCGGCCATCCTGCTCGGCCGGGCCAGCGAAATCGCGCTCTGGCACGCCCCGGCGCTGCTGTTTGCCGCGCTCTGGCGGGAACGCGCCGGAAGGCTTGCCGATGCCGCGGGCCTGGCCTTCGCGCTGGGCGTGCCGCTCTTTTCCGGCGCCGTCGCCGCTCTTGCCCTCGGCCTCGTGCGCCACGCCGCCGCGGCCCCCTTCGGCGGCAGCCTGCTCATGCTCGGCTGGGCGCTGCTCGTGATCTCGGCCGCACGGGGGAAGCAAAACTGAGGGCCTCGTAGGCCAGGGGGCTTTGCCCCCTGCACCCCCAGCAAAGGCGGAGCCTTTGCGATCCATTCCATGATGCGGGTCTGGGGCCGCTGGCCCCAGCGGGTCCAGGGCGGAGCCCTGGCCTTATCGCGCATATCAGCCCCAGCCGACAGACAGCCAGGGTAGAGCCGCGACCAGCATCACGGCGAGCAGCAGGATGCCGAGATAGGGCCAGATGCGGGTGATCGCCTCGTCGGGCGAGACGCGGCCGATGGCGCAGGCGGCATAGAAGCCGACCCCGAAAGGCGGCGCGAACAGGCCGAGCCCCATGGCCAGCACGACGACGATGGCATAGTGGATTTCGGCGATATGGAGCGCGCGGGCGGCGGGAAACAGCAGCGGGCCGAACAAAATGATCGCCGGGATGCCTTCGAGCACCGAGCCGAGCACGGCGAAGGCGGCGATCGAGGCGGCGAAGAACCCCGCCCGCCCGCCGGGCATCGCCGTCACGGCAGCGACCAGGGCGCGCGAAAAGCCCGATTGCGTGAGGGCCCAACCCATCGCCGTCGCGGTGCCGATGATCAGCAGAATGGCGCCCGAGAGCGAGGCGGTTTCGATGAGAATCGCGCCCAGGCGTCGCCAGTCGAACTGGCGATAGACCAGCAAGCCCACGACAATGGTATAGACCACGCCGACGGTCGAGACTTCGGTCGCGGTGGCGATGCCATCGACCACCGCGGCGCGGATCAGAAAGGGCAGCACCAGGGCGGGCAAGGCGATGACGAAGCGCCGCGCGATCTCGCGCCCGCGCTGGCGCGGCGTAGTGCCGAGCGCCTCCCGCCGCGCCTGAAAGAACACCACGAGCGCCAGCCCGAGCGCGCCGACGGCGGCGGGCAGCACGCCGCCATTGAAGAGCCCGGCGATCGAGACGCCGGTGACCGAGCCGATGGTGATCAAGACAAGGCTCGGCGGAATGGTCTCGGCCATCGCCCCCGAGGACGCCAGAAGCGCCACGAGCTGGCCAGGCTGCGCCCCGCGCGCCCGCATCTCGGGAAACAGCGCCGGCGCCACGGCCGCCATGTCGGCGGCTTTCGAGCCCGAGATGCCGGAAACCAGATACATCGCGACGATCAGCACATAGGCGAGGCCACCCCGCAAATGGCCGAGCAGGGCGGCGAGAAACCCGACCAGGGCGCGAGCCAGCCCGGTCATTTCGATGAGCAGACCGAGAAAAATGAACAGCGGCACGGCAAGCAGCACCATGCCTGACATGCCGCCATCCATCCGGCTGACGACGATGCCGAGTGGGATATGGGTGGTGAGCGCGAGATAGCTCAGGGTCGCGGTGCCGAAGGCGAAGGCGATGGGCACGCCGATCGCGACCGCCAGGGCGACGAGGCCAACAAAGAAAACCACGAGATTCCAATTGCCAAGCCGCGCGAAGACGGGCTGCGCCAGCACCAGCAAAGCGCCCGTGAGGGCGATCACGGCGAGCGCGCCGAGGCCGCCCGCGAGGCCGGATGCGGCAAACAACCGCCGCGCCGCCACCAGCGCCATCAGCACCGCTCCGACAACAAGAGAAGCGACCCGGAGCCCGTCGGGAAATTCCAGCGCCGGGCTGGTGATTTGCCATTGTTCCTGGGCATAGACAAACGCCGGGCCAATGATCTCGATGACGAAGACGATGACAATCGCGCTGGCGAAAGCGTCGAGCCGGGCGCGGAAGCCGGGCGATGCCAGCGCCACCAGCGTGCCAAGGCGCATATGCTCGCCCCGCCGGAGCGCGATCGCCGCGCCCAGCATCGCGAGCCAGAGAAACAGCGCGCCCGCCAGTTCATCCGACCAGACCAGCGGATTGCCGAACCCGTAGCGCGCGATGACGCCGGCGAACAGCACCACCACCTCGACCACGACGAGGATCGCCGCGACGAGGTCGGTGAGACGGTCGATCAGCCGCGCGAGCGCGCGGAGGCCGTTCCGCATCGGCTCAAGGCGCCCGTGCCAGGGCGAGCGTGCTAGACCGGATCCCAGGAAAACACCTCGCCACTGCGATCGAGCGGCAGCAGCGCGTCCTGGAGCGCGGGCAGGGCGTGTTCGGCGATCAGCTCGGGGGTCCAGCCCTCGCCGCGATGGATGCCGCGGATCGGGCGGGGCGAACTCATCAGAAAAATCTCGTTGTGGCGCACCGCGAAAACCTGCCCGGTCACGTTCCGCGCGGCGTCGGAGGCAAGAAACACCGCCATCGGGGCGTTTTTCTCGGGTGTCATCTGCTGGATTTTCGCCACCCGCGCCTGCTGCTCCGGCGTCTCGGCCGGGATCGAGCTGGTCATCCGGCTCCAGGCGAAGGGTGCGATGCAGTTCGAGCGCACATTGTAGCGCTTCATGTCCAGCGCGATCGATTTGGAGAGCGCGGTGATGCCGAGCTTGGCGGCGGCGTAGTTGGCCTGGCCGAAATTGCCGATCAGCCCCGAGGTGCTGGTCATATGCACATAGGCGCCACCTTCCTGGGCGCGAAAATGCGGCGCCGCGGCGCGCGAGAGGAAGAAGCTGCCGTTGAGATGGACATTGATCACCGCCAGCCAGTCCTCGGGCGACATCTTGTGGAAGATGACATCGCGCAGGATGCCGGCATTGTTGACGACGATATCGACGCGCCCGAAATGATCGAGAGTGGCTTGGACGATGCGCTGCGCCGAGGCCCATTCGGCGACGCTCTCGGTACTGATCGCCGCCTCGCCACCGCGCTGGCGGATGATCGCGCGGGTCTGCTCGGCGGGTGTGGCCGAGGCGCCCTCGCCGGTGAGCGAGGCGCCGATATCGTTGATCACCACCTTGGCGCCGGCGAGCGCCATGGCGAGCGCGATCTCGCGCCCGATCCCGCCGCCCGCCCCGCTGACGACCGCGACTTTCCCCTCCAGCATGCGCTGTTCCGACATGGTCTTCCTCCCGATGGTTACGCCGAGAGGTTAGGCCGACCGCTCGGCGAGGGCTAGTCTCCCCGCGCCCCTTGACCTTGCCGGGAGGATACGCCAAATGCCCTCTATCAGGACCGTTGAAGTCCTCTTAGGCGATGGGTGCGATCCGGTCATGCTGCGTCTTTCCAAACTAACCGATTATGCGGTCGTGGTTCTGGTGCAACTGGCGCGCGGCGAGGCGATGCAGACCGCGCCTGGTATCGCGCTCGCGACGATGGTGCCGGAGCCGACGGTTGCCAAGGTGCTGAAAATCCTGGCTGCCGGCGGGCTGGTCGCCTCGTTGCGCGGCGCGCGCGGCGGCTATCGCCTGCTGCGTCCGCTGGCCGCTATTCCAGTCGCCGAGGTGATCGCCGCCGTCGATGGGCCGATCGCGCTCACCGCCTGCGTCGAGGGCAGCCTGATCGCCTGCGAGCAGCAGGGCTCCTGCATGATGTCGGGCCGCTGGGCGCGGGTGAACGAGGCGATCCAGCAGGCGCTCGAGGGCATCACGCTCGCCGACATGATCGAGGACGCCGTCACACACTACCCGGTGCGCGAAGGTGCCGCTGCGCGCCCCGCCGCCGAGTGAGCGATCGTCCGCCACGCTGACCGAGAAAGGCATCCGATGTCCGCCGTAACCGAAACACGCGATACCGTCCAGGCCGCAACCCAGTCCGGCTATAAATGGGGTTTCGAAACCGCGATCGAGATGGATATCGCCCCGAAAGGGCTGAACGAGGACACCATCCGGCTGATCTCGGCGCGCAAGCAGGAGCCCGCGTGGCTGCTGGAATGGCGGCTCAAGGCGTTTGCCGCTTGGCGCGAGACGACCGAGCCGCATTGGGCGCGGGTTACACATCCGCCGATCGACTACCAGGACATCCACTATTACGCCGCGCCGAAGCCGAAGCCAGGGCCCAAAAGCCTCGCCGAGGTCGATCCCGAATTGCTGCGCACCTATGAAAAACTCGGCATTCCGCTCAAGGAGCGCGCCATCCTTGCCGGCGTCGAGGGCGCGGGGACGGAACAGAACGTCGCGATCGATGCGGTCTTCGACAGCGTTTCCGTCGCCACCACGTTCCGCGAGACGCTGGCCAAGGCGGGGGTGATTTTCTGCCCGATCAGCGAGGCGGTGCGTGAGCATCCCGAATTGGTGCGGAAATATCTCGGCTCCGTGGTGCCGGCGGGTGATAATTTTTTCGCTGCCCTCAATTCCGCCGTGTTCACCGATGGCAGCTTCGTCTTCGTGCCCAAGGGTGTGCGCTGCCCGATGGAGTTGTCCACCTATTTCCGCATCAATGCGCGCAATACCGGGCAGTTCGAGCGCACCCTGATCATCGCCGAGGAAGGCACCTATGTCAGCTATCTCGAAGGCTGCACGGCGCCGCAGCGTGACGAGAACCAGCTCCATGCCGCCGTGGTAGAACTGGTGGCCTTCGATGACGCACGGATCAAATACAGCACGGTACAGAACTGGTATCCCGGAAACGCCGATGGCAAGGGCGGGATCTACAATTTTGTCACCAAGCGCGGCGCTTGCCGCGGCGCGCGCAGCAAGATCAGTTGGACGCAGGTCGAAACCGGCTCGGCGATCACCTGGAAATATCCCTCCTGCATCCTCCAGGGCGAGGGCAGTGTCGGGGAATTCTATTCGGTCGCCGTCACCAACAATCATCAGCAGGCCGATACTGGCACGAAAATGATCCATATCGGCGCCAACACCAGAAGTACCATCATCTCCAAGGGGATCAGCGCCGGGCACTCGAACAACACCTATCGCGGCCTGGTGCGCATGATGCCGAAAGCCGCGGGGGCGCGAAATTACACGCAATGCGACAGCCTGCTGATCGGCGATCAGTGCGGCGCGCATACCGTGCCCTATATCGAAAGCCGCAACCCGACGGCGCGGGTGGAGCATGAGGCGACGACCTCGAAAATCGCCGAGGATCAGCTTTTCTATTGCCGCAGCCGCGGCCTTTCGCAAGAAGACGCGGTCAACCTGATCGTCAACGGATTCTGCAAGGATGTCTTGAAGGAGCTGCCGATGGAGTTCGCCGTCGAGGCGCAGAAGCTGCTCGCCGTGAGCCTCGAAGGCTCGGTGGGCTGAGGGCGATGGGCATGCTCGAAATTCGCGGCTTGCACGCCGGGATCAATGGCCAGGAAATCCTGCGCGGCATCGATCTCGTGGTCCCGCAGGGCGAAGTGCATGCCATCATGGGGCCGAACGGCTCGGGCAAATCGACGCTCTCTTATATCCTCGCCGGGCGCGAGGGCTATGAGGTGAGCGCTGGAGAAATTCTCTTCGATGGGCGCGATGTGCTGGTGATGACCCCGGAGGAGCGCGCCGTGGCCGGGCTGTTCCTCGCCTTTCAATACCCGGTTGAATTGCCCGGCGTGGGCAACGCGAATTTTCTGCGCACCGCGCTCAATGCCCTCCGCCGCGCCCGCGGCGAGACCGAGCTTGACGCCGTGCAGTTCCTCAAACGCGCGCGCGCCGCGCTCAAGGCTCTGATGATGCCGGACGACATGCTCAAGCGCAATGTCAATGTCGGCTTCTCGGGCGGCGAGAAAAAGCGCAACGAAGTGCTGCAAATGGCGATTCTCCGGCCGCGCTTCGCCATTCTCGATGAAACCGACAGCGGGCTTGACATCGATGCCCTCAAGATCGTCGCCGAAGGCGTGAACGCGCTGCGCGGGCCGGATTTTTCCGCTCTCGTCATCACCCATTATCAGCGCCTGCTCGATCACATCGTGCCCGATCGCGTGCACGTCCTCGCGGCCGGGCGGATCGTACGCTCGGGTGGGCCCGAACTCGCCCGCGCACTCGAGGAAAGCGGCTACGCGGGCATCGCGGCCGAGGCGGCATGAGCGCCGCCCTCGCGGAGCGGGGCGAGGATTTTCTCGCCGAGTTTGCCAGGCGTTGTGCAAGCCTGCCGGGGGCGTTGGCGACCCGCGAGGCGGCGGCGCGCCGTTTCGCGGCCGCCGGCCTGCCGACGCGACGGCTGGAAGCCTGGCGCTACACCGATCTCCGCGCGCTTGCCGCGGTTTCGTTCGCACCCGCCGCGGCGGGTGCCGATGCCGCGGCGCTGATTTCCGCCCTGCCCGATTTCGCCGCTCCCCGTCTAGTCCTGGTGAACGGCAAGATCGCGCCCGCTAGCTCGAGCTTCCCCGAGGGTGATGGTGTCGGCTCGTTCGCCCGGACGCCCGATTTCGCCCTCCGCTGCGTCCCGCTTGCCGCGCTCAACACCATGCTCGCCGAGGATGGCGCGGTGATCCGCGTCGCCGATGGCGTTGATGCCGCAACGCTGGCGCTCGCCCATCTCAGCCTTGCCGAGGCCGGGCAACCGATCGCCGTCCATCCCCGCCATCTGATCCGGCTCGGCGCCGGCGCGCGCCTCACCTTGATCGAATACGCCACCGGCCAGGGCTGCTACTGGCACAATATGGTGGCCGAGATCGCGCTCGGCGCGGGCGCGCAACTGACCCATATCCGCCTGCAAACCGAAGCGACGGCGGCGTTTCACGTCGCGACGATATTTGCCGATATTGGCGCTGCCGCCCGCTACGATTGTTTCACACTTGGGCTCGGAGCGCGGCTTGCCCGCACCGAAATCCACGCTCGCCTCGATGGCGCTGGCGGCATCGCGCATCTTAACGCCGCGCAGTTGCTGCGCGGGGCGCAGCATGGCGATATCACCACCATCGTCGCTCATGACGCGCCCGGCGGCGCCTCGCGCCAGACCGTCAAGAGCGTGCTCGCCGATCGCGCCCGCGGCGTGTTCCAGGGCCGTATCGAGGTGGCGCGCGCGGCACAGAAAACCGATGGCTATCAGATGAGCCAGGCGCTGCTGCTGTCGCCAGAAGCCGAGATCGATTGCAAGCCGGAACTGGAAATTTTCGCCGACGACGTCAAATGCAGCCATGGCGCGACGATCGGCGCGCTCGACCCCGACCAGCTTTTCTATCTGCGCGCCCGCGGCATCCCCGAGAAGCTGGCGCGCACCATGCTCGTGCGCGCCTTTCTCGACGAGGCCATCGAAGGCATCGCGCATGCGGGCGCCCGCGCCGTGCTCGATCGCGCCATCGCGCGCTGGTGGGAGGCCGAGGGATGAACGCCGGAACCCCTTCCGCCCCTCTCGACGTGATGCGTCTGCGCGCGGATTTTCCCATCCTCGCCGAGAAAGTGCATGGTCGCGATCTCGTCTTTCTCGACAGCGCCGCCTCCGCGCAAAAGCCGCGCGCCGTCATCGCGGCGATGGCGACGGCGATGGAGCGGCAATACGCCAATGTCCATCGCGGCCTGCACTGGATGAGCGAGCGCACCACCGAGGCCTATGAGGGGGCGCGCGATGCCGTGGCGCGGCTGCTCAACGCGCCTGATCGCCACGAGATTATTTTCACCCGCAACAGCACCGAAGCCATCAACCTCGTTGCGCATAGCTTCGGGCGTGGCGTGCTCCGCCCCGGCCAGGCAGTGGTGATTTCGGAGATGGAACACCACGCCAACATCGTGCCGTGGCAGATGCTGCGCGATGCGCACGGCATCGAACTCCGCATCGCGCCGATCACCGACGCCGGCGAGATCGATATGGCGGCGCTTGAGGCGCTGCTCGCCGATCGCAAGGTCGGTCTCGTTGCGATCACGCACATGTCGAATGTGCTCGGCAGCTACACCCCGGCCGCCCGGCTGGCGCGCCTCGCGCACGCCTTTGGCGCAAAAATTCTGCTCGATGGCTCGCAAGCCATTGTTCATCGCCGCGTCGATGTGCAGGTGCTCGATGCCGATTTCTACGTTTTCACCGGCCACAAACTCTATGGTCCAACCGGGATCGGCGTGCTCTGGGCGCGGCGCGAGCTGCTTGAGCGCATGCCGCCTTTTCTCGGCGGCGGTGACATGATCTCCTCGGTCAGTTTCGCGCGCTCGACATGGGCTGCGGTGCCGCATAAATTCGAGGCGGGCACGCCGGCGATCCTGGAAGCCATCGGACTGGCCGCGGCGATCGCCTATGTCGAAGCGATCGGCTACGAGGCGATCGCGGCGCATGAAGCGGCCCTCACCGAGCATGCGCTGGCACTGCTTGCCAAAATTCCTGGTCTTTGCGTTTTCGGCGCGGCGCAGGATCGTGGCGGCGTCGTGAGTTTTACCCTCGAGAGCGCGCATCCTCACGATGTCGCGACCTTGCTCGATCGCCAGGGCATCGCGGTGCGCGCCGGGCATCACTGCGCCGAGCCGTTGATGCACCGCCTCGGCATCGAGAGCACGGCGCGGGCGAGCTTCGCGCTCTACACCACGCAGGGTGAGGTTGATGCGCTGGCCGAGGGGATCCTGAAAGTGCGGGAGTTCTTCACCTGATGTTCGAGGAGCTGCGCGATCTCTATCAGGAAGTCATTCTCGATCATGGCCGCCGGCCGCGCCATGGCGAGAAATTGGCGTGTTTCGACGCCGAGGCGCGGGGCAACAATCCGCTATGCGGCGATCGCATCGATCTCACGGTGAAATACGGCCCCCAGGGGGAGATCGCGAAAGTCGGATTTGCCGCCCGCGGCTGCGCGATCAGCATCGCCGCCGCCGATCTCATGGCCGAGACCGTCGCGGGTTTGAGCGTGACGGCAGCGGAAACCCTCTCGCGGGCATTCCAGACCCTGGCGCGCACCGGCGTGCCGCCGGCGCTGGATCCCCCGCTCGCCGAACGGCTCGAACGCCTGGCGCCGCTCGCCAGCGTGCATGAATTTCCCTCGCGGGTGAAATGCGCAACGCTCCCCTGGCATGCGCTCCATGCGGCTCTCGCCGGCAACAAGGAGGCCAGCAGTGAGTGAGAACTTGGCACAAGGCCACGCCGCCTGGACACCAGAGGGCGAGACACCGCCGAAGCCCAGCGAGGATGCCGTGATCGCTGCCATCGCGACCGTCTATGACCCCGAAATCCCCGTTAATATCTATGAACTCGGCCTGATCTACGCGATCGAGATCGACGAGACGGGCGCCGTGAAGATCGAGATGACACTGACCGCTCCGGCCTGCCCGAGCGCGCAGGAACTACCCGAGCAGGTCGAGGAAGCGGTCGCCGCGGTGCCGGGGGTGCGCGCCGTCACGGTCGAGACAGTGTGGGATCCGCCCTGGGAGCCGAGCCGGATGAGCGAGGAAGCCCGGCTCGCGCTGAATATGTTCTGAGTAGGAGCAAAAGCGATGACGACGACGCTGCCGACGCAAAAATCACCGCCCCGTCGTGCCCTGCCGCCCTTGATGCGTCTCAGCGACGGCGCGGCCGAGCGGCTGCGCGCACTTTATGCGAAAGGTGAGCAGGGTCGGCTGCTGCGCATTTCGGTCGGCACCAAGGGCTGTTCTGGCCTCTCCTACCAGCTCGACTGGGTGGATGCCCCGGGCCCCGGCGATGAAATAGTGGCGGATCAGGGCGTGCGCGTCATTGTCGATCGCCATGCCTCGCTGTTCCTGATCGGAACAGTGATGGATTATCAGGAAAATCCGCTCGAATCCGGCTTCACCTTTAGCAATCCCAACGAGAAGGGCCGCTGCGGCTGCGGCGAAAGCTTCCATGTCTGAAAGCTGAGCGAGCACGCCATCGCCATCTCTCCTCTCGGACCCGCTGGAGCCGAGTGGCCTCAGCGCTGAGGCGCTCAGTACATCCGCCGGCGCACCAGCCAGGCGGCGATGATCATGCTGGCAAGGCCCAGGCCGGCGAGTGGCCAGTACTGATTGGCGAGTTGCCTGATACCATCGCCTTCGAGGAAAGCGCCGCGTAGAATGACCATGAGATAGCGCATCGGGTTGAGCAGCGTCAGATACTGCACCGCCTCGGGCATGTTGGCGATCGGGGTCGCGAAGCCCGAGAGGATGATGGCGGGGACGAGAAACAGGAAGGCGCCGAGCAGGCCCTGTTGCTGGGTTGCCGCCAGCGCCGAGATCATCAGCCCGATGCCGATCGCCGAGACCAGGAACAGCGCGAGTCCAAGCGCCAGCGCCAGCGGATTGCCGGTGAGGGGGACGCGAAACCACAGCACCGCGGCGGCGGTAATGAGCGCCGCCTCGGCCGCGCCGATGACAAACCCCGGAATGGCCTTGCCGAGCAGAATTTCCCATGGCCGATAGGGGCTGACCAGAAGCTGGTCGTAGGTGCCGGATTCGCGCTCGCGCACCACCGAAAGCCCGCTCACCAGGATGGTAACGACGAAGGTGAGCAGGCCGACGATTCCCGGCACGACGAACCAGCGCGACAAGAGATCGGGATTGTACCAGGCACGCATTACGAGGGTTGCGGGGGTGGGCGGCGTGCCGTGCGCCGCTGCCCATTCGGCTTCGAAGTCGAGCACGATGTTGTTGGCGTAGTTCAATGCGATGGTCGCGGTGTTGGAATTGCGCCCGTCGATGATGATCTGCACCGGGCCGGGGCGGCCCACGAGCAGGTTTTGTGTGAAGTCGCGCTCGATATGCACCGCCATGAGTGCCCGGCCGCTATCGATGAAATCGGCGATGCCGGCGGTCGAGGGCAGAGTTGCCACCTGATTGAAAACCGGCGCGCCGGTCAGGCGCGCGAGCAATTGCCGCCCAGCGAGACCGGGGTCGTCGTTGACCACGACAAAGGCGATATTGGAAAGATCAAAAGTGGCAGCATAGCTGAAGACGAGAAGCTGGACCAGCGGCGGGCCGACGAGCACGAAGCGGCTCGCCTTGTCGCGCAACAGGGCAAGAAATTCCTTGTGAATGAGCGCAACCAGACGGCCCCACATGTCAACGGCCCCACATTTCAGTCAAGCCGCTTGTGCGAGCGCGCGAGCGTCACGCCCAGGAAGAAAACCGCCATCAGCGCCAGCATCGCCATGTCGGGCAAAATGACCGACCAGACATTGCCGGCGAGAAACACACTTTGCAGGATTGAGACGAAATAGCGCGCCGGCAGAATGCGGGTGATGATCTGCACCGCCATCGGCATCGAGCGGATATCGAAAATGAAACCCGAGAGGATGAAAGCCGGCAGAAAGGTCACGACAATGGCGATCTGGCCGGCGACGAACTGGTTGCGCGCGAGCGAGGAAATCAGCAACCCCATGCCGAGCGCGACCAGCATGAACAAGGCCGAGGCGAGGGCCAGAATGAGCACGCTGCCATGGAGCGGCACCGCGAAGACAAAGACCGCGAGCGCCACCGAAAGCGCCATGCCGCCCATGCCGAGCACGAAATAGGGCAGGAGTTTGCCGGCAAGAATCTCTGCCATCGTCACCGGCGCCGCCATCAGCGCCTCCATGGTGCCGCGCTCCCATTCGCGCGCCACCACCATCGCGGTGAGGAGCGCTCCGATCAGCGTCATGATCACCGCGATCAGGCCGGGCACGAGGTAATCCTGGCTGCGCAGCGCCGGGTTGAACCAGATGCGAAATTGCAACGCGACCGGCAGGCCGAGCGGGTGCGAAGCCACCTGGTTCTGCTGCGCGAGCCAGATCATCCAGGATTGCATGACGTAGCCTTCAACCAGGTTCGCCGTGTTGGCATCCGTGCCATTGACGATGAGGCCGATGCTGGCCGGTGCATTGACGAGGGTCTGGCGCGTGAAATCGTTGCGGAGCCACAAGATCGCGTCGATCTCGCGCCGCGACAGCAGATCGCGCGCCATTTTGAGGCCAGGCAGCGGCCGGACCTCGAAATAGCGCGAGTGACGCAAGGCCGCGACAAGGGGATCGGTCGTGGGGTCGGGATGATCGGCCACCACGCCGATCGGCACATGCTCGGCATTGAGCGAAACCCCAAAGCCGAACAGCAGCAACAAGAACAGCGGCAGGATGAAGGCGATGCCGAGTGCCGAGGGATCGCGGAGGATCTGCAGCGTCTCCTTGGTGATCAGCCCGCCGAGCCGGCGCGCGTTCATGCCGCCCGCCGGATGGTTTGTTCATGGGCCGCGATCAGCGCGATGAAGGCGTCTTCCATACTGGGATCGGGATTGTCCGCGCTCGCCGCCTGGGCGCGAATCGCCGCCGGCGTGCCGGCGGCGAGGGACGCGCCGAGCGACATTAGCAGCAGATGGTCGCAATATTCCGCCTCATCCATGAAATGCGTGGTGACCAGAACGGTGGTGCCGTTGGCGGCGTATTGGTTGATGCGCTGCCAGAATTCCGCGCGGGTCAGGGGATCGACTCCCGAGGTCGGCTCGTCGAGAAAGAGGATCGGCGGCTCGTGCAACAGCGCGCAGGCCAAGGCGAGGCGCTGCTTGTAGCCGAGCGGCAGATCGGCGGCGTTCATCGCCTGGAACGGGCCAAGCTCAAATTCTTCCTCCGCCCAGGCAAGGCGTCGTGCCCGCCGCTCGCCGCGAAGACCGTAGGCCGCGGCAAAGAACGCGAGATTCTGCGCAACACTCAAGGCCCCATAGAGAGAAAATTTCTGCGCGACATAGCCGATCTGCCGTCGCGCCTCGGCCGGCGCCTTGAGGAGGTTCTGCCCGGCCACCAGCAAGGTTCCCGAGGAGGCGGGCAACAGGCCGCAAAGCATGCGAAACGTCGTCGTCTTGCCCGCGCCATTGGCGCCGAGCAGGCCGAAGACCTCACCCCGCGTCACCTCGAAAGTGATGTCCTTGACGGCATGAAAATCGCCGAAATAGCGGTTCAACCCAGCAACCTGGAGCACCGGCGCATGATCCCGCGGCGCCATCGCGGCGACGGGTGCCACGGGCGCGCGGGCCGGGCGGCGCGCGTGCAACTGATCGACGAAAACATCGGCGAATTGTGCCGCAACACCCTGCCATGCCGCGCCCGCGATCTCCGGGGGAGGGATGTCAGGCGCCAGCAACACATGCACGCTGGTGGCATCGAGCCGCGCCTCAAGAACCTCGGGCTGTGCGAGAAGTGTCTGCTGGAGCGCACGGCGCGGCATCGTCGGATGCGTAACCTTGAAGCAACGGCCTTGCAGCAACGCTTCCATCGCTGCCGGGTTCGCTTGCGCGAGCACCCGGCCATGATCGAGCAGCACCACCTCGTCGCAACGCTCGGCCTCATCGAGATAAGCGGTCGAGACCAACACACTGACACCCGCGACGCGCAGCCCGTCAATAATATGCCACAACTCCCGTCGCGAAATCGGATCGACCCCGACGGTCGGCTCATCGAGCAGCAGCAATTCGGGAACCCGCAGCAAAGCACAGGCCAACCCCAGCTTCTGCTTCATCCCGCCGGAGAGTTTCCCCGCCGGGCGGGCGCGGAACGGGCCAAGTGCTGTGAGTTTCAGCAACTCCGCATAGCGCGCCGGGCGCGCCGCCGCCGCGAGTCCTTGCAGGCGCGCATAGAGATCAAGATTTTCCTGGACCGTGAGATCCTCATAGAGCCCGAAACGTTGCGGCATGTAGCCGATGCGGCTTTGCACCGCGCGGGCGGTTTTGGTGATGTCTTCCCCGAGCACATGGACACGGCCGCGATCGGGGCGGAGGAGGCCGGCGGCAAGCCGCATCATCGTCGTCTTGCCGGCGCCATCGGGGCCAAGCATCCCAGTGACGCGCCCGGCCTTGATGGCGAGCGAGAGATCGTCGAGCGCGGTGATGCGCGTCGTGCCGGCGCCGAAGACCTTGCTCACCCCGGCGAAGACGAGCGCATCGGCCCCGGCCGGCTCAGCCACAGGGTTTTTCTCCGCGCGCGCGCGGCGGGTTGTTGGCGAGCGGGATCTTCACGCTGACCGGCGCGCCGAGCCGCAAGCGGCCATCGGGATTGCAGGCATAGACATGCATGCGATAGACGAGTTCGGTGCGGATCTCGGTGGTTTCGACGGTTTTCGGGGTGAACTCGGCGGTGGTCGCGATAAAGCCGACCCAGGCGGGAAACTGTTCGCCGGGATAGGCGTCGGTTTCGATCACCGCGCGCATCCCTGGGCGCACCCGGCCCAATTCGCGTTCGGGCAGATAGGCGCGGGCATAGACCGGCTCGGTGAGATCGAGGGTGAAGACCGGGGTTTGCGGCGTCACCATGTCGCCGGGTTCGAGAATGCGGTCTTCGATGAACCCGTCGGCGGGGGCCAGGAGTTCGGCGTCCTTGAGCTGCTGCTGGACATAGACCAGCTCCGCCTGCGCCGAGGCGAGCTGCGCGCGCGCGACCGCGATATCCTCCCAGCGCGGCCCTTCCACCGCGAGCGCCAGCGCCTGCTCGGCGGATTGGCGGTTGGCGGTCGCGACCTTCAAGGTCTGTTCGGCATTGTCGCGGTTCTGTTTGGTCTCCGCCCCGCTCGGCGAAAGTTTATTATAGCGCACAAAATTGACCCGCGCGTTGACCTCCGTCGCCTGCGCCGCCGCGAGGGCGGCGCGCGCCTCGGCGATCTCTTCGGGGCGCGAGCCATCGAGCAGGCGGGTCAGCGTCTTCTGCGCCGCCTCGACATCGGCGGCGTCCTTGTCGGCATTCGCCTTGAGGCGGCTGGTGTCGAGGGTTGCGAGCAACTGGCCGCGCGTGACATGATCGCCTTCCTGCACCAAAAGCCGCGCGATGCGATCGCTGTCGTTGAAGGAAAGGGAGACCTGGCGGATATCAATCGTGCCATAGACCGCGACCGCGGCGATCACCGCCGGGGGATGCGCCCTGCGCCAATAGACCGCGCCGCCGCCCGCCAACAGCACCAGCGCGAGCAGCAGGATCAGGAAACGCAGCCGCCGCCTTGGCCTGCGCGACGCAGCCACAGACGCCCCCGGCGGCGCCACAACCTCGCCCGGAGTCCGCTGCACAGCCTTCATTTCCATGACAAAATTTCCCTCCGCCCCGATCGACGCACGCTCGTTCAACCCATGACAATAATCCTAGCACGTCAGGGCGGATAAAAATTGATCAAAATCAAGAGCAGCCAACTGGGCGCCAGGCATGTTGATGCCGTGCCGGCTCGTTTTGACAGCACCCGGCTGGTAGGGTCTGTTCACGCTATGAATTTTTTGGAGGAGGACCGGAATGGTCGAAGACTGGCTGGCACTGATCACCAACATGAACGGCGCGGTGCGCGATTTGCGTCAGGCGGCGCCGGAGGTGATGAAAACCTTCTCGGAGATGGCGCGCGCGGCGCATGGCGGGGCGGCGCTCGACCACAAAACCAAGGAGTTGATCGCGCTGGCGATCAGCGTCGCGACGCGTTGCGCCCCGTGTATCGCTTATCACGCCGAAGGCGCGGTGAAACAGGGCGCCACGCGCACCGAGGTCGCCGAAACGCTGGCCATGGCGGTCTATATGGGCGCCGGCCCCTCGGTGATGTATGCCGCCGAGGCGCTGGAGGCGGTCGATCAGATCGCCGCCAAATCAGCCAGCCCGGCGTAATACCAGCCGCCGGAAAGCTTGATTCTTTCAAGCTTTCCGGCTGGACCGCGCGCCGCCCGTCTCACGAGGCGGCAGGCGCGAGTTAGGCCGCCCGGCTGTTTGCCCCAGCGGTGCGCGGCGTGAAATGTCCGCGCGCGCGTTGGCGCTGGCGGTGGCGCGGCGGTGCGCGGTCAGCTTGATGCCCGCGCTCGGGCTCCGGGGCGGGCATGCCGGAGGCAATCTCGATCCCGGTGCCGGTCAGCCGCTCGATCGCGCGCAGCGCGCCGCGCTCGGCGGCATCGCAGAACGAGATGGCGATGCCGTGCGCGCCGGCGCGCGCGGTGCGGCCGATGCGGTGGATGTAATCCTCCGGCTGGGCGGGCAAATCGAAATTGATGACATGCGAGATGCCGCTCACATCGATGCCGCGCGCCGCGATGTCGGTTGCGACCAGCACGCGGGCGCGACCGTCGCGGAACTGGTCGAGCGCCTTCTGGCGCTGCGGCTGGCTCTTGTTGCCGTGGATCGCGCTGACCCGCACCCCTTCGAGATCGAGCGTCTCGGCAAGCCGATCGGCGGCGCGCTTGGTGCGGGTAAAGACGATGACCCGCGACAGCGCCGGATCGGCGAGAAGCTGGCTGAGCAGGGCACGCTTGCCGGGAGGGGCGACAAAATGCACCTGCTGGGCGATGCGCGGCACCGCGACCACGGCCGGGGTGATCGCGACACGCACCGGATCGCGGAGCAGCCCCTCGGCGAGTTTCCCCACCTCGGCCGGCATGGTCGCCGAAAACAGCGCCGACTGGCGACCCTCCGGGAGGGTTGCCGCGATGCGCCGGATCTCGGCGATGAAACCGAGATCGAGCATGCGATCGGCCTCGTCGAGCACGAAATGGCGCACCTCGTGCAGGCGGAGTTCGCGCGAGGCCATCAGGTCACGCACACGCCCGGGCGTGCCGATGACGATATCGGCACCCCCGCGCATCCGCTGCACCTGCATGGCGCGGCTGAGCCCGCCAACGATGGCGACGACGCGCCGGCGCCGGTCGCCGCTCAGGCGATTGATACTTTCCTCGATCTGCAGCGCCAGTTCCCGCGTTGGCGCGAGGATCAGGGCACGGGCGGCAAAGGGTGGAGGCGAACCGGCCTGTGCGGCGAGGTGCTGGAGGATGGGCAGGGCGAAGGCGAGCGTCTTGCCGGTGCCGGTCTCGGCGACGCCAAGCAGATCACGCCCGGCCAGCAGCGGCGGGAGGGCGGCGGCCTGGATCGGGGTTGGAGTGTGGAAATTTAGCCGCGCGAGGGCAGCCAGAAAGGGCTCGGCGAGGCCGAGCGTGGCAAAGCTGGTCGATGACACGAAAATAAGATCTCCAGCGCCTACCCGTCGCGAAGCCTTGCCCGCAGCCCGATTGGCGCCTGAATGTTCGCCTGCCCGCGTGATCGTGGAGCGAACGATGATTGGGAAAACCTTCCGCGACAGCACCGCCTGTTCCCCAGGCGAAGCACCCATCACGCATTCGCGGAAAGCCTCCCTCATATCGGTCATCCGCCCGCCGAACGCAAGCCCCGCGTTCGGCGCCGCCCGCCGATCACCCGGGATGGGCACGCGCCAGCGCCGCGAGGCGCGCCAGAACCGGCGCCACCCCGGCATGGAGTTCGAAAAAATCACGGGCGTCGGTGGGGGCGAAGCCGGCGGCGATCGCGGCATCGATCAGCGCCACCAGCGGCACCGCGGTACCGGCGACGTCGCAAAGCAGCACCGGCTTGGCGTGCAGGCCGAGCTGGCGCCAGGTGAGGATCTCGACGGTTTCATCGAGCGTGCCAAGCCCGCCCGGCAGCACGACAAAGGCATCGGCGAGGTCGAACATCAGCTTCTTGCGCGCGTGCATGCTGGTCGTCACCACCAGCTCGCTCACCCCCTGATGGGCGACTTCGAGGCGGGTGAGGAAATCGGGGATGACGCCGATCACCGCGGCCCCGCCGGCGAGCGCGGCATCCGCCACCGCCCCCATCAGCCCAACCCGCCCGCCGCCGAAGACCAGACGCATGCCGGCTCGCGCCAGGCCGGCGCCGAGCGCACTCGCCCCGGCGTGATAGTCGGGAAGGCGCCCGGCATGGGCGCCACAGAAGACAGTGACGGTGAACGGATTGGCCATGCGTCTCTCCAGGATTGCTTCCGCAACATGCCAGAAAACCGGTCGCGGCCAAAAACGCCGCGTGAAAGGCCAGGGGCGCTGCCCCTTGGACCCCACCAAGGGCGGAGCCCTTGGAACCCTTCCCATGACGTCGGTTCCTAATGATTCCCGTCTGGGGACGCTGCCCCTTGCCGCCTGACCAAAGAGCGGCATGCTGAAAAAATGTCGGATCAGCAGGTTCTTGCCGAGACCCCGCCGTCGGCCGGCGCAGCGCCCATGCGGTTGACGGCGATGATCGTCGCCTCGGCGCTGTTCATGCAGAATCTCGATTCGACGGTGATCGCGACCGCCCTGCCGGCGATGGCGCGGGCGTTTGGCGCCGATCCGGTGCATATGAGCGCGGCGCTGACCTCTTATCTCCTGAGCCTTGCGGTGTTCATCCCGGCGAGCGGCTGGATGGCCGATCGCTTCGGGGCGCGCACCGTATTCCGTGCCGCGATCGGCGTTTTTACCCTGGGCTCGGTGCTGTGCGGCGAGGCCGGCAATTTCCCGCTGCTGATCGCCGCGCGCATCCTGCAAGGTACCGGGGGCGCGATGATGGTGCCGGTCGGGCGATTGCTGCTGTTGCGCACGGTGGCCAAGTCGGAGCTGGTGGCGGCGATGGCCTGGCTCACCGTGCCAGCGATGCTCGGCCCGGTGATCGGCCCGCCGCTCGGCGGCATGATCGTGAGCTATGCCTCCTGGCGGTGGATTTTTTACATCAACGTGCCGATCGGCCTGTTGGGCATCCTACTGGTCACGCTTTTCATCGCCGATGTCCGCGAGGAGGCGCCGCAGCGTTTCGATGGGCTCGGCCTGCTGCTGAGCGCGGTTTGTCTCGCCGGCGCGATGTTCGGCTTCGAGACCATCGGGCGCGGCCTGGTTTCGGGCCCCACGAGTGCCGCGCTGGTCGGCCTCGGCGCAGCCGCCGGGCTGCTCTATCTCCGCCACGCGCGGATTCACGCCAGCCCGGTGCTCGACCTCACGCTCTTTCGAATTCCGAGTTTCGGCATATCGGTGGCGAGCGGCTCGCTATTTCGCATCGGCGTCGGCGCCGTGCCGTTTCTGCTGCCGCTGATGATCCAGCTTGGCTTTGGCCGCTCGGCGGCGCAAAGCGGGGCGATCACCTTCGCCGCCGCGGCGGGCGCGCTGGTGATGAAACCGGCGACGCAATTCGTGCTGCGCCGCTTCGGCTTTCGCGTGACCCTGATCTGGAACGGCACGCTGGCAGCACTGCTGCTCGGCGCGACCGCGGCGCTCCGCCCGTCCTGGCCGCTCGTCGCGATCTATGCGCTGTTGCTCACTGGCGGGTTTTTCCGCTCGCTGCAATTCACCGCCTATAACACTCTCGCCTATGCCGATATTCCGCGCCCGCGGATGAGTGCCGCAACCAGCCTCTATTCGACGGTCCAGCAGATTTCCCTCACGTTCGGCGTCGCCGCAGGCGCCGCGGCACTCGAATTCGGCCGTACGCTCGGTGGCCATCGCGCCCCCGATCTCGGCGATTTCTCGATCGCCTTTCTTGTCGTTGCCGGCGCCTCCTTGCTCGCCATTCCGTTGGCTGCCCGCTTGGCCCCCGATGTTGGGGCGGAGATGAGCGGGCAGCGCGTGCGGGGCGAAGCGCGCGCTTGCCCCGGCCGGTGAATGCGCATGAAATCACGTCATGGAAGGAACGTCCAATGAAACAATTCCCGCTACCGCAGGCATCTCCCGCCGAACTCGGTTTTGCCCCCGGCCCATTGGCGCAGCTCGAACATCTGATCGAGCAGCATATTGCCGAGGGGCGCTATCCCGGAGCACAGATCGCGCTGGCCCGCCATGGCAAGCTCGCCCTGTTCAAGAGCTTTGGGGATGATCGCATCGAACCCGCGCGGCGGGCGGCGGGCGACGCGACGCTCTGGCTGCTGTTCTCCAACACCAAGGTGCTGACCATGGCGGCGATCTGGAGCCTGATCGAGGACGGAAAAATTTCGCTCAATGACTGCGCGGCCGACTACCTCCCGGAATTCGCCGCGCACGGCAAGGGCGAGATCACGCTCTTTCAACTCGCCACCCACCAGGCGGGGTTTCCCAACGCCACCGTCTCACGCGAGACGTGGGCGGATCATGCGCGGATGCGCGCGGAGGTATGCGATTTTTCCCTGGAATGGACGCCGGGGACGCGCGTTCACTATCACGGCCGGAGCGCCCACCTCGCGCTCGCCATGGTGATCGAGGCGGTGACCGGGCGGGACTTCCGGCACGCAATCCATGACCGGGTGATCGCCCCCCTCGGTCTCGCGGGCGAGTTGTTCGTGGGCGTGCCGGAGAGTGCGCAGGCACGCTGCGCCGATATCCACGGTCCGGCGGGAAGCGAGGTGCCGGGCGAAAACAGCGCGGCCTTCCGCTCAGCCGGGCTTCCCGGCAGCGGCGGCTATGGCACGGCGCGCGCTATGGCGGCGTTCTATCAGATGATGGTCGGCAGCGGGCGTCTCGGCGAGGTGCGGCTTTTCTCGCCGCGCCTGATCGCCTTGGTTACCCGCGACTTCACCGGCGAACGCGGCGATGAGGGGATGGCCGGGATCGCCATGCATCGCGGGTTGGGACCACATCTGCGCGGCACCGGCCCGCTGATCCGTGGCCTCGGCAGTCTCGCCCACCCCGCGACCTTCGGCCATGGCGGGGTCGGCACCTCCTATTGCTGGGGCGATCCGGAAAGCGGGGTTTCCTTCGCCTACATCACCAATTTCGTCGCCCCCGATCCCTGGCACTCGGCGCGGCTCGAGCGCATCAGCAATCTCGTCCATGCCGCGATCGACTGAAGCAATGGCTTGATAGAAAACAGCGTCTTTTGCCGGCGCGGCGATTATGCTTTCATGCCTCGGTAATTTCGACATCAAAAAAAACTGGAGGAAACATGCTGCTCGGAAATGGAATGCGCGTCGGGCTCGGGGCCACCGCGGCGCTGGCGCTCGGCACCTGCCTCGCCACGGGAGCGCTGGCCGATGAAACCAGCAATGCCACGCTCTTTGGCAACATGACAGCGGTCTCTCAGGACATGCTCAACCGCGCCGGCCAGGACGCCAATAACTTTCTCATGACGCATGGCGACTACACGCAGAAGCGCTATTTCCCCAACCGCCAGATCAACACTATGAACGTCCGCCACCTGCACCCGGCGTGGATTTTTCAGACCGAGGTGAAGGAGACGCTGGAAACTGCGCCGATCATCGTCAACGGCGTGATGTATGTCACCACCGCGTTCGATCATGTCTATGCGCTCGATGCCCGCACTGGCGCGGAGATCTGGCACTACAAACAGCCGCTCGGCCCGATCACCGTCTATTGCTGCGGCCCGAACAATCGCGGCGTCGCGGTCGATGGCGGCATGGTCTATCTCGCGACCCTCGATGCGAAACTGGTGGCGCTCGATGCCAAGACCGGCAAGGTCGCCTGGCAGAGCGATATCGCCGACCCCGAACTCGGCTATAGCGAAACCATGGCGCCGACCGCGGTGGACGGCAAAATCCTCATCGGCACCAATGGCGGCGAATACGGCATTCGTGGCTTCGTCAAGGCGTTCGACGCCAAGACCGGCAAGCTGCTTTGGACTTTTAACACGATCCCGGAAAACACGGTCGGCGAATGGGCCACCAAGGATGCCACGGGGCAGGATCTGCATCGCGACATCGCCGCGGAAAAAGCCGCCCTCGCCAAGCTCGGCGATCCGTTCAAGAAACTCGGCGGCGGCGTGTGGCAGAATCCCTCCGTCGACCTCGCCAACCGGCGGATCTATTTCGTCGTCGGCAATCCCTCGCCCGATCTCGACGGCGCGCCACGCCCGGGCGACAATCTCTATACCGACAGTCTGGTCTCGGTCGATCTCGATACCGGCAAGTATGTCTGCCACTTCCAGTATATCCCGCACGATGTCTGGGATCTCGACGCGGTGAGCGCCACCGTGCTGGTCGATGCCAAGGATCAGAACGGCGCGCTGGTTCCGGCCGTGCTGCACGCCGGTAAGACCGGCTTCGTCTATGTCAACGACCGCAAGGATTGCCACCTGATCCGCTTCTCGGAGGCGATGGTGCCGCAGGAAAACATGTACGCCCTGCCCACCGCCTCACCCGGCACGCGCATGTTGCCCGGCGCCAATGGCGGCGTCGAGTGGTCGGCGATGGCAGTCGATCCGACGCTCAACCTCACCTACGCCCTCAACCTGCACCAGCCGATGCACTACTCGGTCAAGATGGCTGACTATCCGGGCGGCGATAAACTCTGGCTCGGCGGCGCCTTCACCGTCATTCCCGAGGAAGAGCAATGGGGCAATGTCACTGCCGTTGACTACAACACCGGGAAAATTCGCTGGCAGGTGAAAACCCCGCAGCCGATGATCGGCGGCATTCTCGCGACCGCCGGCGGCCTCGTCTTCACCGGCGAAAGCAACGGCTTCTTCAAGGCCTATGATTCGGCGACCGGTGCCGAACTCTGGCGCTTCCAGGCCGGCGCCGGGGTGAACGCGCCGCCCAGCGGCTATACCGTGGAAGGCAAGGAGTTCATCGTGGTCGGCGCCGGCGGCAACGCGCAGGTCGATTCGAAGCGCGGCAACAACATCATCGCCTTCACCCTCGACTGACATCCCCCCGACATTCCGCCGCTTCGCGGTGCCGGGCGGGATCATCGCGATCCCGCCCGTTTCTGTGGAAAAACCCTGACGAGACCCGCCTATGCCAACCTGGCTCTTTGCCATCTTCGCTCTGATGGCCTTCATTGTTCCCGCCCACGCCGAGGACATCGCCGAAAAGGCGACGCTCTGCGCCTCCTGCCACGGCGAGAACGGCGTGCCGATCGACCAGACGATTCCGGTGATCTGGGGACAGAACGCCGGCTATCTCTATGTCGAACTGCGCGATTTCAAGCGCGGCGCCCGCACCGACCCGATCATGTCGCAGATGGCAACCGGCCTCTCGCGCGAGGACATGATGGCGCTGGCCGAGTATTTTTCGAAAAAACCCTGGCCCAATCTCGGCCAGAAGCCAGCCGATGCGGCCACCGCCGAACGCGCCCAGGTGATCGCCAATTCGGCGCAATGCTCGCAATGCCACCTCGCGGGATTTCTCGGCGCCAGCCTCGTGCCCCGCGTCTCCGATCAGAATCACGACTATCTGCTGGCGACACTCCGGGCCATCCGCTCTGGCGAGCGGGGCAACAACAATTGGATGACCGAGTTGATGAAGGCCTATTCAGACCAGGACATGGCGGCGTTGGCGGCATATCTGGCCGGGCTCTGAAGCGCGAAAAGGGTCGGGCGCCGCCACTTTCCCATCAGCGCTCCGCCAAAGGTCGCAGCTTGGGAAACCCTGCCTATTCCTCCAATTCCGAATCCCAGTAGAGGAAATCGACCCAGGTGTGATGAACCTGCTCGCGCGCCACCGGGGCCGCGGCATGGGCGAGTTCGCGCCGGCTCGGCCGATAGGGGCGGCGCGGCAGGTGCATTCCCGCCTCGCGTGGGGTTCTGTTGGCCTTGCGCAGATTGCAGTGCGAACAGGCGGTGACGACATTCTCCCACGTCGTGCGACCGCCGCGCGAGCGCGGGATGACGTGATCGAAGGTGAGTTCGCTGGAGGTGAATTCGTTGACGCAATACTGGCAGGTCCAGCGATCACGGCAATAGATGTTGAAGCGCGTGAAAGCGGGATAGCCATCGAGATGCAGATAGCGCTTGAGTGCCACCACGCTCGGCACCCGCATCGCCCGGCGCGGCGAGCGGATCACCTCGTCGTACTCGGCAACAAGATTAACGCGGCTCAAAACCAGGGCGCTGACCGCGTCCTTCCAGTGCCAGGACGAAAGCGGGAACCGCGAAAGCGGCCGGAAATCGGCATTCAGAACCAGGGTTTGCAGATCGTTCATTCGCGGCCAGGCGCTTGTTCAGCGGCGGCGCGCCGCCTTCGCCGCGACAAAACCGGTTTCGCGTGTCGGCGAAACACGGCGGGAGAAATATCGTCGGTCTGCCGGTCTCGGGGCAAAAGCCGCTCCTTCTCGGGCAAGGCCCAATGCCTGGGACGGAACGAACACCCCGACCGCCAGATATTGTGCGCTACAGAGATGTGGGGCTTTTATCGCAGAGCGCCAAGGGGCCTGCAACCCCGGTTGCGGCCAATTCATCGATCCGTCATGGAAATCCGAGCCTCCCGCATGGCCTTCACCACCCGCTTCGCCCCTTCCCCGACCGGATATCTCCATCTCGGCCATGCCTTCAGCGCGCTGTTTGCCGCCGAGGCGGCGGGCGGCGGGCGTTTCCTGCTCCGCATCGAGGATATCGACCCGGCGCGCTGCCGCCCCGCGTTTACGGCGGCCATTCTGGAGGATCTCGCCTGGCTCGGGCTCACCTGGGCAGGCGAGGTGCGCGAGCAATCGGCGCATTTCGCCGAATACCGCGCTGTGCTGATGGCGCTTCTCGCACGCGGTCTGGTCTATCCCTGTTTCTGCTCGCGCGCCACGATCGCGCGCGAAATCGCCGCCGCCGCCGTCGCCCCGCATGCGCCGGACGGTGCGCCACTCTATCCCGGCACCTGCCGCGGGCTCGATGCGGCGACCCGCCATGCCCGGATCGCGGCCGGCGAGCCCCATGCCTGGCGGCTCGACATGGCGCGCGCGCTGGGCGCTCTCGATGGCCCGCTCGGGTATGAGGAGCGCGGGGTTGGGTTGGTCCGCTGCGATCCCGCCGGTTTCGGCGATGTCGTGCTCGGGCGCAAGGATGTGCCGGCGAGCTATCATCTGGCGGTGACCCATGACGACGCCCTGCAAGGCGTGACGCTGGTAACAAGGGGCGAGGATCTGCGCCCGGCGACCGATCTGCATCGGCTGCTCCAGGCGCTGATGGGCTGGCCGACGCCGGCCTACGCGCATCATCCGCTGCTCCGCGACGCCGCCGGCAGGCGGCTCGCCAAGCGGGATGGCGTGGCGAGCCTGCGCAGCCTCCGGGCGCGGGGGCTGACGCCCGCGGAAGTCCGCCGCCTCGCGAGACCGACCCCCGCCCCCTGACTCTCCGGGACGGGGGTCTGGGGCCTCAGGCCCCAGCGGGTCGAGGGCAGAGCCCTCGCCCTATACTATCATTTGGCCCGCCGCCGCCGACCCACCCGGCGCGCTTCATGCGGCACGACTGGCGCGGCCGAGTGCCAGCAGCGCGGCGGCACCCAGTCGATCGCAGAAATCGCCAAAACCCTCCCCGGGCTGGCGGGTTTGGGCAAAAGCGGCGAAGAGCGGCGCGAGAGTGGCGGCGAGATCGGCCTCGGCGATTTTGTCGAGGAGCTTGAAGGAGAGCCGCGTGCCCGCGAAATCCCCCCCGACATAGAGCGCGTAATGCCCCGGCATCCGCCCGACGATGCCGATATCCCCGGCATAGGGCCGGGTGCAGCCATTGGGGCAGCCGGTGATGCGGAGGCTGATGCGCTCATCGGCGAGATCGTAGCGCGCCAGCGCCGCCGCGATTGCCGTGACGATCGGCGCGCGCACCCGCTCGGCCTCGGCGAGCGCGAGGCCGCAGGTGGGCAGCGCCGGGCAGGCCAGCGCCCAGCGCGCCAGCGGCGTCAGATCCTCGGCCAAAGCGACGCCATGGGCGCGCAGCACCGCCTCGACCGGCGCGCGCTGATCGGGCGCGAGGTCAGCGAGCAGAACATCCTGCTGCGGCGTCATGATCGGGGCGGCGGTGAAGCGGGCGATGATGTCGCGGAGCGCGGTGCGGAGCGCGCAGCCGGGGCGATCCTCGATCCGCCCGGAGGGAACCGGCACGCCAAGCCAGAAGCGGCCATCGCCTTGGGCGTGCCAGCCGAGGATTTCGGGCATTTCGAGCTTCGGCAGCGGCAGCGATGGGGCGAGCGGGGCGCCGAAATAGAACGCCAGTTTTTCCCGCACCCAGGCCGGGCCGCGATCGTCGAGGAGGTATTTCAACCGGGCGCGGCGCCGATCGGCACGGTTGCCCCAGTCGCGCTGGAGCGCAATGACGGCCTCGACTCCGCGCAGCAGATCGTCAGGGGCGATGCAGGCGAGGGGCGTGGCCAGGCGCGGATAGGTCGCGGGCTTGTTGTGCGTCATGCCGAGCCCGCCGCCGAGCGCGAAATTATAGCCGAGCAGGCGCTCGCCCTCATGGAGCGCTATGATCCCAAGATCATTGGTCAGCACATCGATCGCGTTGTCGGCGGGTACGGCGAGGCCGATCTTGAATTTGCGCGGCAGATAGGTCGGGCCATAGAGCGGCTCGGTCTCGGGCGCGGCGCCGAGTTCGGCTTGCGCGGCCGCGTCGAGAAAGAGTTCGTGATAGGCGCGGCTGGCCGGCAGGAGGGCCGCGGAAAGCCTGCGTGCGTCGCTGCGGAGCCGGCGATGGATCGCGTCCTGACGCGGTGCCGGGGTGGTGGTGATGTTGCGCACGACATCGCCGCAGGCCGCGCTCGTGGTCAGCAGGGCGCGGTTGATGGCGGCGATGGCGGGTTTGAGATCGCCCTTGATGACGCCGTGGAACTGCACGCCCTGGCGGGTGGTGATACGGAGCGTGCCATTGGCGTAGTCGTCGGCCAGCGCGTCGAGGGCAAGATATTGCGCCGGCGTCAGCATTCCCCCCGGCATGCGCACCCGTACCATGAAGGAGAATTCCTTCGCCTCGCCGCGCTGCTTGCGCGCGGTCGCGGTATCACGGTCGTGCTGTTCGTAGGTGCCGTGGAATTTCAGCAGGTTATAGCTTGCCTCGCTGACCTCGGTACCGGGGGCGGCGAGATCGGCGGCGATGTCGCCGCGCAGAAGGCGGCTAGCCTCCTTGAGGCGTTCGACGCCACTCGGCGGGAGAGAAAGGGTCATGGCCGGCCTCCGTTGCGGCGCCTATCAACGGCGCCGCAACGGAGTTAGCAAAATTTATGCTAAATTAAAACGTGAAATTTCATATTCCACAAAATTTTGTCTACCCTTCGCGCGGCAGATCGACGATGCGCAGATAAGGCTTCAGCGTCTTCCAGCCCTGGGGAAATCGCTCTTTCGCCTCTGCGTCAGAAAGGCTCGGCACGATGATCGCGGGCTGGCCCTTCTGCCAGTTCACCGGGGTCGCGACCTTCATCCGGTCGGTGAGCTGGAGACTGTCCACCACCCGCAGGATTTCGGCGAAATTCCGCCCGGTGGCCGGCGGATAGGTCATGGTGAGGCGGATTTTCTTTGCCGGGTCGATGATGAAGACGCTGCGCACGGTGAGGAGCGGGTCGGCCAGGGGGTGCACCATGCCGTAGAGCGTCGAAACCTTGCGGTCGGCGTCCGCGAGCATGGGGAAATTCACCGTCTGGCCCTGGGTCTCGGCGATGTCCTTCTCCCAGCCCTTGTGGCTGTCGGCGGGATCGACCGAGAGGCCGATCACTTTGACGTTGCGTTTCTCCCACTCCGGCTTGAGCCGCGCCACCTCGCCCAGTTCGGTGGTGCAGACCGGGGTGTAATCCTTCGGGTGGCTGAACAGAATGCCCCAGGAATTTCCCAGCCATTCGTGAAACCGGATGCGGCCCTCGGTGCTCTCTTGTTCGAAATCGGGCGCGATCTGCCCGAGCTGGATGGTCATGCGAGGTCTCCTTATGACGCGTTGAAGTCAGATGACAAAAGCGATCGGCTCGCTCGCCGGGGGACGGAGCCCGGCGGCACGGGCGCGGCGCAGCAATTCATCGAGGCTGACGGCCGCGAGGCGCGCGGCCAGTGCCGCCTCAAGCTCCGCCCAGAGCGGCAGCACGACAGCGCGTGCCAAACCGCCGCTTGCCGCCACCTCGTCCAGCTCGCCCGCCTCGGCGCTCGCGCTGAGGATCTCATCGAGACGGATATCACGCGCCGAGCGGCCCAGACGGTAGCCGCCGCGCGGCCCGCGCAGGCTTTCCAGCAAACCAGCGCGCGACAGCGCCTGCAGCAGCGGCTCCATCCCGCGCCGCGCGAGGCCGAGCCGCTCGGCGATGTCAGCCGCGCTCACCGTCGCGTTGCGCCCGCCATGAAAGGCGATGTCCAGCATCACGGCAACCGCCATCAGGCCCTTCTCGCGCCGCAATAGCATCTTTCACGCCGCTCCCCGGTCGATTTCACCGCTTTTCCTGGTGGATTTTCGGGATATAATGGCATTTATGCAGAAATCCAGTCCCACCTCACCCTTCACCCTCCCCCAGCCGCCGGCGCGCGGGCGGGTCTATGACAGCATTCTGGAAACCATCGGTGCGACGCCCCTGGTGCGGCTGCCGCGGCTCGCCGCCGAGGAAAAGCTCTCCGCCGACCTCGCGCTCAAGCTCGAATTCTTCAACCCGCTCGGCTCGGTCAAGGACCGCATCGCGCTGGCCATGATCGAGCAGGCGGAAGCGGCGGGCGAGATCGCGCCGGGGCGGAGCGTGCTGGTTGAGCCGACTTCGGGCAATACCGGCATCGGCCTCGCCTTCGTCGCGGTGGCGAAAGGCTACCGGCTGATCGTCGCCATGCCCGAGGGCGCCTCGATCGAACGGCGCAAGATGCTGCGCCTGATGGGGGTCGAACTCGAACTCACCCCCGCCGCCAAGGGCATGCGCGGCGCCATCGCCCGCGCCGAGGAGATCGTCGCCGCCACGCCCGGCGCCTGGATGGCGCGACAATTCGACAACCCGGCCAATCCGGCGATCCATGCCCTGACCACCGCCGAGGAAATCTGGACCGATACTGCCGGAGCCGTCGATGTGGTGGTGGGCGGCGCCGGCACCGGCGGCACCATGACCGGCATCGCCCGCGCCCTCAAGCCGCGCAAGCCGGGGCTGCAATGCTTCGTCGTCGAGCCCACCGAAAGTGCCGTGCTTTCCGGGGAGGAGCCTGGCCCGCATGGCATCCAGGGCATCGGCGCCGGCTTCAAGCCGAGCATCCTCGACCTTGAGGGGATGGACGGCATCCTCCGCGTCAGCGAGCGCGAGGCGATCGCCATGGCCCGCCGCCTCGCCGCAACTGACGGCATCCCCGTTGGCATCTCCTCGGGTGCCGCACTCCACGCCGCCCTCCCTCTGGCGCGCGCGCCAGAGCGGGCAGGGCAGTTGATCGTCGTCATCGCGCCCTCGTTCGCCGAGCGCTATTTTTCAACGCCGCTGTTCGCCGGCTTCTGAAGCGAAGCAGGGACCACGCACCGGCGTCCTCAAGCGGGCGGGGTCGCGACACCGGGCATGGCGGGCGCGTCCGTTCCCTCGCCGACATCCGGCCCCGCGGCCGAGGCAAGGCCGCGCGCCGCCACGATCTCTTGCCATAGGCGCAAGACACTCACCGCCGTGCCATCGGCGATGATGCAATGTCCCTGGCCATCAAGCGCGTAGAGCGTGGCCTCCGGTTCGCCGCGCAGCCGCCTGATCCCGTCATTGATGACCTCGAGCGCCGCGATGATCTGGTCGGGGCTCTCTAACCGGGCATGGCGCTGCATATCGGCGAGCCGGAAGGCCCGCAGCCCTGGTGCGGCCGGCATTGCCGGCTCGCGCCCAAGCTCGAAAAACACCGCGACCACCGGCAGCATCCCAGCGATCGAGGAAAGCAGAACACGCGCCTCTTCGAGGCTGCAACTAATCAGATGCTGCCGCGGCGCGGCCGGGGCGGCGGCATTCAAGCCAAAACCGAGCGCGGTCGAGATCTCGTGCTCCAGCCAGCGCCGCACGTCCGGGGGCGCGGCGCGGATTTGCTCCGGCGATAAAGTAATCCCGACCATCGCTCGTTCTCCTTACTTGCCCAAACCCTGCTTCAGGTTGCTGCGGTCTTGATATCGATCTTCTTTTGCTGCTGCTGCGCCGCCGGGGTTTTGGGCAGTGTCAGATGCAACACACCTTTGTTGAACTCGGCACTGATCTTGTCGCGGTCGATGCCGTCGGGCAGCGCGAAGGCCCGCTGGAACGCGCCGTACGAGCGTTCGGCGAGATAGTAGTCCTTCTCCTTGCTCTCGCTTTCCTGGCGCTTTTCACCTTTCAGCACGAGCGTGTCGCCATTGAGCGCGATTTCGATGTCTTTCTCACTCATGCCGGGTAGCTCGGCGGCGATCCGATAGGCCTCGGTATCCTCGCTGATATCAACCGCCGGCAGCGCCACAGCGGCCGCCGCCTCGCTCCGAAAGAACGGGAACGAGGGCATGCCGAAACCGGTGGTAAAGCGATCGAAAAGCCGGTCCATCTCGTTGCGGAAAGACCGGAAGACATCCGTCGAGCCGACCGGCGTCGGCGCGGCGGGCTTGACCTGGAGGGGTTCGTTGGCCATCGCTCGATCTCCTTGATTGCATAGAGAACAACAGTTTCCGTTGCGCCGGGGCAACGCAACGGACCCCGGCGCATATTCAATCATGGCCGCATCCGCCGCGCGGCGCATTGACCTGGATCAGAGACGATCCTTGACGCGGCGTTCGCTAAGGCGGTGTTAAGAAATAAACGCCGCATGGCAATTATCAGACCAGGGGCTTCGCCCCTGCCCCCACCAAAGGCAAGGCCTTTGGAAACCTTCCCGAAACGCGGGTCTGGGGCCGCTGGCCCCAGCGGGTCCAGGGCAGTGCCCTGGTCTTGTTTTAATGCGATATTTCTACACGAGCCCTAAGGCGCCTCCGCGGGCAGCACCGGGCGAAAGCGCGCTGGAAGCTCCGCGAGGCTTTCCGGCGTATCGACATCACGCAACACCGCCTCCTCGCCGATTTCCACCTCGGCTACCTGCTCGGCGTGACGGGCGAGGAGGGCACGCGCCCCGGTATCGCCGGAAAGTGCTCGCATCTCGGCGAAAAATCCCCGGTCCCAGAGGATCGGATTCCCCCTCTGGCCGCGATGGGTCGGCACCACGATCCGCCGCCCCTCATCGGGATCGTAGGCCGCGACCAGCCGCTCGATGACGCGCGCGGTGATAAGCGGCATGTCGCCCAAACACACCAGCGCCGCCGCGACCTCGGCGGGCAATGCGGAGAGGCCGGCGCGCAGGCTTGCCGACAGCCCCTCGGCATAATCCGCCGCCTCGACAAACTCGATTTGCCGCCCGCGCAGCGCGGCGCGGACATCCGCCCCGCGATACCCGAGCACGACGACAATCGGCCGGGCCGGGGAAGACAGCAGATTGTCCACCACGCGCGCGATGATCGGCTTGCCGGTACGGTCGGCGAGCAGCAATTTATGATGTGGCGCCATGCGCGACGACCGCCCGGCGGCCAGCACGACGGCGGCGATGCAAGGCCGCCCCGGCGCCGCCGCCACAACCGCCGCTGGCACCGCCCGCGCCCTCGGCAGCGGCCGGGCGCTGATATCCTTGAGGAGACCACCGACTCCAAGCCGCGTCACCTCCGCCGGCCCGACATCGAGGCCGGCGGCGAGGCGTCGCAGCACGAAATCGATGCCGTTGGGCTTCGGGCTGCCGGCGCAACCGGGCAGCACCAGCGCTGGCTTGGCGCCGATGTGCCCGATGCAGATCAGATTGCCGGGATCGACCGGCATGCCGAAATGGCGGATCTCGCCGCCCGCCCGCACAATCGCCATTGGCCCGACATCGCGCCGATCGACCACCGCCGAGGCCCCGGCGATCAGCAGAAGTTCGGCCCCCGCGGCTTGCAGGGCAACCAGTTCAGCGCTGATCGCTGCTTCCTCGTGCTTGCAGCGTCGCGGCGGGAGCAAGCTGCCACCAAGCCCGTTGATGCGCGCCTCGGTCGCCGCGATGGTGTTTTCGGCAATGCTTTCCTTGAGCCCCGGCAATTCGGTGAGCACCAGCCCGACCTTGAGCGGGCGGAAGGGATGCACCGCCAACATCGGCCCGGCGGCGCGCGCCAACGCTTCGACGCGGGCGAGTTTTTCTTCTCCAACCGCAAAGGGGATGATTTTTACGGTCGCCACCATCTCGCGTGGGGCAACGAGGCTGCCATCCGCGAGCGTCCCGAGGGTGAGCGCTTCATCGACGGCATTGAGCCGATCGACGGCCGCGCGATCGACAATGAACAGGCCGCGCGCCGCCGCACTCAGATTGACCCGCCCGGTGCCGGCGCGGCTGGCCACGATCCCCGGCGCTGAAAGCGCCGCGGCGAGCCGGCTCGCCGCCTCGTTCTCGCCGACATCGCCGGCTTCGAGCTTCGCCGCGATGACCTGCTCATAGCCAGCCTCGCGCAAAGCAGCGACGGCGTCGGCGTCGAGCACCGTGCCTTTCTTGATCACGCGCCCCGGCAGGCGAAGCGTGTGCGCGAGGATCGCACCCTCGGCCTCGCCCAGCGCCACGCCGCCGAAAATCACGCCGCCCACCCGAAATCACGCAGCAGAAATCCGATCAGCGAGACGGCCAGCGAAGCGTCTTCATTCGAGAGAGAGCGAATTTCCTGCCCCTTCCCCGCTTGGCATTCCCGCTCCGAAGATTTGCCGCGCGGATGGAGGCGGTTGATGACGGAAGCGGCGTTTGCGATGGCAACGCGATCTTTGGGAACTTTATTCACCAACTTACCCAAATCCTTGGCGGTGTCGGCGACGCCGATAGTCGGCAGCCACGCGGCGAGCAGCAGCCGGGCAAATTCGCGAGAGACATCGACAACGGATTCGGCGATCTGGATGGGCGCCACGTCCACCACTTTCTCGAACCCTTCTTGGATTTCCTTCTTTTTCTCCGGGGGCAGTTTTTCTTCAATCAGTTCCGGCAGTGTTCCGAGTGTGGACATGGATTTCAGCGTAAATAACGTTTCACGGGTAAACAGAAGCTCCATGTCTACGATACGCCAAGGAGTGATAAAATCCCCACCTCCAAGAAAAATAACCGAAATACGTTTCATATTTACCAAATTATTGTGGGAATAATTTGTATAAAATTCAAATTCATTATTATGTTTTTGTCCTGCGCTAGATGGAGTAAAGGGAGAGGGGAATCTACCAAAATCCGCGTAAATTTGATTATGCGGATATGCAGAGTAATGTTCGTAAATTCGTCCCCTTCTAATCCGGCTTGTCGGGTCGAACGAATCTTCTCGGAAGAGAGTCCTAAAATTTGGCGTAATTTGTGAAAACTCCGGCTTTCCTTCCTTGATTGAACAGGAAAAAACTTCCGAAAGATGTGGCTGCGGGTCTATCGCAGAAAATCGCTCGTTAACCCCCTCAAAAACAATAGAAGAGCTATGGTGAATCGCCAGAATCACGCCGCCGCCTTCCGCCCCATCGCGGCGCCGCGCCGCACCGCGACGATTTCGGCGAGGATGGCGAGCGCGATTTCGGGCGCGGTGACGGCTTCGATATCGAGCCCCACGGGGCCGTGGATGCGCGCCAGCGTCGCCTCGTCATGGCCCAGTTCACGAAGCCGCTTGAGCCGCGCCGCGTGGGTTTTGCGTGAGCCCAGCGCGCCGATATAGAACGCCTCCGAACGAAGGGCCGCGTCGAGCGCCGGGTCGTCAAGTTTTGGGTCATGGGTCAGCGTCACCACGGCGCTGCGGCTGTCGGGGGCGAAGGCGTCCATCGCCTCGTCCGGCCAGGCGGTGGTGATGGTGACGCCGGGGAAGCGCTCGGTGGTGGCGAAGGCGCCGCGCGGGTCGATCACCGTCACGCCGAAGCCAAGCCCGGCCGCCATCGGCGCGAGCGCCTGCGCGATATGCACAGCACCGACCACGGCGAGGCGCGGCGGCGGGTTGAACACCTGGAGAAACCAGCGCTCGCCGCCGATCTCGACGGTCTCGGCGGCATCCGCGCGCAACGCCGCCCGCGCCGCCGCGTTCAGCGCGGGATCGGCGTCGGGGTCGGGCAGCAGGCGTTCGGTGCCGTCGGGCAGGCGGGTGGCGCGGACGATCGGGCGTTTTGCCGCCCGCGCCGCTTGCAGCCGGGCGAGGGTTTCCGGCGTCATCCGAGCTTCTCCACGAACACCTTGACCTTGCCGCCGCAGGCCAGCCCGACTTCCCAGGCGCGCTCGTGGGTGACGCCAAAATCGAGCAGTTGCGGCGCGCCGGTGGCGATGGTTTTGCGCGCCGCCTCGGCGACCGCGCCCTCGATGCAGCCGCCGCTCACCGAGCCCGCCATGCGCCCGCTCAGGCTCACCGCCATCTGGCTGCCGGCGGGGCGCGGCGAGGAGCCCCAGGTTTCCGTGACCGTCGCGAGCGCCACATCCTCGCCCGCCGCCTTCCACGCGGCCGCCAGCGACAGCACGTCCTCGGCCTCAAAGGTCTCGTTTTGGGTGTTCATGACATTTTCCTCATCGCATCCCGCGCCGGGGCTGGGCGGGAGAGCAGGTCAACGAGCGCGCGCAGGCTCGCCAGATTATGCACCGGGCGGAATTCGTCCACATAGGGCAGCATGGCGCGCACACCTTGCGATTTGGGTTGGAAGCCTTCCCAGCGCAACAGCGGATTGAGCCAGATCAGGCGCCGGCAGGAGCGGTGCAGGCGGTCCATGTTTTCGGCCAGGCCGACCGCGCCGTCGCGATCGAGCCCGTCGGTCACCAGCAGCACCACCGCGCCCTGGCCGAGCACGCGCCTGGCCCAGCGCCGGTTGAACTGCGCCAAAGCCTCACCGATGCGCGTCCCGCCCGACCAGTCGGGAACGATTTGGGCGATCATCTGAAACGCCACCTCGGGATCACGGTGGCGAAGCTGGCGGGTGATGTTGGACAACCGCGTACCGAACAGGAACACCTGCACCCGTTCGCGGTCATTCGCGACGGCGTGCAGGAAGTGCAGCAGGATCTGGGCGTAGCGCGCCATCGAGCCGGAGATGTCGCAGATCACCACGAGCGGCGGCGGGCGGGTCGCGCGGCGGGCGCGCGCCAGGCTCAGGATTTCGCCGCCCCCGCGCAGGCCGGCGCGGAGCGTGGCGCGGAGATCGATCAGCGCGCCTCTCGGGTCGGGGCGACGGCGGCGGATGGGCCTGGCATCGAGCGGCAGCGTGAGGCGGCGGATATCCGCTTTGGCGGCGACGATCTCGGCCGCGCTCATCGCCTCGAAATCCATGGTTTGCAAGCGTTCCTGGGCGCTTGCGGTCAGCACCGCGTCGAGTTGTGGCGGCTCGGGGATGGCCTCGGGGGCGATACGCGGGCGCGCGAAGGCCTCGGCGACACGGCGGGCGGCAGGGTTTTTGCGCGGCTCGGGCGGCTCCTTGCGGCCCTCCATCAGCGCCATGGCGGCAGCGTGGCGGGCGGCGGTGCTATCGCGCCAGAACAGGGCAAAAGCCTGGTCGAAAATCTCGCGATGCTCGCGCCGATGCACCATGGTGGTGGCCAGCGCCGCCTTGGCCTCGTTTTTTTCCATAAGATCGATGCGGGTCAGTGCCTCGGCCGCGGCCAGGGTTTCGGCGGGGCCGACGGGCAACCCGGCGCGGCGCAGGAGATGGCCGAACTGCATGACATTGGCCAGCAACTGGCCGTTTTCAGAATGACTCATCTTGAGGATCGCTTGCCAAAGGCAATGCCTTTGGTGGGGGTGCAGGGGGCAAAGCCCCTGCTTTCTTTCCTGGAACGCAAACCTCTTGGGGTTTGTTTGGGGGCAAAGCCCCCCGCCTGGTCATTGTTCTGGACCGCAAAGCCACTTTTGATCGCATCCCGCGCCTCAACCGGCGCTTGCCGCCTCTTTTGCCTCGCCGACCAGGCGGGCGGCCTCGGCGCCGCGGATTTTGGCGATGTCGTCCTGATATTTGAGCAGCGCGCCGAGCGTTTCATCGACCGCGCCGGGGGTCAGCTCGACCTGGTCGAGATGGCGGAGTGCTGCCGCCCAATCGATGGTCTCGGCGACGCCGGGCGATTTGAACAAATCCGTCCCGCGCAGGCGCTGCACGAAGCCCACTACCTCGGCGGAGAGTTTTTCCGGCACCTCGGGCGCCTTGACGGCGAGGATGGCGCGCTCGCGCGGGGCGTCGGGATAATCGACCCAGTGATAGAGACAGCGGCGGCGGATGGCGTCATGCACTTCGCGGGTGCGGTTCGAGGTGATCACCACCGGCGGCGGCTCGGTGGCGCGGATAGTGCCATATTCCGGCACGCTGATCTGGAAATCAGCGAGCAGTTCGAGCAAAAAAGCCTCGAACGGCTCATCGGCGCGATCCAGCTCGTCGATCAGCAGCACCGCTGGCGGGAGGTCCGGATCGATCGCCGAGAGCAGCGGGCGTTCGAGGAGGAATTCGCGGGTATAGATCGAGCGGGCGAGATTGTCCCGGTCGGTCTCGCCGGCGGCCTCGGCGAGGCGGATCGCCATGAGCTGGCGGGCGTGGTCCCACTCATAGGCGGCGGCGGAGAGGTCAAGCCCATCATAGCATTGCAGCCGCACCAGCCGCCGCTTGAGGCCGCCCGCCAACACCTTGGCGATTTCAGTCTTGCCGGTGCCGGGTTCCCCTTCGAGGAAGAGCGGGCGGCGCATGGTGAGCGCGAGGTGGACGGTGGTCGCGAGATCGTGATCGGCGACGTAGCCGCCTTCCGCCAAGAGCGCGGCGGTTTCGGCGACGGTGCGCGGCAGGGCGCGCGGCACTAGAGCATGGATCCAAGAAACAGCAGCAGGATGGCGAGGAAGATGACGCCACCGATCCAGGCCGCCAGGGGCAGCCCGAGGACGTCGGGGGGCGCCACCGGCACCGTGCCCGGGATCATCGCCATCTCGGTCTCCGCCAGTTCCGGGGGGGCGAGGGCGGCGGCGAAGCGGTTGAAAAACTGATCGGCCAGGGATTTCGCCGTGGCGTCGATCAGGCGGGCGCCGAGTTGGGCGATCTTGCCGCCAACTTGCGCGTTCACCTCATAGCGCAGCAGCGTCGCCGCGCCGTCGGGATCGAGCCTGACCTTGGCGCTACCCCTGGCGAAGCCGGCGACGCCGCCCTGGCCCTCACCACTGATGGTATAGGAATTCGGCGGGTCAATATCGGCAAGCTGCACCTTGCCGGTGAAACGCGCAGCGATCGGGCCAATTTTCACCGCCGCCGTCGCTTTCATCTCATTGTCGGAGGTTTTTTCCAGGCTTTCGCAGCCGGGAATGGCGGCGCGCAGCGCCTCGGGGTCGTTGAGCGCCTGCCAGACTTTTTCGCGCGGCGCGGGAATGCGCCGCTCGCCGGTCATGTCCATCGGCATTCCTTGCACGATATTGCGTGGGCCCGTTATTGCGTGGCGCGGACGTTACTTGCAGGGTGCCCGGCATGCAACCCGTGCCCCTCCCCGCCCCGACCCTCGTCGAGGCCGTGCCCTTCATCGGGCTGCTCGGCTCGATCGCGCTCTTTCCCATCGTCGCGCCGCGTTTCTGGCACCGCCATCTCGGCGCCATCGCGCTTTTCTGGAGTCTGGTCCTGCTGGCCCCGATGGTGCCGCACGATGGCGTGAGCGGGGCGTTCGCCGAGGCGTGGCATGCGCTGCTTGGCGAGTATCTGCCGTTCATCAGCCTGCTTTTCGCGCTCTATGCGGGGGCCGGTGGCATCCTGATCCGCGGCGGGCCGGGAGGGACACCGCTCACCAACACGCTCTGGCTCGCGGGCGGCACGCTGCTCGCCAGCGCTATCGGCACAACGGGGGCGGCGATGGTGCTGATCCGTCCGCTGCTCCGCGCCAATGCCCATCGGACGCGAAAATTCCATCTCGTGCTGTTTTTCATCCTGCTCGTCGGCAATGCCGGCGGCATGCTGTCGCCGCTCGGCGATCCGCCGCTCTATCTCGGATTTCTCGAAGGCGTGCCGTTTTTCTGGCCGTTCCGCCATCTTTTGGCGCCCTTGCTGGTGTTTTCCACCCCCCTGCTCGGCGCCTTCTGGCTGATCGATCGCCGGAGCGCGGCCGAGGCACCAGCGGCCCCGCCGGCCCGACCGCTCCGGCTGCGGGGATGGAGCAATCTCGCGCTGATCGGGATGGTGGTCGTCGGCGTGCTCGCCCAGAGCGCCTGGCAGCCCGGCGCTGTCGTGCTGCTCGGCCAGCCGATAGCGGGAGAAAAACTCGTGACGAGCCTCGCCTTCCTGGCGCTCGGCGGGCTGGCCGCGCTGACCACCCCACGCGCGGTGTATGAGGCCAACCTCTTCGAGTGGGAGCCGATCGCCGAGGTAGCGAAACTGTTTCCGGCGATCTTCATTACCATTTTACCCGTGCTGGCACTGATAGCTGCGGGGACCACGGGACCGCTGGCGCCGCTCATCACCCTCACCGCGCGGGCCGACGGCACGCCCTCGGTACCCGCCTATTTCTGGCTCACCGGCATCGTCGGGGGATTTCTCGACAATGCCCCGACCTATCTGCTGTTCTTTCGCCAGGCCGGGATCGATGCCGCCCGGCTCGACGGCGCGCCGGGCGATATTCTCCGGGCCATCAGCGCGGCTTCGGTGCTGTTCGGCGGCCTCACCTATATCGGCAACGCGCCGAATATGATGATCCGGGCGATCGCTGCCCATCGCGGCGTACGCATGCCGGGATTTTTCGGCTATCTGGCGCGCGCGGGCCTGGCGCTGGTTCCCGCGCTGGCTCTGGTCAGTATGGTGTTCTTCGGTTAGACCCACCGCCATCACCGCCATCGGAGGCCCTATGACCTACCTCCTCGCCAGCGACCTGCCGCAGCTTCCTGCCGGCCAGCGCTTCCGCGCCCTGCTCGAGCGCGGGGGCATCCTGCAAATGCCCGGCGCCCATAACGGGCTGGCGGCGCTACAAGCCAAGGAGGCTGGTTTCGAGGCGCTCTATCTCTCGGGTGCCGCAATGACCGCCTCGATGGGTCTGCCCGATCTCGGCATCATCACGGTGGACGAGGTCACCTTCTTCATCCGCCAGATCGCCCGTGCCACCGGCCTGCCGGCGCTGGTCGATGGCGATACCGGCTACGGCGAGACGCTGAATGTCATGCACATGGTGCGCGCCTTCGAGGAGGCAGGCGCCGGGGCAGTGCATATCGAGGACCAGTTGCTGCCCAAGAAATGCGGCCATCTCAACGACAAGAAACTCGCCGAACCGCATGACATGGCGGCCAAGATCGCGGCGGCGGCCAAGGCGCGCCGGCACCTGTTCCTGATCGCCCGTACAGACGCCGCGGCGAGCGAGGGGATGGATGGCGCGGTCGGGCGCGCTGAACTTTACGTGAAGGCGGGAGCGGATGCGATCTTCCCCGAGGCGCTGACGACCGCCGAAATGTTCCGTGAATTCGCCGTCCGCCTGCCTGGCGTTGCCCTACTCGCCAACATGACCGAGTTCGGCCGCACGCCGTTTTTCACCGCGCGTGAATTCGCCGAAATGGGCTATCGCATGGTGATCTGGCCGGTGAGTTCGCTCCGCGTCGCGGCCAAGGCGCAGGCCGAGCTTTATGCTGCCATCCGCCGCGACGGGGGGGCACACAAAATGATCGGGCACATGCAGACCCGCACGGAGCTTTATGCCACCATCGCCTATCGCGACTACGAGACGCTCGATGCCTCGATCATCGCGACCGTCGTCCCGCAAGGCATGCCGCAGCGCGACTGAGCGTTTGAAAAAGAATGCCCTCACCTTCCGGAATTGATCGGAAAAGGCAATGTTTCCAGAGGGTATTCGTTTTCAAGTTCGATTGATTTTCAGGCTCTGACGCATGGCCAGCCCCCCCCACGGGACACCGCTTTATATCGGCAGCGAAATTTATCGCCACTCAACCTATGGGCCGGGCCATCCGCTGGCGATTCCGCGTGTTTCAAGCTGCACCGATCTTTGCCGGGCGCTCGGCTGGCTGCCCGAGACGGTCTATCGCGAGGCGCCGCAAGCGAGCATCGCGGCGCTTGCCCGGTTTCACGACCCCGCCTACCTCGCCGCCCTCCAGCGCGCCGAGGCAAGCCAAAGCGTAAGTGAGGCGGATCGCGCGCGGTTTCGCATCGGCACCGACGGTAACCCGGTCTATGCGGAGATTTTCCGCCGCCCCGCGACCTCGGCCGGCGGCGTGCTGCTGGCGGCGCGGTTGACGGAAGCGGGCGGTATCGTCCATTGCCCGGGTGGCGGCACGCATCACGGGCGCGCGGCGCGGGCCGCGGGATTTTGCTATCTCAACGACCCCGTGCTTGGCCTCCTTGCCTGGCGCGATGCCGGCATTGCGCCGATCGTCTATCTCGATATCGACGCCCATCACGGCGACGGCGTCGAGGAAGCTTTTTTCAACGACGATCGGGTTTTCACCATCAGCATCCATGAAGCCGGGCGCTGGCCGGGTAGCGGCGCCGCGAGCGATCGCGCCGGCGGGGCAGCACGCAATCTGCCCGTGCCGCCCGGCTTCAACGATACCGAGTTCCGTTTTCTTTTTACCACGGCCATCTTCCCGCTCATCGCCCGGCTGCGGCCCCAGGCGATCATGCTGCAATGCGGGGCGGATGCGCTGGAAGAAGACCCGCTGGCGCGGCTGTCGCTGTCGAACAACGCGCATTGGTGGCTCATCGAGCAAATCCGCGACCTCGTCCCGCGCCTCATCGTGCTTGGCGGCGGCGGCTATAATCCGTACGCCGTCGCGCGGCTCTGGGCCGGGGTATGGGGAACCCTCAACCGGTTTGCCATCCCCGGGACTTTACCCCCCCAAGCCGAGGCCGTGCTCCGCGCCCTCACCTATGCGCGCGCCGCCGGGCGCAATCCGCCGCCGCACTGGTTCACCACATTGCGCGATGCGCCGCGCGAGGGCGCGATCCGCCCCGAAATCGAGCGCCTTGGCCACCTCACCCTCAAGGAGACAATTTTCGCATGAAATCCGCACGACTGGTCGCGCTGTGTCTTCTCCTCGCCCCGCTTACCGCTTGGGCGCAAGCCGAGGCCGACATCACCAAGGCGCAGCCCGAATTGCCGAAGCAAAAAATCACCATCACCACTCATGACGGCAAAACCCATGTCTTCAACGTCGAGATGGCAACAACCTCCGAACAGCAGACCATCGGGCTGATGTTTCGCCATAGCGTGCCGGTGGACGGCGGCATGCTGTTCGACTGGGGGGTGCCGCGCGAGAGCCAGATGTGGATGCGCAACACCCTGGTCCCGCTCGACATGGTGTTCATCAATGCCGATGGCTCGGTGCGCAGCATCGCCGAGAACACCGTGCCGCAGAGCCTCGCGGTGATCGCCAGCCACGGCCCGGTGCGCGCCACCCTCGAACTCGCCGCCGGGGTGACGGAAAAGGACGATATCCGCGTCGGTGACCGGGTGAGCGGGGCGATTTTTCCGAAAAACTGAGGTTTTCCGCGCTGCCGCCCGCTACGGCGTCACGCGTTGATAGCGCGCGCGGGTCGCACGCTCGATTGCCTTGGCGATCAGCGGATCGAGGCCGAGCATCCGCTCGACATAGGCGAGCATCTCGAGTGTCGTCCGCTCGGCCACCAGATCGGCGGCGACCACCTCGCAGGCCAGCGCATAGGCGGTCTCGCAAAGCCGAGGCGCGAGCGCGGCGCTGATCAGGCGGCCGGCATGGGCGAGCCCGTTCTCCTCGCGCAGCAGCGCGACGGTCATCTCGGTCGCCGTTTTCAGACGCGCCGTGGAAAAGTCCTGAAACACCGGCAAGGTCTGCACGAGGCCCGACATCACCCCGATCTCGCGATCGGTGATGCCCCCACCACTCGCCGCCACCAGCACCATGGTGCAGATCAGGGCTTCCTCGCAGCCCAGCGCATCGTCGGCGCGCTTCACTTGTTTCTCCAGGCTCACTGGTTTCTCCCGGCTCGAGGGGTGAAAATCCATTGCCCCTGAAAAAGACCGCCTTCGGGAAACATCGGTTTTTTCTTTCTGTCGATTCTCGGGCAAGGGGGCAGTCCTTGGCAAACTCTCAAGAGGCAGGATCGGCGAGGAATTCGGCGGTGGCCGCGACCGCCGCGGCGAGGCCCGCGCGGCGGATTGGCACGCCCTCGGGAAAGGCGGGATAAAGCCGGCTCGGCATGCGGCGGTCAAGCAGCACGAAAACCCCGCGATCGCGATGGCCGCGGATCAGCCGCCCGAAAGCCTGGCGCAGCCGCAGCCGCGCCAGCCGGTCATCATAGGCGCCTGGCGCGCCCAGGGCGAGATGGATGCGGCGCTCGCGGTGGAGAATGTCGGGACGCGGCCAGGGCACGCGCTCAAATACCACGAGGCGGAGTGCCTGGCCCGGCACATCGACGCCGTCGCGCATCGCATCCGTCCCCAAAAGGCAGCTCTCCTCCTCGGCGCGGAAGATATCAACCAGGGTCGCGTTGTGCAGGGCATCGACATGCTGGGCATAGAGCGCGATTCCGGCCTCGGCGAGGGCGGGGGCAAGGCGGGCATGGACGGCGCGCAGCCGCGCGATGGCGGTGAAAAGGCCGAGCGCGCCGCCACGTGCGGCGAGAAATAGGGCGCGGAAGGCGCCCGCGAGCGCCGCGACATCGCCGATCGCGAGATCATCGACAACGAACACCCGGGTCTGCGTGGCGTAGTTGAACGGGCTCGGCAACGCGGCGCGGATCGCCGGAAGCGGCAGATAGTTGGCCCCGACGCGGGCCTCGGCGGCCTCCCAGGCGGCGACCGGATCGCCGGCGCCAGCATCGCGGAGCGTTGCCGAGGTGATCAGGATCCCGTGCGCCGGAGCGGCCAGGGTGGCGGCGAAAGGCTCGGTGGGATCGAGCCAGTGACGATGGAGGCCGACCTCGACGCCGCGTTCGCCAAATGTCTCGCGGCGGAGGAACTGGATGTGGCGGGGCCGCGTACCGGGGATGGGTGGCGACGCAGCCAGCGCCGCCAGCATCTCCCGCCAAGCGGCCAGCCGCTCGAGCGCCCGCCGCCGGAGCGTCCGGCAGGCCGCCTCGATGCGGGTGCGCATCGCGCTGTCCAGCGTCTCGGCCGCCTCGTCGAGCAGCGCGGCCAAGCCGGCGCGGAGTTTTTCGAGCGGCGCGGCAAGACGGGCCAGCGCCCGGGCGAAAGCCTCTCCCGCGGCCGCTACCGCCGGGTCGAGAGGGAAAAGATCGACCTCGACGGCACCCCGCGACACCCCCCCGGGGCCCTCCCGCTGGCGCGCCTCGATCTGGTGATCGAGAGCGGCAAAAAACGCTTCCGCCGCGTTGCCGTGCTCGCCGAGCAGATTTTCTCCCGCCGCCAATCGTCCCGCCCAGCCCGGCGCCGGCAAGGCGTGGGCGGCGATCAGCGCGGCCTCCAGCGCGCTCTCCAGCGCGGGGTGCTCGGCGAGCACGTCGGCGAGCCGCGCGCGAAGGCCGCGCGCGCGTGAGCGCGACCCCTCGGCGCCGAGCAGCCATCGGCGCAGCTCCGCCGTTTCCAGCCCGGAAAGGGCGACCGCGAATGCCGCGTCCGCGGCGTCGAAAAGATGATGCCCTTCGTCGAAGACATAGCGGGTGGGCGGCGGCGCATCGTCATGGGCCTCGCCCCAGTTCCAGAAATAGGCCGCCTGGCTCATGACCAGCGCGTGGTTGGCGACCACCAGCTCGGCCTCGGCGCTACGGCGGATGGCATGCTCGACGAAACAGCGCCGCCAGTGCGGGCAGGCAGCGTGAATGCACTCGCCGCGCCGGTCGGCAAGCGCAAGGATAAAATTCTGGCTGAAAAGTTCGGCGAACCAGCCGGGCAGGTCGCCGCCCTGGACATCGCCATCCTCGGTGGCGAGCGCCCAGCGCGCGATCAGCCCAAGCCCAACCGGGAGCGCGTCGCCGCCGAGACCGGTCGTCGCGTCCTGGAAATTGAGCAGGCAGAGATAATTTTCCCGCCCCTTGCGCACCACCGAGCGAAGTCGCCTGAGGGCGCGGTCGGGATAGAGCCGGGTGAGTTCGGCCTCGATCTGGCGCTGCAGATGACGGGTAAAGGTGCTGATCCACACCGGGGCGTGGTTGCGCGCTGCCCATAGGCTTGCCGGCGCGATATAGCCGAGCGTCTTGCCGATGCCGGTGCCGGCCTCGGCCAGCATGAGATGCGGCGCGCCACGCGCCGTCCGTGGCGCGAACGCCTCGGTGACGGCGGCGGCGTAATCGGACTGGCCAGGACGCGCCTCGGCGGTGTCGCCGAGAATTTCGGCCAGCCGCGCCCGCGCCTCGGCCGCGCCCACGGGATGCGCGGAGGGCGGGGGCGGCGGGGCGGCCTCCTGCCACTCCGGCAGCCGCCGCCAGATCGCCACTGCCTCGACGGCGGGGCGCGCGGCCGGGGCGCCGAGAGCGGCCAGCACGAGGGGCGCCCACGGCCAGCCGGCAGCCCCCAGGGCGGCGGCGAGGGCCGCGGCATCGCGGTTGCGCGGCACATTCCGCGCCGCCGCGAGCCCACGCAGCAGAGCCGCCGCAGCGGCGCAGAGAACACTAGGCTGGGCCTCTGGCGCCGCCGGCCAGGGGGTCAGATCGAGGGCAGCGGCAAGGCCGCGCGGGGTCGGCACCAACGCCTCGGCGGGACGGACAAAAGCAAAAAGTTCCAACAGATCGAGCGCTGGGCGCGGGGATAGCCCGAGCCAGCGCCAGGAGGCGGGGGCATGAACGAGAAGCGGCGGCGGCCCCTCCGCGAGCGCCGCGGCGATCCGACCTCGCGCACCCTGGCCGGCCTTCTCGACGATGATCTCGCCCAGGGCGGTGAGCAGCGCGGCACCCCCGGCATGGGTGATCAGCGCCGGCAAGGCGGCGCCCGGATCGGTCATGGCGGGCGGGAACGGAGACACCAAGTGGAATTATACGATACCAGCCGCATTGACCAATATCCGCGTGGTTCCTAGCTTGGGCCCATGTCCGACACATTTCGTAACATCAAGCCCGACCTTGCCCCCCCCAAAGCCTTGGACCTCCCCAAAGCCTGGCCCTTCGAGGAAGCGCTCAGGGTCCAGCGCCGGCTCGCCGCCTCGGGGCGCCAAAGCGCGCTGTTCGCCACCGGCTACGGCCCCTCCGGCCTGCCCCATATCGGCACCTTCGGCGAGGTCGCCCGCACTTCCTGGGTGCGCCACGCTTTCGGCGCGTTGACCGGCCTGTCCTCGCGGCTGATCGCCTTTTCCGACGACCTCGACGGGCTGCGCAAGGTGCCCGATAACGTGCCCAACCGGGAGATGCTGGAAAAACATCTCGGCAAGCCGCTCACCCGCATCCCCGATCCGTTCGGCACGCATGACAGTTTCGGCGCCCATAACAATGCCCGCTTGCAGGGGTTTCTCGACCGGTTCGGCTTCGACTACCAATTCGCCTCGGCCACCGATTATTACACTGCCGGGCGGTTCGATGCGGCGCTGCTGCGCCTGCTCGAGGTCTATGACGAGGTGATGGCGGTCATTCTTCCCAGCCTCGGCCCCGAGCGCCGCGCAACCTATGCCCCGATCCTGCCCATCCATCCCGAAACCGGCGTCGTGATGCAGGTCGCGCTCGAAAAAATCGACCGTGATGCCGCGACAGTGACCTGGCGCGACCCGGAGAGCGGCACATTCTACGAAACCCCGGTGACCGGCGGACATTGCAAGCTGCAATGGAAGGCCGATTGGGCGATGCGCTGGCATGCGCTCGGCGTCGATTATGAAATGTCGGGCAAGGATCTGATCGACAGCGTGCGGCTTTCGGGCAAGATCTGCCGCATTCTCGGCAGCGCGCCGCCGGAGAGCTACACCTACGAATTATTCCTCGACGAAACCGGCCAGAAAATCAGCAAATCGAAAGGCAACGGGCTCTCGGTCGAGGACTGGCTGCGTTACGCCCCGCCCGAATCGCTGGCGCAATTCATGTACAACGCGCCGCAGCGGGCCAAGCGGCTCTATTTCGACGTCATTCCCCGCGCCGTCGATGAATATAACCTCAATCTTGGCAGGGCATTGGAACTCAGCCATTCCGCAGGACTAGAGAAGCGCGGCGAACTCGACTGGAGAGGAACGGATGGCGCACCCATCACCGATCCCTCGCGCATCGCGAACGTTTATCGTGATCTCATGAGCATCTCGGCTTGGCATATTCATTCCGGCCACCTTGAAGGCCAGGCGCCGAGTCCGATCAGCTTCTCTATTCTTCTCAATCTCGCGAGCGTGGTGAATGCGGAAAATGCGGCAATCCTTTGGAGCTTCGTCAAACGTTATCGGCCGGACGCGACGGCGGAGACGGAGCCATTTCTCGCCCGCCTGATCGATCACGCAATCCTCTATTACCACGACTTCATTGCCCCTAAGAAACTATACCGCTTCGCCGACGCCACCGAGCGCGCGGCATTGAATGACTTCGCCAAGGCGCTAGCGTGCCTGCCCGAGGGTGCCCGTGAAGAAGAAATCCAGACCCTGCTCTACGATATCGGCAAGCGCCATCCTTTTCCCGATCTTCGCGCCTGGTTCGGCGCGCTGTATCAGGTTCTTCTCGGCCAGGATGAAGGACCACGCTTTGGCAATTTCGTCGCGATCTATGGCCGCGCCGAGACCATCGCGCTGATCGAGGCGGCGCTCGCGCGCCCGGCCGATGCCGCTTGAGCGAGCAAGGCGGCTCGCCTCGCTGCTCCGTCGCCTGCCGCCGCTGATCGGCCTCGTGCTGCTGATCGGCGCGGTCTTTGTGGTCCAGCGCGAATTCCGTTCGCTCCGGCTCGAGGACATCCTCGCCGCGGTGGAGGCCATTCCGCGCCGCGCGCTGTTGCTCGCCGCCGGCTTGACCCTGCTCGCCTATGGCGTGCTCACCTTCTATGACCGGCTAGCGGCGATCTATGCCAAGGCGCGGGTGTCCTATTGGCAAAGCGCCTTTGCCTCGTTCTGCGCCTACGCGCTTTCGCATAATCTCGGCTTCGCTGCGGTCTCGGGGGCTGCGGTCAGGCTGCGGCTCTATGCCCATTGGGGTCTCACGCCGGTGCAGATCGGCAAGGTGATCGCCTTTTGCAGCCTCACCTTCGGTCTTGGCGGCATGGTGCTGGGCGGCGCGATCCTGATTGTCGAACCGCGTGCCGTGCCGCTGCTCGGCAGCGCCTGGCCGCGACCCGTGCCCTATCTCCTGGGCGCCGGTCTCTGGGCGGTGGTGATCGCCTATGTCTGGATTGCCCGCAGCATCGGCCGGCTCCGCTTGTTCGGCCAGGAGATCCAGCTTCCTGGCAGCCGCATGGCGGTGCTGCAGGTGCTGCTGGCCACGGCGGATGTCGCGGTGACCGCCGAGATCCTCTACGTCCTGTTGCCGGACGCCGCGGGGCTCACCTATCTCCGCTGCCTCGCAATCTATGTCGCGGCCTATAGCGCCGGCTTGGCCACCAGCCTGCCGGGTGGCATCGGGGTGTTCGATAGCGTCATCCTGCTCGGGCTTTCGCCTTATCTCGATGCCCCGCGCATCGTCGGCGCGGTCATCGTTTTCCGCCTCTATTATTACGTCATCCCGCTGTTCCTCGCCGGCTCCCTGTTCACCGGCAACGAGCTTTTATTGCGTGGGCAAGCGGCCCTGGCGCGCCGCGCCGCCGCCACGGCGGGCGCGGCCGAGCCTGCTTGGCAGCCGGTCGCGCAATGGAGCGAGCCGGATTTCGCGGTGGCGCTGGCGACCGGGGCGGTGACACTTTCAGGGGCGATGCTGCTGCTGCTGGGTGTCGTCGGTCCGATGCCGGATATGTCCTGGGTCGATCCCGACCTCGCGGAAATGAGCAGCCCATCGGGGCAGTTCATTCCCTCGCTGATCGGCGCCGGCCTGCTGGCGCTGGCCTTCGGTCTGTCGCGCCGCGTGACGCTGGCCTGGGGCGCGGTGCTGGTGCTGCTGCTCGGCGCCGCGGCGATCACCGTCGTCGAGGGCGTGCGCTGGTGGGTTCCCGCCATACTGCTGCTGAGTGCTTTTCTCATCGCGCCCTTCCGCCGCGCCTTTTATCGCCACGCCCATCTCGCCTCCGACCCACTCGATCTCGCCACCTCCTTGCCGTTGCTTGCTCTGGTGCTCTGCGTGCTGACCCTTTCGGCCTTCGAGCGCCACATCCGCGGGCTCGCCGATAAGAGTTGGTGGTCGGTGGTGCTGTCGCCGCAGGCCCCGAACGCGCTTCGGCTCAGCCTGGCGCTCGCGGTGCTGCTCGGGGCGGCAGCGATCTGGCAGCTCGCCCGGCCGGGACGGGTACGCGCCGAGACCTGGACGGCGGAGGCCGCCTGGCGGTTCCGCGCGCTCGGCGGCGACGCCCCGGCGCCGGCCGACGGGCTGCTCTGGGGCGAGGCCGGCCGCGCCGCCATCCCGATCCGCCGCGCAGGCCACCTGCTAATCGCGCTCGGCGACCCGGTAGGCGCGGCAGAAGACCGCGTGGCGGCGATCTGGCGGCTGCGCGATCTCGCCGCCCAGGAAGGATTGCACCCGGCGGTCTATGGCGCGGGAGCGGAATTCCTCAACGTCTATGCCGATATTGGCCTCTCGCCGGTGCCGCATGAAGGTGCGCCAGGGCGCTATCTGCTCTGCCATAGCGGGCGTGACCTCGCCGCCCTGCTCGCCTCAATGGAACACCAGATTGGGCAGCCAGAGGGTCAGGATCGGCACATAGGTGATGATGCCGAGGACGATCAGCAGCAGCACGAGAAACGGCAGGATGCCGCGAATCACCTCGCCCACCGGGGCGTTGGAAATGGTTGAGAGCACGAACAGGTTGAGCCCGACGGGCGGATGCACCAGCCCGATTTCCATGTTGTGGGTGAAGATGATGGCGAAATGCACCGGATCGACGCCCAAGGGCACCAGCGCCGGGGCGAGCACCGGCAAGACCAGCAGCAGGGTCGCCGTGACCTCGAGAAAACAGCCGAGCACCAGCAACAACACGTTAATCGCGAGCAGGAATTGCCAGGTGCGAAAGCCATGCGTCGCGACAAAGCGCACGAGGGCGGCGGGGATGCTCGATTGCGTCATCCAATGGCCAAAGGCCAAGGCGCTGGCGACGATCAGCATGATCGCCCCGGCGCTGCGCATCGCCTCGGCCACCACCGCCAGCGTCTCGCCGGGGCGAAAACCGCGATAGAAAAAAAGGCTGACGAATAGCGCCATCACCGCCGCGATCGCCGCCGCCTCGGTCACTGTCACGATGCCGCCATAGATCCCGACCAGCACCACCCCCGGCACCAGCAGGGCGGGCAGGGCGGCCCGTGTCACGCGAAGGCGCATCGGCCACGAAAGCGCCGGTTCGATGGGAAAATTGTTCCGCCGGGCGGTGAACCAGACCCAGCCGAAGAACGCCGCCGCCTGCAACAGTCCGGGCAGGACACCGGCCAGGAACAGCCGCGGCACCGATTGCTCGGCGACGATGCCATAGAGAATGAGCGCCAGCGAGGGCGGCACGACGATGCCGATCGTGCCCGAGGCGCCGATCACGCCGAGCGCGAAGGGCCGCGGATAGCCGCGCGCCAGCATCGCCGGCAACAAAATAGTGCCCATGGCGAGCGCGGTCGCGACACTCGAGCCGCAGATCGCGGCAAACAGGGTGCAAGCGACCACGGTGACGAGGCCGAGCGAGCCGCGCACGCCACCGAGCCAGGCGGTGGCGAGATCGACCAGCGCCTGCGCCACCCCCCCGCGCCGCATGAAAGCCGCCGCCATGACAAAAAGCGGCAGCGCCATCAGCGTCGTTGAATTGAGCTGATCGATGATGACCTGAGCAACGCCGATCAGCGGCTGTCCCGACGCCCCGTAGAGCGCCGCGGCGGTGATGCCGAGCACGAGGAAGATCGGCATGCCGAGCGCGAGCAGGCCGAAAAACAGCACCAGGAACAGCAAAACCGCCATGCCGCGAGGTTCAGTCGATGCGCGGAGGCGAGTGCGCGCCAACCGTCATGCGCGCCGGATCGAAGGCGAAAACGTAACGTGCCAGCCGCACGAGATAGCGCAGCGCCATCAGCCCTCCGCCCGCCGGCAGGGCGAGATAATAGAGCCACATCGGGAATTGCAGGTCGGTCGAACTCCGCTCATCGAGCAGCCAGGCGGTCTCAACGATTTGCCCGCCATACCAGACGAGGCCCGCGCAAAATGCGATGGCGAGCAGGCAGTTGCAGATTTCGGCGGCGCGCTGGCCGGCGGGAGGCAGCAGGCGAAGCACGAGATCGGGGCGCACATGGCCATCGCTCCGCGCCAGCTCGGAGGCGACGATCATCACCGCCCAGACCAGCAGGTAGACGATCGCCTCCTCCGCCCAGGAGATCGCATGCGCCGGCCAGAAATAGCGGCCGAGTACCTGGACGGTTCCGGCGAGCAGGGCGGCGAGCCCGAGCAGGCCGACGACAATGCGCTCGATGCCACGCCAGAGCCGCCCCGGCACCCCTTCAGGCTGCGGCGCCGACATCTTCGGCGACGAGGCGCACGATCTCGGGAGAAATCTTGATTTCGCGGGCAACCCTGTCCTGATCGGGCAGCATTGTGCCCCGCTCGGCCGTGACCTCGGCGGCCGGCGGCACCGTATAGGTCACGCCATGGGCGATAAGCGCCTGGCGGGCGGCCTCCTGGTCGGCCGCCATCTCGCCGCGATAGGAGACGATATTGGCGGCCCAGAGATCGCTCATCAGCTTTTGCAGATCGGCTGGCAGGGTGGTCCAGAAGCGCGTGGCGACGAGGGGGATGTATTCACCGATGAACTGGTGATCGGCGAAGGCGTATTTCACCCCGGCCTCCCAGAGCTTGGAGCTTGCGACGCTCTCATCGGTGCTGATCAGCCCGTCGAACGTGCCCTGCGAAAGCGCAAGCGGCACATTGGGCCAGGCGGTGGTGTTCGGAATGGCCCCGAAAAACCGCGTCCGCCAAGCCACCCCGGCGCCGCCGGAATTGCGGATTTTCAGCCCCTTGAGATCGCCGTATTCGGTCAGCTTGTGGGCGGCGCTGTACCAGTTCTGATAGCCGAGATCGAGCCACGGGCCGAGCACGCGGCTTTGCAGACGCTTCTCGATCTCGCCGTTCACCATCGCCCCGGCGCGGCCATCGACGACCTTGTGGGCGATCTCGAAAGGCTGGCCGTAAAGGGCGGGGAGCTGAAACATATCGCAATCGGGGATGAAGCCGGTGAGCGTCCAGGTGCCCGGACAAGCCATCTCCACTTGGCCCTGGATCAATCCTTTCGTGACATCGAGATCGGAGAAGAGCTGGCCGCTCTGGAATAATTCCGTCTTGATCCGGCCCCCCGAGGTGGCTTCAAGTTTTTGCAGATAATCGGCGAGTGATTTGTTGCGGCCATGCGATGGTGCGGTGTCGAGCGAGCAGCGCAACCGGATCGGCGCCTCGGCGCGGGCGGCGCGCAACAACGCAGGGGCAGCAAGCAAGGCCGCACCAAGGGCGCGGCGGCGGATCAGGCGCGATGTCATGGTTTCCTCCCAGGACGACCGAAGCGCCGGCACTTTCCGTGCAAGTCGCCCCGGCCGTCAAGGGCCGGGGTTACGCCGCCGCGTTGCGGCCCGAGGACCAGACCTCGTGATAGAGCGTCAGGATTTCGGCGGCACTCGGCACCCGCGGGTTGTTGGCCGGGCTGCCCGAGGCCAGCGCCTGCTCGGCCATCAGCGGCAGTTTCGTCTCCCAGGCGACTTGGTCGATGCCGAATTGCCGCGGCCCCGGCACGTCGAGATCGACGTTGAGCCGCGCCAGACCCGAAGCCAGCTTTTCCGCCGCCGCCTCGTCGCCATCGCCGGCCTCGGCGAAGCCGATCTGGCGCGCCGCCTCGGCATAGCGCGCGAGTGCCTGGCCGAGCCCGAAGCGGGTCACGGCGGGCAGCAGCATGGCATTCGAAAGCCCGTGCGGGACATGGAAATGCGCGCCGATCGGGCGCGACATGCCATGCACCAGAGCGACCGAGCTGTTGGAAAAAGCCAGCCCCGCGAGCGTCGCCCCGAGCATCATTGCCTCGCGTGCGGCGCGGTTCCGCGGATCGCGATAGACGGCGCGCAGATTGGCCCCGATCAACTGCATGGCGGTGAGCGCCTGGGCGTCGGAATAAGGCGTTGCACGGCGCGAGACGAACGCCTCGAGCGCGTGGGTGAGGCTATCGATGCCGGTATCGGCGGTGGTGCGCGGCGGCACGGTAAACGTCAGTTCGAAATCGACGAGGGCGGCGAGCGGCAGGGCAGCGAGCCCGGCAATGAGCATCTTTTCGTCGCGCGCCATATCGGTGATCACGGTGAAGCGTGTCACCTCGGTTCCCGTCCCCGCCGTGGTTGGAATGGCGATGATCGGCAGTGCGGCAAGATCGGCTTGGTGCGGCACCTTGTAGTCGCGCATCGCGCCACCGCCGGCGGCCAGGATCGCCATGGCCTTGGCGGTATCGATCGGCGAGCCGCCGCCGAAGCCGATCAGACAGTCGAAATCGCCGCGCCCGATTTCGGCGACCCCAGCCTCGACCACGGTATCGATGGGCTCGGGCACGGTTGCGCTGAACATTTTCGCCGCGATGCCGGCTTTTTCCAAAGGATCAAGGCAGCGCTGCACGAGGCCGGAGGAGACCATGAAGGGATCGGTGACGATCAGCGGGCGGCGGAGGCCGAATGTCGCGAGCAGCCCCGCGATGCGCGTCACGCTGCCACCGCCGATCACGATCTGGCGCGGTTGGGTGATGGTGAACTCCATGGTCTAGCTCCGATAATCCGGCTGGTCGTGCGCGATCAGCCGCAGCGCCGCCTGCCAAGCCATGTCGAAGTGTTCGAGCGAGCCTTCGCGGCGGAATTGCCGGGCGGTGTGCAGGCGCACCTCCTCGGGCGGCAATACCAGTTCGGCGCCACCCGCGAGCGCCTGGATCTGCGCCTGGCAGGCACGTTCGAGATAGTAGATCAGGCTGAACGCCTCCGCGATGGTGCGCCCGGCGACGAGCAAGCCGTGATTGCGCAGAATCATCGCCTGATGCCCCCCGAGATCGGCGACCAGCCGCTCGCGCTCGTCGAGATCGAGCGCGATGCCCTCATAGCCGTGATAGGCGAGATGGCCGTAAAAGCGCAGCGCGTGCTGGCTGATCGGCAGCAGGCCCTGCTTCTGCGCCGAAACCGCAATGCCGGCGGCCGTGTGGGTATGGATTACACACATCAGATCGGCGCGCGCCCGATGGATCGCCGAATGGATGGTGAAGCCCGCGGCATTGACCCGTTTGGCGGGCGCGCCTTCCTCGACGATATTCCCCTCGAGATCGATTTTCACGAGGTCGGAGGCGCGCATTTCGTGAAACAGCACGCCGTAGTGATTGATCAGGAAATGATGTTCCGGGCCGGGCAGGCGGGCGCTGATATGGGTGTAGATCAGATCCGTCATGCGGAAATGCGCGACCAGCCGATAAAGAGCGGCGAGATCGCAGCGGATTTGCCATTCCTCCACGCCGCTGGCGGGGTGGGGGTTGCGGGGCGCGAGGACATTCATGGCGGTTCTCCTGCTCAGGGCGAACGCCATTTCCGCCCGCGCGCCGCGCGCCGTCAAGACGGCGCGCTCCCTGCCCCAGGGGCTGTCGCGGCGCCGCCTGGTCTCGCCTATGCTCGCGCCCGATGCCTTGTTTCCCATGAGATGATCGCGATGGCCCCCTCCCGTTTTTCGCTTCTCACCCTGCTGCGCCAGGCCTTTTCCGGCCCACCCGACTTGTCCGCGCACTGGCGCTCGCCCGCGCCCGGCCCCGCCTACGATGTGGTGATCATCGGCGCCGGCGGGCACGGGCTGGCAACCGCCTTCCATCTCGCCGCCGAGCACGGCATCCGCCGCGTCGCGGTGTTGGAAAAGGGCTGGCTCGGCGGCGGGAACACGGGGCGCAATACCACCATCGTCCGTTCGAACTACCTGATGGCGGAGAGTGCCGCGCTTTATGAGCACGCGCTGCGGCTCTGGGAGGGATTGTCACAGGCGCTCAATTATAATGTCATGTATTCGCCGCGCGGCGTCATGATGCTCGCGCATAACGTCCATGACATCGCCGTGCTCAAGCGCCATATTTATGCCAATCGTCTCGCCGGGATCGATAATGAATGGCTTTCCCCGGCGGAGGCGAAAGCCTTTTGTCCGCCGCTCAATCTCGCTGGCGGGATGCGCTATCCGGTGCTGGGCGCGGCGCTACAGCGCCGTGGGGGGACGGCGCGGCATGACGCGGTGGCCTGGGGCTATGCCCGCGCGGCCTCGGCGCTCGGTGTCGATATCATCCAGAACTGCGAGGTCACAGCGATTGATCGCGACCGGGCGGGCGCGGTGAGCGGGGTCGAGACGACGCGCGGGGCGATCGCGGCGCGCAAAATCGGCGTGGTCGCGGCCGGGCATACCAGCGTGGTGATGGCCCTGGCGGGCCTGCGCATGCCGCTCGAGAGCTACCCCTTGCAGGCGCTGGTCTCCGAGCCCGTAAAACCGGTTTTTCCCTGCGTGGTGATGTCGAACACCATCCACGCCTATATCAGCCAATCCGACAAGGGCGAACTGGTGATCGGTGCCGGCACCGACGCCTATGTTTCCTATAGCCAGACCGGCGGGCTGCACATCGCGACCCATACCCTGGACGCGATCTGCGAACTCTTCCCGATGTTCCGCCGGCTGCGCATGTTGCGCAATTGGGGCGGCATCGTCGATGTCACGCCCGATCGCTCGCCGATCATCGGGCTGACCCCGGTGCCGGGGCTGTTCGTCAATTGCGGCTGGGGCACCGGCGGGTTCAAGGCCACCCCGGGCTCCGGCCAGGTTTTTGCCCATACCATCGCGACCGGGGCGCCGCATCCGATCAACGCACCGTTTTCTCTCGATCGTTTCCGTTGTGGCCGGCTGATCGACGAGGCCGCCGCCGCTGCCGTCGCCCATTGAGGGTTCCGCCATGCTGCTCATTCCCTGCCCCTATTGCGGCCCGCGCCCGGAGATCGAGTTTTCCTATGGCGGCGAGGCGCACCTCGCCCGCCCGCGCGATCCAGCGGCGTGCGACGACGCGGCCTGGGGCGACTTTCTTTATGCGCGCACCAACCCCAAGGGCATCCATGCCGAGCGCTGGCGGCATGCGCATGGCTGCGGGCGGTTTTTCAACGCGCTTCGTCACACCGTGAGCGACCAGTTTCTCATTACCTACCGCATCGGCGCGCCACGCCCCGAGATCGCGGCATGAGGGCGGCGTTCCGGATGCCCGCCGGCGGGCGGATCGCGCGCGGGGAGACGCTCTCTTTCCGCTTCGACGGCCGGATCTATACCGGCCATCCCGGCGACACGCTGGCCTCGGCGCTCCTCGCCCATGGCGTGCATCTGCTCGGCCGGTCGTTCAAGTATCACCGCCCGCGCGGCGTGCTCGCCGCGGGCTCGGAAGAACCCAACGCGCTGGTGGAAATCGACCGCGGCGGCGGGCGACGCACGCCCAATCTGCGGGCCACCGAGGTTGCGCTTTATGACGGGCTGGTAGCCCGCAGCCAGAACCGCGCCCCGGCGCTCAGCTTCGATCTCGGGCGGATCAACGATTTTTTTGCCCCCCTCCTTTCCGCCGGATTCTACTATAAAACCTTCATGTGGCCGCGCCGCGCGTGGCGCATGCTCTACGAGCCGCTAATCCGCCGTGCCGCCGGCCTTGGCCGCGCGCCCGAGGCGCCCGACCCCGACCGCTACGCCAACCGCTTCGGCCATTGCGACGTGCTGATCGTGGGCGGCGGGCCGGCGGGGCTGATGGCGGCGCTGGCGGCGAGCGCGGGCGAGGCGCGGGTGGTGCTGGTCGATGAACAAGCGGCCTGCGGCGGCAGCCTGCTCGATGAAACCACCGCCACCATCGCTGGCCAACCGGCGCCGGTCTGGCTTGCCGAGACCCTGGCCACACTTAACGCCCGCGCCACCGTCCGTCTGCTCCGGTGCGCCACGGCTTTTGGCTATTACGCGGAAAATTTCATCGCCATCGCCGAACGCGTGACCGAGCACCTCGCCGATCCCGACCCGGGGCTGCCGCGCGAGCGGCTCTGGCAAATGCGGGCCAGGGAAGTGGTGCTGGCCACCGGGGCGACCGAGCGGCCGCTGGTATTTCCCGGCAATGACCGTCCCGGCGTGATGCTGGCGGGCGCGGCGCGGACCTATCTCAACCGCTATGCGGTGCGGCCGGGGCGGCGCGCGGTGATCGTCACGGCCTGCGACAGCGCCTATCAGGCGGCCAGCGATCTGGCGGCGGCCGGCGTCGAGGTCGCGCTGATCGCTGATCTGCGCGACACCTTGCCGGCAGTCGCATCCGACCTCGCGGCGCGTGGCATCCGGGTGGCGGCGGGGATGACGGTGCTCGGCACGCAAGGCGGCTTGCGGGTGCGGAGCGTCGCTGTCGCACCGGCGCGAGGCGGGGCCAGCGTGCGCCTCGCCTGCGATCTCGTGCTGATGAGCGGGGGATGGACGCCGGCCATTCATCTCTTCTCGCAATCGCGCGGGCAGGTGCGCTTCGCGGCCGATCTCGGCGCCTTCATCCCCGACCGCTCGGTGCAGCGCGAACGCTCGGCTGGCGCCTGCCGCGGCCTCCTCGATCTCGCGGAGACGCTTGCCGACGGCGCCCGCGCTGGGGCGGCAGCGGCCAGGGCGGCGGGTTTCCCGGTGCCGGATTTGCCCCGCCCCGCAGTCGCCGGGGCGATCACGCCTGCCGGGTTTCATCTCGGCCTCTGCCCGCGTGCCGCCGCCACCCGCGCCTTCGTCGATTTCCAGAACGACGTTACCGCCAAGGACATCGCACGCGCCGCCCAGGAGGGCTTCCACGCGATCGAGCACGTCAAGCGCTACACCACCACCGGCATGGCGACCGATCAGGGCAAGACCTCCAATCTCAACGCGCTCGCCCTGGTCGCCGCTGCGACCGGGCGAGCGATCCCCGAGGTCGGGCTGACCAGCTTCCGCCCGCCCTACACACCCGTGACCTTCGGCACGCTCGCCGGCCTGTCGCGCGGCGCCTTGTTCGACCCGGTGCGTACCACCCCGATCCACCCTTGGGCCGAAGCCAGGGGCGCGGTATTCGAAGACGTGGGCGCATGGCGGCGCGCCCGCTATTTTCCCCGCTCCGACGAGGACATGCACGCCGCAATTGCCCGCGAATGCCGCGCGACACGCGAGGCGCTCGGCCTCCTCGATGCCTCGACACTCGGCAAGATCGAGGTCGTGGGCCCGGACGCCGCCGAATTCCTCGAGCGCTTCTACGTCAATGCCTTGCGGAAACTCGGCATCGGGCGCTGCCGCTATGGGCTGGCGCTCGGCGAGAACGGGTTCGTCCGCGATGACGGCGTGATCGGCCGGCTCGCGCCCGATCGCTTCCATGTCACCACCACCACCGGCGGGGCGACGGCCACGCTTGATCGCATGGAGGACTATCTCCAGACCGAGTGGCCGGATCTACACGTCTGGCTGACCTCCACCACCGAGCACTGGGCGGTGCTCGCGGTGCAGGGACCGCAAGCCCGCGCCGCCCTTGCGCCGCTGATCACGGACATCGATCTCGCGCCGGCGGCGTTTCCGCCGATGAGCGTGCGCGTGGGCCATATCCTGGGCGTCGCGACACGTCTTTTCCGCGTGAGTTTTACGGGCGAACTGGGCTTCGAGATCAACGTGCCCGCCGATTATGCGGGCGCGGTGTGGGAGGCGGTCGCCGCGCGCGTGGCCGCATGCGGGGGCGCGGTCTATGGCACCGAGGCCATGCACGTGCTGCGCGCCGAAAAAGGCTATGCCATCATCGGGCAGGAGACCGACGGCACGGTGACGCCCGGCGATCTCGGGTTGGATTGGACCATCGGCAAGGGAAAAACCGATTTCATCGGTAAGCGCGCGCTGGCGTTGCCCGATCTCCGGCGTCCAGGGCGAAAACAGCTCGTGGGCTTGTTGACTACCGATCCCGCGCTGGTTCTCGAAGAAGGCGCGCAGATCATCGCCGGCCCCAATCCATCTCCCGGCAGCACCGCCCTCGGCCACGTCACCTCCGCCTATCCGAGTGCCACGCTCGGGCGCTCGATCGCGCTCGGCCTCGTGGCCGCGGGGCGCCAACGCCTGGGCGCGCGGCTTTATGCCCAGACGCCGGGGGGCGTGGCCGAGGTCGATCTGGTCTCGCCCGTATTTTTCGACCCCGCGGGGAGGCGCATCGATGGCTGATCTGCCGCGTGCCGATCCCTGGCGCGGCCTTGCCCTGCCGCAGCTTCCCGGCCTGCTCACGCTAACCCCACACGGCGACGCGGCGCGCCTGAGCCTGCGCGGCGAGGCCGCTTCCCTCGCTCCCCTCGGCGCCGCGCTCGGCCTGGTGCTGCCGACCACGCCCTGCCGCGCGGCGACCAGCGGAACGCGCGCGGCGCTCTGGCTCGGCCCGGATGAGTGGCTGATCCTGACCCCACCCGATGACCCGGTGCGCGACACGCTTGCCGCGGCCATCCCCGCCGGAGCCGGCGCGCTGGTCGATATCAGCCATCGCCAGGCGGCCCTCACGATCAGCGGGCCGGCCGCCACGGAAGTGCTCAACGCCGGCTGCCCGCTCGATCTCGACCCGTGCGTCTTCGCCGTCGGCATGTGCACCCGCACAATCTGCGGCAAGGCCAGCATCGTGCTATGGCGGCAGGCAATGGAAACTTTCCATTTCGAGGTCGGGCGCTCCTTCGCGGCCTACGCCGCGGGCCTGCTGAGCGCCGCCGCGCGGCTCGCCGCGCGAAGGGCGGGGTAAATTGACAATTTCATGCGAAGTGCGAGGGGTATTTTTTCAAACTCTCAGGCCGCCTGTTCGAGTGCTGCCGCGGTATCGGACGTGGTGACGCGGCGGAGATCGCGGCGCTCCTCGGCGGGAAAAGGCCGGCCACGATGCAGTGTGCAGCGATTGTCCCAGATCACCAGATCACCGGCTCGCCAGCGATGGACGAAAACAAACTCCCGCCGGGTGGCGAATTCGATGAGATCGCGCAGCAGCAACCGCCCCTCGGGCACCGGCCAGCCGATGATGTGCGACGCGTGCGAGGCGAGATAGAGTGTCGCGCGCCCCGATCCGGGATGCCGGCGCACCACGCGGTGCACCACCGGGGGCAAGGCGGCGCGCTCGGTCTCGGAAAATTCGGTGAAGCCGAGTGTCGCGCGCGAATGCATAATCGAGTGCTCGGCGCGGAGATCAGCAATCAGCGCGCGGGTTGCCGCATCGAGCGCGTCATGGGCGGCGCGGAGATCGGCGAATTCGGTCTCTCCGCCGCTGGAGGGCACGGCATGAGCGTAGAGCATCGAAAGCGCGCCGGGCGGGTAGCGGAAGGAACTATCGGTGTGCCACAGCATGTTACCGAGATTGAACATCCGCCGCTGATCCTCGCGCCGATGCACCTCGTCGCGCGCGTTGACATTCGAGACATCGGCCATCTCCGGGCGCTCCAACCGACGCTGATCAGCGCTGCGATAGACGCCGATATTGATCTCGGGGCGGCCGAAATTGCTGGCGAAGGCGATCTGCTGGTCATCGTTCAGGCGCTGGTCGCGCAGCACCAGCACGGCATAGCGATTGATTGCCTCGGTGAGCGCCCCGACGGCCGGGGCATCAAGCGTCCGCCCGGCATCGATCCCGCCGATTTCGGCGGCGAAAAGCGGATGCAAAGGCGTGATGGCAAGGTTCATGGCGGTCCTCCCGGGGGCATTTCGCGCCGCGCGCGCTGCTTATAGTGCCGCTTAAGCCAAGCCCAGCGCGGTCTGATATGTCAAGCGCCGTGGGGGTAAAAGTAGCGTTTTGGTTACAAAGTGGGGGGAGGGAAAAATGGCGCGGAGCCAACCAAGCCGGCGTGCCGTCTTGCAGATTCTGGCGGGAAGCGCCACCGGTCTCGCCGCGACCGCCCGGGCCGAGACCGTGCCATGGTCGGCGGGCAGCGAACGGCCGCGCCTCAAGGCGCCGCCGGAGGCCGGCGACTGCCATCATCACATCTACGATCATCGCTTTCCCCCCGACCCGCGCGCAACGCTCCATCCCGCTGACGCGACGGTCGCCGATTACCGCCTGCTGCAAACGCGACTTGGCTTGACGCGCAACGTCGTCGTGCAGCCCTCGACCTACGGCACCGATAACCGCTGCATGCTGGCCGCGCTCGCCGCCTTCGGCCCGACCGCGCGTGGCATTGCCGTCGTGCATCCCGACATTCCCGAGAGCGATCTGCGGCGGATGGCCGCGCAGGGAGTGCGCGGTATCCGTTTCAATCTCGTCCAGACCGGCGCCACCACGATCGAGATGGTCGAGCCGCTCTCCCACCGCATCGCCGATCTCGGCTGGCATGTGCAACTCCACATGCTGGGCGCGCAGATCGCCGCTCAGGAAGCCCTGCTCCGCCGCCTGCCCACCCCGATCGTCTTCGACCATCTCGCCCGTATCCCCGCCGTCGAGGGTATCAACCATCCCGCCTTCCGGGTGGTGCGCAGCCTGCTCGATGGCGGACGGGCGTGGGTGAAACTCTCGGGCCCCTATCAGGACAGCCGCACCGGCCCGCCCAGCTACGCGGATGTCAGCGCCGTCGCGCGCGCCTATGTCAGGGCGGCCCCGGAACGCTGCGTGTGGGGGAGCGACTGGCCGCATCCCACAGAAAAAATCAAACCTGACGATGCCGTGCTGCTCGATCTGCTCAGCGACTGGGCACCCCAGCCTTCGACGCAAACCCTTATTCTTGTCAAAAACCCCGAAATTCTCTACGGATTTTCAAAAACAAACTAGCGCCTCGTCACGGTTTTTTTTGGATCGCGCCGCAGAGTGTATGGAAATTTCTAGTTTTTGTGTCTCTGGTTCGGCGAACATGACGCGGTCGGGCTGGACGCCACGGCCATGCAGCGCCCGCCCTGCCAAGTCTCGGAGTCTCGCGCTGATGGCGCGCCGGTCCAGCATCAGCGCGGCTCCAACCGCCAGAGCCCCACATCCACGCGGCCGGCGCGGAATCCGGCTTCGCAATATGCCAAATAGTAGTCCCATAGGCGGCGGAAGCAGGGTGAAAAACCCATCGCCGCGATCCCTGGCCAGGCGGCGTTAAACCGCGCGCGCCAAGCCGCCAAGGTCCGCGCATAGCTATCCCCGAAGCTCTCACGCGCCCGCACCGCCAGCCCATGGCGTTCGGCGAGCGCAGCGATCGCCCCCGGCGAAGGCAGCATCCCGCCCGGGAAGATCGCATGCTGGATGAAATCGGTACCGCGACGATAGGTATCGAAGGCGTTGTCGGCGATCGTGATCGCCTGCAATACCACGATGCCATTGCGGGTCAGGCGGTCGCGCAGAGTTGCGAAATAAGTCGGCCAATAGGCCTCGCCCACCGCTTCGATCATCTCGATCGAGACGATGCGGTCAAAACAGCCCTCGACATCACGGTAATCCTGCAACCGCAGTTCGGCGCGCCGATCCAGCCCCGCTCGTGCTATCCGCGCGGTGGCATATTCCCATTGCGCCGGCGAGAGTGTCAGTCCCGTGACCTGCGCGCCGGCCGCCGCGATGCTTTCGGCAAGACCGCCCCAGCCGCAGCCAATCTCCAGCACCTGCTGGCCCGGCTGCAGATCGAGCCACGCCAGGACTCGCGCCTGTTTTTCCGCTTGCGCCGCGTCTAACTCGGCGACCGGATCAACCGAGGGATCGGCGTAGAGCCCTGAGGAATAGCTCATTCCCGCGTCGAGCCAGCGTGCGTAGAAATCATTGCCGAGGTCGTAATGCGCCATGATGTTACGTCGGCTGCCCGCGCGGGTGTTCCTCCGTGCGCGATGACGGAGCCGGTGCCACAGCCGGACCGGCAACGGTCCACCCGTGGCGCCCGGGATGCACGAGAGGTTGCGCGCCGCGAGCTCCAGCAACGCCACCGGATCAGGGCTGGACCAGTCCTGATCAAGATAGGCCTCGGCAAACCCTATGTCCCCGCCGGTCGCCAGCCGGCGCAGGGCGCGCCAGCGATGCAACACCAACACCGCCTCCGGTCCCGTTTGAGGGGCCGCGTAGCGTAGGCGGGCGCCACCGGGCAGACTGACGGTGAGTGTGCCGACCTCGATTCCGCCTAACATACGGGCGAGCAGTTCTTGGGCGAGATGCCGCAGCCAGGGCGCTGGCCCAGCCATCGCACGCCCACTCACGTCACTCTCCCTGCCGGCACGATACTGATCGGCTCTGGCGGGGGCACCGGGCGCGGTTGCACGCACATGCCCTTGCGCCAGAGCTTCACCGCCTCCCAATGGATCCCGCCCAACACTTGAGCGGCAAGGAGCGGATGGCGCAGAAATCCGCGCAGCAGCGCGCCGTCCGTCAGGGCGTGCCGCCGCGCCGCAAAACCAGCGGTCAGCACCGTGCCAGCATCGTCGCGCACCTCGATCGCGACCCCAAACTTTTCCGCCGGCGGGGTCAACCGGAAGCGGTAGCGCAGTGTCATGTCCATAAACGGAGAGACGTAAAAGTCCTTGGCGCATTCCTGGCGGATCGGAAGGCCAGGCCCATCGACCGGGATCAGGTAGCTATGGCGCTGGCCGAAGGTGTTATTTACCTCATACAGTACGGCACGCAGGGCCCCGTCGCCGCCATGGCAAAAGAAGAGGCTGAGCGGATTGAACACGCTGCCCAGCACCCGCGGCATGGCCAGCAGGCGGATCGGCCCGCCATCGGGGGCGATCCCCGCTGCCGCGAGGGCGGCCTCCACCTGCCGACGCAGCGGCTCACCGCCGGCGGCGAGATGATCGCGCTCGGAAAAGCCGAACAGGTTGAAGCGATCGACAGAAAACAGCCTGAGCCGCTGCGCCAGCGCCGGAATTTCGTCCAGATCCAGAAGCAATGTCAGCATCCGATAACGCAGCCGGTGCCGCACCGGGCGAAGGCGCGTGTGCACCACCGTGCCGAGGTAGAGTGCCGAGACGCTCATGCCGCGAGCGCCTGTGCTTCGGGGCGGAGCGGCGGCAGCCGGTCCGACTCGCCGGACACACGCCAGGGCCGGCGCACCCCACCCAGCGTTTCGGCAACAGCCAGGCCCGCTTGCACGCCGTCCTCATGAAAGCCGGCGCCAAACCAGGCGCCGCAGAACCAAGTCCGGCGCTGCCCCTGTAACGCCCAGAGACCGCGTTGGGCACGCAAGGCCGCGGCATCGAAGCGAGAATGATCAAAATCAACGCGGTGCAGCACGGTCTCGGGCGTCGGCGGATGCACCGGGTTCAGCGTGACGAATACCGGTCCGGCGCTGGGGATATGCTGCAACCGGTTCATCCAATAAGTGGCGCAGAGCGAATTTCCCGAGGCCGCACCGATATAGTTCCAACTCGACCAGACACGCCGGCGCCGCGGCATCAATGCCGGATCACGATGCATCACCACTTCGTTGCGCGTGCTACCCACCGCGCCCAGTAGCGCATATTCCCTCTCCGAAGGATCGCTGAGCAGCGATCGGGCCTGATCGGCATGCGTTGCGATCACCACATGGTCGTAGCGGACATCTTCCCCGCCAGCAGCACGCAGCACAATACCGCCTGGCACGCGCCGGATCGCGCGCACTGGGCAGTTCAGGCGGATCGCGGCGGCAAAGGGCGCGGTCAAGCGCCGGACATATTCCCGGCTACCCCCGATGACGCTGCGCCATTGCGGGCGGTCGCGCAGCAACAAAAGCCCATGGTTCTGACAAAAGCGGATGAACGCGAGCGCCGGGTAGGCAGCGATTTGATCGGCCGGCGTGGACCAAATTGCCGCGGCCATCGGCAACAAATGATCGCGCATGAAATCTGCCCCGTAGCCGCGGGCGCTCAGATAGGTGCCAAGCGTTGTGTCCGGGTTCAGCCGCTTCGCATCCGCCTCGGCCTCACGATAGAAACGCGTGATATCGCGCAGCATCATCCAAAAGCGCGGCCGGAGGAGATTGCGCCGCTGTCCAAACAATCCGGCGAGATCGGTGCCCGCGTATTCGAGCCCGCCGCCGCGCAGGGAGACCGCAAAAGACATATCCGATCCATGTGTCGGCACGTTGATGTGCCGGAACAACGCGGTCAGGTTGGGGTAAGCGGATGGATTATAGACGATGAAACCCATATCCACCGCCACCGGGCCGGCAGCGCCCGGCACCTCTACGGTATAGCTATGTCCGCCCGGCTCAGCTGCGGCTTCATAGACCGTCACCTCATGGGCGGGGTGCAATAGCCAAGCCGCAGCCATACCAGCTATACCGGTTCCCACCACTGCAATCCGCAGCCGCTCCGTGCCCTGCATGCGCTCCTCTACCCGTGCTATGCGACCAGGACTACGATCCGCCCGCTGGGTTGGATCACCGGCGCCGCGAGTGATCCGAGGCGCTCGTTCCTGCGTAAGAGGGGCATGTATGTTGCGCGCAAGTCGTCGGCGGTGCGGGCACGAGCCAGGCTGGTCTCGCCTTGGCCGGAGACCGATGCCATGACCGATATGCTGGAGGAGGCCTCTGACGCCGCCCTCATTCTCGCCGTCGCGACCAGCCGTGACCGCGCCGCCTTCGCGGCACTCTTTTCTCATTACGCCCCGCGGGTGAAGGCCTTTCTGCAACGCCGCGGCGCCGACACGGCCCAGGCCGAGGAACTGGCGCAGGAAACCCTGCTCGCGGTCTGGCGTAAGGCCGGCCAGTTCGATCCCCGCCGCGCCACCGCCGCCGCATGGATCTTCGCCATCGCGCGCAACCTGCGCATTGACGTTTTGCGCCGGACACGGCTGGCGGTCCCGGCGGCCCCGGATCCCACTGATGATCCCCCGCCTTCGGTGCCGGCTGATGCGGTGCTGATCGCCGACCAGCGCGCCCGCCGCCTACGCGAGGCCATCGCCGCGCTGCCGGCCGAACAATCCGAAGCGCTGCGCTTGGCCTATTTCGATGAGCGTTCGCACAGCGAGATGGAAGCCGCGCTCGCGATCCCGCTCGGCACCGTGAAATCGCGCTTGCGCTTGGCCATGGCCCGGCTGCGCGCGGCACTGGGAGAGGACGCATGATTCGCCACCATCCGGCCGAGGCCAGTTTGATCGCCTGCGCCGCTGGCACCATTCCCATAGCGCACGCACACGTCATCCGCTCCCATGCCGCGCGTTGTCCGGCCTGCGCCGCCGGATTACGCACCGCTGGAGACACCGGCGGCGCTCTCCTCGACGGGCTGGCACCAGCGCCAATGGCCCCTGATGCCCTCGCCCGCACGCTAGCGCGGTTGGAAGCGACCCCCGTCGGGTCGGCCCCGGTGGCACCGGCGTTCGATCTCGCGGCACTTGCCTCTGGTCGCTGGCGCCGTGTCGCCCCGGGCATTGCGATCATGAAACTGCTGCCGCGCGATGCCACCGACAGTCGGCTCGACTTGATTCGCGTCGCCCCTGGCCGCGCGCTGCTGTCTCACGGCCATACCGGGCCCGAGACGACCTGCGTTTTGACGGGGGCCTTTGCCGACGGCACCGGCATTTTCGCCGCCGGCGATTGTGTGGAAGCCGACGCAGCACTGGACCACACCCCGTGCGCGTTGCCCGGGGAGGATTGCATCTGTTTGATCGCGACGACGCATCATTTGCGAGCGCATAGCTGGCTCGGCCGGCTGGTGCGCCCGCTGCTTGGGATGTAACGCCGTGTCGGCCGTTTTGGCTTCGCCGAAACCGGCGCGCGCCGAGTTCGCCGTCGATCTCCTGAATAGGCTAACCCCCGTGCGTGACCTGGAGGTATTATCGGATATTGCCTATGGGCTGGGGCCACGGCATCGGCTCGACGCCTATATCCCCATCCGTGCCGCGTCATCGCCCGCGGTCCCGGTGGTGGTGTTTTTCTACGGCGGCGGCTGGGAGGAAGGTGAGCGAGGCAGGTATCGCTTCGTCGCCGCGGCGCTGGCCGCACGCGGCATTCTGACCCTCGTTCCCGATTATCGCTTGTATCCCGAGATCCGTTTCCCCGCCTTCATGGAGGATGCCGCGGCTGCCGTTGCCTGGGTCCGGCGGTTCGTCGTGTCCCATGGCGGCGATCCGGAACGGCTGTTGCTGATGGGGCATTCCGCCGGTGCGCAGATTGCGACGCTGTTGGCGCTGGACGAGCGCTATCTGCGCGCCGCGGGCGTGACGCGCCGATGCATCGCTGGCGTGATCGGCCTAGCCGGGCCGTATGATTTCTTGCCGCTCCGCAGCCCGACCCTGAAAGCGATCTTTGGTCCCGAGGAAGCGTGGCCATCAAGCCAGCCGATCACCTTCGTCACGTCTGCGGCCCCGCCGATGCTGCTGCTGGCCGGCCGTGCGGACCGGGTGGTCGACCCTGGCAACACGCAGCGTTTGGCAGCCCGTCTGCGCGCGGTGGGGGCAATGGTGGAGGCGCGGCTCTATTCTGGGCTCGGCCATCGCGTTCTGATCGGCGGCTTCGCTTCGGTTTTGGCGCCACTTTTGCCGGTGCGGCGAACAACCCTGCGCTTCATCGCCCGGCACGGCGGGGCAGCATGATCGTGCTCGCGGTTACGGCCGGGCTGTCACTGGCGATGATGTTGGCCTGGGCGGTTCAGCGTCGCGCTCGCAATGCGGGCTGGGTGGATGTATTCTGGACCTTCGCCTTGGGCGCTGCTGGTGTTTCCTATGCACTGGTCGGCGGCACGGGGGGGCCACGGGCGTGGCTGGTAGCGGCTTTGGCCGCGGCGTGGGCGTTGCGGCTTGGTGGCCACATCTTGCGTCGCACCTGCCAGGGACACGAAGACGCTCGCTACGCCAGGTTGCGCGCCGAATGGGGCGAGCGATTCCAGCGTCGGATGTTCGGCTTTCTGCAAATTCAGGCGGCTGCGGCCGCCCTCCTGTCCTTCGCCATGTTGCTTGCGGCACGCAACCCGGCGCCGCTCGGCGTGGGGGATGCGGCTGGCATCGCGGTGTTCCTGATCGCGATTCTGGGAGGAGGCGCCGTTGACGAGCAACTGCTGTGCTTTCGCCGCGAACCGGCCAACCGCGGTCAAATCTGCACCACCGGTCTCTGGCACTGGTCGCGGCATCCAAATTATTTTTTTGAGGTCTTAGGCTGGTGCACTTGGCCGCTGCTCGCGATCTCTGCGGCCTATCCACCGGGATGGCTCGCGCTGGCGGCCCCGACGCTGATGTACTGGCTGCTCGTGCATGTCTCCGGCATCCCGCCACTGGAGGCAACGATGCTGCGCTCCCGCGGGGATGCTTATCGCACCTACCAGGCTCGCACGCGCGCTTTCCTGCCGTTGCCGAAAAGGAGATCGAAATGAACCTGGTCGCCGCCGCCGCCGGTGCCGCCGAACACTTGCCGCTGCCGGATGCGCTGACCCGGGCCGGGATCGCGATGCTGGTGGAACGCACCGGTCGGCGCCTCGACCGTACTCCGCCCGATGCTGAGCGCGAGTTCGCGCGGCGCATGCACGCCTACCCGATCGCGCGTACGCCCGAGGCCGCCAATGCCCAGCATTACGAGCTGCCGGCAGCGTTCTTTGCGCAGGTACTGGGCGTGCGGCGCAAATATTCGTGCTGCCTCTATACTAACGGCGCCGATACGCTCGACGCGGCAGAGGAACAGGCTTTGGCCGAAACCGCCGCCCATGCCAAGCTCGCCGATGGGCAGCGGATTCTCGAACTCGGCTGTGGCTGGGGATCACTGACTTTATGGATGGCTGAACGTTTCCGCCGCGCGACAGTTTTTGCTGTTTCCAATTCAGCCTCGCAGCGAGCGTTCATCGAAGCCGAGGCCGTGAGACGCGGAATCAGCAACGTCACGCTGATCACTGCCGACATGAACCAGTTCGATCCCGCCCAATTTTTCGCAGAGGCACGATTCGACCGCGTGGTTTCGGTGGAGATGTGGGAGCACATGAGCAACTGGCACGCATTGTTGGCGCGCGTGCATGGATGGCTGGAACCAGATGGTCGGCTGTTCCTGCATGTCTTTAGCCACCGCCTGGCACCCTATGCCTTCGACCACGAAGACCAGGCCGACTGGATTGCCCGGCATTTTTTCACCGGCGGCATCATGCCGAGCCACCGGCTGATCCGCCAGCTCGACGAGCGTTTCACGCTGGAGGCCGACTGGCGATGGAGCGGGCTGCACTACCAGCGCACCGCCAATGACTGGTTGGCCCGCTATGACGCGAACGATGCCGCGATCAATCAAATCCTGCGCGCTGTGTATGGCCGCGAGGCCAGGCTGTGGAAACGCCGCTGGCGGCTGTTTTTTCTGGCCACAGCCGGGCTATTCGGCGCCCGCGAGGGCCGTGATTGGGGCATTAGCCACTACCAGCTGCGCCCGCGATGAGCCTGCGCGCGGCGATTCGTGCCTATGGATCCCACCCCGATCCGGCGACGGCGATGGCGTGTTTCGTTGCGCTGGTTCTCGGAGCGAATGGACCATTCTACCCGTTATACGTGATCGCGGTGGTCGGTTGGGCCCGCGGCCACGCAGCCTTTCTGACCATGGGCGCGATGCCGCTGTTCCTGGCAGTCCCGGCGCTGGCGCGGTCGCGGCCAGAGGCAGCGCGGGTGGCACTGTGGCTGGTGGGCACAGTCAATACGGTGTGGTGTATGAAGCTTTTCGGGCCGGAGAGCGGCGTCGGGCTGTTCCTGCTGCCTTGCATCGCGCTGGCGGCACTACTGCAGGGGCGTCTGTTGACCCTGGCTGCGGTCGGGCTGCCGATCCTGCCGCTTCTGATGCCGGCAACGACGTTCGGGCCGCCGATCCTGGCGCTGACGGCAGCGGAAAACGCACGACTGACGACACTGAATGGATTTAGCGCTGCGTGCCTAATGGGGCTACTCACGTTGCGGCTGGCAAGCATGCTGCGGGGGCCGGACGCATAGCGCCGGCGTCATTTCCTTCGAGCTGTGCCTATCCTCAAGAATCCCCTCATTTTTTCTGATGTCTGTGGTAGGCGCGATTCGGCTGCGTCGGATAGTTACTTCGGCTCATGTCGGGATGGAGCATCGAAGTGGGCAAGTCGGGGCAGTCGGGCGGTCGGTTCAAGGCGGTCCGTGGGTTCCTAAGAGGCTGACCCGGAATCAATTCGCAACAAAGTTTTTTTGAGTTACGTGATGAGTTGGTGCTTGATTGGACGGCATTCGCGTTTCCGCCGATCACTGGGTGGCAGCGGAGGGTTGCGTGATTTCA
>JAJYYH010000028.1 GCA_021801255.1 Pseudomonadota bacterium
GACGGATTCCGGCCGCTTAAGGGCATCTTTGCCAGCTTGCCCATGGCCAAGGCGCTGGCAGCATAGCCGCGTTCTCTTTACGTGCCACGAACCGTGCTATCCTGCCCGTTCTATGGCGTACCCCCGTCACGGGGAGCGGACCCATCGCGGCGCGCACGCCTGCCTTCAAGTGGGTCAACACCGCGCTCGGCAACATCAAGGCGTCGATCACCAGCACCTATCGGGCCATCAGCAGCAAGCATGTGCCACGCTACCTCGCCGAGTTCGCGTATCGCTTCAACCGCCGATACGACCTCGCCGCCATGATCCCGCGCCTCACCTGGGCCGCGGTGCGGACACCGCCAATGCCCTACCGCCTGCTTAAGTTGGCTGAAAATCATGCGTAATCAGGAAAAACATAGTTCCCATCGTCAATTGGCTGCGTGCCGCTCAAAAGCTTTGGCGCGCCAGTCAGCGGCTTGGCTGCCTTCCGCACCACCAGATGCTTGTCGGCGAGGTTGGAGGCGTCAATCAGATAGGGGGAAAGCGCGGGATGGCGGGATTCGCTCGGCTCGCCCTTGATGTCGGCATAGGAAAACAGGCGCTTTTCGGCCGGCTCCTGCCCGCGTGGCGCCAGCCCGATGATCACCACATGGACATGCGCCATCCCCGGCGCGTCCGATCCCCAGGCGAACGTACGGTGGGCGAACACGATTTCGAGGCGGTATTTGTCAAACATGATCGGCCAGAATTGGCCGACCTGCTCGCCCTGCGTCAGCGAATTGGTGGCAACGAAGCCAATGCGGATTGCTCGGCCGCCGACATAGGCGCCGGCCTTGAGGAACCAGGCCGCGACATAATCGAGCGTCCCGCCCGAGCCGCCAAGCGCGGCGATGCGCCGCACCTGCGCGCGTTGCGTCGTGCTCTGGTATTTCGCGCCGACAAACGGCGGATTGCCGAACACATAGGTGCAAGAATCGGCGGGCAGAACCGTGTTCCAGTCGATTTCCAGCGCGTCCTGGTTATGGATGTGCGGCGATTTCTTGAGCGGAATGCGCGCATAGGCTTCGCCGAACGCGAGCGAAAGCCGATTGTTCATGATGTGGTCCATCATCCACAGCGCGACCTCGGCGATGCGCGCCGGAAACTCCTCCAACTCGATGCCGAAAAACTGATCGACATCGATTTTGGACAAATTGGCGAAATCGAGTTCGGGCAGTCCATGCGGATAAATTTCGCGCAGCAACTCGATCTCCAACGCGCGCAATTCGCGATAGGCGATGACCAGGAAATTACCGCAGCCGCACGCGGGGTCAAAAAATTTGAGACCTGCGAGCCGGTCATGAAAGGCGCGCAACGCCCGTTCGCGCCCAGTATCGCGCCGCGTCTTGAGTCGGGAAAACTCGGCGCGCAGATCATCGAGGAAAAGCGGTTCAATAACCTTAAGAATGTTCTTCTCGGTGGTGTAATGCGCGCCTTTGGCGCGGCGTTCCTTGTCCGACATCACCCCCTGGAACAACGCGCCGAAAATCGCCGGTGAAATCGCATCCCAGTTGAAATCACAGGCGGCGAGCAACAGCCCGCGCATGCCCGAATCGAAGGCCGGAAGCGGCAAGCGTTCGGCGAAGAGATCGCCGTTGACATAGGGAAAGAGCGCCAGATCAGCATCGAGCGTCGTCTGCCGGCGATCCTCGGCCTGGTTCAGCACCTCGAACAATTGGCCGAGCAGAAGCCCGGTATCGCCACCATCGGGGCGGGTGCGTTCGGCAATGAGGGTTTTGAACATGCCGCGTTCGGGAAAAATGCCGGTATCGTCGGCGAATAGACAGAACAAAAGCCGCACCAGGAACAGCTCCAGCGTGTGCCCAGCGAAGCCAGAGGCGCGCAACGCATCGTGCAACCGCTGCATGAGCGCCGAGGCGCGGAGGTTGACCGGATCCTGATCGCGGAAGCTGCGCGTCTGCACCCCCATGATGAAGCCGAAGGCTTCGACATGGCGGGGAAGGTCGGCGAGAGAAAAACGGGTCTCGGTGTCTTCTTCGAGGTCATAAAGCTCGAAGCTCTGAAAATCGGAAAGCAGGAGATAGCGGGGAAGCGCGTCCTCCGACAGCGCCGGAAAATAATCGAGCGCCTGCTTTTTGGCCGGCTTCAGATCGCGCCCGGCGCTTTTCTGCTCAACGAGAAGGGTGCCTTTCCAGAACAGATCGAGAAACCCGCGCCGCCCGCCGAGCGTGCGCACCGGCGCCTCGAAGCTGGCCACACGGCGCCGGCGGATGTCGAAAATCTCGAAAAACTCGTTGTAGAAACTCTGCGTCTCGCCCTTTTCATAGCGTGCATTCCGCCATTCCTCGGCGAATTTTGCAGCCCGCGCCCGGATTTCATTCCAGCTCAGCCGCATTCGTTCCCCCGACTTACCAACGAGAAGCGAGATGGCACGAGATGGCCGCTCACGCGGCGATCGGCGCTGGCCGGATCAGGTCTCCCACCTCGATATCGAGCGCGGCCGCCAGCTTCGCCAGCACCGTGACACTGCCGCGCTTCGCCCCCCGCTCGATATCGGCGACATAGGACGGTGCCACGCCAGCCAGGTGCGCCAAGGCAATTTGCGTCAGGCCACGCTTGCGCCGCCATAGGGCGAGCGGGGAGGCGCCATCACAAAGGCGTTGCACTTCCGCCGCCGTCAGATACCGGCCCCACGCCCGCTCGCGGCCAAGCGCGGCCTCTTGGCGGTCGAGGGCGGCCAGGGCGGCGCGATCCTCGGCATCCTCGATCGCCTCGATCAGCGCTTCGAGATCGGCCCGGCGCAGCGTCACCGTGTCCGCCGTTTCGGCAACCGGCTTGATCTTCAACATGGCATTCATCGGTAAATCTCCCGGCGATGCCCGACGAGCAGCACCACCACGTCTTGTTGTTCGACGCGAAAGATCGCGCGCCAATTCCCTTTCCGCAGGCGCCATTCACCCGGCCGCCCGGCCATCTCGGTGACGAACGGCAGCCGCCGCGAAGGCTCATCCGCCACCGCTTGCAATGCCTGCATCAGGCGATCTCGATCAGCTTTCGGCATGCGCTCGATCTCTCTCGCGGCAGCGGGGGCGAACAACAGCGCCATAGCGCATTCTCGCCATGTGAGAGTGTGGTGGCAAGCATTTTATAACGCCATCCGCTGCCGGCAGGCGCCGCTCGCTTCGCCGCACCGTTTTTCGCGTCACGCGACGCGAAATTATCGCTCCCGCGCGCTCCAGTGCCTCAAGGCGGCGCGCGATATTGCTACTCACGGGTGCGCTGCTCCAACGCGGCGAGCCTTTGCTCGATATCGGCGGCCTGCGCCATCTTCGCGCTGGCCTCGACGATGGCCGTGAGCGGTCCCGCTTCCGCCGGCGAGATGAAGCCGGTTCCAACCGCATCG
>JAJYYH010000034.1 GCA_021801255.1 Pseudomonadota bacterium
CCATCCGACCGACAAGCTGCTCGCGTTCCTTGAGGCGCTCTGATTATGCCGCGTCCTACGCAGCGATCGCCGCCGTCCAGGCTGGTTCCGCGCCGGAGGTCGGCATAATCCGGACATCGGCATAATGTACGGTGCAGCACTGGGTCGGCACCTCCGGCCAGAGACTGGCCAGGACGCGTTCGAGGCCGCTCCCACCTGCGAAGAGCCGCCACCCTTGCCACGCAAACGCTTCGACGTCAAACACCTGAGGCACGAGCCGCATGTGTTAGCAGCGCATGCTCGGATCTCTGCGGGGAGACCAGAGTGACCCGGTCCCTACCGTGACGAGCCCAATGGGAGCTGGGGGCAGCGCCCTCGTTCGGTCCAAAATCTCCTTCACCCGATTGGTCCGCCGCGCTTTGTGCAGCGCACACCTAAACCTTGCGAAAACACGCCGGCGCGCGCATGATATTTTTATCCGGATGGCGTGGGTCACCGTCAAACAATAAAAAATAACGGCGATCCGCCCTGCTCCGGGCATCAGGGAGCGAAACAATGACACTCGCCAGCATTCTGAAAACCAAGGGTCATGATGTTACCACGGTGCGCGCCACCCACACCATCGCCGAGGTCGCGAACCGGCTCGCCGAGCGGCGGATCGGCGCGGTCGTGGTCGAGGACGCCGCCGGCCAGGTGCTCGGCATTGTGAGCGAGCGCGATATTGTCCAGGGGCTTGCCACGCACGGCGCTGCCGCCCTCCACATGACAGCCGGCCAGATGATGACCACCCAGATCGTCACCGCCAGCCCCTCGACCAGCGTCTCCGAGGCGATGCACCTGATGACCAATGGCCGCTTTCGCCATCTGCCGATCCTGGAAGCCGGCCATCTGGTCGGCATCGCCAGCATCGGCGATATCGTCAAGGCGCGGCTGATGCAGCAGGAATACGAGGTGGACAGCCTCAAGGCCTATGTTGCGGGCGGGGTTTAGCGCCCGACCCTAGCGAACTGGCGCCGTCCGCCGGGCGGCGGGATAGACGCCGAGGATATGCACCGCGCGGGAGAAAAACGCGAGTTCCTCGAGGGCGCGCGCCAGCGCGGGCTGTTCCGGATGGCCATCGACATCGCAGAGAAATTGCGTCGCGGTGAACTCGCCGTCGACCATATAGCTCTCAAGCTTGGTCATGTTGACGCCGTTGGTGGCGAAACCGCCGAGCGCCTTGTAGAGCGCGGCCGGCACGTTGCGCACGCGAAAGACGAACGTGGTTATCACCCCCTTGGTCTCGGGCGGCGGGCGGTGGGGTGTGGTCGCCATGATATAGAATCGTGTGGTGTTGTGCGCCGCGTCCTCAACATTGCGGCGAAGAATGTCGAGACCATAGATCTCGGCCGCCAGCGCCGAGGCGATGGCGGCGTCTTCGGGATTGTTCCATTCGGCGACGAGCTGGGCGGCGCCCGCGGTATCGGCCTCGATCACCGCCTGGAGGCCGTGTTCGCGGATCAGGACACGCACTTGGCCGAGCGCCACGGCGTGCGAGTGCACCCGCTTCAGCGTCTCCATACGCGCCCCGCGTGGGGCCAGCAGACAATGCTCGACGCGCTGAAAATGCTCGCCGACGATGGCCAGCCCGCTCTCGGGCAGCAGATGATGGATGTCCGGCACGCGGCCGGCGAGGCTGTTCTCGCAGGGCAGCATGGCGAGCCCGGCAGCGCCGGTGCGCAAAGCCTCCATCGCCGCCTCGAAGGTGTCGCAAGGCAGCGTCGGGCGGCCGGGAAAGGCCGTGCGGCAGGCGAGATCGGAATAGGCGCCGGGGCGGCCCTGAAAAGCGATCGGGCGGGTCACGCGGGGGCTTCCGCGGACGGGGCCAGAAGCGCGCGGGCGCGCTCGAGATCAGCCGGGGTATCGACGCCGAACGGGCCATGGGCGATGCGCGCGCAGCCGATGCGCAAGCCGGCTTCCAGGGCGCGCAGTTGCTCCAGATTCTCGCGCGCCTCGAGCGGGCTCACCGGCAGGGCCACGAAACGCGCGAGTGCGGCGCGACGATAGGCATAGATGCCGATATGGTGCCAGAGCGGGCCCCCCCCCCAGGGGATCGCGGCGCGCGAGAAATAGAGCGCCGGGGCGATCGCGCGGCCGGGGCCAAAGGCGCAGGCCGCCTTGACCACCGAACTCGCGGCTCCCTCCGCCGCGCTCACGATCGGCGCCACCAGCGTCGCGATATCGAAGGCCGGCTCGGCGAGCGGGGTTAGCACGGCGGCGAGAGCTTCGGGCGCGATGGTCGGGAAGTCGCCCTGGAGGTTGACGACGACATCGTAGAGCCCGTCCGGGTCGATTTCCTGCAACGCGGCGAAGATACGATCCGAGCCCGAGGGCAGCGCCGGGTCGGTGGCGACGGCCTCGAATCCACCGTTGCGCGCGGCGGCAATGATTTCGGCATCGCCAGCGGCGATCGCAACTGGGCCGAGCCGCGCCGCGCGCGCCCGCGCGGCGACATGGAGGACCATCGGCCGGCCGTGGATATCGGCGAGCGGCTTGCCTGGCAGACGGGTCGCCCCCAGCCGCGCCGGGATCAGGATGATCGGGCGCATGGCGGGACGCGAAAGCGGCGGGCGCGGGCGGCGGGCGAGACGTCTCTGGTGATCGGCATGGGTTGCGGGGGAATAGCGCTTTCCTTATGGTGCAGGCACTTTTAGGGGGCTGAGACCCGACGCGCAACGCGCTCTCGCGCTGGCGTGGGGGTTCAAGCTTGGCAAACGCAATGTGCTCGATCGGGGTTCTCGCCGTATGGACAGTATGGAAGTCAACAAAGCACTCGCGGCCATCCTGGTGGCGGGAATCGCCTATTCGCTTGCCGGCGTGATCGCCGACGGGCTGGTGCACCCCCAGGAGCTGAAAGAAAGCGCGATCAAGATCGAGGGAGTGCCGGCGGCGACCGAGAGCGCCCCGGCGCAGCCCACGGGCCCAGCGCCGATCGCCGCCCTGCTCGCCTCGGCGAGCCCGGAGAAGGGTGAGCAGGACGTACAGAAACTCTGCACCGTGTGCCATACCTTTGCTGAGGGCCAGCCGGCCAAGGTCGGGCCCAATCTCTACGGCATTATCGGCGCGCCACGCGCCCACATGGCCGGGTTCGACTATTCCGACGGCTTGAAAAAACTCGGTGGCACCTGGAACTACGAGGAACTCAACCATTGGCTCTATGACCCGCGCGAGGTGGTGCCGGGCACCCGCATGGCCTTCGCCGGCATCAAGAACGACGCCGAGCGCGCCGATGTCATCGCCTATTTGCGCACGCTCTCGAAAAACCCCGAGCCGCTGCCCAAGGTCGAGCCAGCGGCAGCGACCAGCGCCGCTGCTCCCGCCGCCGGCGCCGCGGCGGCACCGGCAGGGCCGGATTTCGCAACCTTGGTGGCGGCCGCCGATCCGGCGAAAGGCAAGGCCGATGCCGAGAAGCTCTGCACCGTCTGCCATTCCTTCGGCAAGGGTGAGCCGGCCAAGATCGGCCCTAATCTCTACGGCATCGTCGGCGCGGCGCGCGCCCACATGGCCGGGTTCGACTATTCCGACGGTTTGAAAAAACTCGGCGGCACGTGGAACGACGACGAACTCAACGCCTGGCTTACCAACCCGCGTGACGTGGTTTCGGGCACCCGCATGGCGTTTGCCGGCATCAAGAGCGAGAAGGAGCGCGCCGAGGTCGTGGCCTATCTGCGCAGCATCTCGCCCGAGGCGCCACCTTTGGCCAAGGCCGGCGCCGCGGCGCCGGAGAAGCCGGCCGAGCCGGAGAAGAAATAGGCGCGGCCGCGGCACTTGGCGCCAGCCGAGCGGGTGCGGCTGATCGCCGTCGCGGAAGCCGCGGCCGCGGCGGCGGCCGCGGCTGTTCGCCCATGGTTCCGCGCCACGCTCGATGTTGCGCTCAAGGCCGATCAAAGCCCCGTGACCATCGCCGATCGGGCGGCCGAGCGGGCGATGCGCGACGTGATCGCGGCGGCGTGCCCCCGAGATGGCATCTTAGGCGAGGAATTCGGCCTCGAGCGCGCGGACGCGCCGCGCCGCTGGGTGCTTGACCCGATCGATGGCACCCGTGCCTTCCTCACTGGCCGACCGCTGTTCGGCACGCTGATCGGTGTGCTCGAGGCGGGAAAGCCAATGCTCGGTCTGATCGATCAGCCGATCACCGGCGAGCGCTGGCTTGGCGTGGCTGGCGAGCGGCTGCGCTTTCGTGGCCCCTGGGGCGGTCGTCCCGGCACCCGCCTTTGCCCCTCCCTCGAAGCCGCCGAACTCGCCGCCACCAGCCCGGCCATGTTTTCTCCCACGCAGGGCCCACGCTTCACGCGCCTTGCGGGGGCGGTGCGCCGTGTCTCCTGGGGGGGGGATTGCTATTCATACGGGTTGCTCGCGCTCGGCTTGATCGACATCATCGCTGAGGCCGATCTGAAGATATGGGATTGGGCGGCTCTTGCTCCGGTGGTCGAGAGCGCGGGTGGCGTGGTGAGCGACTGGCAGGGCCGCGCGCTCGCCGAAGGAGGTGATGGCACCATGCTGGCGCTGGGCGATCCCACGCTGCGTGAAGCAGCGCTCAAAGCCCTTGGCGGGTGATCGCGCCCTGGGCAACAAAGGTCTATACTGGCTACCCGGAAATGTATCCAAGGAACATGAGGGGAACTAGAGCCGTGCTTCGGAGGAATTTTCTCGCCACACTGCCGTTTGTGCCGGGTGCACTGGCGCGCTTACCGGGGCCACCGATCTGGCGCGCGGCCGATGCCACTCCTACCGCCCCGCTGCCCCCACCGGCTGTCACGCCACGGCCGAGCCATGTCGTGACATTGCTTGAAAAGCCGCTGCTGCCGCCTGATTTCCCCTATTTCCCCTATGTCAATCCAGAAGCGCCCAAGGGCGGCGGGGTGACGCTCTCGGCGATCGGCACGTTTGACAATTTCAACAGCTTCATCGTGCGTGGCACGGCGCCCGACGATATCGGCCGCATCTATGATACCTTGCTGCGTGCCGACATCAATGAGCCGAGCACGGCCTATGGCCATCTCGCCGAGTCGATCGAGATCGCGCCCGATCATGCCAGTGTCGCGTTCAACCTGCGCGCCGCCGCGCGGTTTCACGATGGCACGCCGGTCACCGCCATGGATGTCGTCTGGACCTTTGATACGCTCCGGAGTGTCGGGCGGCCTTTCTATCGCCTCTATTACGCCGATATCGAACGCGCCGAGGCGGTCTCGGCGCGTCGCGTGGTGTTCCATCTCAAGCCCTCGCCGGATCGCGAATTACCGCTTATTCTCGGCGAAATGCCAGTCCTGCCCATGCATTTCTGGAAAGACCGGGATTTTTCCAAGCCGCTCACCGACACCCCGCTCGGCTCCGGCCCCTATCGCGTCGAGGCGGCGGAGTTTGGCCGTAGCCTCACCTATCGCCGTGTGCATGACTACTGGGCGCTCGATCTGCCGACGGCGCGCGGACAGTTCAATTTCGGTCATATCCAGGTCGAGTATTTCCGCGACGCCACCGTCGCGTTCGAAGCCTTCAAGGCCGGGCAGGTCGATTTCCGGGAGGAGAATATCGCCAAGCAATGGGCCACCGCCTATGATTTTCCCGCCCTGCAGCATGGGCTGGTGAGCAAGGAGAATTTGTCCCAGCATCTGCCGACTGGCATGCAGGGATTTGCCATGAACACGCGGCGACCGATCTTCCAAGATCGCCGGGTGCGCCAGGCGATGGATCTTGCCTTCGATTTCGAGTGGTGCAACGCTAATCTTTTCTATGGCGCCTATACGCGTACCAAATCATATTTCTCCAATAGCGACATGGCTTCCTCGGGGCTTCCGGAAGGCGCCGAACTGGCGCTGCTGGAGCCGCATCGCGCACAACTGCCAGCCGAGTTGTTCACTGCGCCCTTTACCCTGCCGGTGAACAACGCCTCGGGCAATAATCGTGAAAATCTGATGAAGGCGCTGGCGCTTCTCAAACAGGCCGGTTGGGAAGTCAAGGAACGCAAGCTCATCAACCAGGATGGCATTCCATTCACCTTCGAGATCCTGCTCGACGAGCCGGCTTTCGAGCGGGTCTCGCTGCCCTATGTGCAGTGGCTCGCGCATCTCGGCATCGAGGCGCGGGTGCGCACCGTCGATCCGGCGCAATACCAGCAACTCATCAATGCCTTCAATTTCGACATGACGGTCGCGGTGTTTCCGCAATCGGACTATCCTGGCAACGAGCAGGCCGGCTACTGGAGCAGTGCGGCGGCCAAGCAGGAGGGCAGCGATAATTTAATGGGAGTTGCCGATCCCGTGGTTGATGCGCTGGTCGGCAAGGTCATCACAGCGCCCGATTACGACAGCCTTTTGCCGGCGGTGCATGCGCTCGATCGGGTGCTGCTGTGGAACTGGTACATGGTGCCGCATTGGTATCTGCAATCGGTGCGCGTTGCCTATTGGCGCCGTTTCGGCCGGCCACCACAGAAAGTGCGCTCGGGGCTCGCCTTTGAGGCTTGGTGGGTTGACGAGAAACTTGCCGAAGTCACCGATCAGGCGCGCCGCGCCGGCATGGAATAGCACTCGCATGGCTGCCTATCTGCTGCGTCGCTTGCTGCTGCTGGTGCCAACCCTGTTCGGCATCATCGCGATCAATTTCGCGGTCGTGCAGTTTGCTCCTGGCGGTCCGGTCGAGCAGATGATCGCGCAACTCAAAGGCCATGGCGGGGAAGCCAGCGGGCGGATGACGGGGGCTGGCGTGCGCGAGGCGATGCCTGGCCAGAGCGGGCTCTACCGCGGCGCGAGCGGCCTCGATCCGCATATCGTCGCCGATATCCGCCGCATGTTCGGCTTCGATAAACCACCGCTACTGCGTTTCTGGCTGATGCTGAAAGGCTATCTGCGTTTCGATTTCGGGCGCAGCTTCTTCCGCGACAAGACGGTACTGCATCTTATTCTTGAGAAACTTCCCGTCAGCGTCTCACTCGGGCTGTGGTCCACCCTGATCGTCTATTTTGTCTCGATCCCGCTCGGCATCGCCAAGGCGGTGCATGACGGCGGGCGTTTTGATATCGCGAGCAGCGCCGTGGTGCTGATCGGTTACGCGGTACCGGGCTTCCTGTTCGCTATTCTGCTGGTCGTGCTGTTCGCCGGCGGCTCGTTCGTGCAGTGGTTTCCACTGCGTGGCCTGACGAGCGCGGGCGCCGAACACTGGAGTTGGCCGGCGCGCATTCTCGATTATCTTTGGCACATAGTGTTGCCAACCGTGGCGCTCACTGTCGGTGGCTTTGCGAGCCTCACGATGCTGACCAAGAATTGCTTTCTCGAAGAAATCCGCAAGCAATATGTGCTCACCGCCTGGGCTAAGGGGGCGAGCCGGCGGGGCGTGCTCTATGGGCATGTGTTTCGCAATGCCATGCTGCTGATCGTCGCGGGCTTCCCGCAGGCCTTCATTAGCATCCTTTTTACCTCGGCGTTGCTGGTGGAAATTATCTTCTCGCTGGATGGGCTTGGCCAGCTCGGTTTCGAAAGCGCTATCGCGCGGGACTATCCAGTGATGTTCGGCGCACTCTACATTTTTACCTTGCTCGGTCTTTTCATGCAGATCGTTGGCGATCTGCTTTATACCGTTGTCGATCCGCGCATCGATTTCGAGGCCAGACGGGCATGACCCTTTCGCCGCTGACGCGCCGGCGCATCGCGGTGTTTCGCGCGCACAAGCGCGGCTGGTATTCGCTGTGGATTTTCGTCCTGCTTTTCCTGGTCTGCCTGTTCGCAGAATTCATCGCCAACGACCGTCCGCTGATCATCCGCTTTGAGGGAAATTGGTATTTTCCGGTACTATTCGACTACAGCGAAGATACCTTTGGGCCGGAATTCATGCCGACCGAGGCCGATTATACCGATCCCGATATCGTGCGTGCCATCCGCGCCCGGGGCTGGATGCTGTGGCCGCTCGTTCCCTTTCATTACGATACCATCGTCAAGGATCTACCCCAGCCCGCCCCGGCGCCGCCCTCGTGGCGCAACCTGCTCGGCACTGACGATCAGGCGCGCGACGTCCTGGCGCGCGTGATCTATGGTTTTCGTCTCTCGGTGCTGTTCGGTTTTACCCTCACCGCGATTTCCTCGGCGATCGGCATCGCCGCTGGCGCGGTACAGGGATTTTACGGTGGTATCGTCGATCTCCTGTTTCAGCGTTTTATCGAAATGTGGTCGGGGATGCCACAACTCTACCTCCTGATCATTCTTGGCAGCATCATCACGCCGGGTTTTTTTGTCCTGCTGGTTTTTTTGCTGCTGTTCAGTTGGATGAACCTCACCGGGGTGGTGCGCGCCGAGTTCCTGCGCGGGCGCAATCTCGACTATGTCCGCGCCGGGCGCGCACTCGGGCTTTCTGATCTCACGGTGATGTTCCGCCATATTTTGCCCAACGCGCTGGTCGCCACCTTGACCTTTCTGCCCTTTACCCTCTCGGGGTCGGTCACTATCCTCGCCAGCCTCGATTTCCTCGGCTTCGGTCTGCCGCCCGGCTCGCCCTCGCTCGGCGAACTGGTCTCGGAGGGCAAGAACAATCTGCAGGCGCCCTGGCTCGGCATCACCGCCTTCGTGGTGCTGGGCGGCATGCTCACGCTGTTGATCTTCATCGGCGAGGCGGTGCGCGACTCGTTTGACCCACGCAAGATCATGCAATGAGCCTGCTCAGCGTCGAAGATCTTTCAATTTGCTTCGGCGACCGCCACGTCGTGGAAGACATCTCGTTCACCCTTGATCGCGGCGAGACCCTGGCTCTGGTCGGTGAATCAGGCTCGGGCAAGACGCTCACCGCGCTTTCCCTGCTGCAATTGCTGCCGCCTGGGGCGCGCAATGACGCCGGGCGCATCGTGCTTGACGGGCAATCGGTGATCGGCGCCGATGAGCGCCGCCTACGCCGCCTGCGTGGTGGCGTTGCCGGCATGGTGTTCCAGGAGCCGATGACCAGCCTCAACCCGCTGCACCGGATCGGCCGCCAGGTCGCCGAGGCGATCCGGCTGCATCAGCGGGTGCCACGCGCCGAGCGCAAACGGCGGGTGGTCACGCTCCTGGAGCAAGCTGGATTTGCTGATGCTACGCACCGGCTGGAAGCTTTCCCGCATCAGCTTTCGGGCGGCCAGCGGCAGCGCGCGATGATTGCCATGGCACTCGCCAACGACCCAGCCCTCTTGATCGCCGATGAGCCGACGACCGCCCTCGATGTTACCATACAGGCGCAGATTCTTGCGCTGCTGGCTGAGTTCAAGGCGGCACGCGGTCTGGCCCTGCTGCTGATCACCCATGACCTGGCGATCGTGCGGCGCTATGCCGACCGGGTCTGCGTGATGAAGGAGGGCAGGATCGTCGAGGCCGGTCCAGCGGCCGCGGTGTTTGCCGCCCCTGCCCATCCCTATACCCGATTGCTGCTCGCCGCCGAACCCGCCGGTCCGCCGGCGCCACTGCCGGCGGAAGCGCCGGTGCGGCTCGATGCCAGAGATGTCACCGTGCATTTCCCGATCCAGCGCGGCGTGCTGCGCCGCACCGTCGGCTATGTCCGCGCCGTTGATGGCGTCTCCATCGCAGTGCGTCGCGGCGAGACGGTGGGGGTGGTGGGCGAGTCGGGCTCGGGCAAGACCACGCTCGGCTTTGCGCTGCTCGGCCTGGTGCGCCCGCGCGGACGGCTGGTGTTCGAGGGCACCGATCTCCTTGCCCTCGACCGCCGCAGCCTGCGCAAGATGCGATCACGCATGCAGATCGTTTTCCAGGATCCCTATGGCAGTCTGTCGCCGCGTATGTCGGTTGGCGACATCGTGGCCGAAGGGCTCACGGTGCATGCGCGCGAGTTGTCGCGCGCTGAGCGCGAGGCTCGGGTCGCGCAGGCGCTCGAGGAGGTTGGGCTATCAGCTGATATCACGCATCGCTATCCGCATGAATTTTCCGGCGGTCAGCGCCAGCGCATCGCCATCGCCCGGGTGCTGGTGCTGAAGCCGCCGCTCGTCGTGCTCGATGAGCCAACCAGTGCGCTCGACCGCTCGGTGCAGGCGCAGATCGTCGAGTTGCTGCGCGACTTGCAGTGCCGCTATCCGGTGAGCTTTGTCTTCATCAGCCACGATCTCGCGGTGGTGCGGGCCCTCGCTCATCGCATCGTGGTGATGCGCCATGGCAAGGTGGTGGAGCAGGGCGATGCCGAGACCCTGTTTACGCGCCCGCAACACCCCTATACCCAGGCGCTGATGGAGGCCGCCTTTGCGTTGGCGCCGGTGCAATACGCCGATGGCGACGCGTAGTTTTTCCCGCAGCGCCTGAAAATCAATCAGATTTGGGAAAAACGTCCTCTGACAACAAGGTTTCTTTCTGATCGATTTCCGAACGCGGGGCCTTTTCAAACCCTCAGCGCCGACCCACCCCCATCAATGCGGCGCCAAATAGCGCCCCGGCGAGGGTCGCGACGCCGATCAGCAGCCGTAGCCGCCGCGCTGCCGCCGCTGCCTCCTCGCTCAGCCCCTGGCGCACGCGCGCGCGGAGCTGCGCGACGCGGCCGGGCAGATCGGCGGGCGGGACCTCGGGTGCGACCGCTTTGCTTGGCGCGAACTCGGCCGCCAGCGCGTCGATCCCGGCGACATCGCCGCGCGCCAGGGCCTGATCGAGCACCGCTTCGAGGTGCAGCGCGCGGGCGAGCGGCAGGGGTGCTGCGTAGGTGGCGAGGATCCCGGTCAGCCCGACTACCACGAAGGCCATAGCGAGGAAGCCGATGAGGCTGGGATTGGCGCGCGGCCGGTTCTCCGGCGTCATGCCGCCGGGCCTCATGCGTAGTGCCGCAGCAGCGCCACCAGCCGCCCCTGGAGGCTCACCCGATCGGCGGGAAAAATGCGGGTCTCGTGGCGGGCATTGGCGGGTTCCAAGGCGATTGAATTGCCGCGCCGGCGCAGGCGCTTCAGCGTCACCTCGTTCTCGTCGATCAGCGCCACGACGATCTGGCCGTTTTCCGCCGTCTCGCCGCGGCGGATGATGACCGTGTCGCCGTCCAGAATACCGGCCTCGACCATCGAATCGCCGGCAACCTCCAGTGCATAGTGCTCGCCATTGCCGAGCAGGGCGACCGGCACCTCGATCGTCGTGCCCTGATCACGCAGCGCCTCGATCGGCAAGCCGGCGGCGATCCGGCCATAGAGCGGCAACGGCACGGCACTCGCCTGCGCGGGCGCACGGACTCCGGCGAGGCGGGAGGAAAAATCGCCGCGAATGACGTTGGGCGTGAAGCCGCCGAGGCCGGGATCGGCGGCTTCAGCGAAGCCTTTCGTGCCATTACTCAGGGGGGCGCCACTCCCCTGGGGCCCGCCATTATTCCGAGGATTGAGTCCCTCGGGGAGGCGGAGCACTTCGAGGGCGCGCGCGCGATGGTGGTGGCGACGCAGAAATCCCCGCTCTTCCAGCGCCGTGATCAGCCGGTGGATCCCGGATTTCGATTTGAGACCCAGCGCCAGCTTCATTTCCTCGAAACTCGGCGAGAACCCGGTGGTGCGGAGATGCCGATCGATGACGGTCAGGAGTTGGTATTGCTTACGCGTCAGCATGCCGAACGGCTCCTCGGTGGGGCGGAAAGGGCAGGGGGCATCCCGACGACGCCAAACTTGCCCACCCGCTTACGCGCGGCCGGCGCGCCGAGCGCGTCGATTCGCTTTTTTTGTTCTATATTGGTTCACGCTGCCCGGTCAAGCCGCCTCGCGCCGCCAATTTCCTGCATTAGCGCCCGATCCCCCGACGCCTGATGTATTTGTCGGGCAAAATCCCACATATCAAGGCAATAAGGAAGGATCGAAAAATTGGCCGCTGCTATCATGATCACCACGGAGATGGTCGATGCCGCTTTCGGGGCAACCGCCGCGCGCACGCGCCCGGATGACAGCGACCCGTTCCGGGTCGGCGATTTTGTCGTCTATCCGACCCATGGCGTGGGCAAAGTCGAGCGCGTGGGGCCGGAGGAATTCGCCGGGCACAAGCTCAACATCGTGCGTATTTCATTTGCCGAGAATCGCATGACGCTGCGCATCCCGCTGGCTCGGGCGCGCGCCGCCGGGCTGCGCAAGATTGCCACCAACGAAGCGCTCGCCGCTGCGATGCTCACCTTGGAAGGCCGCCCGCGGGTGAGCCGGCTGCTCTGGGCCAAGCGTGCGCAAGGCTATCTCGCGAAGATCAACTCCGGTGATCTCGGAGCACTCGCCGAGGTCGTGCGCGATCTGCAAAGCGCCGCCGATGGTACCGGTAGCAGTTTCAGTCAGCGCAACCTGTTCGAACTGGCGATCGAGCGTTTTGCCAGCGAGAGCGCCGCGATCGAGGGCGCCAGTCGCGCCGCGACGATCGAGAGGCTCACGCGCCTCTTGCAGCAACGCTCCCGGCCTGCCGTCGGTCCAGATCCGGTGAGAGTTTGAAAAAGAAGGCCCTCGCGCCCTGGAATCAACCGCGAAGAGTCAATGTTTTCAGAGGGTATTTTTTCAAGCTCGATTGATCTGCGGGCTCTGAGGGCATCAATATCCGGCGCTTGCGCGATGGGGCTGGCGCAATCACCCCGACAGCCCTATATAGCGGCCACGGCGCTTTTCCAGCGTGGGTTTCGTGTGCCTTGTTATGCGGCTTCGTCGCAACCGGTGCCCCCAAATTTGAAAAGTATTCCGGTCCACACCGCGTGGATCGCCGGGTTGCATGGAGAGACATGATGTCACAAGGCACGGTCAAATGGTTCAACGCACAAAAGGGTTTCGGTTTCATTCAGCCGGATGACGGGGCAAAGGACGTTTTTGTCCATATTTCTGCTGTCGAGCGGTCCGGGCTCGGACATCTCAACGAAGGCCAGAAGGTCAGTTTCGATATCGAGAGCGGCCAGCAGGGCAAAACCTCGGCGACCAATCTCAAGGCGATCTGAACCCGCGACTCCGATGCCGCCGCAGCGCGGCATCGGCCGCGCCAGAAACCGGTGCCGCCGAGCCACTGAACGGGCGCGGCTGAGGGCCGAGCCGCGAGGGAGGACACCGTGACCCGCCACAAATTCGCGATCGGTCAGGTGGTGGAATTCTTACCCGGCCCGCGTGACGCGAATATCCCGCGCGGTCGATACAAGATCCAGCGCCTGATGCCGGCCGAGAGCCGAGAGCCGCAATATCGCGTCAAGCATGCGGCGGATAGCCATGAGCGGGTGCTGCCCGAGAGCCAACTCGCGGCCGAGCCCGGGATATGGCGCTAGAGCCAGGACAGGGCGCGCGGGCACACCTATTTCAGATTTCAGACGTGCCTGTATTCACCTCGAGGCGGCGCTTAGCAGCATAATGAGCTAAGGAGAAAGAGATGGCATTCAAACCAAACTACAACCAAAAACGGGCCGAGCGGAATCGCCTGCTGCAGGCGAAGAAGGAGGCCAAGCAGCGGGAACGCGAGGAAGCGGTCGCCCGCCGCAAGGCCGATCCCCACCCGGCCGGACAGGAACACCAAGCGGGACAGGACGCGGCGCCGGGTGCCGAGGACGAGCGCGGCGCCTGAACCCCTCTCCGCGCAAAAGAGGCATCAGCCAATGAAACGCCGTAGCGTCAGCAGCTTCATGATATTCGATGTCACCTACGCCGATGGTAGCCAGAGTTCCCATCGCAAAATTCCCGCCGCAGCGCTCGCGGAAGCCAAGGACGAGGCGGCGATCAAGGCAGTAATTGAAGCGCAGGATCGGGAAATCGCGCTGGCCTCTGGTCGCTCACGCGGCGAGATCAAATCGGTCACGCGCTCGCGCCAGGGATGAAATTTAACCCCTCAATGCTCTTTACGCGGCTAGGGTGAGCATGCTCTGATATGTTGGAGGCGTGGCCCGGGCGGCGTACTGTTTCAATCTCGCCGATCTGGTCCATCTCTCTCATGCGCCGAGCAATGCGGTGCGCGGACAACCAATCAGGGGAGACGTTTTGGAATGGATCGCAACAGAAGCCGCCTATTCGGCGGATGTGCTTTGGGCCTGGTGCTGGCGCTAGGCCTCATGGGAAAACCCGCGGGGGCCCAGGATGTCACCGATCAGCGACTCTTGAACGCCGATCAGGAAGAAGGCAACTGGATCCTTCATCATAAAGACTATTCCGCCCAGCGCTTCTCCACGCTCAATCAGATCAACGCCGGCAACGTCAAGGATCTGCGGGTTGCCTGGACGCTGCAATTGGGTGGCGTCGAGGGCGGCGGCATCTGGTCGCATGGTGGGCTCGAAGGCACGCCGCTCGCCGAGAACGGCTTTCTCTACGTCACCGATGGCTGGGGCTCGCTCTACAAGATCGACACCCATGGCGGCCAGGGCGTGCTGATGTGGAAGATGGATCCCAAGACCGACCATGACTGGGCCGGGGCCATCGCCTGCTGCGGTGTTGATAACCGCGGCGCGGCCTTCTGGCACAACCTCGTCGTCACCCACACCCTCGACGGGCGGCTGATCGCCACCGACAAGGAAACCGGCAAGATCCTCTGGCAGCGCCAGGTCGCCAACCCCGACAAGGGCGAGGTCGTCACCGGCGCGCCGCTGGTCGTCCATGACATGGCGATCACCGGGGTCGCCGGCGCCGAATACGGGATCCGCGGCTGGATCGCCGCGACCGATCTCAATACCCACCAGGAACTCTGGCGCACCTATACCATCCCGGCCAAGGGCGAGCCGGGCAGCGAAACCTGGAAGGATGATCACGACGCCCTGGCCACCGGAGGCGGCTCGACCTGGGTCACCGGCAGCTACGATCCCGCCACCGATACCATCGTCTGGGGGGTCGGCAATCCGGGGCCGGATTGGGACAACGCCTATCGTCCCGGCGATAATCTCTATACCGACAGCACGCTCGGGCTTGACGCTAAAACCGGCCAGATCAAATGGCATTTCCAGCACACGCCGAACGATCCGTTCGACTATGACAGCGTCGCCGAAAATGTTCTGGTCGATGTCAACGGCCAGAAACTCGCCCTCGAAGCGGATCGCAATGGCGTCGGCTATGCCGTCGATCGCACCAACGGCAAGTTCGTCTGGGCGCTGCCCTTCGTGAAGCAGTTCACCTGGACCAAGGGGATCGATCCCACCACCGGCCGGCCGGTCGATTACGACCCGAGCAAGGGGGTTCAGACCTATGTCGCCTCGGTGACGCCGAGCCGCACGAACAAAGTGACGACGATTTGCCCGGGCAATATGGGCGGCAAGAACTGGCCACCGACCGCCTACAACCCGACCCTTCATCTTTGGTACATCCCGGTCATCGAGAGCTGTAACCGCATCACCGTCGAGGAGACGATACCCGGTAAATCCTTCAAGCCGCGTGAGGGCTTCACCGGCGGCGGGCCAAGCGATCCGATCCGCATCACCGGCAGCGTCACCGCGATCGACGTCACCACCGGAAAGATGGCGGGCAAGGCGGAAACCCCCTATCCGATGCTGGGCGGCCTGCTCGCCACGCCCGATCTCGTCTTTGCTGGCCAGCCCGACGGCAAGGTGATGGCGCTCGATGCCAAATCGCTTGCCACGCTCTGGGAATTTAACACCGGCGGCGGTGTCAGCGCGCCCCCGATGACGTTCACCGTGGATGGCAAGCAATATATTGCTCTCTTGGTCGGCCAGGGCGGTGCGTGGGACAAGTGGTTCATCGATTCGACCCCTGATCTCAAGCGTATCGCGCCGGGTTCGACGCTCTACGTCTTCCGGCTGTAACCCCGCCCGCGTCGCTGCCCCGGATTTCGGGGCAGCGACCCCCGCTGGTGCGAGAACAGCGCCGCCATGGAATGACCAGCACCATGCACTTTGCCAAGCCTCTTGCCGGACGCACCTCGTTAGCGCTCGGGTTTTTCCTGGCTCTCTCCATTAGCGAGGGCCTGGTTGTCCGGGCGCAGACCGCTCCCAGTGATGTCGCTGCGGGGCAGAAATTGTTCCGTGCCAATTGCGCAGGCTGCCATAAATGGCATGGCGGCGGCGGCGGCGGCTATGGCGGCGATGCGCTTTCCTTGCGCAAGACCAAGCTCGACCGCGCGGCGATTATCGAGACCATCGGCTGTGGTCGCCCCGGCACCGGCATGCCCTATCATCTGCGCGACGCCTATGAGAATGGCGCCTGCTACGGGCTCAAGGAAAATGACGTCGCGAACGGCATGGCACTAGCCGCCAACAATTTCCTCCGTCCGACCGAGATCGCCGCCATCGCTGATTACGTAATCGCCAATGTCAAAGGACGTGGCGAGCCGAATTACGCTGAGTGCGTCGCGTTTTTCGGCACAGGTTCGCGAGTCTGCAACATCTACGGCGACCAGCGCACGGCGGGAGCCGCGACGAAATGATCGGACGCCATTTGCTGCTGGCCGGGCTGGCGCTGCTCCTGTTCGCCGCTCCGCTCGGCGCGGCAGAAACCAACGATCTGCGCGAGTTCCATATCGGCATGACGCTCTCCGAGTTGCCGGCTTCGGGCTATACCGGCTTTGCCTGCGTCGCTCCACCGCGGCAATCGCTCACCGGCTGGCAGGACTATCGCACCTGCCCCAAGGACGCCGCCGGTTGGCACGAAATCGGCTTTCGCTATGATCCGGCGGCCAATCCGATGGCGCGTTTGAACGACAAATTCGGCGGCACCCGTGTCGCCGGCCATCCTGTGCGGCTCGCTTTGCTGCTCACCGACGAGGGCGTCGTCGCCGGTCTCAGGATCGCAACCGACCCCACGGCGCCGTTTTATCTCCACAAAAAAGCCTTTCTGCTCGCCGATCAGGTGATGGCGCGCTACGGCGCTTCGGGCTGGATCTGCGTCAAGGGCGCCCCGAGTGCTCACGAACAGCCGGTGGGCGGGGTTTTCGTCAAGGAGCATTGCGAGAAAACGACGCCATCGCGCCATCTCCTGCTCGATCGTGAGCTCTATCGTGATCCGGCGCAGGATTTACGGGAATTCGTCGGCGGCACGGAGTTGCTGATCGAGCGCCCCGACGCGGCCGCGCCCACGCATTAATCTTCCAGTCATGCCTCTCGGGCATGATCCTTCGATGCTCGATGATCTGAGCGAGATCGCGGCCTCACAGCCGGCGGAACGCGCGCTGCTGGAAACCGTGCGCCGGGTGCTGCGCCGGCCTTCCGGCTGGGTGGCGCTGGTGCTGCACCTGTCGCGTCTTGCCGACCGCCGGCCCTATCACGGCCGTATCGCCCGCGCCTTGCTCGTCGAGGCGGTGCCACGCGGCGGCGGCGAGATCCACGCGCTGAGCAACGGCGATCTGCTGCTGTTCTGTGACGCCCATGAGCCCTCGCCGGTGCGCCTGCTGGAGCGGCTGTTTCCGTCCGCCCTCATCTCCTTGTGGCGCCTGGAGACCGACGCGCTCGATCTCATCGCCTATGCCGCCGGGCGCCTGACCGAAATGCCGGTCGCGCCGCCGCCCCCCACGCCGCATGCCGCGGCTGAGCCGGCAGCGCGAGTGCCGGAACTCTTCGCCGAACGCGATGCGATCGGGCCGCAAATGGTCGCCGGCCTGTTTCACCGCCAGAGCGGGCTTCGTCTCATCCAGGGCGGCATGCAGCTCGCCTTTCGTGATCTTACCCCCGATCTGGCACGGCTCACCGCCCGCGCTCCCGAGGCCGAGGGGGCGTTCAGCGATACCGCTCTCCGCCGCCACTACCTGGCCGCCCTCGACCCGCCACTGCTGGCCGCGCTGAGTGCTGCCCTCGGAAGCTTTTCGCCGCTCGATATTGCCGCCCCGCGCCTGGAAGCAACGCTCCATCTGCCGCTCTCCCTCCCAGGCGTGCTGAGCGAAGGATTTGCCCATCTCGCCGCACAAAGCCGCCGCGCCGGGGTGCGGCTTGGCATCAAGCTCGATCTTGCCGAGGCCCTGACCGACGCCGTGGCGCTGGAAGCGGCGCGCGGCGTCATCGCCGAAGCCGGGGCGCGCTTCGTGCTCGCGGGCGTGGCCGCGGCGACGCTCGCTTGCTTCACCCCGGCGGCGCTGGCGCCCGATCTGCTGCTGCTCGATTACAGTCCCGATCTCGCGGAAATTACCCCTGACGCGGCACGTCTCTTTGGCCCGCGCGGCCCCGCTCATGTCGCCCTGCGCCAAGCCGACAGCGAGGCGGCACTGGCCTGGGGCATGGCACGCGGGATCACCTTGTTCCAAGGCCGCCATGTTGAGGCCATGCTGGGGGCGGCGCGCATGCTGGGCTGCCCGGGCGCGCAGGCCTGCACGCTCGGCCAGTGCATCGCCCGCGCCGGCGCGCTCGAGCCGGCGGGGCGTTTCGGCTGTACCCGCCCGGCCTTGCTCGATGGGATCGGCCGATCGCGGGCGGCGGCATGAGCGCGATCGGGTTTTCCGCCTGGACCAGTACTGCCGAGGCGCCGGCGGCGCTGGCAAGCGTGGTGCAATCCTGCGTCACGGCCGGGATTGAGCGTCAGGCGTTGATCCTCAGGCTCGGCCGGCTGCCGTCCGCCTGTATCCGGCCGCACCATCTGCGGTTGTTTCGTGCCGCCCTCGACCCTCTGCTCGATGCCGACCGGGCGAGCGCCTTCCGCCTGCCCGACGAGACCGTGGTGGTGGTGTGGCGCGGGGGGGCGGAAAAACTTCTCGCCCGCGCGCTCGCCGCAGTGCGCCATCTCCTCGCCGATATGCCGGCGCAACTGCCGCCCTGGGAGCAGCTCGCGGAAGTGACCACCCTGCCCGCGAGCGCCGAGCCGATGCTGCGCCTGATCGCCGAGAGCGAGCCGGCGGCCGGCGGCGTGGTGGGAACAGGCACCAGCGGGCCCCGCCTTGCGCCACTTGACGCTAAATTGCTCGAAAGCCTTGAGCGCAGCCTAGCGCAGACCGATCTCTCCTCTTTCGTCCGACGCCGGCCGGTCTGCCGCCTCGATGAACAGGGCGTGATGCATCTGCAATGGGAGGAGCGGGGGCTCGCGCTCGACGATCTCGCCGCCATGCTGGTGCCCGGCAGAAGCCTCACCGCTGATCCCTGGCTGTTTCTGCGCCTCGCCCGCACCCTCGACCGCCGCCTGCTCACGCTGCTGAGCGAGCCCGCCGAACTCCGCCATGCGTCGCCCTTCGCGCTGGATCTGACCCTTGAGGGCCTGCTCGGGGCCGAATTCCTCCGCTTCGACGCCACCTTGCCGGCGAGCCTGCGCGGCGGTGTCGTGATCAATCTCCGCGCCGCCGACCTCCTGGCCGACGGGGCGGCCTTTTCCTTCGCCCGCGATTTCGCCCATGCGCGCCACTACCGCATCGCGCTGCACGGCACGACGCCCCACCTGTTGGCAGCGTTTCCGGTGCGGCCGGGCGCCATCGATCTCGCCCAGCTCCGCTTCACGCCAGGCCGCGCGGCGTTCGAACTGCCCCCAGGCGTCGATCCGGCCTCAGTCGTGCTCGCCGACACCGACACGCCCAATGCTCTGGAACGCGGGCGCGCCGCCGGGATCCGCCTGTTCAAGGGGGCGCTGGCCCGCCCGAACGACCCCGCCGCCACATTTACATTCTGATTTTTGACGTTCGATTTCCGCTACGCCAAGCCCATGGCGGCGGCGCGGCATGGTTTTTCCGCTCCCACCCGAGTTTAACAGTAGAACGGCATCCGTTCCCGCAGGGGAATAATAAGCCATTGATTTAGGCTCAGTTTTTCTGAGGAGGCGCCGCTCCGCCAAATGTCGTGGTGCTAAATTATTCCGATCGGAA
>JAJYYH010000039.1 GCA_021801255.1 Pseudomonadota bacterium
CGGGGCGCAGTATCTGCTGGCCCTCGCCCTGGCCGGCGCAGCCTGGAGCGCCGCGTTCGCGCTGTTTGCGGTGCTCTACGGGCCGCTTTTCATCCGGCCACGGGCGCGCGGAAGTGCCGTTCCGGGCTAAGAGTCTCTTTCAAAAGGGACCGCCGCAAGATTGGAGGTCAAGCGGCATGGGTAATTGCTGACGTGCCTGGCGCAGGCTGCGCACCGCGGCTTGGCGTGCACGGACCAGATCGCGGATCGCCTCGTGCACGCAATCCGGAACCCACACCGGGGTCAACTCTCCAGCCCGGTCCAGGGCGGCAAGTTTACCCGCCTCGCGCCGGTCAGTCTTGATGCGCTCGCCAGGCTGGCGCGGGATCAACGCGGGCGCCACCACCACGCAGTCATGTCCCACGCAGTCATGTCCAAGGCTGGTGAGCTGGGGATGAATGCCATAGCCGCAGGGACCCGCCTCGGAGCAGAACCGAAGCTCGCCGCGTCGGCGGAGCAACTTTGTGGTTAAGGCCAACAATTTTGCGGTTAAGGATCAACGCTTCTCAGCAAGCCGGACAGAGCCAATTCGGGCAAAAATGAGATTTGGCTGCGGTTTGTGAACACCTATAGAACCATGTGCATCGCGCCGGAGCCGGGATTCCGCCGCGTCCTTGAGGAAATCCGAGAGATGCGGCTCGCCGCGTAAGCGGCAGGCGAATGCGTTTAGTGACCATTTGACACTTCGCACGCAACGCATGTAAAGTGATACCTAAACATATGACGGGGCAAGGAGCCATGACCAGCGGGAGAGATATGAAGTTCGGTGCCTTTGTGCGACAGGAACGGGAGAGCCGGGAAATCGGTCTGCGCGAGATGGCAACCAAGATCGGTGTCAGCCCGACTTATCTCTCCAAGGTCGAGCGGGACGAGTTCCCGCCGCCAGCCGAGGACAAGGTGCGCAAGATCGCCGAGATTTTCGGCACCGATGTCGATGAATTGCTAGCCCTGGCCGGGAGGGTTTCGTCCGATCTGTCCGACATCATCCGTCGCAACCCGGTGGAACTGGCGGCGCTTCTGCGAACCGCCAACGGCATGACAGCCGAGGATATCGCCCGGTTGGCCCGCGAGGCGCAGAAGGTGAAGGACAAGTGACCGCATAGGCGGGATCAATTTCGACGATGCAGATGAGGATGGCGGATAGATGACCAGGAACGTGCCCTACATTTCCGACGAGGCGATCGAGCGAGATGCGGCGCTTCTGCTGGCTGAATTCGCCCAGGCGCGCGGTGTGACCATCGCCCCGCCGATCCCCATCGAGGATATCGTCGAAAAGCACCTCAAGCTCGGCATCGAGTTCGACGACACGCATCGCCTTTTCGGCGTGCCGCGTCCCGACCGTCGTCCCGACATCCTCGGCGCGATGTTCTTCGACGAAGCCCGGATCGTCATCGATGAAAGCCTCGACCCGGAGCAGGACCCGGACAAGGAAGGGCGCTATCGCTTCACCCTGGCGCATGAAGGCGGCGGACATTGGCGTCTGCATCGTCGCTTGTTCGCCAAGAATCACGCCCAGGCTTCGTTGTTTGGCGGCGCGGCGGCACCCCCCGTTGTCTGCCGGACAAGCCAGGCCAAGGACCGGGTGGAATGGCAGGCGGACTTCTACGCCTCCTGCCTGCTGATGCCGCGCAAGCTGGTGTTCGCCGCCTGGGACACGGAATTTCCAGATCGCAAACCGCGCGTCATCAAGCCGAGCACTCCCATCGATCACCCCTACGTCGAAATCCAGCGTATCGAATGCTGGATCGGCGACCTTGATTGCTCCGAAAGCGAAGACGCCACTCTTGATCGCATCGCCCAACCGCTTGCCGAGCGCTTCATGGTCTCGCGCGTCGCCATGCGCATTCGTCTGGAGAAACTCGGGCTTCTGCTCCGGGAAGTTCCGCACCAGCGGATTTTGGCCGGGGGAGCCTACCCCTTTTTTTGAGGAGAGCGTGAAGTGTCAACTGGACAGACAAATGCCAAGGCGATGATGGCCGGCGATATCGTGTTCGAGACGCGCGATTTCTATCTCGCCTGCTTCCTCCGCTGCGCGGGCTACGACCTGATCGATCTGAGGGCCGAAGGGCACCGCAAGGTCTTCGTGTTTCGTGACCGCCCGTCGCGCCGCGATGACGTGCTGGCGTATTACGGGGACGATGCCGTGGTCCCGCCGCTCGCCTTTTCCTCGACCATCAAGGACATGAAGGGATTGCTGCACAATGCGTGACTCCCCCGCTATCTCCCTGCCGCCCCGTCCGCATCGCGGCCAGACGGCCGAGGCGCTTCGGCACCTCGAAAAGATCGTGGTCGATGGCCTGCGGCACGGCTTCTTCGATTGCACCATCGCCTGCGAGATCGCCAACGGCGGCAAGCGCCAACTGGTGATCCGCGCCGGCAAGTCGCACAAGTTCACCATCCCCGAGGATGAATTGCCGCACTGACGCGGCCCCGATCACGGCGATCCCCGCGACGGGGACGCCCAAGATGCAAATCACGCCAAGGTCCAGCGTCATCGGTGGGATTCCGAGACCGGAGGCCAGGAGCACGGAACGGCGAAAAGCCGACCGTGAGGTCTTCGGTGAAAACACCATCCGCTGCCAACGACAATCTGATCGACCGGACGCGCCAGGTATGGCAACCGCGCCTCGGCCAGGACATCAGCCGCGAGGATGCCCGGCAGATCGCCGAAAACGTCACCGGCTTCTTCTCGGTCCTTGCCGAATGGGCGCGGGCCGAACAGGCGGTTCCAGCGAACGACACGGACAAAACCGCCCAGGACACCGGCGAGGCGGGCCATGAAGGCTGAAACCATCGCCAAGGCCCTCGGCGGGCGAAAGGCCGGTAGCGGTTGGACGGCGCGCTGCCCGGCCCATGACGATCACGAGCCGAGTCTGTCGATTCGCGATGGAGACGGCGGCAAGGTGCTGGTGCGCTGCCATGCCGGCTGCGACCAGAGGCAGGTAATCGCCGCCCTCCGCACGCGCGGCCTGTGGTCGGAATGCGGGCGACGCCATGTTGGAAAATCAGCGCCACGTCCGGCCGCGACGAAACAACCGGATCAGGATGACGCCAAGCGGACCGAGGCGGCGGCCACCATCTGGCGGGCCACGATACCGGCGGCCGGCACACCGGTCCAATCCTATCTCGTGTCGCGTGGCCTGCATCTTCCACCACCGCCAGCCCTGCGCTTTCATGGCGGGCTGAGACATCCCTCGGGCGGCATCTGGCCGGCAATGGTCGCGCTGGTGACGCGCGGTGCCGACGACGCGCCGCTGGCGATCCACCGCACCTTCCTCGCCCGTGACGGCGCCAGCAAGGCCCCTGCCGATCCGCAGAAGATGATGCTCGGCCCCTGCCGTCGTGGCGTCGTTCGCCTTGCCGCTCCTGCCGAGGTACTGATGATCGGTGAGGGTATCGAGACCTGCCTCGCCGCCATGCAGGCGAGCGGCCATCCCGCCTGGGCGGCGCTCTCGACCTCCGGCCTGCGTGCCCTCGATCTGCCGAAGGAGGTACGCGACGTGATCGTGCTGGCCGACGGCGACGAGCCCGGCGAGGCGGCGGCGCGGGACTGCGCCTGGCGGTGGAAGCGGGAGGGACGGCGCGTGCGCATCGCCCGCCCACCGCAGGGAATGGATTTCAACGACATGCTGATGGGCCGCGCGCCCGCAATGCGGGAGGGCGCGCAATGACCGGCGACCACATGGACGAACCAGAAGACCTGATCGCGGCCACCATCGACACGGCCGAGGACATCCCCGATCCGTTGGATGGGTTGGTCGAGAAAACCGCGAACGATCCCGGCGCTCCGTTCGCGCCCGATGTCCTGGAACGGCTCGCCGCGTTGAAAAAGGATGACCGCTCGGCCTTCGAAGCGCTGCGGTCCCGATTGAAGAAGGCAGGCTGTCGGGTCACCGCCCTCGATGAAGCCATGGCCGACGAAAGCGGTGATGGCGGACGCAGCCCCTCCCAGGCCGACATCCTGATCGAACTGGCTGCGGCTGCCGATCTGTTCCATTCCCCGGACGGCACTGGCTTCGCCGACATCGATATCAATGGCCATCGTGAAACCTGGCCAATCCGCGCCAAGGGTTTTCGCCGCTGGCTGGCCCGTCGCTTCTTCGAGGCGACCGAGGGTGCGCCAAGTTCCGAGGCGCTGCAATCGGCCCTCAACGTGATTGAGGCCAAGGCCCATTTCGACGGACCGGAACGCATCGTCCATGTCCGTGTCGGCGGGCTGGACGGTCGGCTTTACCTCGACCTTGGCGACGAGGCGTGGCGGGCGGTGGAGATCGACACCACCGGCTGGCGGGTGATCGACAATCCCCCCGTTCGATTCCGCCGCGCCGCCGGAATGCAGCCCTTGCCGATGCCGGCGCCCGGCGGCTCCGTCGATAGGCTGCGATCCTTCCTCAACGTCCAGTCCGATGCCGACTTCGTGCTGGTGGTCGCCTGGACGCTGGCCGTCTTGCGCAATCGCGGCCCCTATCCGGTAATCGTGCTGTCAGGCGAGCAGGGATCAGCAAAATCCACCTTCTCGGCAATCCTGCGGGCGCTCCTCGATCCCAATACCGCGCCGCTGCGCGCCTTGCCGCGCGAGGATCGCGATCTGTTCATCGCCGCCAGCAACGGTCATGTGCTCGCCTTCGACAATGTGTCGGGCCTGCCGGCCTGGATTTCCGACACCCTGTGCCGGCTGGCCACCGGCGGCGGCTTCGCGGTGCGCCAATTGTACACCGACCACGACGAGGTGCTGTTCGACGCCGCCCGGCCGGTGATTCTGAACGGGATCGAGGATATCGTCACCCGTCCCGACTTGGCCGACCGGGCCGTCTTTCTGACCCTGGAACCGATCCCGGAGGAGCGCCGCCGTCCCGAGGCGGAATTGTGGGCCGCGTTCAATGCCGAACGCCCGCGCATTCTGGGCGTGCTGCTCGACGCGGTGGTGGTGGGGCTCCGTCGCCTGCCGGAAACCCGTTTGGAGAAGCTGCCCCGCATGGCCGATTTCGCACTGTGGGCGACGGCCTGCGAGACGGCGCTATGGTGCGCTGGCACCTTCTGGGCCGCCTATTGCGGCAACCGCGACGACGCGGTGGAGGGCGTGATCGACGCCGACCCGATCGCCGCCGCCGTACGCGCCATCATGCTGACGCGGACGGTGTGGACGGGAACCGCCTCCGATCTTCTGGGCGCCCTGGCTAGGGTGGCGGGCGAGCGCGTCGCCAAGTCCAAGACTTGGCCGGATAGCGCTCGGGCGCTGGCGGGCCGGCTGCGGCGGGCGGCAACTTTCCTGCGCAAGATCGGCATCGAGATCGGCTTCGGGCGCGAAGGACGGGCACGGACGCGCACGATCCACATCTCCACCATACCCGGCCAGTCCAAGCCGGAAGATGGCGGGGCGCAACCGTCCGCATCGTCCGCGTCCATGTCGAAGTCCAACCCGGCTAAGGGCTTCACGGCTCCCGATCTGCGGACGGTCGCCAACGATGCGGACGGTACGGGCCGCGCCTCGGTCCCAACCGTCCGCGCCAACCCGTTGAAATCCAATGCGGGAAGCGATGCGGACGGTGCGGACGCAAATCGCCCGTCTCAATCCGGGCAGGAAAAAGTGGGTTGGAGAGCCCGGCTATGAGCGCGGCCGACGCCATCAAGGCGGCTCGCGCCGCCGGCATCGACCTGGAGATTGATGGCGACGATCTGGTGCTGAACGCCACCATGCCGCCGCCCGCCGCCGTGCTCGACCTGCTATCGCGCCACAAGGTCGCCATCGTGGCCTTGCTGCGTCCGGCCAAGGATGGATGGTCGGCCGACGACTGGCGGGTCTTCTTCGACGAGCGCGCCGGTATCGCCGAGTTCGATGGCGGGCTACCACGCGCGCAGACCGAGGTCCGCGCCTTCGCCTGCTGCGTCGCCGAGTGGCTCAACCGCAATCCTGTGCGGTCACCGCATGGGCGCTGCCTTGGATGCGGTGGCGGCGAACAGGCCCATGATCCGCTGCTGCCGTTTGGCACTGCAATCATCGGCCATGCCTGGTTGCATTCCGGATGCTGGGCAGCCTGGCATACCGCCCGGAAGGCCGAGGCCGTCACCGCGCTGGCGACGATGGGGATCGTGGCACCGGCCAACTTTCCAGACGATTTCGGAAAAAGCGGGGGCGTGTGATGGGCGGATTCGGATCGGGACGGCCGAGCGGTTCGGGGCGCGACACGGTGGAAGGCAGCCGTTCGATTGATATCAACCGGCTGCACAAGGTGGGCTGCCTGGCTCCTGGATGGGCCGGCGGCTGGCAATGGACCCGCGACGGCGAGAAGGTTGCCTCGATCAGCATGCGTGCCGAGGCCGACCGGCTGCATCTGTCCTATCGCGTGCGCATCGGCGGCGGCGAATGGGAAGACGTGGCCGAGACCGTCCGCATCGTCCGCGTCGCCTGCCGGCTCGGCGGAACGCGGCCCTATTTCATCTGCCCTGGCGTGGTCAACGGCATCCCCTGCGGCTGGCGCGTCGCCAAGCTGCACGGTCCTGGGCGCTATTTCCTGTGCCGCCATTGCTATCGGTTGGCCCATGCCAGTCAGAGCGAGGGCGCTTTGGACCGGATGCACCGGCGAGCCCACAAACTCAAGCAGCGGCTCGGCGGCGACCCCGGCACGAATTTTTTCTTCCCCCAACGGCCCAAGGGCATGTGGCGGCGCACCTACGAGCGCCTGCGCGAACAAGCCTCCGAGGCCGAGATGCTGGCCGATAAAGCCTTTGAAATCGAGGCGGCGCGGCTGCTGGCACGGATCGACAATCGGAAATGGAGAAGGAGATAACAGCGATGATCGAGAGCAAGACCACCCTGCCGGCGGAGGCTGGCGGCATCGAGATCACGCGCTTCAACGCGCTGCGCCACGGTATCCTGTCCCGGTACACGATACTGCCGTGGGAGGATGCCGGCGAATACCGGGCGCTTGTCTCGGCGCTGGTGGCGGAGCATCGGCCACTGGGACCGACCGAGGAACATCTGGTCGAGGAACTGGCCGGCATTCTGTGGCGCAAGCGCCGCTTGCGGTTGGCCGAGGCTGCCGCCCACCGGCGCGGTCTCAACGGCACGCTGGCCTCGTACCGGGAGACGGTGAAGATGGCGCTGGTCCATCTCGACGCCGCCGACCAGACCGTGCGGGTGATCGATGCCATCCGCGCCACCGATGCCGACACCGACGACGACATCCGGGATATTCTTGACGGCAAAGCGATGGTCCGTCGTGCCCTCGACCTGCTCGGCTCCCGGCGCAACGACGCCTATGAAGCCGCGCTGGCAGCGCTCCGAGAGGACACGCAAGCTTGGTGGGCGGACGTGCTGGCGCACGCTCCCGGCGAGCAGACGGAGGACGAACCGCCCGCCACGGCCGACGCAGAGGGGTTGCGCCGCTTCTTGGAAGGCGAGGTGCTGCCCTGGCTGGAGACTCGCAAGAAGGAACTGGCGAATCGGCCGCTGATCCGCGAGCAGGCGTTCGGCGAGGCGCTGGACCCCGACAAGCTGGAACGGCTGGGCCGCTACGAGGTGCATCTCGACCGCAAACTGGAACGGATGCTCGCCATGCTGCTGCGCCTCAAGGACCTGCGGCAAGCGACGGTTGAACCCTGATCCGTTTGGCAAAATAGGCGACCAGTGGCAGGGCGATTGAGTACGCCATTGCCTATCCGGCCAGATTGGCCAAAACTCGCCACATGCGGCGCGAGGACCAGATGAGAACTCTGGCGGCAACAGACGCCAAGTACGGCTTCGGCCGGCTGATTGATCTAGCCCGCACGGCGCCGGTGATGGTCGCCAAGCATGGGCGTCCCGTCGTCGTGGTGATGGCGGTCGAGGAGTTCGAGCGGCTGACGGCGCGGGACGCGCCCGTGACTGCCGCCGGTGAGGCATACGGCGGACATACGAACGGGTCGGAACTGGCGGACGACTGACCGGCATGGACAAGCGCGCCCTCAGCGAGCGGGACATCTGCACCAAGTTCATCACGCCCGCCTTACAGCAGGCGGGCTGGGATGAAATGGCGCAAATCCGAGAGGAAGTGAGTTTCACCAAGGGCCGCATCATCGTGCGCGGGAAGCTGGTCACACGCGGCCAGGCCAAGCGCGCCGACTACATCCTCTATTTCAGGCCCAACATTCCGCTGGCGCTGATCGAGGCGAAGGACAATACCCACAGCGTCGGCGACGGCATGCAGCAGGGGCTTGAATACGCCACGACCCTCGACATCCCCTTCGTGTTCTCGTCCAACGGCGACGGGTTTGTGTTCCATGACCGCACCGGCGCGGGCGGCGCGACCGAGACGAACCTCGCGCTCGACACCTTTCCCTCGCCAGCCGATCTCTGGGGACGCTATCGCGCATGGAAGGGGCTTACAGCCGAAGGCGAGCAGATCGTCCTTCAGGACTATTTCGACGACGGCAGCAGCAAGGCCCCGCGCTATTACCAGGTCAACGCCGTCAACGCGGCGATCGAGGCCATCGCTAAGGGCCGCGACCGCATCCTGCTGGTCATGGCGACCGGCACAGGCAAGACCTACACCGCCTTTCAGATCATCTGGCGGCTGTGGAAGGCCGGGCGCAAGAAGCGCATTCTTTTCCTGGCCGACCGCAACGTGCTGATCGACCAGACGATGGTCAACGACTTCCGGCCGTTCGGCTCGGCGATGGCGAAGCTGTCCACCAACGCCAAGACCATCGGGCGCGACGACGGGAGCAGCATCGAACTGACCACGGCCATTGATAAGAAGCGCCGCATCGACACGGCCTACGAGGTCTATCTCGGCCTCTATCAGGCGATCACCGGCCCGGAGGAACGGCAAAAGCTGTTCCGCGAGTTCTCGCCCGGTTTCTTCGACCTGATCGTGATCGACGAGTGCCATCGGGGCAGCGCCGCCGAGGATTCGGCGTGGCGCGAAATCCTCGACTATTTCTCGTCTGCCACCCAGATCGGCATGACCGCTACGCCGAAGGAGACGAAATACGTCTCCAATATCGCGTATTTCGGCGAGCCGGTTTACACCTATTCCCTGAAGCAAGGCATCCACGATGGCTTCCTCGCGCCCTACAAGGTGGTCAAGGTCCATATCGACCGTGACGTGGAGGGCTACCGGCCCGAGAAAGGCCAGCTCGACCGCGAAGGCGAGGAGGTGGAGGACCGCATCTACAACACCAAGGACTTCGACCGCACGCTGGTGCTGGACGATCGCACCAAGCTGGTCGCGAGCAAGGTCACGGAGTTCCTGAAGGAGAGCGGCGACCGGTTCCAGAAAACCATCGTCTTCTGCGTCGATCAGGAACACGCGGCCCGGATGCGGCAGGCACTCGTCAATGAGAACGCCGATCTTGTCGCCGAGAATCACCGCTACGTCATGCGCATCACCGGCGGTGACCCCGAAGGCCAGGCCGAACTGGACAACTTCATCGACCCCGAATCCCGGTACCCCGTCCTCGTCACCACCTCGCGCCTCTTGTCCACTGGCGTCGATGTGCAAACCTGCCGGCTGATCGTGCTCGACCGCGAGGTCGGCTCGATGACCGAGTTCAAGCAGATCGTCGGGCGTGGCACCCGCGTCCACGAGGACACCCGGAAATTCTACTTCACCCTGATCGACTTCCGGGGCGCCACCAGCCATTTCGCCGACCCCGAGTTCGACGGCGAACCGGTGCAGATTTACGAGCCGGGAGAGGACGATCCCATTACCCCGCCCGATGTACCGCCGACCGGCGAAGATGGCGAGACGCTGCCGCAACGGCCCGGGGATGACGAAACCACCGTCGATGGGCCACCCGATGTCACCTTCCCGCCGGTCGGCGGCAAGGTAAAGAAGATTTATGTCGATGGCGTCGGGGCCACCATCATCGCGGAACGGGTGGAGTACCTCGATGAGGACGGCAGGCTCGTCACCGAGTCGCTGCGCGATTTCACGAAGAAGGCGCTGAAGAAGCGTTTCGCCAGCCTCGACAACTTCCTGAAGCGCTGGAAGGCGGCGGAGCGCAAGCAAGCGATCGTGGAGGAGTTGGAGGCCGAGGGTCTGCCGCTCGATCTCGTGGCCGAGGAACTGGGCAAGGACCTCGATCCGTTCGATCTGATCTGCCATGTCGCCTTTGACCAGAAGCCGCTCACCCGCCGCGAACGGGCGGAAAACGTAAGAAAGCGTGACGTTTTCACCAAATACGGCGATCAGGCCCGCGCCGTGCTCGACGCGCTGCTCGCGAAATATGCCGATGAGGGCGTGCTCGACCTCGACGACAGCAGTATGCTGAAGATCGCCCCGTTCAACCGGATGGGCAGCGTTGTCGAACTCATCAGGGCATTCGGCGGGAAAGACGGCTTCGAGCAGGCTATCCACGAATTGCAATCAGCCCTTTATCAGGAATCCGCGTAAGCCCATGTCTGTCCGCACCACCGTCAAATCGATCCAGGATATCATGCGCCAGGATACCGGCGTCGATGGCGATGCCCAGCGCATCAGCCAATTGTGCTGGATGTTCTTCCTGAAAATCATCGACGATCAGGATCAGGAACTCGAACTCCTCGACCGCAATTACCGCTCGCCGATTCCGGTGGAATACCAGTGGCGCACCTGGGCGGCGAACCGCGAGGGGATCACGGGTGAGGAACTCATTGCCTTCGTCAACGGCGAGTTGTTTCCGGCGCTCAAAAACCTTTCAGTCTCGCCCAAGCCCGGCGACCGCCGCCGTGTCGTGCGCGACGTGTTCGAGGATGCCTACAACTACATGAAATCCGGCCAACTCATGCGGCAGGTGGTGAACCGGATCGATGATGTCGATTTCAACAACCTCGTTGAACGCCAGCATTTCGGCGACATCTATGAGCAGATTCTCAATGATCTGCAATCAGCCGGCAACGCGGGCGAGTACTACACGCCGCGCGCTGTCACAGCTTTCATGGCCGACCGGATCGACCCGCACCCCGGGGAACTTCTGCTCGATCCCGCCTGCGGCACCGGCGGCTTCCTGACCAGCGCCATCCGCCACATGCGCGACCGCTACGTGAAGCGGCCCGAGGACGAGCAGAAGATGCAGGCCGCGTTGCGCGCGGTCGAGAAGAAGCAGCTTCCGCACATGCTCTGCGTCACCAACATGCTGTTGTACGGCATCGAGGACCCCGGCTTCGTCCGCCACGACAACACGCTGGCGCGCCCCTATATCAGTTATACGCAGTCCGACCGGGTGGACATCGTGCTGACCAATCCGCCCTTCGGCGGGCGCGAGGAAGACGGGATCGAGTCCAACTTCCCGCAGCATTTCCGCACGCGGGAGACCGCGGACCTGTTCCTCGCCCTCATCATCCGGCTGCTGAAGCCGGGCGGGCGCGCCGCCGTGGTGCTGCCGGACGGCACGCTGTTCGGCGAGGGCGTCAAGACCCGGCTCAAGGAACATCTGATGGAGGAATGCAACCTCCACACCATCGTCCGCCTGCCCAATTCCGTCTTCCGGCCCTATGCCTCGATCGGCACCAACCTGCTGTTCTTCGAGAAGGGCACGCCGACCAAGGACATCTGGTTCTACGAGCACCGGGTGCCGGAAGGCCAGAAAGCCTATTCGATGACCAGGCCGATCCGCCTGGAGCATCTGCAAGGCTGCATCGACTGGTGGGGCGGCAAGGCTCGGAAGGGCCGCGAGGAAACCCCGCAAGCCTGGAAAGTGACGGCCGATGAGGTGAAGGCGCGCGGCTACAACCTTGACATCAAGAACCCGCATAGCGTGGCGGATGACCACGGCGACCCCGAGGCGCTGCTCGCAGCCTCAACGCCGCCGAGGCCGAGACGGCGAGCTTGCGCGAGCAACTCAAGACGATCCTTGCCGAGGCGCTGCCGCGATGACATCCATGACACGGGTGGACAAACGCCCGCTCATGCCCGGAGGCCGCCATGCATCCCGCCATTGCTGAAAAGCGCGAGACGTTGGCCGCACTCTGCCGCCGCTACGGCGTGGTTCGCCTGGAGGTATTCGGCTCGGCCGCGCGTGGCACGGATTTCGACCCCGCAAGCAGCGACGCGGATTTCCTCGTCGAGTTCGACAAGGCCGGCGGCCTATCTCCGCTCGACCAGTTCTTCGGCCTCGCCGAGGCGCTGGAAACGCTGCTCGGCCGCCCGGTCGATCTCGTCGAACCATCGGCCATCAGGAACCCCTATCTTCGCGCCGCGATCAACCGGTCGAGAGAGTTGATCCACGGCTATGCGACTGTCGATCATCCCCAGGTATGGCGGATCGTGCGGGAGTCGCTTCCCGGCCGTCGCGAGACGGTTGCCGCCCTCTTGGCCGAAATGGGCCCGCCCGACCCATGAACGCCGAACGTCTGCTCGCCCATTACCACCGCATCGCCGACGCCCCGGACGCCATCGCCCGGCTGCGGCGGTTCATTCTCAACCTCGCCGTGCGCGGCAAACTGGTGCCGCAGAACCCTAACGACGAGCCGGCGGCGGAGTTGCTGAAGCGGATTGCGAGGGAGATTCCGGCCTCAAAGGGCGGACGTTCCTGGACAGGCCCGATGGCATACGATGTGCCGAAGGGTTGGGTCTGGATACGCCTCGGCAGACTGGTTGCACACTCGGACGCGGGATGGAGCCCGAAAACCGAAGATTTTCCGCGAAGTGGCGATGAATGGGGCGTCCTGAAAGTTAGCGCCGTTTCATGGGACAAGTTCCGTCCATGGGAAAACAAGCAGGTATTGCCGGGAACTGAACCGAGGACTCAAGCTGAGGTGAAGCAAGGAGATTTCCTGATTTCGAGGGCCAATACGGCTGAATTGATTGCTCGCGCCGTTCGCGTCGAAGACCATCCATTCAAGCTCATGATGAGCGACAAGATTGTGCGCCTTCATCTGAGCGCGAACTGCGACCACCGCTTCGTGTGGATCGTCAATAATTATGCGGATTTTGCAAGAGAGCACTACGTACACCACGCATCTGGCGTAAGCCCGTCTATGAAAAATGTTTCACGAGACGTTATCTTGAACCTCCCCTTTCCCCTCCCACCCCTCGCCGAACAGCACCGCATCGTCGCCAAGGTCGATGAATTGATGGCGCTGTGCGACCGGCTGGAGGCGGCGCGGAAGGCGCGGGAGGCGACGCGCGACCGGCTGGCGGCGGCCAGCCTCGCCCGCCTCAACGCCCCCGATCCCGACACCTTCCCCGACGATGCCCGCTTCGTCCTCAACACCCTCCCGGCCCTCACCGCCCGCCCCGACCAGATCAAGCAGCTCCGCCAAACCATCCTCAACCTCGCCGTGCGCGGCAAACTGGTGCCGCAGGACCCAAACGACGAACCGGCATCGGAATTGTTGAAGCGGATCGCCAAGGAGAAGGCGCGGCTGGTGAAGGCGGGGGAGATAAGACCAGACCGACCATTGTCGATGATCGAGCAAGATGATTTTCCGATGAGCGTGCCGATCGGATGGGCCTTGGCTCGGTTGGCAACGATTAGTCTTCGAATACACTACGGATTCACGGCTTCCGCTGATTTTGCTTTAAAAAATGTTCGTCTGCTGCGCATCACAGACATTCAAGACAACGCTGTTGACTGGCCCTCTGTCCCTGGGTGCGTGATAGACGCTGGTAACGTCGATCAGTACAAAATAGAAAAAGGAGACATTTTAATCGCTAGAACAGGAGGGACGATCGGAAAAACCTTCCTCGTGCGGGATGCCCCTGTAACAGCAGTGTTTGCTTCATATCTGATACGAGTACAGGGCACGCGACACGTCTTCGACGAGTATTTGAAGTTGTTCTTGGAGTCACCACTCTACTGGACTCAGTTGCGCGACGGCGCAAGGGGAACAGGTCAGCCAAACGTCAATGGGCACACGTTAGGAATGTTGATCGTTTCCCTCCCACCCCTCGCCGAACAGCACCGCATCGTCGCCAAGGTCGATGAACTGATGGCGCTGTGCGACCGGCTGGAGGCGAGCCTCGCCACCGCCGCCGACACAAGCCGCCGCCTGCTCGACGCCCTTCTCGTCGAGGCGCTGGCGCCGGCCGAATCCAAACTGGAGGCGGCGCAATGACCGGCGCGCCGGTCGATCCCCATCTGCTGCGCTGGGCGCGGGAACGGGCCGGGCTGGAGCCGGCCGATCTGCTCCACCGCTTCCCCAAGCTGGAGGAATGGGAGACGGGCGCGCGACAGCCCACGCTCCGGCAGTTGGAGAGCTTCGCCCACGCCGTCCACGTGCCGGTGGGCTACCTGTTCCTGCCCGCGCCGCCCGACGAGAAGCTGCCGATTCCCGATTTCCGCACCATGGCGGGGCGCCCGGTGCGGCGGGTCAGCCCCAATCTGCTCGATACGCTCTACGCCTGCCAGGAACGGCAGGGCTGGTACCGCGAATTCGCGGTGGTGACCCACGCGGCCAAGGCGCCGTTCGTCGGCAGCCTGACCACCGAAACGCCGGTCGCCGAGGCGGCGCGGGCCATGGGCGCGGCGCTGGGCTTCGATCTCGACGCGCGCGCGGCCTGCCGCACCTGGGAAGAGGCGCTGCGGCTATTCATCGGCCAGGCCGACCGCGCCGGAATCCTGGTGATGGTCAGCGGCGTGGTGTTGAGCAACAACCGGCGCAGACTCGACCCAGACGAGTTTCGCGGCTTCGCCTTGGCCGACGCCCTGGCGCCACTGGTCTTCATCAACGGCGCCGACACCAAGGCCGGGCAGATGTTCACCCTCGCCCACGAGCTTGCCCATCTGTGGCTGGGCGCCTCGGCGTTGTCCGACACCAGTCCGGCGATCATGGGCGGGCACCGGCGGGAAGAGGTGTGGTGCAACGCCGTGGCGGCGGAACTGCTGGTGCCGCTGGATGCCGTGCGTGCGGCACTTGTCGAAGACGAGGCGCTCGACGCGACGTTGCACCGGCTGGCACGGCGCTTCAAGGTCAGCACCCTGGTGATTCTGCGCCGCCTGCTCGACGCGGGCGCGCTCGACCGCGCGGGCTTCGATGCGGCATGGGGCGCCGAATTGGATCGGCTGCGCCGGCTGGCGCGGGATGGCGCCGACGGTGGCGACTTCTACCGCACCACGCTGTCCCGCGTCAGCCGCCGGTTCGCCCGCGCCCTGGTGGAAAGCACGCTGGAGGGCCAGACGCTTTATCGCGACGCCTTCCGCATGCTGGGGGTGGCGAGGACCGAGACCTTCAATACCATCGGCCGCGAGGTGGGGGTGATGCTTTGACCCGCTACCTGCTCGACGCCAACATCTTCATTCAGGCCAAGAACCTGCATTACGGCTTCGATTTCTGCCCGGCCTTCTGGGATTGGCTGATCGCTCGGAACAAGGCCGGCATGGTGGCCAGCATCGAGAAGGTGGGGGACGAACTCCAGGCCGGCGGGGATGATCTTTCGACCTGGGCGGACCAGCGCGGGCGCGGGTTCTTCATGCCGCCCGATGATGCCGTCCTGCCCGCATTGCGGCAAGTCAGCACCTGGGCGACCGGCCAATCCTATGAACCCGCCGCCATCGCCACCTTCTTGCAGGTCGCCGATTACTGGCTCCTCGCCCAGGCGCTGGCCCACGGCTTCACCATCGTGACGCATGAGGTGCCGTCCGAATCGACCCGCAAGATCAAGATTCCCAATGCCTGCATCGGTCTCGGGATCGCCTGTCTGAGCCCCTACGAGATGCTGCGCCGTGAACGCGCACGCTTCGTGCTGGGCGGTGCATCATCGAGGCCCCAAAATGGCTGAAGCCGCCCAGGCGAACCGGGACGGCCTCGAACGCTCCTCCTACGCATGGCAGGTGAGACCTGCTTCATATGCCGCGCTTGATGCCGAGAATCAACGAATTCCGTATGCTGGCCGTGGCGGGACAGACTGACATGCCCGCCTTCACCCGCTATATCGGCATCGACTATTCGGGCGCGGAAACGCCGTCCGCCAGCCTGAGGGGCTTGCGCGTCTACCAGACCGAAGGCACCACACGGCCCGTCGAGGTGCCGCCGCCGCCCAGCCGGCGCACCTATTGGACCCGCAAGGGCATCGCGGAATGGCTGGTGGAGACGCTGGCCGAGGACGTGCCGACGCTGGTCGGCATCGATCATGGTTTCTCGTTCCCGCTGCGCTATTTCGAGGTTCACCGCCTGCCGCCCGACTGGCCGGCATTCCTCGACGATTTCCAACGCCATTGGCCGACTGATGAGGACAACAGCTACGTCGATTTCGTGCGCGACGGTTCCGCCGGCAACGGGGCCGCGCGCATGGGCCATGCACGCTGGCGGCGGCTGACCGAGGAACGGGCCGGCGGCGCCAAATCGGTCTTTCATTTTGACGTGCAGGGGACGGTCGCGAAATCCACCCATGCCGGCCTTCCGTGGCTGCGCTTCATGCGCCGGCAATTGGGCGCGCGCGTGCATTTCTGGCCGTTCGACGGCTGGGACATTCCGGCCGGCCGCTCCGCCATTGCCGAGGTCTATCCGGCGCTGTGGAGCCGCAGCTTCGCCCGCGAGGAACGCACCGCCGACCAGCACGACGCCTTCAGCATCGCCGCCTGGCTGTCGCGCGCTGGCCACGACGGCACCCTGGCCGCGTTCCTGAAGCCAGACCTGACACCGCCCGAGCGCACCGTGGCCCAGGTCGAGGGCTGGATACTGGGCGTGCCGGGCTTGATCCGGGCCGACGGCGAGCGCAACGATTCAAAAGGCGCCGCTTGCAATCCGCTAGCGTCAAGTTTACACTAAACAGTATGGCAAAGACACCGAAGCCCACACCCGCCGATCCCGCCCGCAAACAGGCGGTGATCTATGCTCGCGTCTCCTCGAAGGAGCAGGAGAAAGAGGGCTTCTCGATCCCCGCGCAATTGAAACTGCTGAAGGACTACGCCTCGGCCAACGGCTTCGCGCTCGCCCAGGAATACGTGGACGTTGAGACCGCCAAGCACACGGGGCGCACCGCCTTCGGCGAGATGATCGCCTATCTGAAGGTCCATCCGGCCATCCGCGTGCTGCTGGTCGAGAAAACAGACCGGCTCTACCGCAACCTCAAGGACTGGGTGACCATCGACGAGTTGGACATCGAAATCCACTTTCCAAAGGAAGGGGTGGTGCTGTCGCGCGACTCGCGATCGTCGGAAAAGTTCATGCACGGCATCAAAGTGCTGATGGCGAAGAACTACATCGACAACCTGTCCGAGGAGGCGCGCAAGGGCCAGCAGGAAAAGGCCGAGCAGGGCATCTGGCCGACCAAATGCCCGCTGGGCTACCGCAACGCCGTCGGCCCCGACGGCAAGAAGATCATTGTCACCGATCCGGCCGTGGCCCCCGTCATCACCAAGATGTTCCAGCGCTACGCCACCGGCCAATACTCGTTGCAAGAGGTGGCGCTGATGGCGCACGGCGACGGCCTGGCCTACCGCAAGAGCGGCGCCAAGGTTCCGGTCAGCAGCATCCACAAAATCCTGCACAACCGGCTCTACACCGGCTGGTTCGAGTGGAAGGGCAAGCTGATCCAGGGACGCCACGAGGCGCTGGTCACGATCGATCTGTGGGAGCGGGCGCAGGATGTGCTCGCCGGCCGCTTCGCCAAGAAGCATCGGCGCGTCACCCACGATTTCGCCTTCTCCGGCCTGATGACCTGCGCCCATTGCGGCTGCTCGATCGTCGGCGAGATCAAGAAGCAGCGCTACGTCTACTATCACTGCACCGGTTATGCCGGAAAAAGCGAGGGCACGCCCGGCACCTGCCATCGCAAATATGTCCGCGAGGAAGTGCTGGAGCAGCAGTTCACCGAGATGCTCGGGCGCCTGCGCTTCGATGACGAGGTGCTGGCCTGGGTGCGGGATGCCCTGCGCGCCAGCCATGCCGACGAACGCCGCGACCACGAGGAAGCCATCGCCCGTCTGCGGGCCGAGCACAAGCGGCTCGGCGACCGGATCAACGCCATGTATATCGACAAGCTGGATGGCAAGATCGGCGGCGACTTCTACGACCAGTTCGCCGGCCAATGGCGGGAGGAACAGGCCCGCTGCCAACGGGAGATCGACTGCCACGAATCCGCCGAGCAGTCTTACATGGACGACGGGATCAGGATTCTCGAACTGGCGCAGAACGCCCAGCGCCTGTTCGCACGCCAGGAACCGCGCCAGAAAAGGCGCCTGCTCAATTTCGTGCTATCGAACTGCATCTGGGACGATGGAAAGATCACCCCGACCTTCCGTCAACCCTTTGATCTGTTGACGGAAACCACCGCCATCGCTGCGCGCCAGGAGGCGGCGACAGTAGCCAATTCGGCGAAAAGTGAGATTTGGCTGGGGGACCTGGATTCGAACCAAGGCTGCCCGGGTCAGAGCCGGGAGTTCTACCGCTAAACTATCCCCCAACGCATCCTCGAGCCTTCTACCGCGCGGTGATGCGAGCGACAAGGGTGGTTGCGACCAGCCGGGTTCGGCCCGCTAGCGGGGCTCGGCGCGCGCCACCGGGGTGAGGCGGGAGAGGCTCGCGAGGGCGGCAAGCCCGGCCGCGAGGGTGGCGAGTGCCAGCGCCAGTTGCGGCCCGCGCGCCGGCGAGATCGCGAAGGTCAGGGCGACCAACGCCGCACCCACGGTCTGGCCGAGCAGCCTTGCGGTCGCCAGCATCCCGCTCGCCCCCCCGCTCCGCTCGCGCGGCGCCGCGGTCAGCATGGCGCGGTTGTTTGGCGAGTTGAAAAAGCCGAACCCCGCCCCGCACAGCATCATGCGCCAAACGACATCGGCCGGGCTCGGCTCGGGCGGCAGGAAAGTGAGTAGGGCGAGCCCGGCGGCCATCATCGCCAGTCCGATGCCGCCCAGCGTTCCCGCGGCATAGCGGTCGGCGAGGCGGCCGGCGAAGGGTGCGACGACGGCGACGGCGACCGGCCAGGGGGTCATCAGCAATCCCGTTCGCACCTCGCCCCAGCGCAGTGTGTTCTCAAACAGAAAAGGCAGCGAGACGAAAGCCAGGCTCTGTCCGGCGAAGGCAGCGATCGAGGTCGCGACCGAGAGCGCGAACAGCGGAATGCGCAGCAGATCGACGGGCAGCATCGGCGCGGTCTGGGCCAGTTGCCGGACCACCAGCCAGGCGCCGAAGCCGAGCGCGCCCGCCAGTTCCGCGCCAACCACCAGACCCGCCGCGCCATGCCCCAGCCCGTCGATGCCGATGATGAGGAGGCCGAAGGTCAGCGCGTTCAGCGTGGCGCTGGAAAAATCAAATTTCTGCTCCGAGTGCGGGGTTTTTGGCAGTGCCCTGGCGGCAACCGCGAGCGCCACCAGGCCGAGCGGCACATTGATGGCGAACAGCCATTGCCAGGGAGCAATGGAGAGGATGCCGGCGGCAACCGTCGGGCCGACCGCCGCCGAGGTCGAGGCCACCATGGCATTGAGCCCGAGACCGCGGCCGATCAGCCGGCGCGGATAGATGAAGCGCACCAGCGCGCCGTTGACGCTCATGATCCCGGCGGCGCCGAAACCCTGCAGCACACGGGCGAGCGTCAGCATCGGCAGGGTGTGCGAGAGCGCGCAGGCGAGCGAGGCCAGGGTAAAAACCCCGAGCCCGGCCCAATAGACCCGCCGGTAGCCGCGCCGCTCGCCGAGCGCGGCGAGCGGCAGCAGCGAGACGGTGACGGCGAGCTGATAGGCGTTCACCACCCAGACCGCGCTGGCGGGGTCGGCATTGACGTCGCGGGCGATGGTGGGCAGCGCGACATTGGCGATGGCGCCGTCCATCACCGCCAGCGTCAGGCCAAGCCAGATGGTGAGGGCGCCCCAGGTGCGTTGCGGCAGCGGCAGCCCGTCGGCACTCTCCATCGCGGCTCTATTCCCTCCGATCGAACTTCGAGCCTTAGCGGCGGGGCGCGGAATTGGCCAGGGGGAGCGACATTTCGGGTCTTTACGGGCCGTGCCGGAGGCGGCAGGCTCGACCCCATGGAAACCGTGCTCGATCAGGCGGCGGCGCTCGCCGCCGGCAAGCTCACCGCCCGCGCGCTCGTCGAGCAATCGCTGGCGCGCGTCCAAGACCCCGCCGGGGAGGGCGCGCGCGCCTTCCTCAAGGTTCATGCCGAAGCGGCACGGGCCAGCGCCGAGGCAGAGGACCAGCTCCGCGCCGCCGGGCGCGCGCCTTCTCCCTATGCCGGCATTCCGATCAGCCTCAAGGATCTGTTCGATATCGCCGGCGAGCCGACGCCGGCGGGCTCGCTGGCCCTGGCCGACGCGCCGCCCGCGCGTGCCCACGCGCCGATCGTGGCCCGCCTGATCGCCGCCGGGTTCATCCCCATCGGGCGCACCAACATGACCGAGTTCGCCTATTCCGGGCTCGGCCTCAACCCGCATTTTGGCACCCCGAAAAGCCCCTTCGAGCGCGCCATCGGCCGGGTGCCGGGGGGAAGTTCCGCGGGCGCCGCGGTCTCGGTCGCCGACGGCATGGTGGCGGGTGCGATCGGCACTGATACCGGCGGTTCGTGCCGCATTCCAGCGGCGTTCTGCGGCGTCACCGGCTTCAAGCCGACGGCGCGGCGGGTGCCGCGGGAGGGCGTTCTGCCGCTTTCGGTGACGCTCGATTCGGTCGGCTCGCTCGCCGCGAGCGTTGCCTGCTGCGCCCTTCTCGATGCGGTGATGGCCGGCGAAACGCCACATCCGTCCGTGCCCGCCACGCTCACCGGGCTCAGGCTCGCGGTGCCGCTCGGCCATGCGCTGGCGGGGCTCGACGGCCCAATCGCCGAGGCTTTTGGGCGGGCGTGCCGCCTGCTCTCGGCCGCCGGAGCGCGGATCATTGAGCAGGGTTTCCCTGCGCTTGAGGAAATCCCGGCGGCCAACCGTCAGGGCGGCTTCAGCCCGCCCGAGGCCTATGCCTGGCATCGTGCGCTGCTCGCCGAAAAAGCCGCGCTTTACGATCCGCGCGTTGCCGCGCGCATCCGCCGTGGCGCCGAGATGAGTGCCGCCGACTATGTCGATCTTTGCGCCACCCGTGCCCGCCTGATCGCCGCCATGGACGCGGCCACGGCGCCGTTCGATGCGCTTATTCTCCCCACCGTGCCGATTGTGCCGCCCCCGATCGATGCCTGCGCCGAGGATGCCGACTACTGGCGTCTCAATGCCCAGACGCTGCGCAATACGTCGCTGGTCAATTTTCTCGACCGCCCAGCCTTCAGCCTGCCTTGCCATCGCCCCGGCGAGGCGCCGGCCGGGCTCATGGTGGTCGGCGAGACCATGGGTGACGCGCGGCTTTTCGCCATCGCCGCCGGCGTGGAAGCCGTGCTTGCCGGGCGCTGAACGAGGGCGCCATACGCTGCCGGTGGTTCTGGCGCTCGGCACCACCCAGACGCTCGCTTGGGCGTCGAGCTATTATATTCCGGCGATCCTCGCCGAGCCGATCGGGCGGGGCACCGGCACCAGCGCGACGATGGTATTCGCCGCCGTGTCGGCGGCCTTGCTGTTCGCCGCCGGGTTCGGACCACTGGTTGGTCGGATTATCGACATGCGTGGTGGGCGGATCGTGCTGATCGCCTCCAATCTGACATTGGCCGCGGGATTGGTGGCGCTGGCGCTCGCCCAGGGGCCGGTGTCGCTGTTCGCCGCCTGGGCGGTGCTCGGGCTGGGCATGGCGCTGGGGCTTTATGATACGGCTTTTGCGACCCTCGCCGGGCTCTATGGCAATGCGGCACGCGGGCCGATCACCGGCATTACCCTGCTCGCTGGCTTCGCCTCGACGATCGGCTGGCCACTGAGCGCGCTGTTCGCCGAGGCGCTCGGCTGGCGCGGCGCCTGCCTGGTCTGGGCCGGGCTGCATCTGGTGATCGGGCTGCCGCTCAACGCCCTGCTGGTGCCGCAAGCCCCACCCCCGCCGCCCAAGCCGCCATCCGGCGAGCCGCGCGATCAGCGGCGTGAGATGGTGCTGCTGGCCTATATCTTTGCCTCGGCCTGGTTCGTCACCGGCGCGATGGCGACGCATCTGCCGCATCTCTTGCAGATGGCCGGGGCGAGCCGGACGGCGGCGATCGCGTCGGCGGCGCTGGTCGGGCCGGCGCAGGTGCTGGCGCGCGTGGTCGAGTTTCTGTTTCTGCGCCACACCCACCCTTTGGTCTCGACGCGCATCGCAACCTTGCTCCATCCCCTCGGCGTGGCCTTGCTGGCCGTCCTCGGCGCGCCGGGGGCAGCCGGGTTCGCCCTGCTCTATGGCGCTGGCAATGGCATTCTCACGATTTCGCGCGGCACGCTGCCATTGGCGATTTTCGGCCCCCTGGGCTATGGCGCGCGCACCGGCTGGCTCGGCGCCCCGGCGCGCGCGACCCAGGCCCTGGCGCCGCTGCTGTTCGGCCTCCTTCTCAATTGGTTCGGCCTTTACGCCCTCGTGGTCTCGGCGGGGCTCTGCCTCTCGGCGCTTGGGGCGCTCTTCATGCTGCGCAGCAGGAGAGCACCCCAGAGCAGCGCCGCCGCATAGCTCACCAGAACATCGCTCGGCCAATGCGCGCCAAGTGCGATACGGGCGGCAAACCCCACGACGAGCGCTATTCCCCCCGTGAGCCACCATAGCCTGCGCCGCGCCATGATCCCGCAAAGCAGCAGAAAACCGACCGTCGCGCCGAACAGCAGAGCGAAGGTCGAGGGGAAGGCCGAGCCGGGCGGGTGGCCAACGACGCGGATCAAGCTGGCGTTCGGGCGCGGCTGGAAGAGGATGAGGCGCAGACCCCGGTCGAGCACGACCATACCGGCGAAGCTCGCCACGGCGGCAAGCGCCCCGCGCCAGCCGAACAACCACGCGCCGCCGCCGAGCGCGAGCAGCAGCAGCAGAAAGGCCGCAGGAAAGCTCGCGAGACCAGAGACGAACTCGGCCCAAGCCGGCGCGGCGGGCAGTGCGCCCTGCACCATGCGCGCGAAGGGCGGATCGCCGGGCAGAAAAGGGCGGGTCGCCTCGGCCACGATCAGCAGCGCGAGAAGTGAAAAGCCAAGCGCAAATTGCCAACCCGGGCGAGGCATCATTTCCCCCGGCGCGGCGAAAGAAGAAAGGACACCGGGCGGTTGGGCTGCGTCGTCACGACGCTGACCGGGAACACCGGGGCCGCGTCCGCGCGCTCCAGAACAAAATCGCGCACCAGGGTCGCGAGCACCAGGGTTGCCTCGGCCAACGCGAATTGCGCGCCGACGCAGACCCGCGGGCCAGCCCCGAACGGCAGGTAGGCGAAGCGCGGTATCAAGGGCGCGCCGGGAAGAAAGCGTTCAGGATCAAAGCGCTCAGGTGCGTCCCAGAGTTGCCGGTGCCGGTGCAGCACCCAGGGCGCGATCATCACCAGCGCCCCGCGCGGGATGACGAGATCGCCGCAGCGATCCTCGGCGATGGCTTCCCGCACGATGGTGGCGGCCGGTGGGTAGAGCCGCAGCGCCTCGCTCACCACGGCGCGGGTATATTCCAGCCGGCCGAGCGCCTCGGCGATGCCGCCGGGGCCGAGATCGAGACCGCGCGCCTCCTCGGCGATGCGGGCCTGCACCGCGGGGGCGGTGGCAAGCAGCAGGCTGGCCCAGAACAGGGTGAGCGCCGTCGTCTCGTGTCCCGCGATGATCATTGTGGCGACCTCGTCGCGCAATTGCCGCATGCCCACCTTGCCATCGGGGGCCGAGGCCGCGCGCAGGAGATCGAACAGGTCCGGCGTCTCTCGCGCCCCCGGGGCGCGCTCGCGCGCGGCGATGACGCGGGTCATCAGCCCCATCCAGCGCCGCTGGAAGCGCCAACGAGCGAAATCACGCGGGCTCGGAAGCCAGATCGGCAGCACCAGATCGAGGAAGTCCGGCCGCGACAGTGCCTGGGCGGACTGCGTGAGCAGCGCCCGCATCGCGGTGGCGAAGGGTGCCATGCCGAGGGAAAACATCGAGCGGCCGGCGATCTCGAGCGCGAGGGTCTGCATCTCGGCGAGCAGGTCGATCTCGGGGGTCAGCCGCTCCCGCCACGCGACGGTGGCCCCGGCGGCGTGGCGCATTAGGGATGGGAGGGCGCGGGGCGCGAGGGTGGGGGCGATCAGCCGGCGCTGCCGGCGCCACAATTCACCCTCGCTCAGCAGCAGCCCACGCCCGACGAAGGGACGAAGCAGGCGGATCGAGGGCGCGGTGCGGCGGTAATTCTCGGCATGGCCGATCAGCACGTGCTGGATCGCCTCCGGTGCGTTGAGCAGCAGGCGCGGGCGGCCGAGAAAATTCTGGCGCTCGATGGCGCTGTCGTAGGCCTCCTCGGTCCAGAGCTGTAGCGGGTTGTCGCGCACCACCCGCAACACTGCGCGCCAGGAAAGCGCCGCCTTGGGGGGCGCCGGCACCGCCAGCGATAATGGCTCGGCCATCCTGTCCTCCGCGTCTATGGTCTCGCGGCGAGAATAGGCGATCACGACGCTCCCCGCATCCCTCGCCGCCCCATGTTTACCCATGCCCCGTGTTTACCCACACCCCGCGTTTACCCAATCGTCACGCTCTTCGGCGAGAATGACGCCCGTGCCCCTTTTTGTCGCCGGATCGAACGATTTGACATCTCCTCCCCCCCATGCTTCCGCGCGCGCGGCCCAAATGGCCAGGGTGAATGACCAACCTTCGGGATGGGAATGGGCCTCGGGGTTGGAGCGGGCAGAGTTCAAACGGCTGGAGCAGGATATCCGCCGCGCCCTCGGCGCCGCGGATTTCACCCTCTTGTACCAGCCGCGCTATCAGCTCCGCACCCATCGGCCGGTCGGTGCCGAGGCCCTGATCCGCTGGCAACACCGTAAGCGTGGGCTGGTGCCGCCGGGGCTCTTCCTGCCGGTGGCCGAGCAGAGCGGCCTGATCAACGAGATCGGCGGCTTTGTGCTGCACGCCGCCTGCATTGCCGCCGCAGGCTGGCCATCGTCGCTGGGGATCTCGGTCAATATCTCAGCCCGGCAATTGCTGGACGGCGTTCTGCTCGATCAGGTGGCCGCGGCCCTTGAGGCCGCTGCCCTCGACCCCGAGCGGCTGGAGCTTGAAGTCACCGAGACGATACTGCTCGATCTCAGTCTCGATGTGCAATTCATGCTGGCGGCGCTGCGCGATTTGGGGGTCGGCCTCGCGCTCGACGATTTCGGCACCGGCCATACCAGCCTCGCGACCCTCAAGCGCCTGCCTTTCACGGTCATGAAAATCGACCGCTCGGTGGTGCGTACCCTGCCGCGGGACCGCGAGGACGCAGCGATCGTGCGGGCGATTGTCGGCACGGCCCAGGCGCTCGGCCTGTCGGTGGTGGCCGAGGGCATCGAGAATGCCGAGCAGGAGGCGTTTCTCGCCGCCATCGGCTGCGACAGCGGCCAGGGTTTTTTGTTCAGCCCGCCGCTCTCTGGCCATGAGATCATCAGCCGCCTCGGCGCTGGCGCCTGAACACTTATTTGTCAGAAATTCCACAAATGTAGCGAATAAGACGCGGTCTCGCATGATGCCGGCTGCGGCGGCAGCGTGGAAGTGTTTGGTTTATGGCTGTTTTCTGGTGCGGCTCTCAGGAAGCCGGGGGCGTTCCGGGGTCGACGCTAGGTGTAGCGGTTTTACCACAGTTGGGCTAGTACATCTCCGCGGCACCTTCCCGTTGCTGGCGAGCGACGTTATCTACCGGTCTCGGCAACGCCTATGCCCTAACGGGGGCCGCCGACCCCTCCCCTGGGTGTGGGACAGAAATGAGGAGAACCTGAATATGAAGTTGCGCGTCGCTCTTTTGGCGGCCACCGTGATGGCGGTGCCGCTGATCGCCAAGGCCCAGCCGATCAATGGCATCTATGTCGGCGGCGGCATCGGTCTCAACCTGTTGCAGGATGAGACGGTCAACCACTCGCCCGCGCTCGGTACCGGGAATTCCATGGCCGCGTTCAACCCCGGCTATGTCGGCGAGGTGAGTGTCGGCTACGGGCTCGGCGCGCTGAACTCGGCGTTGAGCGGCTTCCGCGTCGAATTGGAGGGCAATTACAGCGATAATTCCCTGCAATCCATCGGCACCGGCGCCGCCCCCGCGAGCATCAAGGGCAGCCAGGACAACTACGGCGCCCTGGTCAATATCCTCTATGACATCGACCCCAACAAGCTCGGCCTCAACGAGCATTTTGTCTATCCCTATGTTGGTCTTGGCGCTGGCTATGAGGCGATGAATCTTGCCGGCTTCAGTGAAAACTTTGCCACCTCGCGGACTTCGGGGGGCAGCAACACGGTCGGCGGGTTCGCCTATCAGGGGATCGTCGGCCTGTCCTGGCCGATCTCCTCGGTGCCGGGCCTCGCCGTTACCACCGAATACCGCATGCTCGGCGTGATGGATCCGCAGGGCGCCTATCATGCCTCGACGACCTCCGGCGGCGCGACGGTGGCCCGGGGTAATCTGAATTTCGGCAATGAATTCAACCATGAATTCCTCCTCGGCGTGCGCTATGCGTTTGGCGCGGCGCCGCCGCCACCGCCGCCCGCCCCGGCTCCGGTTGCCGCGCCAGCGCCGGCGCCAGCGCCAGCGCGGACCTATCTCGTGTTCTTTGACTGGGACAAGGCCGATCTGACCGATCGCGCGAAGCAGATCGTCGCCGAGGCGGCGCAGGCCTCGACGCGGGTGCAGTACACGCGGATCGACGTCAACGGCTACACCGACCGCTCCGGCAGCGCGCAATACAACCAGAAGCTCTCGGTCAAGCGCGCCGAGAACGTCGCGGCCGAGCTGGTGCGCGATGGCGTGCCGAAGAACGTGATCGACATCCAGGGCTTCGGCGAGACCCACCCCCTGGTGCCGACCGCCGATGGCGTGCGCGAGCCGCAAAACCGCCGCGTCGAGATCATTATCAAGTAGTTGATGCCGTGCCTGCCGCCGGGGCGCACGCCCCGGTGGCCTTTCCCTTTCCCTTGCCCTGGGAACTGTCCCGGCGGGCAATGTTGTAAATATATCACAACCGATCAGACAAAGCCCGCGATCATATTCTCGTCTTGACGGTATTGAATAAATTGCCGCAAAAGTAAGACCGCTCGGCGGCACGCATCACGGGGCCGCGACCAAAACGGGTTGGAACGAGGAAAATCATGAAACTGCGCGCGGCGCTTATGGCTGCGAGCCTTTTGGCGATACCGCTGATCGCCAAGGCCCAGCCGATCAATGGCCTCTATGTCGGTGGCGGCATCGGCCTCAACGTGTTGCAGGATGAGACGGTCAACCACTCGGCCGCGCTCGGCACCCCGAATACCATGGCGATGTTCAACGCCGGCTATGTCGGCGAGGTGAGTGTCGGCTACGGGCTCGGCGCGCTGAACTCGGCGTTGAGCGGCTTCCGCGTCGAGTTGGAGGGCAATTACATCGACAATTCGATGCAATCCAACAATTCCGGGGCCAACCCGATGTTGATCAAGGGCAGCCAGGACAGTTACGGCGCCCTAGTCAACATCCTCTATGACATCGACCCCAACAAGCTCGGCCTCAACGAGCATCTCTTCTATCCCTATGTCGGCCTTGGCGCTGGCTATGAGGCGATGAATCTTGCCGGTTTCAGTGAGACATTCGTGACCAGTTCGCGGATTACCTCCGGGGGCAGCAACACGGTCGGCGGCTTCGCCTATCAGGGGATCATCGGCCTGTCCTGGCCGATCTCCGCGGTGCCGGGCCTCGCCGTTACCACCGAATACCGCATGCTCGGCGTGATGGGCCCGCAAGGCGCCTATAATGCGTCAACCGTGAGCGGCGGGCATGAAGTGGCCCGCGGCAATCTCGATTTCGGCAATGAATTCAACCATGAATTCCTCCTCGGCGTGCGCTATGCGTTTGGCGCGGCGCCGCCACCGCCGCCCGCCCCGGCTCCGGTTGCCGCGCCAGCGCCGGCGCCAGCGCCAGCGCGGACCTATCTCGTGTTCTTTGACTGGGACAAGGCCGATCTGACCGATCGCGCGAAGCAGATCGTCGCCGAGGCGGCGCAGGCCTCGACGCGGGTGCAGTACACGCGGATCGACGTCAACGGCTACACCGACCGCTCCGGCAGCGCGCAATACAACCAGAAGCTCTCGGTCAAGCGCGCCGAGAACGTCGCGGCCGAGCTGGTGCGCGATGGCGTGCCGAAGAACGTGATCGACATCCAGGGCTTCGGCGAGACCCACCCCCTGGTGCCGACCGCCGATGGCGTGCGCGAGCCGCAAAACCGCCGCGTCGAGATCATTATCAAGTAATCTTGCGTTTCCTGCCCGCTGATGCGGCGAGCTACAAAGGCCTCGCCGCTCTGCTGATTTTTGTCGCCACATACGGCGTCGTGGGCTTCGGCCGGTTACCCTGGTTTCGCCTCGACCGAACCGGAGCGGCCTTTCTCGGCGCGGTGCTGATGGTGGCGAGCGGCGCGCTCAGTCTCGCCGAGGCCTATCAGGCGATCGATCTCGACACGCTCGCCTTGCTTCTCGGCATGATGGTCGTCGTGGCCTCGTTGCGGCTCGCCGGCGGCTTCCAGTTGATCGCCGCCTGGGCGGTGCGGCGGGCGCGCCATCCCCTGCTGCTGCTCGCGGCGGTGGTGGGCGTCTCGGGGGTGTTCTCGGCGTTTCTGGTGAACGACACGATCTGCCTGGTGCTGACGCCGCTGGTGCTGGATGTGGTGAAACGCCTCGGGCGCCGCCCGGTGCCTTATATGCTGGCGATCGCCATGGCGGCCAATGTCGGCAGTGTCGCGACCATCACCGGCAATCCGCAGAACATGATCATCGGCAGCCTCTCGCGCATCCCCTACGGCGTGTTCACCGCCCGTCTGGCGCCGGTGGCGGCGATCGGGCTGCTGGCGACCCTGGTGCTGATCACGATCATCTGGCGCGAGGAATTCCTGGTGCGCGCGCACCTCGCCGCCGAGCCGGCGCGGGCGCGGATTTCGCCCCCCCTGGTGCGCAAGACCGTGCTGGTGACACTCGGCCTGATCGCGGCGTTTTTCCTCGGCGTGCCGCCGGCCGAGGCAGCGATGGTGGCCGGCGGGGTGCTGCTGCTCACTCGGCGGCTCAAAGCCCAGCGCTTCTATGCCGAGGTCAATGGCGCGCTGTTGCTGATGTTCGCCGGTCTCTTCGTGGTGGTGGCCGGGCTACAGCACGCGGTGCTCGATGAGCGGCTGATCGCGCGCATCGCCGCCTGGCATCTCGATCAGGTCGCGGTGTTGAGCCTGCTGACGGCAGCGCTCTCCAACATCGTGAGCAACGTGCCGGCAGTGCTCGTGCTCCGCCCCTTCATCGCCCATCTCGCCGATCCCACGCGAGCCTGGCTCGCGGTCGCCATGGCCTCGACGCTCGCCGGCAATTTCACCATCGTGGGCTCGGTGGCCAATCTGATTGTCGTGCAGCTTGCGGCGGCGGAAGGGGTCCATGTCGGCTTCTGGACCTATTTCGCGGTCGGCGCGCCGCTCACCGTGCTGACCCTGGCGGCCGGCATTGTCCTCCTCTAGCCAGCGCGTCGCGGGCCATAAAAAAGGCCGGAGGATCACCCGATCCCCCGGCCTGTTGCGCATGACGAGCGTGGCGTTAATCCGCGGCAAGCGCCATGTGTCGCCCGATCATCTTCTTGCTGACATGGTCCTCGACCGCCACGGCGATCTGTTCGGCGTGGCTGGCCATGACGTGGTCCGCCCCGGCAAAAATGCGATAATCGACGGTGACGCCTTTTTGGGTGTTGAGCTTGTCCACGAGCTTGCGCACCGAGGGTTCGGGGACAAGGTCGTCATTGTCGCCATGGATCATCAGCCCGCCACACGGGCAGGGGGCGAGGAAACCGAAATCGTAGTGGCTCGCGGGCGGTGCGATGCTGACCCAGCCCGAAACCTCGGGGCGACGCATCAGAAGCTGCATGCTGACAAAGGCGCCAAAGGAATAGCCGGCGATCCACAACCCGCCGGCATGCGGATTCACCGCCTGCAGCCAGTCGAGCGCGGCGGCGGCGTCGCTGATTTCGCCGATGCCGCCGTCATAGCGCCCCTGGCTCCGCCCGACACCGCGGAAATTGAACCGCATCACCGAGAAGCCGAGACGCTGGAACGACTGATACACCGTATAGGTGATGCGATTGTTCATCGTCCCGCCATGCAGCGGGTGTGGATGCAGCACCAGGGCGACCGGCGCACCGGTCTCCTTGGAGTGGTGGTAGCGACCTTCCAACCGCCCATCAGGGCCGGCGAACATGACTTCGGGCATGATTTTGCTTTCCGTTCTTTGCTCACATACGGCCATTCCTGGCCGTCTCACGACTGGTTTCTGACGTTTTCGCCGCGCTTGCGCGCAACATCCTCCCTTTTCCCCAGCTCATTTTCGAGCCATTCCAGAGCCAAACCCATCTCGCAGCCCAACACAGAACCAGCCCGCGCGTTCCCGATATTGCGGCGCGTCCCTCGCCGATGGGCCAAACCCCGGCCACGGAACCCGCCTCACGCCCCACCTGTTCGATCGAAAAGCTATCCGATTCTTTTAGCGGATGCTACGATTTCCGATTGCACCGGGGCGCGCGATCCCTAATTCTTGATCACATAGGCTTGGAAACCGAAGGGAACCACTCTGTGGCGTCACTGTCCTCCACACCCACCTTGCCGAGGCCTCGGCATGCGGCGACGAAGAACTTCGTGACGTTCCGGGCCCACCTGCTGTCCCTGGTCCACCACGATCGGGACGACGGGCTTTCCCTTGGCGGCGGCTCAGCCTCTTTCGGGTCTCGTTCGGGCTTTTGCTCCTCTCACGGTTTCACACTCTCCTCGTTGGTTCTGACGTTTCTGGTTGCTCTACTCTGGTCTTGTCGGGTCGGCTTCCCCTTCTCGCTCGGCGCTCCGCTACGGGCTCTTCAAGAAAGCCGCCGCGAAGCGAATATAGGTCTCTATGGTCGCCAATTCATAATGGAAATGTCGCATGGCCTTCATTTTTTTGCGTGAGACCATCCGGGCCTATCGCGAGAAGGATCCGGCGGCGCATTCCGACCTCGAGGTGCTGCTCTGCTATCCCGGTCTCCATGCCCTGATGTGGCATCGCCTGGCGCAAGCGCTGTGGCGCCGCCGCCTGCGCCTGCTCGGGCGGCTGGTTTCCTATCTCAGCCGCTGGCTCACTGGCATCGAGATCCATCCCGGCGCGCGCGTCGGCCGGCGCGTGATCATCGACCACGGCATGGGGGTGGTGATCGGCGAGACCGCCGAAATCGGCGATGATGTCTATATGTATCATCAGGTTACCTTGGGGGGCACCACCTCCGAGCGGGGCAAGCGCCACCCCACCATCGGCAACGGCGTGATCATCGGCGCCGGGGCGAAGGTGCTCGGGGCGATCACCATCGGCGACAACGCCCGGATCGGCGCCAATGCGGTGGTGGTGCAGCCGGTCGCGGCCGGCACCACGGTGGTGGGCATTCCCGCGCGCCCGATCGAGCGTCAGCGCCACGCCCCCTGCTTCGATCCCTATGGCACGCCGGCCGAGGCGGCGCTCGATCCGCTGCTCCGCGACGTGGAAAGCCTCCGCGCCGAACTCACCGAGGTCGAGGCGCGGCTCGCGCGGCTCGCGTCGGGGGTGAAAATGCGCGAGTCGGCCGGAGATTAGAGCATGCAACTCTCCACACGCGGGCGCTACGCGGTCATCGCCCTGGTTGATCTCGCCGCGCACGCGGAACCCGATTGCGCCGCCCGGCCGGTGAGCCTCGCCGAGGTCGCCGCGCGCCAGGGCATTAGCCCAGCCTATCTCGAACAGATTTTCGGCCGCCTGCGCCGCGCCGGCCTGGTGATCTCGGCGCGCGGCCCGGGCGGCGGCTACTGCCTCGCGCGGCCGGCCATGCAAATCACCATCGCGACCGTCATCCGCGCCGTCGATGAAGGCAACGCCGAGGGGTGCTGCCTTGACGGCATCGCGATCGGCGCCGCGGACGGCCCGACGGCCGCGCTGTGGCAGGAACTCTGCCAGCGTATCCATGACTTCCTCGACGCCATCACCCTCGCCGACGTGGTCGCCGGCAAGTGCGGCGTGGGGCATCCCGGCAAACCGCGGAAAGCTGCTTGAAATGCCGCGCGCGGAAACCGCGCAGCGGCGGGTCTATCTCGACGCGAACGCCACCGAGCCGCTGCTTCCCGCGGCGCGCGCGGCGCTGCTCGCGGCGTTTGACCAGATCGGCAATCCCGCCTCCGTGCATGGCCCCGGCCGCGCCGCCCGTGCGCTCCTCGAAGCTGCGCGCGAGACCATCGCCCAGCGCTTCGGCGCCCGCCCGGCCGATCTCGTCTTCACCTCCGGCGGTACCGAGGCCAATACCCTGGCGATCACCGGGCTTGGCATCGGGCGGAGGCGGATCATCGGCGCCACCGAACACGACGCGGTGCGCGCCGCCGCCCCGGAGGCCACGATCCTGCCAGTCGATTCCGCCGGACGCGCCGACCTCGCCGCCCTGGAGCAGATCCTGGCGGGCACGGACGACGCCTTCGTCGCCCTCATGCTCGCCAACAACGAAACCGGCGTCCTCCATCCCATCCCAGCGGCCGCGCGCCTATGCCACCGCTTCGGCGCGCATCTCCATGTCGATGCGGTGCAGGCGGCCGGGCGCCTGGCGCTCGATTGGGCGGCCCTCGGCGCCGACAGTCTCGCGCTTTCCGCCCACAAGCTCGGCGGCCCGACCGGCGTCGGGGCGCTGCTGCTCGCCCCGGACGCCGCCGATCGTCTGGTGCCGCTGATCAAGGGTGGCGGCCAGGAGCGCGGGCGGCGCGGCGGCACCCCGGCGCTCGCCGCCATCGCCGGCTTCGCCGCCGCCGCGAGCACGCCGCCCGCCGACCTCGCCCCTTTGCGCGATGCCGCCGAAATGGCCGCGCGCGCGGCTGGCGCCATCGTCTGCGGCGCCGGCGCCGCGCGCCTGCCCAACACCACCTGCCTCGCTCTGCCCGGCGTGGCGGCGGAAACCCAGGTGATCGCGCTCGATCTCGCCGGGATCGCGGTCTCGGCGGGGGCGGCGTGCAGCTCCGGCAAGGTCGCGCGGAGCCACGTGCTGGCGGCGATGGGGCTCGGCGAGCTTGCCGGCCAGGCGATCCGCGTCTCGCTGCCGTGGAATGTCTGCGCCGACGATATCACGGCCTTCGCCGCCGCCTATCAGGCGATGGCGCGGCGCCTCGCCCGCCGCGCCGCCTGAACGCCGCGCCGGCTTGCAGGGCAATAGTGGACGTTCTACCTCCGCCGCCATCCACCCGCGCGGCCACGGCCAAGATAGAGCGAGCTCGCCATGCCCAGAATGACCTTCATCGAACGCGACGGCACCAGGCGCGAGGTTGACGCCCCGCTCGGCCTCTCGGTGCTGGAAATCGCCCATCGCCACGACATCGATATCGAGGGCGCTTGTGAAGGCTCGCTCGCCTGCTCGACCTGCCACGTCATCGTCGATCCCGCCTGGTTCGGCAAACTCGCAACCCCCAGCGAAGACGAGGAGGATATGCTCGACCTCGCCTTCGGCCTGGAAAAAACCTCCCGCCTCGGCTGCCAGATCGTGATGAGCGACCAACTCGACGGCCTCACCGTCCGCCTCCCCGCCGCCACCCGCAACCTGCTCAACGAATGACCACGATGCGGCGACGTGGGAAGGAAGGCAAGGCCAGGAGGGCGCCGCTCTCCTGCACCACCCGCCAGGGACAATGTCCCCGGACCCTCTCCCGGCAACCCTCCTCCAGGATGGGGGTCTGGGGCTACTGGCCCCAGCGGGGCGTCCAGAGGGGCAGCGCCCCTCTGGCCTTACTTTTCGCCCGTTCAGCCGCGTCGGGAGGTCATGCGTGAGGGTGGTGGTGGCGATGTCGGGCGGGGTGGATAGTTCCGTGGTGGCGGGGCTGTTAGCCGAGGCCGGCCATGAGGTGGTGGGGGTCACCCTGCAGCTTTACGATCATGGCGCGGCGCGCGGGCGCAAGGGCGCCTGTTGTGCCGGCCAAGACATCCATGATGCCCGCCGGGTCGCCGATCATCTGGGAATTGCGCATTACGTGATCGATGCCGAGGCGCGGTTTCGCGCCGCGGTGATCGAGGATTTTGCCGCATCTTACGCGGCCGGCGAGACGCCGGTGCCGTGCGTGCGCTGCAACCAGAGCGTGAAATTCGGCGATTTGCTGGCGCTGGCGCGCGATCTGGGGGCGGCGGCGCTGGCGACCGGGCATTATGTGCGGCGCCTTGAGGGGCCGGCGGGGGTGGAACTGCATCGCGCGGCGGATCTGGCGCGCGATCAGAGCTGGTTTCTGTTTGCCACGACCCGCGCGCAGCTCGAATTCTGTCGTTTCCCCCTGGGCGAGATGGCGAGCAAAACGGTGGTGCGGGCGGCGGCGGCGCGGCTTGGCCTGCCAGTTGCAGAAAAGCCGGACAGCCAGGATATCTGTTTCGTTCCGGAAGGGCGTTATTCGGACGTGGTGGCGCGGCTGCGCCCGGAGGCGGCGCTGCCGGGCGAGATCGTGTCGCGCGCGGGTCGTGCGCTCGGGCGCCATGAAGGGATTGCGCACTACACCGTCGGGCAGGCCAAGCGGCTGGGGATGGCGGGGATGGCGGATGGTGTGCCGCAGGTGGTGGTGGCGCTCGATGCCACGCGGCGGCGGGTGGTGGTGGCGCCGCGCGGGGCAGCCGGTGTGCGCCGCGTCGGCCTGCGCGAGGTGAACTGGCTGGCGCCGCTGCCGACCGCCCCGGTGCCCTGCGCGGTGAAGCTCCGCGCCCGCGAGACGCCGCAGCCGGCCGTGGTGCGGCTGGGGGCGGAATGTGCGGCGACGGTCGAGCTGGACGCCCCGGCGCTTGCCGCGCCGGGCCAGGCTTGCGTGTTTTATCAGGGCACTCAGGTGCTCGGCGGCGGCTTCATCACGGCGAGCGGCGGTTGACGACCTGGGGGCTGGGGCGGTATCTGAGCCCGGCTGTGGCGGCGTAGCTCAGCGGTAGAGCAGGGGAATCATAATCCCTTGGTCGGTGGTTCAAATCCGCCCGCCGCTACCATTTACGACTGTTAGCATTTGATAATTTTTCGTAACATTTTAATAGCATTTTACCTGGCAACCCGCATCGGGTTTCGTGATCTGGAATGAGTTTTGTCCTTCACCGCGAAGGGAATGCCCCGGCGCGGTTGGCTCGCTGGATCATGGGCGCGGGAGAGATCGGCGTGCGTGTCGGGCGATAGGCTTTTCGTCGCTGCCAGGCACAAGCCGCGCGCCAGGGTCACGGGCCGGTTGCCCTGGCGCCAGCCGCGTGGCACCGTCGTTTCCACACTCGAAGCGCCCAAACGACGAAACGATGGAAGCCACGTGACCCCGATCTGCGCCCGCCATCCCAACGCGTATGCCGCAAGCCCGCTCGACCGCGCGGCCAACCGGCGCGACGACGCCGGGTTCATCGCGGCGACCTTGGCCTCGCCGGAGAGCCTGTTCGTGCCGCTCTGGCGCGGGCACATTCTGCTGCGCGCGGGGCGTGCGGCGTTGCTTGCCGGACGCGCCGCCGATCCCTGCCGGGGCGCCGAGGTCATGGCATTTCTCGGCCTCTGGGAGGGGCGAGCGGTGTTTGCCGTCGAGTTCGGCGATCGCGATCCCGACGCTTCCCCGCCCGCGCTCGCCGAGGGCGCCGAATTCGCCGATCTGCGTACCGCCGTGGGCAGCCTGCCCGCGGCCGAGGCGGCGATCCTTGCCCATGCCCGCGCGCTCATGCACTGGCGGACGCGGCATCGTTTTTGCCCGATTTGCGGTGGCGCCTGCGCTCCCGCCAGTGCGGGACATGTCTTGGTCTGCACGCGCTGCCAGGCGCAGCATTTCCCGCGCACCGATCCCGCGGTCATCATGCTGGTGGTGCGCGGCGATCAAGCGCTGCTCGGCCATGCGCCGCGTTTTCCTGCCGAGATGTATTCGACCCTGGCCGGCTTCGTCGAGCCGGGCGAAAGCCTCGAAGAGGCGGTGGCTCGCGAGGTGTTCGAGGAAACCGGTGTGCGGGTCGGCGCGGTGCATTATCATTCCAGCCAGCCCTGGCCGTTTCCGGCCTCGATCATGCTCGGCTTTCATGCCAAGGCGCTGACCGAGGAGATCGTGCTTGATCACGATGAATTAGCCGATGCGCGGTGGTTTTCGCGCGCCGACCTCCGCGACCACAAGATGCTGGGCTTCCGTCTGCCGCGCGGCGACAGTATCGCCCGGCGGCTGATCGAGGACTGGCTCGTGTCCGGCTGAACCGGCCGGGCGAAGCACGATGCTGGTTCCGGGCGTGATGGCGACGCTGGTCCTGCTGCTCGCCGCGGGGCTTGTCGCCGGGCTGGTCGGAGGGGCGGCGGCTCTGCTGCTGGCCGCGCCGCAGCGGTGGCTTGGCAGGTTCTTGTGGCTGGCGCCGCTGGGGGCGGCGGTGCTCGGGGGCCTCGTCTGCGGCGCCGGGACAGGGGGGCGGGCACTCCTCGCCCTGCCGCTTGGTCTGCCAGGATACGGCGCGGTGCTCACGATCGACGGGTTGGCGGGATTTTTCCTGATGGCGAGCGGCGTCGCGCTGGCCGCCGTGCTGCGTCTCGTCCCACCGGCCCGCCCCGCTGCCGCAGCCCTGCTCGCGGGGTTTTACGCCAGCCTGCTCGCGGCCGATGGGTTTACGCTGATCGCCGCGCTTGCCGCGACCCTGGTCGCGCTTTGGCGCCTTGTGGCGGCGGGGCGGGGGACGGTACTGGCGGGGATCGTCGGGCTCGGCGCACTCTTGCTGGCGCTGGCCCGGCTGGCGCCGCTGTTTCCCGATGGCGCACCCGATGTCGCTTTCAGCGCCATGCGCGCGGCGCCGCAGGCTGGGGCGCGGGGGGCTGCGATCGTGGCGCTGGCTTTGCTTGGCGCTGGCTTGATCGCGCTCCCCTTGCTGTGGCCTGCCCGGCTCGGGCGGCGGGTAGCGCACGAAGCCGCCCTGATCGTTGCTTTGTTGGTGCCGAGCGGGCTCTATCTCGTGCTGCGGTTCACCGGCGATCTGGCGGCGCTCGGCGCCGCGCCAGGGCAGGACGTGATAATCGTGCTGGGAGGTGCGGCGCTCATGCTGGGCGGGGCGCGGGAGGCCCTGCTTACCATAACGCTCGGCCGCATCGCCGCCGCCGTGGGCGTGGCGCTGCTCGGCGAGGCGATCCTGGCGTGCGGGGTTGCCGCCCTCGCGCGCGGCGCCGATCTCACCGATGCGGCGCACGCGGCGGCCAGCGCGGCGTTGCTGCTGGTGTTTCTGGCGAGCCTCGCGCCGGTGCTTCTGCTGCTGGTCGCGGCCGTGCTCCGCGCCGAGGCGGGAACCGAGGCGCTTGCCCGGCTCGGCGGCCTTGCCCCGCGCCTGCCGTTTACCGCCGCAAGCGCACTGGCCGGGGCGAGCGCGCTCGCGGCGCTGCCGCCGGGACCGGGATTCGCGGCGATGGCGCTGCTGCTCGGCACGCTTTGGCATCTGCCGCGCATCGGCGGCGGCGCTGGCGCATTTGGCGCGGCACTCTTGGTGGCCCTACTCGGCGCCGGCCTGGCCCTCGGGGTTTTCGCCATGCTGCGCTTTCTTGGCCTGGGTTTTCTCGGCCCCCCACGCACCCCGCGCGCCTCGGCCGCGACCGAGAGCGATCGCCCGGCGTGCTGGGTTCTGGGCGGGCTTGCCGGGCTTCTCGCGCTGGCCGGCGTGGCCCCCGGCCTCATTCTGTGGCTTGCCAGCCCGGCGTTGGCGGTGCTGCTGCCGGCAGCGGCGGCGGTGTCAGGGGGGCTGCGGCCGGGCTGGCTCGCCTGGCTCGCACCACCGCTCCTGGCCGGGCTGCTCGTCGCGCTGGTTGCCTTGATGCAACGCTTTCGCGGCGCGCAGGCGGATGCCGCGCGGCCGGAATCGGCTTGGCAGGAGGGCTATGGTCCGCCGCCGCGCTGGCTGCCTTTCGGTGATCCTGCGACGCTGATCGACCCGGCTTGCTTCACCGCGTCATGGCGCTGCGCCGAACGCCCGCTTGGGGCGGCGCTGGCGCGGCTTGCCCGGCGCCCGCGCGCTGCCTGGCGAGCGGGCTGCGCCGCTTGGTGGGAGGGATGATGGCGGGCATGGTGGAAATTCCGCACCTCGCCTTGATGATCGCCGCGGCCCTGGCCCTCGGCGTGGGGGTTCGGGACAAGCCTGGGTTTGCCGCGATGCGGGAGAATTTTTTGATGTGGCGCGGGCTGTGGCGTCAGCGCGCGCGCTGGCCAGCGCCCTTGACCGGGGCGTTCTGGCTCGCGCCCGCGCTCAGTCTGGCCAGCGTCTTGCTCGCCGCCGCCCTTACGCCCTCCTTCACGACCGCCTTACCTGGTGCCGCGCTTGCTTCCCTGCCGCTGCTCGCGGGCCTGCTCGGGCTGTCGGCGCTGGCGCCGGGTCTGGCGCTGCTGGAGGGGGGAACGACGGCGGGGGGCCTCGCGCTCGGATGGCGGCTCGGCTTCGGCGTGCTCGCGACACCGATCCTGTTTCTCGTGTTGTGGAGCCTGGCGCAGCTCGCGGGCGGGGTTCTCATCGGCGGCATCAGCGCCGAGATCGCCGCGGGCGCGCCGCTCGCGCCCCGCCTGCTCGGTCTGCTGGCCCTGGCCGCCCTGGCCCGCTGCGCTCCCGAGCCGCTGCCTTGCCCGGACCATGCGGGCCGCGCGCGCGCGGCTTTTCTTGCCGCCGCCGCGCTACGCCGCGTCGTGCTGTGCAGCCTCATCGCCGATCTGTTTTTTCCCGCCGGCCTCGCCGGGACCGAGGTCGCGGGTTGGGGGATCGGCATCCTCGCCTGGGTGATCAAGGCCGGGGCGGTGGCGCTCGCCGGGTCGGCGCTGGCCCCGGCGCGCCCAGCAACGCGGCGTCCAAGCCCGACACTGCTCAGCCCAGAGCTGGGCGCGGCCTGGGCGCTGGCCCTCGGTGCCGCGCTGTCGGCCGCCTTCGCGCGCGGGGCGGCATGACCAGTGCCCGCGATCTTCTCGCCGCCGCGCCGCTGGAAGCGGATCTCCATCCCTGGCCGGGACGGGTGCTCGATGCGGATTCCTGGCGCGCTTTGGCCACCGCACCGGAGAGCGAAGAGCTTCTCCTGCTCGCCCTCTGGGCTTCGGGCGGGCGGGTGCGGGCGCTGTTTCGCGGCCCCGCGGGAGACATCCTGCCGGTGGTGGCGCCGCTTGCCGATCGCGGCTTCGCCGCCCTCTCGCCACACTGGCCGGTGGCGGACGATTTCGAGCGGGTGGTCGGCGATCTCTGGGGCTATCGCGCCGCGGGCGGCGCGGAGGCGCCGCTCCTCGATCATGGCTTGTGGCCCTGCACCGCCCCGCTCGCCGCCCGCCCCGGCCCGCCCGCCGCCGAGCCGGCCTGGGCGGAGTTTTTCCCCGATGCGCCTTCCGGGCAACTGGCGATCGGGCCGGCCAGCGGCGATCTCGCCGGCCCCGCCCATTGGCGGTTCCGCCTGGATGGGGAGTGCATCGCCGCCGTCGCGCGCCGGCCGGGCTATGCCCATAAGGGTCAGATCGCCTTGATGCGCGAGAGGACGGCGCGGGTTGCGGCACGCTTCGCCGCCCGCCTCGCGGCCGAGGCGACCGTCGCGCACAGCCTCGCCTTCGCCACCGCCGCCGAGGCCGCACTTGGGGTCGCCGCGCCGCCCCGTGCCGTGGCACTGCGCGGCGTGATGGCCGAGATCGAGCGCATCACGACCCATCTCTCCCGCCTCGTCACCCTTGCCGAGCTGACCGGCGCCGCGCCCGCCGCGCGGTTGGGTGCCGCGGCGCTGGCGGCGCTGCGGGAGGCTTGCGGGAGCGTTTTCGGCCATCGGCTGATGATGGACGTGCTGATCCCCGGGGGGCTCGCCGGTGATCTCGATGCCGCGGGGGCGCGCGGCCTCGCCGGCGCTCTTGATCAGGTGGAGAGCCGCCTTGCCGGCTTCTCCCTCGCCGAATCGGCGCTGGCCGGGCGTGGGCGGGTGGCGCGGGATACCTTGCGCCGGCTCACGGGCTGCGGATTTGCCGCCCGCGCCTGTGGCAGCCGCGAAGACGCGCGCCGCAATCCTGGCTATCCGCCCTATGACCGGCTCGATTTCGCGCTTCCCGAGATTGTTGGCGGCGATGTCGAGGCGCGGGCATGGGCGCGGCGCGAGGAGATCGCGCTCGCGCTCACCCTGGCGCGCGTGCTGCTCGCCGATCTGCCCCCCGGCCCGGTGCTGGCGCCCCTCCCGAACGGCACCGGCAAGGGGCTTGGGCTCGCCGAGGGGCCAGAGGGCGAGATCTGGCATTTTCTGGAGATCGAGGGTGGGTTGATCGTCGCGGCGTTTCCCTGCGATCCCGGCTGGCGCACCGGGAGGCTGCTGGAGGCGGCGCTGCGGGGGGCGGCGTGGGACGAGTTCGCGCTGATCCGCGCGTCCTTCGGCGGCAGCGTGCCGGGGATGGATCTGTGAGCCGGGCGGGTGGCGGACGGGCGGTGTTTTTTCTCGATGCCGGCGGCTGTGGCGGCTGCGCGCTCGAACTCCAGCTCGTGGTGCGGCGGGCCGGTTTCCGGCTCGCCGCGAGCCCGGCGGCCGCCGCGATCCTGCTGGTCGCGGGGCCGGTCGGCGCGGCCATGGACTACGCCCTCGAAGCCGCCTGGCAAGCCATGGCGGGGCCGAAATTTCTTGTGGCGCTTGGCGATTGCGCGATCGATGGCGGCGTGTTCCAGGGCAGCTATGCCTGCCGGGGGGGACTCGCTCGGCGCGCACCCGATCTCGTCATCCGCGGCTGCCCGCCCGATCCGGAAACCATCCTGGGCGCCCTCGCCACCCTCCCCGAGGACTGAGCGTTTTAAAAAGAATGCCCTCGCGCGCCGGCGCTGGCCTCAATGATGGCCACTGAAGCCGCCGCCGCCATGGAACCCACCGCCGCCAAAACCGCCGCCATGGAAGCCGCCGCCATGGAAGCCGCCGCCAAAGCCGCCATGATTGCCCGCGAAGCCGCCGAAATGGCCACCCGGCCCGCCATAGGTATGCGCCCAGTTGCCACGGAAGCCGCCGCCCGCGGGGCCGCCAAAGGCGCGGCCATTGTAAAACCCGCCATGGCTGAAGTTATTGAAATTATTATAGATCCCATACCCGCCGAAGCCCAGCAGACCGATGCCCGCGAAACCCAGCCCCCAGCCCCAGGGATCGTAGCCGCCGTAGCCGTAATAGGGGCCGCCCCCATAGCCATAATCGCCATAGCCGCCGTAATCGCCATAGCCGCCATCATAGCCATAGCCGGCGGTATAATAGCTCGCGGGCTCGCTGCAGGCCGCGACCAGAGCCGTGAGGCCGAGGATCGCCCAGAGATGGCGCGGCCGCTGCTTCCTGCCCAACATGACGTCGTCTCCTTCAAGGCACGCCCGATGCGCACCCCAATACTCCCATACATGGAAAGCCCCGATGATGCGATAACCACCCGAGGTCGATGATTTCACGATCAAATTTCGGCGACGAAATGGCATGGCGGCGGCATGTCTTCCCATATCCGCGGCGCATCCACATTTTCCTCTCATGCGGGTTCATTTCATGCAGGCGGGAGGGCGGGTTGTGGCGCGCGCGACGTTAGCGGGGCTGATGCTGCTCGGGCTCGCCGCTGCGCCGACGCGCGCCGCGCCGCCCGCCCAGGGCGGCGCATCGACGGAGAGTGTTGCACCGCCGGGCCGGGTCGGGCGGATCGCTGCGCTGCGCGGGGCGGTGGCGTTGCGCCAGGCGGGGGGTGGGGTCGCGCCGGCGCGGCAGAACGATCCGCTGACGAGCGCCAGCGTGGTCGAAACCGGCGCGGGGGCACAGGTAAAACTCGAAATCGGCCCGAGCCGGCTCTGGCTCGATCAGCGGAGCCGCCTCGCCATCGATCGCCTCGATGACCAGCATTTCATCGCGACACTCAGCGCCGGCGCGCTGTTCCTTGATGTGCGCGACCCGCAACCGGGCGAGGGCTGGTATGTTCTCACCGCGCGCGCGACGCTGGTCGTGCGGCGCACCGGCCGCTTCGTCATCAACGCTGGCGATGCCACCCAGCCGAGCCGATTCTCGGCACTCGACGCGCCGGCCGATCTCGTCACCGAGGGCCGCACCCTGCATCTCGGCGTCGAGCGGAGCGCCGCGTTTCTCGGCACCGCGCCGCCCTATCGCGGTGGCATCGGCGATCTCGTGGTCGATGATTTCACCGCGCTGATGGGCCAGCACGACCCGGCCGAATACGCCTCCTCGCCGCCGGTCTTCGCCCTGCCCCCGCGGGTCGCGGCAATGACCGGGGGCGAGACGCTGATGCAGCTCGGCAATTGGGTGAATAATCCGGCTTTCGGCCCACTCTGGTATCCCCCCGTCGGGCCGGGCTGGTCGCCCTACACGAGGGGCGGCATCTGGACCTATGTCGCGCCCTGGGGCTGGACCTGGGTGTCCTCCGAGTCCTGGGGGTTCGCGCCGTTCCATTACGGCCGCTGGGTGGCGATCGACGGCACCTGGGCCTGGGCACCGGAGATCGCCAACGCCCCGCTCAATGCGCCGCCGATCTATGCCCCGGCCCTGGTGACGTTCCTTGGCACCAATGCCGGGGTCGGGATCGGCAGCGGCTTCGGCTTCGAGTTCGGCCTGCCGAGCGCCTACCCCTTCGCGCCGCTGGCCTGGGCGCCGCTCTGGCCGGGCGAGTTCTACCTGCCGCCCTATCCGGTCAACCGCACCTATCTCCGGGCCATCAACCGCGCCAATGTCGCCGATCCCGACCACCCCGTGGCGCCCGACCCCGCGCATCTCGCGGCGCGCCCCGGGGCTGTGACCAGCGCCGCCCTCGCGGCGGCGAGCCTGCCGGCCAGGGCCGCGCCTTCGGCCGCCGCGCCGGGCCGGGCGGAGACAGCGGAGGCGGTGGTCGATGAGGAGCATGTCAGCGCCGAGCATGTCATGGCGCGGGTGCGGCCGGGCTTCGCCCGCGCCATGGCGGCGCGGAGCGCGGCGGCGGCACGGGCGGGATTTGCCGCCCGCACCACGAGTCTCACGGGCCTACCCGCCCGGCCACACGCCAGTTCCCATCACTGAGCGTTTGAAAAAGAATCTCCCACCACCCCGGAATCGGCGGGAAAAAACCAATGTTCCCAGTGGGCATGCTTTTTCAAGTTCGATTGATCTCCACGCCCTGACCGAGCAGGCGCAGTCCCGGCTCCGGCCAGTCCATCACCGCGAGCTGGCCGGTACCCGAGAGGGTGATATAGGCGGTGCGCATATCCGCGCCGCCGAAGCAGATGTTGGTCGGATAGGCCTCCGGCATCTTGACCTGGCGCACCACCCGCCCGTCGGGCGCGATCTCGGTGATGTGGCCGGTGTTGAGGGTGGCGACGGCGACATTGCCCGAGGCCATCACGGCTAGGCTGTCGAAGCGCTGAAACCCCGCGAGGCCGGCGATCAGCCGTCCGCCATGCGGGGAGGCGGGAAAGGGCTGCTTGCGCGCGACGCCGGGGCCTTCGAGATCGAAGCCCCAGAGCCGGGAGGTTTCGGTCTCCGCGACATAGACCACCTTGCCATCCGGCGAGAGGCCGATGCCGTTCGGCGTCAGCACCGGATAGGCGATCTCGGTGATCGCCGAGCCGTCGGCGCGGGCATAATAGACCCCGCCATGGTCGCGATCCTCGGCCCGCACCTTGCCGAGATCGGTGAAATAGAAGCCGCCCGCGTCATCGAATACGATGTCGTTCGGCCCACGCAGCCGGCGCGCGCCGCAATGGTCATAGAGCTTCGTCACCGCGCCGGTTTTGGCATCGATGCGCTCGATCCGCCCGCCGGCGTAGTTTTTCGCCTGCATCACGGGGAGCAACAGACCGGCGCGCTCGGCCCATTCGAAGCCGCCATTATTGCAGAGGTAATAGGCGCCATCGGGGCCGATCGCGAGCCCGTTGGGGCCGCCGCCGGTTTCGGCGAGAACCGTGACGGTGCCATCGGGGGCGACGCGGCTGATGGTGCCGCGGGCGATCTCGACGAGCACCACCGAGCCGTCGGCGAGCGCCACCGGACCCTCCGGAAAGCGCAAGCCCCTGGCCATGATCCTGATCTGTGCCATGCGTCGTTTCTCCCAATGATTGACGCCGGAGAGAGTATCCGATTTGCTGCGCGCGAAAAGAGGCGCGCCCACGCGCCGCCACAAGACAGGGAGAGAAATAATGACCGGGGGCAAGAGCATGGTCACGCGCCGCATCTGGCTTGGCGGAGCGGCGGGGCTCGCCGCGGGCGCGCTCCTGGCGCCGTCGCGGCCTCGCGCCGAGGATGCCTATATCCTCGGCACGCTGTTCCCGATGGCCGGGCCGAATGCCGAATATGGCACGATCTTTACCGCCGGCGCCGAGATGGCGCTCAAGCATGTCGCCGCCGATAAAATGCTCTCGCGCCCGCTCGTGCTGCGCGCCGAGGACAGCGAGGGCACGCCGCAAGGCGGCGCGGTCGGCATGAGCAAGCTCGTCAATGTCGATCGCGCGGTCTATGTACTGATCGGCTTTACCGGAGTTTCCAAGGCCGCCGCCCCGATCGGCGCGCGCGCCAAGGTGGTGCTGGTCAATGGCGGCGGCGTCGGCCCCGATCTCGCCGGCCTCTCGCCCTATTATTGGAATGTCATCCCCCTGGTGCCCGACGAGATCAAGGTGCTGGTGCCCTTCCTGATGGCGCGCAAGCTGCGCCGCATCGCCCTCATTTACGTCAACGACCCGTTCGGCAACGGTCTGTTGAAATCATTGAAGGGCGATCTCACGGCGGCCGGGGGCGAGATTGTCACCGCCGATGCCATCGCGCCCACCGACCAGCAATTTTCCGCGATCGCCGCGCGCATCCGCACGCTCTCGCCCGATGCCGTCTATTTCGCCTCCTACGGCGCGCAGCAGGCGGAAATCATCAAGCAATTGCGCGATGCCGGGATCAGCCAGCAATTGCTCACCTATTCCGCCGCGACCATCCCCTCGGTGCGCAATCTGCCCGAGGCGGAAGGGCTCATTTTCACCAACCAGGCCGCCGACTGGTCGGCTGATGATCCCATAACCAAGCGCTTTGTCGCCGATTGGCGAGCGGCGTATCACACCGATCCCACCACCTACAATCAAAACTACTACAACGCCGTCAGGCTTTTTGCCCTGCTCGCACAGCAATTGGAAAAATCGGGAAAACCCGTCAATGGCGATAACCTGCGCGCCGCCCTGCTCGCCACCCGCCGCTTCCCGCTGGTCGGCGGCGAGGGCGTGTTCGACGACCTCTGCGATATTTCGATGAAAATCGTTGTCAACCGCTATCAGGACGGCAAGCTCGTGCCGATCGGCTGATCTGCCATGCTGATCCTGCAATTGCTGGTCTCGGGGATCGAGGCCGGCGCGCTCTATGCGCTGACCGCCGCCGGCTTCGCGCTGATTTTTGGCGCGACACGGATTTTTCATTTTGCCCATGGCGCGACCTATGCGTTGGCCGGCTACGCCTTCGTACTAGCGACGCGCCTGGGCTGGGCGTGGCCGGCGGGCGTCGGGCTCGCGCTGGTCGTGGCGATCGCTTTCGGGTTGCTGCTCGAAGCCGCCGTCTATCGGCCGATCCAGCGCCATCATGGCGCGTTTTTTACGGTGTTTGTCGCGGCCTTCGGCGTGGTGATCGTCGTGCAAAGCCTGATCGAACTCAGTTTCGGCCGCGCCTTCATCGCCATTTCGAGCCCGCTCACCCGCGCCCACGAGGTCCTGCCGGGTCTCTATATCGCGCGGGTGTTCTGGCTCGCGCTCGCCACGGCCGGGGTGGTTTTCGCCGTCCTCGGCGCCTTTCTCGCGCGCACGCGGGCCGGCATCGGGCTGCGCGCGCTCGCCGAAAACCCCGATCTGCTACGCGCCTTTGGCCTCTCCTCACGCCGCCTTTCGGCGCTCGCCTTCGCGCTTGGCTCGGCACTCGCGGTGCCGGGCGCGGTGCTCGGCGCGATGACCACCGGGTTGTCGCCAGGGGTTGGCGCGCATGTCATGCTGATCAGCCTCGCCGCCTCGGTGATGGGCGGCATCGGCAGTCTGCGCGGCGCGGCGCTGGCCGGGCTCTTGCTCGGCATCGTCGAAAATCTCGTCGTCGCCGGGCTCGATACGCAGTGGAGCGAGGCGGCGGGCTTCGTTGCGCTGTTCGCCTTCATCCTGTTCCGCCCGCGCGGGATTTTTGGCGCGGCGCTGGTGCGATGACCGCCTATCTCCTTAATCTCGCGCAACTCGCCGCGATTTTTGGCCTGCTTAGTGTCAGCCTCAACATCCTGATCGGCTATGGCGGCATTTTCAGTGTCGCGCACGCGGTGTTTTTTGGTCTCGGCGCCTATGCCGGGGCGCATGTCGCGCTCGATCTGTTTCCCGATCTGCTGCTCGCAGCGCTTGCCTCGGCCCTCATCGCCGGGCTGCTCTCGGCGGCGCTCGCGCTTCCCGCCTTGCGCGTGCGGGGCGAATATTTCGTTATCGCCAGTCTTGGCCTGCAAATGCTGGCGACCACCGTGTTCACCGAGGCGCAAGCCATCACCGGCGGGCTTGGCGGACTGGTCGGCATCCCGCCGCCGACGCTGTTCGGCTTCACGCTTGCCGATCCCTTGGTATTCCTGTTCTGCTGCCTCGCCTTCCTGGCGCTGGCGCTGGCGCTGGTGCGGCAACTCATGCGCGGCAGTTTCGGCCGCGCCTTGATGGCTCTGCGTGATTCCGAAATGGCCGCGGAGGCTCTCGGCAAGAATGTCGCGCTGATCAAGACCCTGGCGGTGGTGCTCGGCACGGCCTTTGCCGGCATCGCCGGCGCCCTGTTCGCGTTCCAGGAAGAATTCGTCAACGTCGAGAGCTTTACCCTGGATCAATCTGTGCTGATCCTGGCGATGGTGATCATCGGCGGTGCCGGCACGCTTTCGGGCCCGCTCATCGGCACGCTTCTGCTGCTGCTTTTGCCCGCCGCTCTCACTTTCATTCCCTTCATTCCACCGACCGATATCGGCGCCGTGCAGCAGCTGATCTACGGTTTTGCGATGACACTGCTGATGATTTTTCGCCCCGCCGGCCTCGCCGGGCGCGCGATGGGGCGGCGATGAGCGCGCTGTTGTCGGCGCGTGGCCTGACCCGGCATTTTGGCGGCATCAATGCGGTCGAGGCGGTCGATCTCGATCTCGCGCCGGGCATCATCACCGCCCTTGTCGGCCCGAATGGCGCGGGCAAGACGACGCTTTTCAATCTCATCACTGGCCATCTCGCCGCCGATGCCGGTGTGGTCGAATTGTTTGGCCAGAAAATTACCGGGCATGCGCCGCATCGCATCGCGCGCATGGGGCTGGCGCGCAGTTTCCAGGATCTGCGCCTGTTCGCGCGAATGAGCGTGCGCGACAACGTGCTCGCCGCGACCGAGCCGGTCTCGTGGTTCTGGCAGCCCGGAGGCGTCCGCGCGGCCCGGGAACGCGCCGCACGCGGGGCGCAGGCGCTGGAACGCACCGGGCTTGCGCCACTGGCCCGCGCCGAGGCGGCTGATCTCGCCTATGCCGAGCGCAAATTCCTCTCGCTCGCGCGTATTCTGGCGAGCGGGGCGCGCATCTGGCTGCTCGATGAGCCGGCCTCGGGGCTCGATCCCGCCTCACGCGCGCGTTTCACGGCGCTGTTGCGCGCGGCGGTCGCGGACGGCGTGACGATCTGCCTGATCGAGCATAATCTCGATATCGTCATCGAACTTGCCGACCGTATCGTTTTTCTTGATCAGGGCCGCAAGCTCGCCGAAGGCGCGCCCGAGAGCGTCCTCGGCGATCCCCGCCTGGCCGCGATCTATTTCGGCGAACGCGCGTGAATTTTGTTCTGCAAGCCGAGGGGATTGCCGCGAGCTATGGCGGGCGGGCGGTGCTCGATGGCATCGATCTGGCGCTCGCGGCGGGCGAAAGCCTTTGTCTGATCGGCCATAATGGCGCGGGGAAATCGACCCTGCTGCGCGTGCTGTTCGGGCTTCATCCGGCCCTCTCGGGCACCGTACGGCTCGACGGCGCGGCACTTCGACCCGATCCCGCCGCGATGGCGCGCGCCGGGATCGCCTATGTGCCGGAGGGGCGCGGCGTCTTTCCCGGCCTGACGGTTGCCGAGAATTTTGCCCTGGCGCTCTGGTCGGCGGGGATCGCGGGCGCCGAGGCAAATACGCGCATCACGGAGGTCTTCGCGGTTTTGCCGATGGTGCGCGGCTTTTATGCCCGCCCTGCCGGCACACTCTCGGGCGGGCAGCAGCAGATGGTCGCGATCGGGCGCGCGCTTTTGTGCCGCCCGCGCATCCTGCTGCTCGATGAACCCTCGATCGGCCTCGCGCCCAGGACTTTTCAGGAATTGCTGCGCCCGCTCGCCGCCTTGCAGCGGGCGCGCGGCATGGCGATGCTGCTGGTCGAGCAGAACGTGGCGGAGGCCTTCAAGGTCTGCGATCGGGTCGCGGTGATGAAGTCGGGTCGGATGATTTTTTCCGGCCCTCCCAGCGACCTTGCCGATCACGCGCGATTGATGGAATTGTTCTGATTTCGGGATTTTGAATACCATGGAGAATGCCTTTACCGCCCATAATATTCGCCTCGACGATGGCCGCGCGACGCTGCCCTCTTTGCGCTGGACGATCGATCGGAGCACGGTTCTGCGCGCCGCGCGCACCCTGCTCGGGGTCGTCTATCCCGAGGGCCTCGCCGGCAAGACGATCGTCGATGTCGGCTGCCTCGAAGGCGGCTACACGACCGAGTTCGCGCGCCTCGGCATGACGGCAACCGGGATCGAGGTGCGGGAGAGCAATTTTGTCAACTGCATGTATGTCAAGGAGCATGTCAATCTCGACAATCTGCGCTTCATTCATGACGACGCCAACAATATTGAGCATCATGGGAAATTCGACGTGTTTTTTATCAATGGCCTGCTCTACCATCTCGACAAGCCGCGCGAATTCCTGGAGAAAGCCGCAAAAAATTGTGACAAGGTTCTGATCCTGCAAACCCATGTCGCGAATGCCGGGATTTCGGAGGCGATCAAACGCCACAGTCTTTCGGAAATTTGCGAGCATGAAGGGCTGCGCGGCAGATGGTATCCGGAATACGAAGCCTTGTCCGCGGAGCAACTGGAGCGGATGAAATGGCATTCCTGGTCAAACGCCAAATCCTTCTGGATACAGAAGGAGTATCTCATCGACCTGATCCGGCATATCGGCTTCGATCTGGTCTTCGAACAATTTGACTTCATGGACGACGTGGTCGCGGAGATGACCGGCGGATTCTACAAGACCGATGACCGGGTGATGCTGGTGGGCGTCAAGCGCGCAGCGGGTGAGGATCGGGGGCCATCGGCGGGCGAATTCTGGTACCCGTTTCCGCCCGCCACGAGCGTGAGCGCGACCGCTTCGCCCGAGCCGCCCGCCACCGCCCCGGTATCGGGGCAGGACGCCCTAGAAATCGCGGCGCTTCGCCAGGAGATCGCGCTGCTGCGCGGCTCGACCTCGTGGAAAATGACGGCGCCGCTCCGCGCGCTCATCGGGCGATGGCGACTTGCCCGGTCTCGCTGAAACTTTCATAACCCTGTCAGTGCCGCCAAACTGTCGGCCGCTCCGACGATCGCTATATCCCGTCCAGGGACAAAGCCCCGGCCTTGCTACTCCGCCGCCAGGCGCGGCGGCTCGACCAACTCGGTGGCGTGGGCGAGATCGACTGAGAGCAGGCGTGAAACACCGCGTTCCTGCATGGTCACGCCATAGAGTCGGTCCATTCGCGCCATGGTGAAGTGATGGTGCGTCACCACCAGGAAGCGGGTGCCGGTTTCGCGCACCATGTCTTCGAGCAGGATGCAGAAGCGCTCGACATTGGCGTCATCGAGGGGCGCATCGACCTCGTCGAGCACCGAGACCGGGGCGGGGTTGCAGCGGAACACCGCGAAGATCAGCGAGAGCGCGGTGAGCGCCTGCTCGCCACCCGAGAGCAGCGAGAGGGTAGCGAGTTTCTTGCCCGGGGGCTGGGCGTAGATCTCCAACCCGGCGGCCAAGGGGTCTTCCGAGCCGACGAGGGCGAGATGCGCCCGCCCGCCGCCGAACATGCGGGCAAAGAGCGCCTGAAAATGCTGATCGACGGCGGTGAAAACCGTCGAAAGCCGCTCCCGCCCCTCGCGGTTGAGATGGCCGATCGAGCCGCGCAGCTTGGCGATCGCGGTGGTGATCTCGGCGCATTCGGCGATGATGGTGGTGATTTGCGCCTCGATCTCGCTGGCCTCGATTTCGACGCGGAGATTGACCGGCCCCATCTCCTCGCGCTCGCGGGTGAGACGCTCGAAGCGCTTGCGGGATTTTTCCTCGGCCTCCGCGTCCGCTGGGCCGGTGATCTCGGGGAAGACGGGGGAGGTACCGAGCCGCTCCAGCACCCGCTCGGCCACCACGCCCCAGGCGTGATCGGCCTGCGCCAATGCGCCCTCGGCGCGCACCATCGCCTCGCGCGCGGTGGCAAGGGCGGCCTCGGCGGCGCGGGCGGTGCGGGCGGCGGCGGCGTCCGCCTGCTCGCCCTCGGCAAGCGCGGCGGCGGCGCGGCGGTGCTGTTCGGTCGCGGCGTCGAGCGCGGCGGCGCTGGCTTCGCGCGCCGCCGTGAGTTCGGTCGGGGCGGCCTCGCGCGCGGCGAGCGTGGTTTCGACCTCGGCAAAGCGGGTGGCGAGATCGGCGAGGCGCAAGGCGGCATCGCGCGCCCGCTCTTCCCACGCCTGTCGCTCGCTGGCGATGGCGGCGTGACGGGCAGCGCGGAGGGTGCTCATGCGATCGAGCGTTTCGCGGGCGCTCAGCGCCTCGGTCTCGGCGGCGCGGGCGGCGGCGAAGGCGCTCCGCGCCGCCTCGCGCGCGGTGCGGAGCAGGGCGGCGTCGGGCAGCGCCGCGCGTGCTTGCTGGGCCCGGGTCAGGGTGGAGTCGGCCTCGGCCGCCTCAGCCGCGGCACGCTGCCATTGCTCTTCGAGCGCAGCGCGGCGGCTGGCGGCCGCGGCGGCCTCGGCCTGAAGCCGCGCCAGCGCCTCGCGCGCCCGTTCCCGGCGTTGCTCGGCGCTCCGGCGCGCGGCACGGGCTTCCTGCTCGGCGGCGCGGGAGGTTTTTTCGACGGTCTCGGCCTCGGCGCGCGCGGCCTCGACGGCGTCCTTCTCGGCGCGCGCGGCGGTGAGCCGCGTGCGGAGCGCGGCGAGGCGATTGCGCTGGGTGAGCCGCACCGCCGCCGGGGTCGGTGTGCCGGCACGGATGGTATAGCCGTCCCAGCGCCACACCCCGCCGGCCCGCGAAACCAGCATCTGCCCCGGCGCCAGCGCTGCCTGTAGCGCTGTTCCAGCGGCATCATCGGCGACCAGGCCGATCGCGGCGAGCGCGCGGGCCAGGGCGGCGGGCGCGCCGACTAACGTGGCGAGGCTCACGGTGCCGGCCGGCAAGGGCAGCGAATCGCGCGCGGGAAGCTCGCGCCAGTGCCGCGGCGCCTCGGGATCGGCCGCCGATTCCAGCTCCTCGCCCAACGCCGCGCCGAGCGCCGCCTCCAGCCCCGCCGGCACTTCCAGCGCATCGACCATTGGCGGCCAGCGTTCGCCATCCTTGACGGCGAGCAATTCGGCGAGCGCGTCGGCCTCGGCCTTGATGCGCGCCAGTGCTGCCCCGGCGGCGCTGGCGCGTGCGCGGGCCTCGGCGAAGGTAGCTTCCGCGGCGGTCCGCGCCGTCTCGGCGGCAACCAGTTGAGCGCTTGCCGCCGCCAGCGCCGCCAGCGCCGCGTCCTGTTCGGCGCTGGCGGCGGCGAGGCTTTGGGGATCGGGCGGGGGAATGCGCGCGCGCTCGGCCTCGAGGCGCGCGAGATGGCCGGCGGCGCGGCGCTGGCGGGCTTCGGACTCGGCCAGGGCGGTTGCCAGCGCGCGGCTCTCCGCCTCCGCCGCCGCCGCCGCCTCGGTGGCGCGGTTGGCTTCGGCCTCGGCGGCGCGGGCGGCATCCTGGCTGGCGATGACGGCTGCCTCGGCCGCCGCGTGGTGCCCAGGATGGGCGGCGTCCTCGGCTTTGAGCCGGGCCGCTTCATCGTCGAGCCGCGCGAGCGCGGCGGCGGCGTCGCGGCGGGCCGTGCCGGCATGGTCGCGATCGCGCACGATCTGGGCGCGGCGCGCACGAGCCTCCTCGAGAGCGCTCCGGGCGCGACGTTCCTCGGCGGCGATCTGCTCGAGCGCGACGCGGGCGCGCTCGAGCGCGGTGCGCGCCTCGGCCTCGGCGGCGCGGAGCGGCGGCAGGGTGGCGGCGGTCGTCGTGGCGGCGGTGGCGGCGGCAGCGGCCTCGTGCTGCGCCGCCTCGGCCGCGGCCGCGGCTGCCGCCGCTGCCGCCCGCGCCTGCACCCGCCCGATTTCCGCCCGGGCATGCTGGATCGCCAGGAATTCCGCCTCCGCCGCGCGGATCGCCCCCGAAAGGTTGCGGTAGCGGCTGGCCTGGCGAGCCTGACGCTTGAGCCCCTGGAGCTGGCTATCGAGCTGGCCGCGCAATTCCTCGGCGCGGGTGAGATTCGCCTCGGCGGCGCGCAGTTTCAGCTCAGCCTCGTGGCGGCGGGCGTGCAGGCCGGTGATACCGGCGGCCTCCTCGAGGATCATCCGCCGCTCCTCGGGCCGGGCGTTGACCAGGGCGGCAACCCGCCCCTGGCTCACCATCGCCGAGGCGCGCGCGCCGGAGGCGAGATCGGCGAACAGGGTTTGCACGTCGCGCGCCCGCGCCTCGCGCCCGTTGATGCGAAAGGCGCTGCCCGTGCCGCGCTCGATGCGCCGGGTGACCTCGATCTCCGCCTGCTCATGGAAAGGCGGCGGGGCGCGACCGGCGGCGTCCTCGAGCAGCAGCGTGACCTCGGCGAGGTTGCGCGAGGGGCGATGCGCGGTGCCGGCGAAGATCACGTCGTCCATCTCGCCACCACGCAGGCTGCGCGCCGAGTTCTCCCCCATCGCCCAGCGCAGCGCCTCGACGACGTTCGACTTGCCGCAGCCATTCGGCCCGACAATGCCGGTGAGGCCGGGCAGGATGTCGAGCGTCGTGGTCTCGGCGAAGCTCTTGAAGCCGGCAATGCGCAGGCGGGCGAAGCTCACGGGCACAGGCGGCTCTCAGCTCGCGGAGACGCCGATGAAGGCGGCGAAGGCGGCGTAGCTCATCTCGCCAGGATGGGTATGGCCGTCATGAACGAAGGTCGGGGTCGAGTCGATCTGGAATTCGTCCTCGGCCTTCTGCTGCCCGGCGAGGATGAATTGCTGGAGATCCTTGTCCGCGATCGCGGCGTCGAAAGCGGCGCGCGGCATGCCGGCGAGACCGGCCATCTTGGCGAGCTCCTCGCGCGGGTTGGCGTCGCGGTTGAAGGCCCAGCGGTCCTGGCTGGCAAACAGCGCCGCGACGAACGGCTCATAACGCTCCACGGGGAGCGAGCGGGCGACCATCGCCGCCATCAGCGCCACCCGGTCGAGCGGAAAATCGTGGTAGATCATTTGCAGCTTGCCGGGTTCGATCAGCTTGGCCTTCACCTCCGGCATGGTCTCGCGCGAGAAGGCGGCGCAGTGGGTGCAGGTGAGAGAGAAGAATTCGCTCACCTTGATCGGCGCCTGATCTGCCCCAAGGGTGCGCGGGGAAAAGCGCGGATCGCCCTCGGCGGCGCTAGCGCGGCGCGCGAGGAAGGGCGTGGTCGCCACAAGAGCTAGTAGGGAACGGCGCTCAATCGGCATTTTCACCTCTATATCTTGAAAGCTGGTATATCGCGAAAGCGGCCTGGCGGCACGGAAAAAATCATCGGCGCCGCCCAGCGGCATAGACGGCGCGGCCGAGCGCGTCGAGGGCATTGCGCAGTTCGGCATGGGGGAAATCGGCGAGGCGGGCGGCAAGGCGAGCGGCGACCGTGGGGTCGGGCGGCGGGCGGGGCGGGGGGCAGGCCATCGGTGCCAGCAGATCCTGCACGAAGCGCAGCCGCTCGACCGCTCGGCGGCCAAGATGGGTGTTGATCCGTTCGGCCAGCGCGCCCGCCATGTGCTGCAATTCCAGCGCCACCGGCCCGGCGCAGGCCAGCGTCAGGGTGCCGGCGGCAAGCCGGCGCGGGGTGGTGACCTCGGCGAGGCGGGGGCCGACGATGCTCGGCCAATCGGCGAGGATTTGCGCCGTCGCCGGGGCGCGCTTGCGAAACGTCGGGCGCAGCAGCGGCGCGAGGAGGGCGCCGAGCGGGCGCGGGCCGTAGATGCTGCGCGGCGCCTCCGGCTTGTCCTGCATCGCCGCGGGCGGCATATCCTTGGGCGTGCGCGCCATTCCTTCCTTGCCCGCCGCCTTCTCCACCCCCTCCCTGGGTAATCCGCTCATCCGCGAACTCTCTTCCTGGCCTGATCTGCTGGCTTGGCCCGATCTGCTCGCCTGGTATGACCGCCATCGCCGTGCTCTCCCCTGGCGGGCGACACCCGGCGAGACGGCCGACCCCTATCGGGTCTGGCTCAGCGAGATCATGCTACAGCAGACCACAGTTGCCACGGTGATACCCTATTTTCACCGCTTTACCCAACGCTTCCCTGACATTAACGCCCTCGCCGCGGCGGCGGAAGAAGATGTGCTCGCGCTCTGGGCCGGGCTCGGCTACTACGCCCGCGCCCGCAACCTCGTGGCCGCCGCCCGCGCCGTCGCCGCTCGCGGGGGTTTTCCGCGCGACCTGGCGGGGCTGCGCGCCTTGCCGGGCATCGGTCCCTATACCGCCGCCGCCATCGGAGCGATCGCTTTCGGGGCAGCTTCCTTGCCGGTCGACGGCAATGTCCTGCGCGTGCTGGTGCGCCATTTCGCCATCGCCGATCCCTTGCCCGGCGCTCGGGCGGCGATCCTGGCGCGCGCCGCGGCCCTCGCCCGCGATGCCGCGTTCCGTGCCCGCCCAGGGGACGCGGTGCAGGCGCTGTTCGATCTTGGCGCCGGGGTCTGCATGCCGGGGCGGCCGGATTGCGCGCTCTGTCCGCTGGCTGGGAATTGTCGCGGCCTAGCCGCCGGATTGGCCGCCGAGCTGCCGCGGAAGTCCGCCAAACCGCCGCGGCCGGAGCGTTTCGGGGCACAATTCTGGCTCGTCGATGCGGCCGATCAGGTATTGCTCCGCCGCCGTCCCCGCAACGGTCTGCTCGGCGGCATGGTCGAGTTGCCCGGCACGCCGTGGCGCGCGGCGCCATATTCGCCCGCCGAGGCGCTGGCGCTCGCGCCAATGGCCGCGGATTGGCGCGCCGCCGGCGTCGTGCGGCATGTTTTTACCCATTTTGCCCTCACCCTCGAGGTGCACGCCGCCCGCGTCGAGCGCATCACGGCGCCGGGCTTTCTTCGCCCGCTTGCCGCCCTCGATGCCGAGGCATTGCCTTCGGTGATGCGCAAATGCGTCCGCGCCGCCGCGCGCGCCGCCGCGTGGCGGGCGGCGTGAGAGCGCCACGCAAGCCCGCGGTCGGGTTCGCGCTGGCGCTGCTGGCGATCGATGCGCTCGGCATCGGCCTGATCATCCCGATCGTGCCGCAACTGGTGTTGCAGTTCATGGGCGGCGATGCCAGCCACGCCGCCTTCTGGGTGGGGATTCTCGCCACCAGTTTTTCCGCCATGCAGTTCGTCTTCGCCCCGGTGCTGGGCGGGCTTTCGGATCGCTTCGGGCGCCGCCCGGTGATGCTGCTCTCGGTTCTCGGTCTCGGCCTCGACTATCTCATCCTCGCCGCCAGCCCCTCGCTCGCCTGGCTGTTCGTGGCGCGTCTCCTGGCCGGGGTGACGACGGGGAATATCTCGGCGACCACCGCCTATATCGCCGATGTCACGCCACCCGAGCGGCGCGGCCAGCAATTCGGCCTCGTGGGGGCGATGTTCGGCCTGGGCTTCATCCTCGGCCCGGCGATGGGCGGCATGCTCGGCGCGATCTGGCTGCGTCTGCCTTTCCTGGTCGCCGCCGCATTATCGCTGTGCAACGCGCTCTATGGCTTTCTGGTGCTGCCCGAATCGCTGCCGCCGGAGCGGCGGCGGGCGTTTTCCTGGCGCCGCGCCAACCCGCTCGGCGCCCTGGCGAGCCTTGCCGGCAACCGCCGCGCGCTCCGCCTCGGCCTGGCCTGGAGCTGCACCTGGTTTGGCCTCGGCGCCCTGCAAAGCGCCTTTGTGCTTTCGACCGCGCTCCGCTTCGGCTGGCAGACCACCGAGAACGGCGCGGCGCTGGCGGCGGCGGGGCTGTCGCAGGCGCTGGTGCAGGGCTTGCTCATCCGCCGGCTGATCGGCGGGCTCGGCGAGATCCGGGTGGCCCTGCTCGGCTGCCTGCTCGCGGCACTGGCGCAGGGCGTCTTCGCCTTCGCCTTCGCCGGCTGGATGATGTATGTTGGCGTCGTGGTCTCGGCCCTTGGCGCCATCAACACGCCGGCGATCCGCGCCCTGTTCTCGGCGCAATCCGGCGCCGACCGCCAGGGCGAGGCGCAGGGCGTGCTGGCGGCGCTGCAAAGTTTTACGGCGATTTTTGCCCCCCTCGTGGGGGCGGCGCTGTTCTCCGCCTGCACCCCGGGGGATGCGGTGATTTTCTTCCCCGGTGCGCCCTTTCTGTTCGCCGCCCTGACCTATCTCGCCGCCGCCCTGATAATCCGCGCGATCGCGCCCGCCACGCCACTCGTCTCAGATGATCGGTGAAATGACCCCGCCCGTAAGCGGCTGCGGCGTGCCGAAAGTCTATTGGCAGAGCAACTGCCGAAGTAGCCCCGTGTAGGAGATTGGGCCCAATGAAAATCCACTTTTTGCAAACCGCCGAGGTAACCTACAGACCGCTGCTGGAAGCGACATCACGGACTGTCGTAGAATATTGTAGCCGGCATCAATGCAGCTATGAGTCGTATTTCGGGATCATCCGCGGGTACCATCCCTGGCATGCAGCGTTCAATCGCATAGCGTTGTTGAAGCGGCTGGTGGACACAGGGTTCTCAGGATGGGTCTGCTATCTGGACGCGGACGCCTACGTCGTCGATCTGGATTTCGACCTAAAAACTTATCTCAGGGATAAGGATAACGTTGCCCTCGTCATTGCCCCGGGGGGACCGACTGGTCACTGGTGGGACGTCAACTCTGGCGTCTTTCTCATCAACCTGGCCCATCCGGTCGGACAGGCAATCGTGTGTGAGTGGTCTCGCCTGTTTGATGAAATTGCGGACGAGCAATTACGCGCGGCGGCAGATTGGGTTACGGACGATCAGACTTTCCTTCACCAGTTATTACAAAACATTCCTGACGCTGAGCAATTTACTCTGGTTGACGCGGAACATCCCAGGCTTCTGAACTATGGTGATGGCACGTTCGTCAGACAGGTTTTGCGGGTTGAAGGCAGCCCTGAAAAGAGAGCTGATTACTTAAGGATTGAAACTGATAAATTGCTTGGATTTACCCAAGGTTCAGTCAGCGAACTGGAAAATTTTTCCGCTGCGCTCGACGAGTTTATCCGATCCGTGACGGCATTTGGCGAACACGCCAGCGAGGCCGATCACACTATCGTTGCCACAAGCCTGAATGAAATCCTCGCGCGCTACCTCGCGCGGAGCAACGCGCGTAGGGCGTTTTCCTTCGATTTCGCTGACTTAATAACGGATTTGCGGCTCAATCATGCCGAGCTATGCCTCATAACGATCGCCGATGGCGGGGTGCGAATTTCCTTGCACAAAGACTGGCGCGGGCTGTATTCGTTCGACGGAACAGTGCGCCGCTGTGCCGGCGTGGTGTTTCTTCTCGATCGCGTGTTGCGGCGCAATCCGATGATACGTGGCACCTTTCTCTGCGAGCTCGGCGATCGCGGCAATTTTCCGAGCGTGAATTTTTCCAACAATACGCCCGGCGGCTGCCTCATTCCCGATCCGGAATTTTTTGAATCGCGCGGCTACGAGGCAACGCGGCAACAATTCCGCGAGGACTTCATTCCCTGGGAACAGCGCCTCGCGCAGGTCTTCTGGCGCGGCTCTAGCACCGGACACCGTCTGTTCGATCCGCCGGGCGAGGATGCGGCGGATGATTTCGCCTGGCTGCAACGCCTCGCCCTCTGCGCTCGCGCCAGGAGCGCCGCGCGGCCCGACATGTTCGATGTCGGCCTCACCAGGATCGTGCAGATCGAGGAGCCGCACCTCGTCGCGCGGATCGAGCGCGCCGGGTTTTTGCGCCCCTATGTCCCCCGCGTCGAATTCATGCGTCACAAGGGGGTGATCGTGGCGAATGGTAATTGCAATGCCTGGGACGCCGCCTTCTGCGGCCTGCTCACCGGTTCCTGCGTCCTCCTGATCGGCTCGCCGCTGCGCTATCGGCAATGGTATTACGACGCGCTCACGCCATGGGAGCATTACGTGCCGGTCGCGGCCGATCTTTCCGATCTCGAGGAAGCCGCCGCCTGGGTTCTCGCCCACGACGACCGCGCCCGCGCGATCGGCGCCGCCGGGCGGCACTTCGCGCTCGCCCAGTCCTTCGACGCCGCGATCGAGGAGGCCATCACCCGGCTCGCCGCCTGGATCCCACACAATCCCTTCGCGGGATTTGCCCCGCGCGGCGAGGAAAATTCATCTTAAGGCCAGGGGTTTCACCCCTGGACCCCAGCAAAGGCGGAGCCTTTGCAATCCTTTCCGGGACGCGGGTCTGGGGAAGCTGGCCCCAGCGGATCCAGGGCGGAGCCCTGGCCTTATTTACTGGACGTTATGCTGCGCGCTCCTGGCGCCGCGCCGCCCGGCGTGCAAGGGCGGAGATCGCGTTGCGGCAGAGGATTTCCGCTGGCGCGCCGGTCTGCTTGCAGGCCAGCTCGGTCTCGAACAGCGTGGCCAGCGCGCCGGCGAGCGCGGGCTCGGGCCAGAGACGGAGCGCCGCGCTGAAGGCGCCCTGGCGCCGGGCAAAAAGCGGCGGGCGAAGGTGCCGGATCGCCTCCGTCTCGGCAACCCCCTCGGCGATCGCCGCGCGCACCCGGTGCAGGCGCTGAAGATGCAGAATGGCGGCGCGTAAAATGCCGATCGCCGCCGCCCCTTCGGCCAGCGCCGTTTCCAACGCGCGCTCGGCCAGAGCGATGCGCCCGGCGGTCGCGGCGAACAGCGCGTCATCGAGCGACAAGCCGGCGAGATCGCCGGTGCAGGCCATGGCATCAGGCAGATCGACGGTGCCGCCGGGGCCGACATAGAGGGCGAGTTTTTCCAGCTCCTGCTCGCTCGCCAGCCGATCGGCGCCAAGCTGGGTGGTGAGCCACTCCAGCGCTTCGGCGCGGATCGTCACACGATGGGCGGCAAGGCTCGCGCGGATCGTCTCGCCGAGCGCGCGGCCTTCCTCGGGATAGCAGCCGATCGCGGCGGCGCTCTTGGCGCGCTCGATCAGCGCGCGCAGGCGCGAGCGCGGCGGCAATTCGCCGGCTTCCAGCACCAGCAACCCCTCGCCGGGGCCGTCGAGCGCCGCCTGGACGGCCTGGGTGGCGCGGTCATCGGCATCGCGCACGCGCACCACGCGCCGCCCGCCGGTGAGCGCCAGGGACGCCATCTCCTCGGGGATGCGCGCGAAGCCCTCGCGATCGAACTCAGCCAGACGAAACGGATCGTCGAGCGCACCCAGCACGGCGCGCGCCAGCATGGCACCACGCGCGCGGATGAGGCCGGCGTCGGAGCCATGCAACAGCACGGCGCGCCAGGGCGCGGGATTGCCGAGGGCGGCGGCGGCGGCGCGGGCGTCGAGCTTCACGAAACGCCGTCGGGCTTGGCGGGGTGACGCTTGAAATAGCTGGCGAGCTGGAGGGTGATCTGATCGGCGATCTGGATGGCGATGCGCGCGTGGACCTTCTCGTCCTCCAGCGTGGCATCGAAAAATTGCTGGTCGATGAAGTTGAAGCCGTCGATGGCGCGGGCCTTGCCGGTGGTGAGCGTGGTATGGTGCGGATCCTGGCTACGCAGTGTCCAGTTGGCGGTGCCGATCACCCGTTGATAGGTGACCGAGGTGTCCGGCTGGATGCCGATGCCCTGCTCGCTGAAAGCGTAGATCACGTCGAGATCGTAGCGCCGTGCGACGCCGACGCCGCCCAGCTGGAAGCGCTCCTGCAGCGCCTCGCGCAATTCCTGTCCTGGGCGATCCGGGATCGCGCCGACCGTGATGGCGGCGAGATCGGCCATCTCCGGGTTGATGCCGCTGTCGGAGGCGGTCGCGTACATCGGCGAGAAGCCGCAGCCCTGCAAGATGGCCCCGCCGCCGAGCAGCAGGAACGCCCGGCGGGCGAGAAAGGGCGGCGAGATAAGCGCCTCACGCATCGGTCACCTCGCGATGACGAAGTTGATGATCCGGTCGGGGACGAAAATCTGCTTCACGACGCGCGCCCCGGCAAGAGCTTTCGCGATGTTGGGCTCGGCCCGCGCTGCCGCCGCCACCGCGTCCTCGCGGCTGCCCGGCGGCAGCGTGACGGTGCCGCGGAGCTTGCCTAGAACCTGCACCGCGATCGTCACCTGCTCACGCGCGAGCAGCGCCGGCTCGGCCACCGGCCAGGGCTGTTCGGCGATCAGGGCTGCCGCCTCGGGAGCCAGCTTTTCGTGCAGGGTCTCGGCGAGATGCGGCATCATCGGCGCGATCAGGCGGCAGAGCAGGAACGCCGCCTCGCGCCGCGCCCAGGCGAGATCGTCGCCGCCCGCCATGCCGGCTGCAGTCTCAGCCTCGGCGAGGGCGTTGGCGAGTTCGTGCACACGGGCGACCGCCACGTTAAAGGCGAAATTTTCCAGAGCCTCGGTCACCGCCGCAACCGCCCGATGGCTCGCCTGGCGAAGCGCCCGGGCGGATGCGGAGAAAGCACCCGGCATCGGCGCATCCGCCGTGCCCGCGGCGATGGCCTCGACCAGGCGATCAAGCCGCTGGATGAAGCGCCACGCGCCCTGCACGCCGGCCTCGGTCCACTCCATGTCACGCTCGGGCGGGTTGTCCGAAAGGATGAACCAGCGCGCGGTATCGGCACCAAAGCGGGCGATGATGGCGCCAGGATCGACGGTGTTGCGCCGCGATTTCGACATCGCCTCGATCCGCCCGACGATCACCGCCTCGCCAGTCTCGCGGTGGCGCGCGCCACCCTCGGGCAGCTTCTCGACCTCGCTCGGATAGAGCCAGGCGCCGGCGGCGGATTTATAGCTCTCATGCGTCACCATGCCCTGGGTGAACAGCCCGGCGAAGGGTTCGGCGATGCCGAGATGGCCGGTTGCGCGCATGGCGCGGGTGAAGAAGCGGGCATAGAGCAGGTGCAAAATCGCGTGCTCGATGCCGCCGATATACTGATCGACCGGCAGCCAGTGATCGGCGGCGGCGCGATCGACCGGGCGCGCCGCGCCGGGGCTACAGAAGCGGGCAAAATACCAGGAGCTATCGACGAAAGTATCGAACGTGTCGGTCTCGCGCCGCGCCGGCCGCCCGCAGGTGGGACAGACGACGTGCTTCCAGGTGGGATGATGATCAAGCGGGTTGCCGGGTTTTTCGAAACTCACGTCCTCGGGCAGTTTGACCGGCAGATCGGCTTCGGGCACCGGCACCACGCCGCAGGCTTGGCAATGGATGATCGGGATCGGGCAGCCCCAATAGCGCTGGCGGCTCACCCCCCAGTCGCGCAGCCGCCAGTTCACCACGCCCTCGCCGCGACCGCGGCGGGCCAGTTCGGCGATCGCCGCGTCTTTCGCCGCGGCCTCCGAAAGACCATCGAGGAAGCCCGAATTGATCACCACGCCCGGCCCGTCATAGGCCTGATCGGCGATCACGAAATCCGCCTTCTCCGCCCCCGGCGGCAGCACAACTGGCGTTACCGGCAGGCCGTATTTCCGCGCGAAATCGAGATCGCGCTGATCATGCGCGGGGCAGCCGAAAATTGCCCCGGTGCCGTAGTCCATCAGCACGAAATTGGCGATCCAGACGGGAAAAGTCGCGTCCTCGCGGAACGGATGGCGCACCCTGAGGCCGGTATCGAAGCCCTGCTTCGGGGCGGTCTCGATCAGCGCCTCGCTGGTGCCCATGCGCCGGCATTCGGCGATGAAGGCCGCCGCCTTGGGGTCACGCGCACTGAGTGCCGCGGCCAGCGGATGCTCGGGCGCCAGTGCCAGGAACGACATGCCGAAAAGCGTATCGGGCCGCGTCGTATAGACCTCGAGATCGGCGATCTCGCCCACTGCCTCGGCGAGCGCGAAACGCACCCGCGCGCCCTCGCTGCGGCCGATCCATTTTTCCTGCATCAGGCGCACGCGCTCCGGCCAGCGCGGGAGTTGGCCGAGCGCCTCGAGCAGATCGGGGGCGAAGCGGGTGATTTTGAAGGACCATTGGGCGAGCCGCTTCTTCTCGACCAGCGCGCCCGAGCGCCAGCCGCGCCCGTCGATCACCTGCTCGTTGGCAAGCACGGTGCCATCGACCGGATCCCAGTTGACCCAGGCCTCGCGCCGCTCGACGAGGCCGGCGCGGAGGAAATCGAGGAATAATTTCTGCTGATGGCCGTAATAGGCGGGATCGCAGGTGGCAAACTCGCGCTCCCATTCGATCGAGAGGCCCATGCGCTGCAATTCGCCGCGCATGGTGGCGATGTTGTCCCAGGTCCAGCGTGCGGGGTGGATGCCGCGCTCGCGCGCCGCGTTCTCCGCCGGCAGACCGAAGGCGTCCCAGCCCATCGGATGCAGCACCGCGAAGCCGCGCGCCCGCTTGTAGCGCGCCACCACGTCGCCCAGCGTATAGTTGCGGACATGGCCCATATGGATGCGCCCCGAGGGGTAGGGGAACATCTCCAGCACGTAGTATTTTGGCTGACCGCCGGCCGGCGCGTCGGCGACGCGGAAGCAGCCGCGCGCCGCCCATTCCTGCTGCCATCTCGGCTCGGCGGTGGCGAAATCATAGCGCGTCGGGAGGGCGGCAGGTTGGGCCAAGGCGCGGCTCGCTTTCTTGCTATCCGATAGGGGTTTGAGAGGCCATTATTCGTCACAACCCTGGCGCCGGCAACCACGGCCCCGCGCCGGTCTCGCCCGAGACATGCGAAATGCGCGCCCATGCTTGCTTGCCCGGCGGCGGTGCCGCTATCATATATCGCATTGCAGCAAGCCGCACTGTCTTCGAGCGAAGGATCGCGCCGTGCCGGAACACCCCCTGCCGCGCCACTGGCAACCCGATCGCATCGAAAAGCGCCCACGCTGGCCGACGCCAGCCCTTGCCGCGAGCCTCGGCCGTGGCCTACGCGGGCACTGCCCGTCTTGTGGGAAAGGCCATATTTTCAATGGCTACCTCCGCGTCGTCCGAAAATGCCGGAGTTGCAGCGCCCCGCTCGGCGTGGTGCGCGCCGATGATGTGCCGCCCTATTTCACCATCGTCCTGGTCGGGCATCTGGTGATCCCCGGCATGCTGATCACCGAGCAGAACCTGGCCCCGCCGATCTGGCTGCAGATGGTGGTCTGGGTGCCGCTCACGCTGTTTCTCACCCTGGCGCTGCTGCGCCCCGTGAAGGGTGCGACCGTCGGGCTGATGCTCCATCTCGGCCTGATGAAGGATGAGGAAAGCGATCCCAGCGCCCCGCATGACTTCGGTTGAACACGACCGGCTGGAGCGCGTCGTCCTCGACGGCGCGGCGCTGACCCGGCTCTCGCCGTTGCTCGAAGCCGACCGCGCCCAGGCGGTGGCCGATCTCCAGGCGGAAAACCTGTTTTCCCTGCCCGGCCGCGACGACGGGCCCTATGCGCTGCATCTTTCGATCCAGGAAGGCCGGCTCTCCTTCGATATCCGCCGCGCCGACGATCGCCCCCTGGCGCTCCATGTCCTGGCCCTCGGCCCGTTTCGCGCGCTCATCAAGGACTATCACCTGCTGGTCGAAAGCTATCACACCGCCGTTGCGGAGGGGCGCGAGGCGCGCATCCAGGCGATCGACATGGGCCGGCGCGGGCTGCACAACGAGGGCGCCAACCTGATGCAGGAGCGGCTCGCCGGCAAGGTGGCGATCGATTTTCCGACCGCGCGGCGACTTTTCACCCTGGTCTGCGTGCTGCATCAGCGGATATAGGATCGCCGCGTCATGAACATCGACGGCACCCCCTATCGCACCATCTGGCTCGATGACGATGGCTGGTCGCTGCGCATCATCGATCAGACCAAGCTGCCCTGGGGTTTCGAGATCCTGCGCCTGACCACGCTCGACCAGACGGCGCACGCCATCCGCACCATGCTGGTGCGCGGCGCGCCGCTGATCGGCGCCACCGCCGCCTACGGCCTCTGCCTCGGCTTGCGCGCCGATGCCTCCGATGCGGCGCTGGAGCGCGCTGCCGCCCTGCTGCTGGCAACGCGCCCGACCGCGGTCAATCTGCGCTGGGCGCTCGCGCGCATGCTGGCGCGCCTCCGCGACCTTCCCATTCGCGCCCGCCCCGCCGCCGCCTATGCCGAGGCCGCCGCCATCGCCGAGGAGGATGTGGCGCAGAACGCCGCCATCGGGCGCTTCGGGGTGGAACTCATCGCGCATGCCGCGAGCGGCGGGCGAGCGGTCAATATCCTTACCCATTGCAATGCCGGCTGGCTTGCCACCGTTGATTGGGGCACCGCCTTGGCGCCGATCTATCAGGCGCATGACCAGGGCATCGCGGTGCATGTCTTCGTCGATGAAACCCGCCCGCGCAACCAGGGCGCCTCGCTCACCGCCTGGGAACTCGGCAAGCATGGGGTCGCGCACACGCTGATCACCGACAATGCCGGCGGCCATCTGATGCAGCGCGGCCGCGTCGATCTGGTCATTGTCGGCGCCGACCGGGTCACCCGCCAGGGCGATGTCGCGAACAAGATCGGCACCTACCTTAAGGCGCTGGCGGCGCGGGATACCGATGTGCCATTCTGGGTCGCGGTTCCCTCCAGCAGCATCGACTGGACGATCGATGACGGCGTCAGCGAAATCCCGATCGAGGAGCGGGCGGCGAGCGAGGTGACGATGGTCACCGGCCGGGCGCTCGATGGCAGCATCGCGACCATCCGCATCAGCCCGAAGGAAAGCCCCGCCGCCAACCCGGCCTTCGATGTGACGCCGGCGCGGCTGGTGAGCGGCCTGATCACCGAGCGCGGCCGCTGCGCGGCGAGCGCCGGTGGCCTGCTCTCGCTGTTCCCCGAGCAGCGTTGAATTTTTTCCCGTAGCAAGGTCCAGGGGCTCGGCCCCTGGTCGGGTCTGGGGCAAAGCCCCAGGTTTTAAGCTGTCTGGGTCTGAATTTCTGCTATTGCAGCAAGCGGACAGGGAACGTGGGGGTAAATCATGGGCAAAAAATCGGGCGAAGGTCAGAGCGGCGGGGTCAACATCGTGGGGACGGTCGGCTCCGTCGGTGGTGACATCGTCGGCGGTCATAAGATCGTCGGCCGTTTGCCCGCGGGCGCGCTTGATGACGCTCTGCGTCCGCTGATCGAGGCGATCGGGGCCGCGTCCGCCGAGGCGCGGGCCGCGGCCGAAACAAGTCTGGCGACGCTGAGGACGGAGGCGGCCCAGGGCAGCGGCGCCAGGGACGGTGTGATCGCCCGATCGCTGGACGCGATCGTGGGGCTGGTGCCGGGGGCGGCGAGCGCGGTGGTGAGCGCCTTCGCCAAGCCGATCCTTGCGAATATCGCCGGCCCGGTGACGAGCTTCGTGCTTGACAGGCTGCGGGGCGGATAAGCGCCCGCGATGGCGGCCAAGCACAAAGGCGTGAGCCTTTCCGGGACGATCGGCCCCGTGACCGGCGACATCGTCGGCGGCGACAAGATCACCTACGGCGCGACCGCCGAAGAACTGCTCGCGGTGCTACAGGAAAATGGGCTTCTCCAAATTGCCGAAGCGGCCGGGCTCGAACGGCGAACCGTCGTCAAGCTCGCCCAGCGCCTGAACAAGGAGGTTATCGAATTCCCTCAGGCGGTCATCGAACTCGAACGTGCCGTGGAGGTTGCCCGCGAGGTGATCGCCAGGGGTGAGCGGGGCACGAACCACGACGCATTCGTCAACGCGGTGCTGGCGCGGGTTGCGACGGAGACCCGGAGCGGCGACTTCGATGGCGGGGCACGCACGATCGACAAGGGGCTTGCCGAACTCGACGCGGCGCATCGGAGATCACGGGTCGTTCTGCTCGAAGCGGGCGTGAACATGGACATCCTGCGGCGCGACGCGCCCGGCGCCGCGCGGCGGATCGAGATGCTCGTTGCGATGGACCACCCCACCGAACGGCCCGCGTGGCTGCCGGCGTTCCGCGAACGATACCAGGCGCTTCGGGAAGATGGCGCGGCAAAAGGGGTCAATTTCTCCCTCTCCATCGCGATCGAACTGGCCCGGCGGATGTTGGCGACCGCGCATGACGGCACCGAGCGTGGAAACGCCGCGCACCTCCTCGGCAACGCGCTCCGGGCGCTGGGCGAGCGGGAAGCCGGGACGGTGCGGCTGGGCGAAGCGGTGGCGGCCTATCGGCTGGCGCTGGAGGAGTTCACGCGCGATCGGGTGCCGCTCGACTGGGCAGTGACGCAGAACAATCTCGGCAACGCGCTCGCGAGGCTGGGCGAGCGCGAGGGCGGGACGGCGCGGCTGGGCGAAGCGGTCGCGGCCTTTCGGCTGGCGCTGGAGGAGCGGACGCGCGCGCGGGTGCCGCTCGACTGGGCGATGACGCAGAACAACCTCGGCAACGCGCTCGCGAGTCTGGGCGCGCGGGAAGCTGGGACGGCGCGGCTGGGCGAGGCGGTCGCGGCCTATCGCGCGGCACTGGAGGAGTTCACGCGCGATCGGGTGCCACTCGACTGGGCGGCGACGCAGGACAACCTCGGCATCGCGCTCACGAGGCTGGGCGAGCGGGAGAGCGGGACGGCGCGGCTGGGCGAGGCGGTCGCGGCCTTTCGGCTGGCGCTGGAGGAGTGGACGCGCGAGCGCGTGCCGCTCGACTGGGCGGCGACGCAGAACAACCTCGGCAACGCGCTCCGGGCACTGGGCGAGCGGGAGAGCGGGACGGCGCGGCTGGGCGAGGCGGTCGCGGCCTGTCGGCTGGCGCTGGAGGAGTGGACGCGCGAGCGCGTGCCGCTCCAGTGGGCAGGGACGCAGAACAACCTCGGCAACGCGCTCCGGGCGCTGGGCCAGCGCGAGAGCGGGACGGCGCGGCTGGGCGAAGCGGTCGCGGCCTATCGGCTGGCGCTGGAGGAATTGACCAGCGGTTGCGTGCCGCTCGACTGGGCGACGACGCAGAACAACCTCGGCACCGCGCTCCGGGCGCTGGGCGGGCGGGAGAGCGGGACGGCGCGACTGAGCGAGGCGGTGGCGGCCTGGGAGGCCTGCCTGACGGTCGCCACGACGGTCTGGCCGGAGGAGTGGGTTCGAGACGTGCGCTCCCGCCGCGATGAGGCGCGGGCCGAGATCGCGCGGCGATCGGCGCGATAGGGCGGCGTGGATAACGCGGGATATTCGCATCGACGCCGGCGGGCCGCGCGATCAACAGGTTAATCCGCGGCCTCGGCTCGCCATGAATTCCCCCCAAAAACCCCGCTCTTGCCTCCTCCCCCGCCCACGCGGCACTCTCCTATCCCGACTCGCGCCGAGGAAAAAACCATGCGCCCATACCGCATCGCCGCTATTCCCGCCGACGGCATCGGGCCGGAGGTGATCGCGGCCGGGTTGGAGGTGCTCGACGCCCTCGCTTCGCGCGGCGGCGGGTTTTCTCTTGAGGTCACGCAATTCGACTGGGGCTCGGCGCGCTATCGCAGGCTCGGCGCGCTGATGCCCGAGGATGGGCTGGCACAACTCCGGGGGATGGACGCGATCTATTTCGGCGCCGTCGGCGCCCCCGATATCCCCGATCACGTGACGCTCTGGGGCCTGCGCCTGCCGATCTGCCAAGGGTTTGACCAATACGCCAATGTCCGCCCGACGCGGATTTTGCCCGGCGTTACCTCGCCGCTCGCCGGCCTCACGCCGGGCGATCTCGACTGGGTGATCGTGCGCGAGAATTCCGAGGGCGAATATGCCGGCAATGGCGGACGGACGCATCGCGGCTTGCCCGAGGAAGTGGCGACCGAGGTGGCGATTTTCACCCGCGCCGGGGTTGCCCGCATCATGCGCTTCGCCTTCGCGCTCGCCCAGTCGCGCCCGCGCCAGCATCTGACAGTCGTCACGAAATCCAACGCGCAGCGCTTCGGGATGGTGCTGTGGGACGAGATCGCCGCCGCAGTGGCGAGCGAATTCCCTGATGTCACCTGGGACAAGGAGTTGGTCGATGCGATGACGACGCGCATGGTGCGCCGCCCGCGATCGATCGACACCGTGGTCGCGACCAACCTCCACGCTGACATCCTCTCCGACCTCGCCGCGGCGCTGGCCGGCTCGCTCGGCATCGCGCCCACCGGCAATATCGACCCCGAGCGGCGCTTTCCCTCGATGTTCGAGCCGATCCACGGCTCGGCTTTCGATATCACGGGGAAAGGCATCGCCAACCCGGTGGCGAGTTTTTGGAGTGCCGCGATGATGCTTGAGCATCTTGGCGAGAAAGCGGCCGCGCGGGTGCTGATGACGGCGGTCGAGCAGGTCACGGCCAGCGGCATCCGCACCCCTGATCTCGGCGGGCGGGCGACGACGCGGGAGGTGACGCGCGCCGTGGTGGATGCCCTCGCCGGGGCCAACCTGCCGCCCTGAACGCCGGCGGAAAGGAGCCACACCAGCGATGGACGCGATTTCCCCTGCCCTGGCGGCAGCAAAATTCACCGACCCCGATACCACCGCGCGTGGCGAACGCCGCGCCCGCGTGGCACTCACCGCGCTCCGCACCCTCTGGTTCAACACCGGCACGCTCTGCAACATCGCCTGCACCGATTGCTATATCGAATCGAGCCCGCGCAACGACCGCCTCGTCTTCCTGCGCCGCGCCGAGGTGCAGGGCTTTCTCGCGGAAGCGGCGAGCCATCACCCGAAACTCCGGGAAATCGGCTTCACCGGCGGCGAGCCATTCCTCAACCCCGAGCTTCCCGCCATGATGGAAGACGCGCTCATGGCCGGTCACCGCGTGCTCGTGCTGACCAATGCGATGCGGCCGATGCAGCGCCCGAAAATCCGCGACGCCCTGCTCTCCCTCGCCACGCGCTTTCCCGGACGCCTCACGCTCCGCGTCTCGCTCGATCACTACACCGCTCTGCGGCACGAGGCGCTGCGCGGGCCGGGAAGCTGGCGCGAAACCCTCGACGGCCTGCTCTGGCTCGCCGCCCAGGGCTTCGATCTCGCGATCGCCGGGCGCACCCGCTGGGGCGAAAGCGAGGCCGAGCTGCGCGCCGGATTTGCCGCCCTCTTCGCCCGCCTAGGGCTCGCTCTCGATGCCACCCAGCGCGCCAAGCTCGTGCTGTTTCCCGAAATGGACCCGACCGCCGATGTCCCCGAAATCACCGAGAGCTGCTGGGGCATCCTCGGCAAGAACCCAGACGCCATGATGTGCGCGAGCGCCCGCATGGTGGTCCGCCGCAAGGGCAGCGCCGGGCCCGCCGTGCTCGCCTGCACCCTGCTCGCCTACGACCAGGGCTTCGAACTCGGCCCAACGCTTGCCGCGGCCACCCGCCCCGTCGCGCTCAATCACCGCTTCTGCGCCGAATTCTGCGTCCTCGGCGGCGCTTCCTGCAGCCCGGGGGTGTAAGTAGAAGCAAGGCAAGGGGCGTTGCCTCTTGCCGGGATATCGTCATCACCAAATCGGCTGACAATGTGAAACCGCTCACGGGTTGTGAAGCTCGGAAGCGGGTCTGTCGGCTTGGTTTCTGGCTCCAGCACGGCTGTGCCGCACGTCTTATCCCCACGGCAGAATGCGAAAATCAAATTTCGCCACCCGCTCCCGCAAAACCTCCATAAGAGAAGTCAGGGCGCGGCGTGTGAGCCTTGCGGGATAGCGCCGATATTCAAACTGAAATACCAGCGATCTCACTCATGAGTTGAATTATGCCAACGGTCCATGCCATTGTATGGGTAGTTGGAGGAGGCGTTGCCGTTCTGGTTGTCCGGATTATGGCGGGACATACGTGGCGGGCGCGGCGCGGCGCGGCCGGCGCTTCAGCGTGCCCTCGCGCGCGATGGTGACACCCGGGACTGGCAGCGCGCCGCGCCGCGCCGCCCGATCGCCGGGTTCGCCGAGGCGGTCGATCACGTCGCGGAGTTTCTCGCCCGCCCGCTCGATCCCGCCAATGAGGCCCCGGAAGACACCACCGCCGCGCCAGGCTCCAAGGCCGAGGATCCCGGCGCACTGCCGTTTCCGAGCATCGGGCCGCACGGCCACCGCGCCCGCCTGCGCGAAAAACTCGTCGGCCGCGGCGCCGAGGCGCTTGCCGATTACGAGTTGCTGGAAATGCTCCTATTCTTCGCCCAGCCGCGCGGCGATACCAAGCCGCTCGCCAAGGCGGTGATCAACCATTTCGGCAGTTTCGCCGCCGTGCTTGCGGCCTCGCAGCGCGAGCTTTTCGCCACCCCCGGCCTTGGCACCCATAGCGTCGCAGCGATCAAATTGGTGCAGGCGGCGGCGCTCAGGCTGGCCCGCGCCGAGATCATCGCGCGGCCGGTACTGAATAACTGGGACCGGCTGATGGATTATCTCAATGCCGAGCTGGCGCGCGAGCGGGTGGAGCAGTTCCGCGTGTTGTTTCTCGACAACCGCAATCATCTGTTGGCCGACGAGGTGCTCGCGCGCGGCACCGTCAACCACACGCCGGTCTATCCCCGCGAGGTGGTGAAACGCGCGCTTGAGGTGCATGCCTCGGCGCTGATCCTGGTGCACAACCATCCGAGCGGCGACCCCTCGCCCTCGCCCGAGGATATCGAGATGACCAACGAGGTGCGCGAGGCCGCGCGTCTTCTCGGCATTACGGTCCATGACCACGTGATCATCGGCAATGGAAGATGGCTTAGCCTGCGCCGCGAGGGGTTGCTCTGATCGCCGCTCGGCCGCCGGACTTGAAGGATCGCGTGCGGCGCGCCTATTGAGGGGCGATTTTCTGACGCGCGGACGGTTCCCGGCAGGCAGGAGGACTTCGGATGGCGACACGCAGAGTGGCGACGGTGTTTGGCGGCTCGGGCTTCATCGGGCGCTACGTGGTCAGGCGCCTCGCGCAATCCGGCGCCGTCGTGCGGGTCGCGGTGCGTGATCCCGAAGCGGCGCTGTTCCTCAAGCCGATGGGCGCGGTTGGCCAGATCGTGCCGCTCTATGCCCCGATCACCGAGGAGGCGCTGGTCGCCCGCGCCGTTGCCGGTGCCGAGGAGGTGGTCAATCTGGTGGGCATCCTGGCCGAGCGCCGGCGTGGCGATTTTGCCCGCATCCAGGCCGAGGGCGCGGGCCGCGTCGCGCGGCTGGCGGCAAAGGCGGGGGTGGCGCGGCTCGCCCATGTCTCGGCGATCGGCGCTGATCCGGCGGGTCCGAGCCGCTATGCCGCGAGCAAGGGCGAGGGCGAGGCGCAGGTACGCGCCGCTTTCCCGACCGCGACCATCCTCCGTCCCTCGGTGGTTTTCGGTCCGGAGGATCAGTTTTTCAACCGCCTTGGCCGGATCGCGCAGTTCTTGCCCGTCATGCCGGTGATCGCCGGGGAGACCCGGTTTCAGCCGGTCTATGTCGGCGACGTCGCCGATGCGGTGCTCGCGGTGCTGAGCCACGCCGAGGCGGTGGGCGGGGTGTTCGAATTGGGCGGGCCGCGGATCTGGCGGTTTCGCGAACTCGTTGCCTATATCCTGCGCGAGACCGGGCGCAGGCGGAAGATGATCAACGTGCCGATGGCGGCTCTCCGTCTCGGCGCGATGCTCGCCGAGCATCTTCCGGGCAAGCCGCTGACCCGCGACCAATTGCTGTTGCTGGCGCGCGACAATGTCGTGGCGCCAGGCGCGCCGGGGCTTGCCGCGCTCGCCATTGCGGCAACCCCGGTGGAGCTGATCGTGCCCACCTATCTCCGGCTCTATCGCCCGGGTGGGCGCGCGCGCGAGTTATTCGCGCTTTAGCCGGTCGCGCTTTAACCGGGCGCCCCGCGCGCTTGCACCGCCGCATCGCTTCGGCTTTGCTGGGTACGAAGAGGCTGGGCGGGAAAGCGAGGGGCGATGGCGGTGGTTCTGACGATTGCCCAGCAGAAGGGCGGCGCCGGCAAAACGACGCTGGCCGCCCATCTCGGCGCCGTCTTCGCTGCCACGCGCCGGGTTGCCTTGCTCGACATCGATCCGCAGAAAAGCCTCGCCCGCTGGTTCGCCCTGCGCGTCGGCGCCAAAGCCGCTTGCGCCCTGGATCTCGCCGATGTCTCCGGCTGGCGGCTCGGCGGCGAGCTTGCCCGGCTGGGGCGTAGCGTTGATCTCATCATCATCGATAGCCCGCCACAGATCGCGACCGATGCGCGCGTCGCGATGCGCGCCGCCGATCTGGTGCTGGTGCCGATCCAGCCGAGCCCGCCCGATCTCTGGGCCGCCGAGGGCACGCTGGCACTTGCCGCCGCCGAAGGTCGCGTGGCGCGGCTGGTGTTCAACCGCGCCCCCGCCGCCTCGCGCCTGCGCCAGGCGATGACCGAGGAAATCGCCGAACGCGGTCTCGGCCTGCTCACGCAATCGCTCGGCAGCCGTTCGGCCTTCGCCAGCGCCTTCGCCCGCGGCCTCGGCGTCACCGAGGCCGCGCCGCGTTCGCGCGCCGCACTGGAACTCCGTGCCCTGGCGGATGAAATCATCGGAGTTGTGACATGATCGGGGCCATCCTGCTGGCGCTTCATCTGCTCGCCGCCGTGCTCTGGGTGGGCGGCATGGCCTTCGCGCTTCTCGTGCTGCGGCCGAGCCTGTTCATGCTCGACCCGTTGCAGCGGCTCAGCCTGCACAAGGAGGTATTTCGCCGCTTCTTCCGCCTGGTCTGGCACGTCATGCCGATCCAGCTCGCCACCGGCTATGCCATGATTTTTCTCAGCCCGGGCGGGTTCGCCGCCCTGCCCTGGGCGATCAACGCGATGCAGACGCTCGGACTGATCATGGCGGCGCTGTTCCTGGTGATTTTCTTCGGCCCCTGGGCAGCCTTGCGACGCGATGGCGAGGCGCAGGCGGTCGCGCGCATCCGCCGGCTGATCGCGGTCAATCTCGGACTTGGCCTCGCCACCGTCGCGATCGCCGCTTTTGGCTAGAGGATTGGGATGAAACCCTATCTCGGCGCCATCGATCAGGGCACCACCAGCAGCCGCTTCCTGATTTTCGATGCTAGCGGCGCGGTGGTAGCGATGGCGCAACGGGAGCATCACCAGATCTGCCCCGGTCCTGGCCTCGTCGAGCACGACGCCGAGGAAATTCTCGCCAACACGCTTGCCGTCACCCACGAGGCGCTGGCCAAGGCCGGGCTCGGCGCCAGCGATCTCGCCGCCATCGGCATCACCAATCAACGCGAGACCAGCCTGCTCTGGGACCGCCGCACGGGCCGCCCGCTTGCCCATGCGCTGGTCTGGCAAGATACCCGCACGACCGCCATGATCCCGCGATTCGCTGCTGGAGAACAAGGCGCGCGCATCCGGGCGCTCACTGGCCTGCCGCTCGCGAGTTATTTTTCCGCCCTCAAGCTCCACTGGCTGCTCCGCCACATCGAGGACGCGCGGCGGCGGGCGGCGGCGGGCGAGGTGCTGTTCGGCACCATCGATTCCTGGCTCGCCTGGCACCTCACCGGCGGGCCGGCGGGCGGGCTGCACATCACCGACGTGACGAATGCCAGCCGCACGCAATTGATGAACCTCGCCACCTGCGCCTGGGACGAGACGCTGCTGGAAACATTCGCGATCCCGACCGCCTGCCTGCCGCGCATCGTCTCCTCCTCGGCGCGGCTCGGCACAATCGCGCTGCCCCCGCTCAAAGGCGTCCCGCTCGCCGGGCTGATCGGCGATCAGCAGGCGGCGCTCGTCGGGCAGGCCTGCTTTGCCCCCGGCGAGGCCAAGAACACGTATGGCACCGGCAGTTTTTTACTCATGAACACCGGCACCACGCCGATCATCTCGCAATCCGGGCTGCTCACCACCCTCGCCTATCGCTTCGGCGCGGCGGCACCCTGCTATGCGCTCGAGGGCGCGATCGCGGTGACCGGGGCGCTGGTGCAATGGCTGCGCGACAATCTCGGCCTGATCGCCAGTGCCACCGAAATCGAGGCTCTGGCGCGAACCGTCCCCGATAACGGCGATGTCTATATTGTCCCGGCCTTTTCAGGACTTTATGCACCTTATTGGAACGAGGCAGCGCGCGGGGTGATCGCCGGCCTCACGCGCTTTGCCGGGCGCGGCCATATTGCCCGCGCGGCGCTTGAGGCGGCGGCCTATCAGGTGCGCGACGTGGTGGCGGCGATGGCCGCCGATAGCGGCCTCCCGCTCGCTCACCTGAAAGCCGATGGCGGCATGGCGGTGAACGATTTTCTCCTTCAATTCCAGGCCGATATCCTCAATGCCCCGGTGCTGCGCCCGGCCGTGACGGAGACCACCGCGCTCGGCGCGGCCTATGCCGCGGGGCTGGCGATGGGCGTATGGCGCGAGCCCGCGGAACTCGCCGCGCATTGGCGGCTCGAACGCCTTTTTTCTCCAGAAATGGCCGAGGCTGATCGCACGCGGCATTGTCATGGCTGGGCCAAGGCGGTGCGCCGCGCGCTCGACTGGGTGGACGCGCCGGGCTGATCCCGCCCGACCTTCCCCATTTTCCCGACCTTCCCCGTTTTCAAGGAAAACATCCACCCATCAATGGGTTGTCTTGCGCGGGTGATTTTACCTACCCGCCGATTTTAGTGCGATTTTCCGGCAATTTTTGCCTTGCTGAGCACGCCGGCTTGCGATCTACTTGGCCATCGCCCGTTGGCTGCCCTTGATGTCGGTGAGCGGGATTGCGTTCACCCAGCCGTAGATGTTCGAGACATAGAGGGTTCCACCGACGATAACCGGGGAGGATGGCCCGAAGGCGCCGCCGATATGGGTCACGCCGAGGCGGCTCCCATCGCTCAGGCGGATCGCGGCGATGTCTCCGGCGCGGTAGGGAAGATAGGCGATGCCGTTGAGCACAGCGGCACCCGCCCGGATCTGGCTTCCCAGATGCAGCTTCCACCTCTCGTGGCCCGTTTTGAGGTCGATGGCATAGTAGTCTCCCGACACCGGGCTTCCCTCATAGACCACGTCATCGACGATGATCGGGGTTGCGGTCTTCATTGCTGGGGGCACCGCGCCATCGGGAAACCGCGTCTGCCACAGGATCTGCCCGCTCTTGGCGTCGAGGGCGAGCAGGACGTTGGCGACGGGATGATCCTTGTTGCCGCTCGTGACTGTCACCTCCTGCACCACGATCCCGTCAGCATAAGCTGGCGTGCAATCGCCAATCCCGGTCGCGACCATGCCCGGGAGGGTGACTTTCCACGCAATCTGCCCGGATTTTTCATCAATGGCATAGAAGAAATTGGGATCCGTGCCGCCAATGAACAGGTTGCCTTCGCCCTTGACCGGGGATGACATGCTTACGAAGGAGACGATGTCGGACTTCCAGATGAGCGCGCCGCTATCGGCTGCGAGCTTGTAGACATGGCCGTCGCCGGTGCCGGCATAGAGAAAGCCGTCATCCAGGAGTGGCGTCGGCATGGCTTCGCCCGGCGGATGAAATGCCCAGATCTCGTTTCCGGTCTGGCGGTCGAGGGCGTAGATCGTATTCAGTCCGGGTCCGCGCGTCGGGCGCTCGCCGTTCAGATATTTTATCGTATTGGCATAGTTGAAATATGCATTGCCTGTCGAAACGAAAACCTTGTCGCCGGAGACGAGAGGATTGCTCATCGTCATGTTCCAGCCATAATGCGACCAGACCAGCTTGCCGGTCGCGGCATTCAGCGCGTAGGTGTAACCGTTGTCATCACCGACATAGACGATGCCGGCGACGACGCTCACCCCCACGGGCATGCCGATGGTGTAGGCGGTGGTCTTGAAATCCCCCGCCAGCGGCGGACCATCGAGGGGCAGCGCACCGGCTCCGGCAAACGACCATCGCACGCCATCGCGGAGCGTCTGCGGCGCGTTCTCGGACAGCGGGAAAACCGGATTGCGGCCAGGATTGGCTGCGTATGTCAACCAGCTCTGCGGATAGAAGCCGGCGACGTTTGCTGACGGCCGGTTTTCTGGGAAGGATTGGTTGACAAACTCGCCAGCCACTGCACTCGATGCGCCTGTTGCCGCCGGCTGCGCATGGGCGCTGGAAGCTGCAGCCATGCCGAACGCCATTGCGCCCAGGGCACTGAGCAAAAATACCTTTTGATGCAAGGCGGGATAGAGCGCTAGCATGTCAACTCCTCTGTACAAATCAGAACTTGATCTGACAGACAGTGTTGGATGTTTGGCGCCGATGGGTGTGTCTGTCGTGTTCAGGTAGCCATGGATTTTTCCTTAGCGATGGGCAGGCTGTCAAGGAAGGTGTGCATGGGGGTCTTGCCGAAGCACCATCGGCCCTGATGGGGACGGC